>CAXULX010000005.1:0-34193 GCA_964252005.1 uncultured Acetobacteraceae bacterium | reverse complement strand
CGCGGCGAGATCCGCGTCGTCATCGGTCCCAACGGCGCCGGCAAGACCACCGTCCTGGACCTGATCTGCGGACGCACCCAGGCGACGGCCGGCTCCATCCGGTTCGAGGGCGCCGAGCTGACCCGGATGAAGGAGCACCAGATCGTCCGCGCCGGGGTGGGGCGGAAGTTCCAGACGCCGTCGATCTACGAGGACCTCACGGTGTTCGAGAACCTGGAGCTGTCCTTCCCGCGCGGCCGCTCGGTGTTCGGCGCCCTCGCCTTCCGCCGCGACTCCGAGGTCTCCGGCCAGGTCGAGGAGATGGCGCGCAGCATGTTCCTGCAGGACCACCTCGACCGCCCCGCCGGCATCCTCAGCCACGGGCAGAAGCAGTGGCTGGAGATCGGCATGCTGCTGATCCAGGACCCGGCGCTGCTCATGCTCGACGAGCCCGTCGCCGGCATGAGCGTGAGCGAGCGGGCGAAGACGGCGGAGCTGCTGCGCCGGATCATCCAGCGCCGCTCGGTGCTGGTGATCGAGCACGACATGGGCTTCGTCGAGAGCATCGCGGACAAGGTGATGGTGCTGCACCAGGGCCGGGTCATCTCCGAAGGCTCGATCGCCCACGTGAAGGCCGACCGTCGGGTGGTGGATGTGTACCTTGGACATTGAACGGGCGCCCGCGGTGCTGGACCGCCCCATGCTGGACGTGCAGGGCCTCCGCGCCGGATACGGCCAGAGCGAGGTGCTGCACGGCATCGACTTCGCGGTGGCGCCCGGGGAGATCGTCGTGTTCGTCGGCCGCAACGGCATGGGCAAGACGACGCTGATGAAGTCGCTGATCGGCATGGTGCCGGTGTCCGCCGGGCGGATCGAGCTGGGCGGCACCGACATCGCGCAGTTGAAGACCTACCAGCGGGTCGCCCGCGGCGTCGCCTTCGTGCCGCAGGGCCGCATGATCTTCCCGGGCATGACGGTGCAGGAGAACATCGAGACCGGGCTGTTCGTGCATCATGCGCCCGCCGTGCCGCCCTCGATCTACGAATTGTTCCCAGTGCTGCGGGAGATGCGGTCCCGGCGCGGCGGCAACCTCTCGGGCGGGCAGCAGCAGCAGCTCGCCATCGCCCGCGCGCTCGCGACCGACCCCAAGGTGCTGCTGCTGGACGAGCCGACCGAGGGCATCCAGCCCTCCATCATCCTGGAGCTGGGCCGCACGCTGAAGCGCATCCGCGACGAGCGCGGCCTCAGCATCGTGGCGTCGGAGCAGGTGTTGAGCTTCGCGCTCGACATCGCCGACCGGGTGATCGTCATGGAGGGCGGCGCCATCGTGCACCAGAGCGCGCGGGCCGACGTCGATGAGGACAAGGTCGCCCGTTATTTGGCCGTCTAGGCCGCAACCCGCAGCAAGGAAGTCCCGCCATGCCGGAAACGCTCATCAAGGTCGATCTGTCGCAGTCGCCGTACGAGAACGACATGATCCACAACCGCTGGCACCCGGACATCCCGATGGTCGCCACCGTGAAGCCCGGCCAGGACTTCATCATCGAGTGCTTCGACTGGACCGGCGGCTTCATCAAGAACGACGACAGCGCCGCCGACGTGCGCGACATCGACCTCAGCATCGTGCACTTCCTGAGCGGCCCCGTGGGCGTGGAGGGCGCCGAGCCGGGCGACCTGCTGGTGGTCGATTTCCTCGACATCGGCGCGTTCCCGCACAACGCCTGGGGGTTCAACGGCTTCTTCTCCAAGAAGAACGGCGGCGGCTTCCTGACCGACCATTTCCCGGAGGCGCAGAAGTCGATCTGGGACTTCGAGGGCATGTTCACCAAGTCGCGCCACGTGCCCGGCGTGCGGTTCGCCGGGCTGATCCACCCGGGCCTGATCGGCTGCCTGCCGGACCCGAAGCTGCTGGACACCTGGAACCGGCGGGAGACCGGGCTGATCGCCACCAACCCGGACCGGGTGCCGCCGCTGGCCAACGCGCCATTCGCGCCGACGGCGCACATGGGCCGGCTGAAGGGCGATGCGAAGGCCGCCGCCGCCGCGACCGGCGCCCGCACCGTGCCGCCGCGCGAGCATGGCGGCAACTGCGACATCAAGGACCTGTCGCGCGGCGCCAAGGTGTATTTCCCGGTTTATGTGCCCGGCGCCGGGCTTTCGATGGGCGACCTGCACTTCAGCCAGGGCGACGGCGAGATCACCTTCTGCGGCGCCATCGAGATGCCGGGCTGGATTCACCTGAAGGTCGAGCTGATCAAGGGCGGCATGGCGAAGTACGGCGTCAAGAACCCGATCTTCAAGCCGAGCGTCATCAAGCCGAACTACACGGACTACCTCATCTTCGAGGGCATTTCGGTCGACGAGGCGGGCGAGCAGCACTACCTCGACGTGAACGTCGCCTATCGGCAGGCATGCCTGAACGCCATCGAGTACATGAAGAAGTTCGGCTACTCCGGGGCGCAAGCCTACTCGATCCTGGGCACCGCCCCGGTGCAGGGGCACATCAGCGGCGTGGTCGATATCCCCAACTCCTGCGCCACGCTGTGGCTGCCGACCGAGATCTTCGACTTCGACATCAACCCCGGCGCCGACGGGCCGAGCGGCGGCATCAAGGGCGGCGTGGACATGCCGCTCGCCCCGGACCTCTGAGGACGGCATGCCGACCTACGAGTACGACTGCCCAAGCTGCGGCCCGTTCGAGGCGATGCGGCCGATGGCGGAGTTCCAGGCGCCGCACCCCTGCGCCGGGTGCGGCGACCCGGCGCCGCGGGTGCTGCTCTCCGCCCCGAGCCTGTCCGGCATGGACCCCGGGCGGCGCGACGCCTTTGCGACCAACGAACGCAGCGCCAACGCGCCGACGCGGTCCCGGGGGGCGCACCCCGCGTCGTGCGGATGCTGCAAGCCGCGCAGCCGGACCCTCTCGGCGGAGGCCGTTCCCGCTGCCAAGAGCTTCCCGGCGGCGCGGCCCTGGATGATCAGCCACTGAGGGAGGCGACGTGCCATGGACTACGCGATGCACGACCTGGGCGACCTGCGCCTGCAAGGCGGCGCCACGATCCGCGGCTGCCAGATGGCCTACAAGACCTTCGGCGCCCTGAACCCGGCGAAGGATAACGTTATCGTCTATCCCACCTGGTACTCGGCCCAGCACTACGAGAACGAGTGGCTGGTCGGGCCGGGCATGGCCCTCGATCCCGACAAGTACTTCATCATCATCCCCAACATGCTCGGCAACGGCCTGTCGTCCTCGCCCAGCACCACGCCGGAACCCTACAACGGCCCGCGCTTCCCGCACGTCACCGCCACCGACAACGTGCGCGCGCAGCACCGGCTGGTCACCGAGACGTTCGGCATCGAGCGGGTGCGGCTGGTGGTGGGCTGGTCAATGGGGGCGCTGCAAACCTTTCACTGGGGCGCGCTCTATCCCGACATGGTGGAGCGCATCGCGCCGTTCTGCGGCTCCGCCAAATGCTCGCGGCACAACTTCGTCTTTCTGGAGGGCGTGAAGGCGGCGCTCCAGGCCGACGCGGCGTTTGCCGGCGGCTGGTACAAGAGCAAGCCAGAGACCGGGCTGCGCGCGATGGCGCGGGTCTATACCGGCTGGGGCTTTTCCCAGGCGTTCTACCGCGAGGAGCTGGACCTGAAGGCGCTCGGCTACTCCTCGCTGGAGGATTTCCTGGTGGCGTTCTGGGAGGGCTTCTTCCTGCCCAAGGACGCCAACAACCTCCTGGCGATGCTATGGACCTGGCAGCACGGCGACATCAGCGCCAACGAGTTGTACGACGGCGACCTGCGCCGCGCCCTCGGCGCGATCAAGGCGAAGGCGTTCGTCATGCCCGGCCAGACCGACCTGTATTTCCCGCCCGAGGACAGCGAGTTCGAGGTGGCGCACATGCCGAACGCCCGGCTGATCCCGATCCCCTCGGTCTGGGGCCACTTCGCCGGCGGACCCGGCACCAACCCGGTCGATGTCGCCTTCATCGACGCCAGGCTGAAGGAACTGCTCGACAGCTGAACCACGTCCAGAGCCCGGAAGGTGATCTCCAGGGCCGTTGCCGCCCTGGTCATGACCGGATAGCCCAGATGGATCGCCTCCGCACCCGACACGTGCGCCGTCCGCGGGAGGGCGGAATGGCTCGGGTCGGACTTTGCGGCATGTGGCGGCGCGACCGCTGCTGCCGATTGAGGCCAGCCATGCAGGATTGACAGGCTGTCGGCTGTGTCCAAAAATTTGCCATCGCCGGAGACGCTGTCGTGCAAAAGCCGGGGCTTTCAAATTCGGAAGTCCAAACCGCCACAACGGGACCGAGCGGCGCGGCCCTTTCGGTTCGTGACCTGCATCGCAGCTTCTATGGCGTTCCGGTGCTGCAGGGTGTCTCGCTTACGGTCGGGACGGGATCGATCACCGGGCTGATCGGCCCGAACGGGGCCGGCAAGTCCACCCTCTTCAACGTGATCTCGGGCTTGCTGCGCCCGGACAGCGGCCGTGTCGCGCTGCATGGGCAGGATGTGACGGCGGCTGCGCCCGAGCGCCTGGTCCGGTCCGGCCTGGTCCGCACCTTTCAATTGGCGCGGGGCTTTCCCAAGCTGTCCGTGTTCCAGCACCTAATGCTTTACGCACCGCTCCAGCCAGGGGAGCGCCTGCTGGCCGCCCTGTTCGGCAGCCGGGCCGCGCGGGAGCAGGAGCAGGCGAATGCCGAACAAGCCTGGTCGGTGGCCCGCCGCCTGCGGCTGGACCGCGTGATCGACAACCCCGTCACCTCGCTCTCCGGAGGGCAGAAGAAATTGGTGGAGATCGGGCGGGCCCTGATGGCTGGGCCGAAGGTGATCCTGCTGGACGAGCCGATGGCGGGCGTGAACCCGAGCCTGGGCGCGGAGATCGCCGACCACCTGCTGGCGCTGCATGCCGAAGGGATGACGGTCTGCCTGATCGAGCACGATATGGCCTTGATCCGCCGGCTGTGCGACCCCGTCATCGTCCTGGCCGAAGGCCGCACCTTGATGACCGGCAGCTTCGCCGAGGTCGCCGCCGACACCCGCGTCCAGGACGCCTATCTGGGCACCCGGCATTGACCGCTGCCCCGATCCTGTCCGTGCAGGGCATCGTCGGCGGCTACTCGACGGCGGAGCAGGTCCTCAAGGGCGCCTCGCTGCGGGTCGATCCCGGCGAGATCGTCACCATCATCGGCCCGAACGGCGCCGGGAAGTCCACCTTCCTGAAGGCGGTCGCCGGCCTGCTCGCGGTCACGGCCGGCACCATCACCCTGGCCGGGCGCGACGTGACGCGGCAGGACGCGCTGGGCCGGGCACGGCACGGCCTCTCCTTCGTGCCGCAGGAGCGCAACGTGTTCGGGCCGCTGACCGTGGCGGAGAACCTGTCGATCAGCGCCTTCCTGCACCCCGCCCTGGCCAGGCGCCAGGCCGAGGCGATGTACGCCCGCTACCCGCTGCTCGCGGCCCGGCGGCGCTCCTTGGCCCGCACCCTGTCGGGCGGGCAGCGGCAGATCCTCGCGGTCGCCATGGGGCTGATGACCGAGCCGTCCCTGCTGTTGCTGGACGAGCCCACGGCCGGCCTGTCGCCCAGGGCGGCCGACGAGCTGTTCGCGGCGGTGGTCGCCCTCAACGCCTCCGGCCTGCCGATCCTGATGGTCGAGCAGCATGCCGTGGAGGCGCTGCAGATCTCGTCCCGCGGCTATGTGCTGGTGGCCGGCCGGGACAGCGCCGAGGGCAATGGCCCGGCGCTTGCAGCCGATCCCGAAATCCGGCGCCTGTTCCTGGGCGGCTGACCTTGAAGGAGACACCGATGGTCCCGATCACGAGACGCACGATTCTGGGCGCCGGCCTCGCCACCGGCGCCATGGCCAGCCTGCCCATCGGCCTGATGGCGCAAGGAGCGCCGATCCAGCTTGGCGCCCTGCTGCCGCTCAGCGGCGCCGGCGGCGCCTATGGCCCCAGCATGGCCAAGGCCGCCAAGGCGGTGGTGGACCAGGTCAACGCCTTGGGCGGCATCCTGGGCCGCAAGATCGAGCTGACGGTGGTGGACGACCAGACCAACCCGGATGCCGGGGTGCGGGCGGCCCGGCAGCTGATCGAGGTGAACAAGGTCGCCGCCATCATGGGCACCTGGGCGTCCTCCGTCACCACCGCCGTGGCGCCGTTGTGCTGGGAAGGCAAGACCTTCCTCACCACCACCTCGGGCGCCGATTCCATCACGCAGCTGCCGACCGACGGCTACCTGATCCGGACGCAGCCGACCACGGCGCTGCAGGGCGCCAAGTTCGGCGGTTTCGCGACCGAGCTGGGGGCGAAGAAGGTGTTCCTCATGTCGCCGCAGACGCCCTTCTTCACCAGCGAGAACGACGCCATCGCCGCCGCGGTGAAGGCGGCGGGCGGCGAGGCGGGCTCGCTGGTGTATGACGACCAGAAGCCGTCCTATCGCAGCGAGGTGGACACCATGCTGCGCTTCTCCCCGGACGCGCTGATCCTGGGCGGCTACACGCCGGACACGACGGTGCTGCTGAAGGACCTGTTCCGGGCCAGCTTCAAAGGCAAGAAGATCGCCTTTGCCTATTCCGTGAACCAGAAGCTGATCGACAGCGTGCCCGCCAATGTGGTCGAGGGCTGCTACACCCTCGCCCCCTCCCCTGCGGAAGGCAGCGGCGCCTATGAGGGCCTGGTGAAGCTGCTGGGGGTCGAGCGGCCAGATCCCTATACCGTCCAGGTGTACGACCAGATCAACCTGGTGATCCTGGCCATGGCGCTGTCGGGAAATCCCACCGGCGAGGGCATCAAGGCTGCGGTGCGCAGCGTGAGCCAGGCGCCGGGCGGCCAGGTGGTGGAGAATGCGCCGGATGGCCTGAAGGCGATTGCCGCCAAGCAGCCCATCGCCTACCAGGGCGCCTCCGGACCCTGCAAGTTCACCGACCGCGGCGACATCCAGGATTCGAAGTTCCGCTATGAGCAGGTGCAGTCCGGCACGATCAAGCTGCTGAAAATCGCCTGAGCCGATGGGGGAGGAGCTGGCCCAGGCCGTCGTGAACGGGGCGCTGTCCGGCGCGCTGATCGCCGTGCCGGCAATCGGCTTCACCCTGATCTTCGCCGTGCTCCGCTTCCCCGATTTCGCGGTCGCGTCCTATGCCACCGTCGGCGCCTTCGCTGGCTGGTGGGTGAACGTCCGCTGGGGCCTGGGCGTGGGACCGGTGCTGGCCGGAGCCTTCGCCGTGGCGGGGCTGGTCGGGGTGGCGGCCGAGCACCTGACGCTCAAGCCGCTGCGGGGCTCCGGCCCGCTCACCGTGGCGATTGGCTCCATCGCGCTCAACCTGGTGCTGGAAAACGTCGTCCGCTTCACCTTCGGCAGCGACCTGCGCGGCTACGACCTGCCGCTGGAGCCCGACATCACCATAGGCCCGGTACGGGTAGGGCCGCAGCAGATCGAGAACCTGGCTCTCGCCGCGGCCGTGCTGGCGCTGGTGTTCGTGTTCCTGCGGTTCAGCCGCTTTGGCCGGGCCATGCGTGCCGCGGCCGACAATGCCGACCTGGCCCGGTTGAAGGGCATCGACCCCGGCCGGATCGCCACGCTCGCGGTGCTGCTCGGGGCCGGGCTGTCCGGCGTCGGCGGCGTGCTGCTGGGCTTCGACACGTCCATCGACCCGTTGACCGGCTATCGCGTCCTGCTCTCGGTGTTCGCGGCGGCGGTGCTGGGCGGGCTGGGGTCCGTCACCGGGGCGGTGGCCGGGGCGCTGGTGCTGGGGCTGGCAGAGGAGCTGGCGCTGCTTGCGGTGCCGGCGACCTACCGCGGCGCCATCGGGTTCGCCGCCATCCTGCTGATGCTGACCTTCCGGCCGCGCGGGCTGCTGGGCGAGCGCGCCGCCTGATGCTGTCCTACGCCGTGGCCACCCTGGTGTCGGGCGGCATCTTCGCCGTGCTGGCGCTCAGCCTGAACCTGGCCTGGGGCGGGGCGGGGATGGTGAACCTGGGTCTGGCCGGGTTCTTCGCCGTGGGCGCCTACGCTTCTGCCATCGTCACCGGCGCCGGTGCGCCGTTCGTCGTCGGGCTGGCCGTGGCCTTGGCGGCGGGGGTGCTGGCCGGGATCATTGTCACCTTCGCGACGCTGCGGCTGCGGGACGACTACCTGGCCATCGTGACACTCGGGTTCGGGGAGGTGATCCGCCTGGTGGCGGTCAACGAGCGCTGGCTGACCCGGGGCGCGGACGGCATGTCGGGCATCGCGGCACCGCTGAAGTCGATGCTGGGCCTGGCCGGGTTCAGCCTGTTCTACCTGGCGATGACCAGCGCCATCGTCGTGCTGCTGCTGTGGGGGCTGCGCCGCCTGGACCGCTCGCCATACGGCCGGGCACTGCGGGCGGTGCGGGAGGACCCTGAACTGGCGCGCTTCGCCGGCAAGGCCGTGCTGCGGTTCAAGTTCGAAGCCTTCGCGCTGTCGGCGGCAATCGCCGGGCTGGCGGGGGCACTCTACGCGCACTTCCAGTCCTACGTGTCGCCCGACCTCTTCGCACCGCTCATCACGATCTACATCTTCCTGGCCGTCACGGCGGGCGGCGTCGGCCGTCCCCTGGGCGCCGTGGCCGGCGGCTACGCCGTCATGCTGTTCCTCGAAGCCGCGCGTTTCCTCGTCTCGGCCCTGCCGGGGCTGGAGCCGGTGCAGCTCGCGTCGATCCAGGGCATGCTGATCGGCGCCGCCTTGCTGCTGGTCCTGCGCCTCCGGCCGCAGGGCGTGCTGCCGGAGCGCATCCGTCCTGCCCCCGCCATCAACCCGGCCGTCACCGGGGACCCCGCATGACCCTCGACCGCCGCCAGGCGCTTGATCGAGAGGGAGCGCCCGATGGTCTTTGCCTGCCGATCCCCATAGTCTGCGGAACCTTTCCCCCATCAGCAAGAGAGTGAAGCCGATGCCGAAAACCCTGTTGGACGAGGCCGCGCAGGCCGGCATGGACAGCTTCGTGGCGACCCTCGGCAGCTTCCCAGAGCGGTTCCGGATGCTGCACGCCCACGCGCCCGGCGCCTTTGCCGGCTACGGCCTGATTCGCTCGACCCTGATGCAGGACCCGCCGGCGGGCGCGCTGGACATCAAGACCAAGGAACTGACCTTCACCGTGCTGTCCACCCTGCACGGCGACAAGTACGGCGCCATCAACCACGCCATCGCCGGCATGAGGCTGGGCCTGACCCTGCCGCAGATCGCCGAGGGGATGGTGCAGGTGATTATGGTCGGCGGCATCACCGCCTGGAACCTCGTCGGCTACGACGTCATGAAAGCCTGCGAGGATTTCGCGAACGGCATCGAGCCCTCCGTGACGCCCTAGCCGGGGAGGCCCTGGAATGAGGATGGGACCCATGTCCGACAGCGTACCGATTCCTGCCCTGGCAGCGTGACCGCCGTCATCCCACCGGCCGTCGTCATCGGCGCCGGCATCGTCGGGCTCTCCGTCGCCTATCATCTGGTGCTGGACGGGGCCGCGGTGACGTTGGTCGATCCCGACCCGGAGGGGGACAAAGCCTCGTTCGGCAATGCCGGCGGCATCGCGGTGACCGAGGTGGTCCCGGCCTCGGTGCCGGGCCTGGCGTGGAAGGTGCCGTTCTGGCTGCTGGACCCGCTCGGCCCGCTCGCGGTACGGCCCCGCCATGCGGCGCGGCTGCTGCCCTGGCTGTGGCGGTTCGCGCGGGCGGGCCGGCCCGCCGAGATGGAGCGGATCGCCACGGCGCTCGCGGCGCTGAACGGGCGGGTCTATGACGACCTGCTGCCCATGCTGGCGCGGACCGGCCTGGACCGCGAGCTCAACCGCCAGGGCGCGCTGACCGTCTATGAGAGCCAGGCCGCCTATGAGCGGGATGCCGGCGAATGGGCGCTGAAGCGGCGTCACGGCATCGAGGCCAAGGTGCTGGAGCGGCCGGAGCTGCACGCGATGGAACCGGCGCTGGGTCCCCGCGCGGCGCTCGGGGTGTTCACGCCGCAATGGTCGCACGTGAACGACCCGAAGCACTTGGCCGATGCGTTGCGGCACTGGCTGCTGCGGCAGGGGGCGACGATCACGCGCGGCCGGGTGATCGCCATCGAGGGCGATGCGCCCGCGCGGGTATGCCTGCAGGATGGCGGCACCCTCCCCGCCGCCCCCGTCGTGGTGGCGGCCGGCGCCTGGTCGGGCCGCCTGGCCCGGCAGCTCGGCGACCGCGTGCTGATCGAGAGCGAGCGCGGCTACAACACCACCATCCCCCGACCAGGGATCAGGCTGGGCCGGGAGGTCATCTTCGCGGAGCGCAAGTTCGTCGCGACGCCCCTCGCCTGCGGGCTGCGCATCGGCGGCGGCGCGGAGTTCGGCGGGCTGGAGGCGGCCGCCAACTACAAGCGGTCCCGGACCCTGTCGAAGCTCGCCGCGCTCTATTTGCCGGGCCTGACGCTGGATGGCGGCACCGAGTGGGCCGGACACCGCCCGACGACGCCCGACAGCCTGCCGGTGATCGGCCCCTCCTTGCGCCGCCCCGGCGTGGTCTATGCCTTTGGACACGGCCATCTCGGCCTGACCCAGGCCGCCACCACCGGCCGCCTGGTGGCCGACCTGGTCGCCGGACGCACCCCGCCCATCGACCTGGCCCCCTACGGCATCGCCCGCTTCAACTAGGGACACCATCATGGCCCGGCACACCTTCTTCTGCGTCGATGCCCATACCTGCGGCAACCCGGTGCGCGTTGTCGCCAGCGGCGCCCCCCTGCTGCCGCACGTGCCCATGGCGGAGAAGCGGGAGATCTTCGTGCGCGACCACGACTGGGTGCGCCGTGCCCTGATGTTCGAGCCTCGCGGCCACGACGTGATGTCCGGCAGCATCCTGTATCCCCCGACCCGCGACGACTGCGACGTCGGAGTGCTGTTCATCGAGGTGAGCGGCTGCCTGCCCATGTGCGGCCACGGCGCCATCGGCACCGTGACCGCCGCGGTCGAGGAGGGCCTGGTCGTCCCGCGCGAGGCCGGGCGCCTGGCGATTGAGGCACCCGCCGGGCGCATCGCCGTCGAGTACGTGCAGCGGGGCGGTTGCGTGGAGCAGGTGCGGCTGTTCAACGTCGCCAGCTACCTCCATGCGGCGGACGTGGAGATCGAGGTGCCGGGCCTGGGTCCGTTGACCATCGACCTCGCCTACGGCGGCAACTACTACGCGATCATCGAGCCGCAGCCGGGCTGGGCCGGGCTGGATGCCATGCCGGCCGAAGCGATCCTGCGGCACAGCCCGGCGGTGCGCCGCGCCGCGCAGGCGAAGCTGGCTCCGGTGCATCCCGAGGACGCCCGCATTGCCGGCGTCAGCCACGTGATGTGGTGCGACGAACCGCGCGACCCCCGCGCGCAGGCCCGCAACGCCGTGTTCTATGGCGACAAGGCGATTGACCGCTCGCCCTGCGGCACCGGGTCCTCGGCCCGCATGGCGCAGCTGGTTGCGAAAGGCCGGCTTTGGCCCGGGCAGGACTTCGTGCATGAGAGCATCATCGGCACGCTGTTCGACTGCCGGGTCGAGGGCACGGCGACGGTCGGCGCCCTGCCCGCCATCCTGCCGAGCGTCGCCGGCTGGGCCCGGGTGATCGGCCACAACACCATTTTCGTCGATGACCGCGACCCTCTGGCGCACGGCTTCCAGCTGACCTGACATACCCGCGAGGCCCCTGATGCAGACCCTGTTCACCAACGCCCTGCTGGTCGACGCCACGATGCCGGAGCCTCGCCTGGGCCACGTGCTGGTCGAGGGCGGGACGATCCGCGACCTCGATGCCCGGCCGGCGCCGGGTCCGGACCGGCAGGTGATCGACTTGAAGGGCCTCACGCTGATGCCCGGCCTGATCGACTGTCACGTGCACGTGGTCGGCAGCCTGATGAACCTGTCGGCCAATGCCCGCCTGCCGGACGCCATGGCGGTGCTGCGCAGCCTGCCGGTGATGCGCGGCATGCTGGACCGCGGCTTCACCACCGTGCGCGACGTGGGCGGGGCACCCTTCGCCCTGGCGGACGCGGTGGCGCAGGGCCTGGCCGAAGGGCCGCGGCTGATCGTCTGCGGCAAGGCGCTGTCCAAGACCGGCGGCCACACCGACTTCCGCCCCCGCACCGACACCGACGATCCCTACCGCTGGACCGGCCGCTTCGGCGCGCTGGGGCGGATCGCCGACGGCGTGGACGAGGTGCGCCGAGCCTGCCGGCAGGAGCTGCGGCAGGGCGCCCAGTTCATCAAGATCATGGCCAATGGCGGCGTGGGCAGCCCGACCGACCCGGTGGCCTGGATCGGCTACTCGGCCGATGAGATGACGGCGGCGGTGCAGGAGGCGGCCGACGCCCAGACCTACGTGGCCGCCCACCTCTACACCGCCCCGGCGATCAAGCGGGCTGTGCAATGCGGCGTGCGCTCGCTGGAGCATTGCAACGTCATCGATGCCGAGGCCGCGGCGCTGGCCGCCGCCGCGGGAGCCGTGGCGGTGCCGACGCTGGTGGTGTTCGAGGCGCTGGCGCAGGACGGGGCGGCCCTCGGCCTGCTGCCCGAGAGCATCGCCAAGGTCGCCGACGTCCACGCCTCCGGCCTGCAGAGTTTGCAGATCATGCGCGATGCCGGGGTGACGATGGCCTATGGCACCGACCTGCTGGGGGATGCGCATCCCAGGCAGTGCGAGGAGTTCGCGATCCGCGCCCAGATTCTGCCGTCGCGCACCGTGCTGGCGGGGGCGACCACAATCGCCGCGGAGCTGATCGGCATGGCGGGCGCGGTCGGCATCCTCGCCCCCGGCGCGCTGGCGGACCTGATCGTGGTGGACGGCGATCCGCTGGCGGACGTGACCGTGCTGGCCGATCCACGGCGCAGGTTGAAGCTGGTGATGCAGGGCGGCTCCATCCGTCGCGACCGGCTGGCCACCTGAGCCGACCAATCCGACATCAGTCCGGCTCCGACGGGTGGAAGGGCTACATGCGCCGCGCGGCCAACACGGTAGATGATCCACGCGGCCTGCCGCTCGCGCAGGGCGTCCGGTTCAACGTCGAAGAGTGAGGACGGAAGCATGCTCAAGTATCTCGTTTGCATGGTCGGGCTGGCGTTCGGCATCGCCCCGGCCTCGGCCGCGGACCTGCCCTACAAGCCGGTCGCGGTGACCACGCCCGACGGCCTGCATATCGCGGCACAGGAATGGGGCAACCCATCCGGACCCGAGATCGTCTTCATCCACGGCTTTGCACAGAGCCACATGACATGGATGCGGCAGGTCACGTCGTCCGAACTGGCCGGCTTCCGCATGATCACCTACGACCTGCGGGGCCACGGCGATTCGGACAAGCCGCTCGACCGCGCCAAATACCAGGACAGCAAACTGTGGTCTGACGAGTTGCAGGCGGTGATCGACGCTGCCAAGCTCAAGCACCCGGTGCTGGTGGCGTGGTCGTATGGCGGCCGGATCGTCTCGGATTACCTGACGGTGCACGGACCGGACGGGCTGGCCGGGATCGACTTCGTCGATGCCGTCACCAATGCCGACCCGAGATACTTCGGCAAGGCGGTCGGCCCCTTCCTGGGCGGCATGGTCAGCCCTGACCTGGCCACCAACATCGCGTCCACCATCTCGTTCCTGCACGCCTGTTTCGAGCAGCAGCCCAGCGAAGCCGATTTCCAGGCCATCCTCGCCTTCAACATGGTGGTCCCGGCGCAGGTGCGTGCCAACATGGGCGGCCGCAAGCTGGACATCGACGCGCTGCTGCGGAGCTTGAAGCTGCCGGTGCTGGTCACGCATGGGGACCATGACCAGATCGACCTATACGCGCTGGGCCAGTACACCGCCGCGGCCGTGCCCGGCGCGAAGCTATCGACCTTCGAAGGCGCCGGGCATGCCTCGTTCTTCGAGCAGGCGCCGCGTTTCAATCGCGAGCTGGCCGAATTCGTGAAGGGTGCAGCGAAGTAGAGGCGCCGGGCCGATCCGACGGGTCCGGGGCGCTCGGCGCCCTTGCGCCGAGTTGGTCGTATAGGCGCACCGCCCATTTGGGCTGATTGATCCAGGCCAGCAGGTTGGCCCGGGTCGGCGCCTCCCCCGTGATCGCGAGCACTGACCGCCAGGCCGTCGCCAGCATGCACGAGAGGACCGGGGCATCTCCGACCCTCGGCACCTCAAGTATGGGTTGCAGCGTCGGCATGCCGGTCCCGAGCATGACGACAGCGTCCAGGCGCTCCGCGTCGTCCAGCCCGTTCAGCGCCGCCCGGGCATCGGAGGCGGGCATCGCGTAGATCGGATGGAAGGAGGCCCGGATCGCGCCCACTTCGACGACACGCGCCACCTCGATCCCGAACGCCTCCCAATAGGTGACGCTGATCTCGGTCAACGCCCGCGGATAGGGGGAGACCAGCGCGACGCGGCGGGCCTCCAGTGCCCGCAAGGCCGCCACGACGGCGAGCCCGGACGTCACGACGGGCTTGCCGAGGCGCACGGACACCGCCTCGACCAAGGCCCTTTCCCGATCAGCGCCCACCAGGTACGACGCACCCGTGCAGGCCACGGCGATCACGTTCACAGGCGCATTGGCGAACTGGGCCGGCCACTCGCCAAAACGCTCGAAATAGTCGTTGAGCCGAGCCTGCATGTCCGGAGCGCCGCTGACCATGCGGGCGTTGATGCTGGCGATCCCGGGCGGGAGCAGGATGGAGAACTCCGGCTCTACGGTCGTGTTGGCCTGCGGCGTCAGGATGCCGACGAGTCCCCGGCGGCCATACTCGACGCTCATCCCTCACGCACCCCATGACAACGCAGCGCAAACCTGTATTATTGATAGGACAGGGTCAAGGAGATTGCATCGTGGCTTCGGCAGACGTCGTGGTTGCCGGAGGCGGGCCGGTCGGGTTGTGCCTGGCGTTGCTGCTGGCAGAGGCCGGGGTGTCGGTCACCGTCGTGGAGGCCGAAGCGGCGTCGAGCAGGGACCTGCGCGCCTCCACCTTCCATCCTCCCACCCTGGACATGCTCGAGCCTCTCGGCATCACGCCGGCCCTCGTTGCGGCCGGGTTGCCATGCCCGCACTGGCAGGTCCGGCTGCACCCGTCGGGCGACCGGGCCGTGTTCGACCTCGGGGCCATCGCGGCGGACACGGCGCATCCCTATCGCCTGCAATGCGAGCAGTGGAAGCTGTCCGATGCGCTCCGGGCCAAGCTGGCTGGCCGGGTGGAGATGCTGGCCGGAACCCACGTGGACGGCTTCATCCAGGACGATGCAGGCGTCACGGTGACGACCGAGGGCCCGGAGGGCCGGCATACCCTCCGCACCGCCTTCCTGGTCGGCTGCGATGGCGCACGCAGCACGATACGCAGCACCCTCGGCCTGGCCTTTGAAGGCGAGACCTATCCCGAGACGACCATCCTCGCCACGACGGCCTTCCCGTTCGAGGAGCATCTGGAAGGCTTGTCCAACGTCACCTATTGCTGGCGCGAGGGGGCGGGCAATTTCAGCCTCCTCCGCGTGCCAGGCCGGTGGCGGGTGTCGATCTATCCGCGGGAGGACGCCCCCATCGAGGCGCAGATGACGCCGGAGGCGCTGGACGCCAGCCTCCAGGCCGTGGTGCCACGCCCCAAACCCTATGACGTTCTGGAGAGCCGTCCCTATCGCGTGCACATGCGGATGGTCGCCCGCTACGCCGTGGGCCGGGTGGCGCTGGCTGGCGATGCGGCGCACGTGAACAGCCCGGCGGGCGGCATGGGGCTGAATGGCGGCCTCCACGATGCGTTTGAGCTCGCCGCCGCCCTCTCCGCCAGCCTGGCAGGCGCGCAGCACGGCCCCTTGCTGGACCGCTACGACCGGCGCCGCAGGCCCGTCGCGCGCGACGAAATCATGTCCCAGGCCGACCGCAACCGCAGCCGCATGCGCGAGCGCGACCCGGACCGCCGCCGCACGTTGCTGGCCGATTTGCAGTCGATCACCGCCGACCCGGCACGGCTGCGCGCCCATCTCCTGCGAACCTCGATGATCGACGGGCTCAAGCGCGCGGCCGCGGTCGAGTGACGCCCGCATGGGCGCCGGGGCGGAAGGGCCTGTGGGAATGAACGGAGCCGGCTCGATGGACTTGCGCGATACCGCATTGCTGCTCTGCGACCTGCAGAACGATTTCCTGCACCCGGATGGCGCCTACGGGAGGGCAGGTCTCGGCACGCCGGACATGGCCGCCCTGCCGATGCGCCTGAAGCCCTTGGCAGACCGCCTGCGCGCGCTCGGCGGGTGGGTGGTGGAGACCCAGTTCACGCTGGTGCCCGGACGGGACGGCGCCCCTTTGATCAACCCGCACCTTGCCGGGTTGCGCCCGTTCCTCGGCGCTGGCGACTTCTGCCCCGGCGCGTGGGGCCACCAACTGGTCGCTGCCCTGCGGCCAGCCGACCTGTCGGTGGAAAAGGTCGCGTACTCCGCCTTCTACATGACCAGGCTGGAATGGGTGCTGCGCCGCGTGGGCGTCACCCGGCTGCTCGTGGCAGGGATCGTGACCAATGGCGGCGTGGCCTCCACGGTGCGGGACGCCCATGTGCGGGACTTCATCCCCACGGTGCTCGAGGACGGATGCGCCGCCTTCACGCCCACCGTCCACGCCACGGCCATCGAGGCGCTCCGCCCCGTCTGCCAGGTGTCCAGCATCGCGGAGGCCATGGCCGGTCTGCCGATGGGGTAGAGGGCGCCCTATGCCCGCGCAGCCTGCCGGCGCAGCGGGTCCGTCAGCGTCATGCCGACCGGCTGACGGCCTGCATGTCCGTCCCGGCCGGGCGGGTCATGATCGGCCGCCGGAGGAGTGCCACGGGATGAGCAGCCGCCGGGCCGCGCCGACCGCGGCGTAGAAGACGAAGCCGACCAGCGTCAGCAGCACGATGACGGCGAACAGCATGTCGGTCTGATAGGCGTTCATCTGCGCCACCAGCAGGTAGCCCAGCCCGGCATTGCCGCCCAGGTATTGCGCGACCACGCACCCGATGATGGCGAGCACGATCCCCACCTCCATGCCGGTCAGGATGTAGGGCGCCGCGGAGGGCAGTTCCAACCGCGTGAACTGGTGCAGGCGGCTGGCATTCAGGCTGGTCATCACGTCCCGGTGGCCGGCCTCGATTGATTTCACCCCCAGCACCGTGTTGGTGAAGATCGGGAAGAAGGCGATGACGGCGGAGACCAGGATCTTCGAGGTGCTCCCGAACCCGAACCAGACGATGAACAGCGGCACCAGCGCGACTTTCGGCACCACCTGGCTCGTGATGATGAAGGGGTTCAGCGTGCGCTCCAGCCAGCGCAGCTTGCCGACCGGTACCCCCAGCAAGACCCCCGTCACGGCGGCGATGGCGAAGCCGCCCAGCGTCTCCTCCACGGTGACCCACACGTGGCGCCAGGTCGACGGGGTCTGCACCAGCTCGACGAAGCCGGACCACACCGCGGTCGGCGGCGGCAGGATGAACGGCGACACGCCGGCGGCCGTCACGTACCATTGCCAGCCCGCCAGCAGCAGCAGCGCCAGCATCGGCGAGGCCACCCACTCGCTGTGGCGCCTCAGCGTGCGGATCGTCATGCCATGGCGTCCAGCCGGGCGCGCAGGCCGGCGCACAGGCGGGCGAAGGCTGGATCGGCCTGGACGGCGGCGCTGCGGGGACGCGGGAGGTCAACCTCGACGATATGGTCCACCCGGCCCGGCCGGGGCGAGAGCAGCACGATGCGGTCGGCCAGGAAGACCGCCTCGCTGATCGAATGCGTGACCAGGACGATGGTGCATCTGGTGTGCTGCCATATCCGCTGCAGCTCCAGGTTCATCGCATCCCGCGTCATCGCGTCCAGCGCCCCGAAGGGCTCGTCCATGAGCAGCACGCGAGGATCGTAGCTGAGCGCGCGGGCGATGGCCGCCCGCTGACGCATCCCGCCGGACAGCTCGCGCGGCCAGCGCTGCTCGAAGCCCGCGAGGCCGACGGTCGCCGCCAGTTCGCTGGCCCGGCTGCGCTGTTCCGCGCGGGAGGCGCCGCGCATCGACAGCGGCAGGGCGATGTTCCGCTCGACGGTGTACCAGGGGAACAGGTTGGCGTCCTGGAACACGACGCCCAGCTCCGACACGGCCGCCGGGTCACGCCGGCCGCGTCCCCACAGGTCGAGTCCGCCGACCTGTATGCGCCCCTGGCTCGGCTCGATCAAACCTGCGATCAGCCGGAGCATCGTGGTCTTGCCGCAGCCGGAGGGGCCGAGCAAAACGACCAGCTCACCTTCGGCGACGGCGAGGGTGGTGGGCGACAGCGCCACCACCGAGCCCGACTCCGTGTCGTAACGCTTCCCGACCTCGTGGAGGCTGATCGCGGTCACGTTGGCGACGGTCCTAACCGGGCGTCGCCTTGTCGCCGGTCATCAGCGTGCGGCTTCATCGACGAAGCGGTTCGTATAGACCTTCGTCACATCGGGAATATCCGCCAGCCCGGCCTCGGCCAAGCTGTCGCGCGCGGACTGCCACAGGGCCGGGACGTTGCGCATCAGGTTCTGCGGGCCCTCGCTGAGCCAGAGGTCGATGTCGCCCCGCACGGTGCGGACCAGGCCCGGCTTGTCGCGGATCCCCGGGATTTCGTATTGCATGGCGGCACGGTCCAGGATCGGCTCCAACGGCCCACGCACCATCTCATCGGCGCTGGCCTTCAGGGCGCGGACGAACGCCAAGACCAGATCGGGCTGCTTGTCGATGATGGCCTGTGTGGTGAAGTAGCTCTGGCTCGGCATCTTCGCATAGCGGTCCGTGCTCCAGGCCAGGACCGGCGCCTTCTGTTGCTGCAGCACCTCGACCACGTTCGACGTCGCGATGAAGCCGTCGATGCGGCCCTGCTGGATCAGGGCGAAGCTGCCGGGATTGTTGCCCACCACCTCCCGCGGGACCTCCGTCTTCGGCACGCCGACCTTCTTCAGCATCAGGTCGAGGAAATTCTCCGTCGTGCCGGCAATCGACACGACGCCCATCCGCTTGCCGCGCATGTCCTCGGCCTTTTCGATGGGCTTGGCCGCGCTGCTGATGACGAAGAAAGTCGAGCCTTGGAAGATCGTCGCGATGGAAACCAGCGCCAGGTCCCGCTGCGCCGACATGGCCTTCATGATGTCGATTGCGGCACTCCGGGTGAACTGGCACCGCCCGGCGGCGAGTTGCTGCACCGCCGCCGCCGCGCCGCCGGCGCCCAGCACCTGCGCATCGAGCCCGGCCGCCTTGAAATGCCCGCCGCTGCTCGCGTTCATCATCTCCAGGAAATCGACGATGAAGCCGTACGGGGTGACCACGATGGCCGGCAGCGCGGCCCGGGCCGGCCCGGCCACCGCCAGGGCGCCCCCGGCGGCCATCAACCCACGACGTGTCAGCATGGCTCCTGCCCCATTCCAAGTTGCGTCAACGGCATGGCTTCAATCGGCAGTGTGGTCGCTTTCTCCGTCGTGTAGAAGCGCATCGATGCGTCCCCGCCCTCCCGGCCGGACCCGCTGTCCTTGACGCCGCCGAACGGCGCGCGCAGTTCGCGCGTCATCGGGGTGTTCACCCAGACGATCCCGGCCTCGATGCCCTGCATGGCACGCATCACGGTCGGCATGTGATCGGACCACACATAGGAGACCAGGCCGAAGCGGGACTGGTTGGCCATGGCGATTGCCTCCTCGACCTCGTCGAACAGCACGAAGGTGGCAAACGGGCCGAACACCTCCTCCTGGCAGATCCGCTGGGCGTTGGACTTGGCCAGCACCGCGGTCGGCTGCATGTACAGCCCCTGCGGCATGTCGGCCGGGCCGCCGCCCACCAGCACCTCCGCACCCTCGCCGCGCGCCATGTCCACGAACCCCAGCACGCGCTGGTAATGCTCACGGAACGCCAGCGGCCCGATTTCCGTCGCAGGCACCATGGGGTCGCCGATGCGCAGCCGTTGGGTCCGCGCGACGAACCGCGCGATGAACTCGTCCGCCACCTGCCGCTGCACCAGGATCCGTGACCCGGCCAGGCATTGCTGCCCGTTATTGGAGAATATGCCGAGCAGCGCGCCGTCCAGCGCGCGGTCGAGGTTGGCGGCCGCGAACACGATGTTGGCCGATTTGCCGCCGAGTTCCATCGAGGTCGGCTTCAGCCCCGCCGCCGCGGCGGCCATGATCCGGCGCCCCGTCTCGGTGCCGCCGGTGAACGACACGACGTCCACGTCCGCATGACGCACCAGCGCGTCGCCGGTGTCCGCGCCGGTTCCGTTCACCATGTTCACGACACCCGGCGGCAGGCCGCCCTCCGCCAGCAGCTCCATCAGCCGGGCGACCGCAAGCGGCGTGCGCTCCGCCGGTTTGACGACGCAGGAATTGCCGAAGGCGATGCAGCCGGCGATCTTCATGGAGGTCAGCGCCAGCGGCGCGTTCCACGGCCCGATCAGCGCACCCACGCCGACCGGGGCGCGCGTCACCACCGTGATCGCCGCCGGGTCCTGCTGATAGACCTGGCCTGCCGCCTGGCCGATGACATCGGCGAAGAAGTCGAAATTATAGGCCGCGCGCGGGATTTGCCCCATCGCCAGATGCCGCATCGGGATGCCCGAGTTGCGGCATTCCAGCTCGGCCAGTTCGGCCGCGTGCGCACGCACCAGCGCCGCCACGCGACGCAGCACCGCCTGGCGGCCGACGGTGGACATGCGGCGCCAGGGTCCAGCCCGGAATGCACGCCGGGCGGCGGCAACGGCGCGGTCCACGCCGTCCGCGCCGGATTCTTCGACCGTGGCGACCTGCGCCTCCGTCGCCGGATTGACCACCGCCAGGCGGCGGCCGCTCCCCGCGGGCAGGAACACGTTGTCGATGAAGGCGGTGACGTCGTTCATGGGGTAAGCGCCCCTCCATTGATCCAGAGCACCTGGCCGGTCATGTAGGCGGCGCCCGGGCCGCACAGGAACAGGATCGGCCCGGCGATGTCCTCGGCGGTGGCGATCCGCCCCATGGGAATGCTGCTCGCGTAGGCAGAGACGTCCAGCCGGGCGCCCGTGCCGCCCCGTCCCGTGCCGCCGCGGAGGAACTCCGTGTCCACGGCGCCGGGCGCCACGGCGTTGGCGCGCACCAAGGGCGCGTTCTCGACGGCGATGGATTTCGTCAGCGCGATCAGCCCCGCTTTGGCCGCGCCGTAGGGGCCATACCCCGGCATCAGCCGTGCGGCCAGTCCGGAGGACACATGCACCAGGGAACTGGGCGTGCCGCCCCCCGCGGCGCGCAGCAGCGGCAGCGCCGCCTGCGCCACCAGGAACGCGCCCGTCAGGTTGGCGTCGAGCACCGCGCCCCACTGGACGGGATCGAGCGTCTCGACTGGGACCTTCGCCGCGGTGAAGCCCGCCAGGTTGACCAGCGCGTCCAGGCCATCCAGCCCGGCAAAGGCGGCCGTCACGCTGGCCGGGTCGGTGACGTCGAGCGGGACGGCCCGCACCGCCTCGGGCGGCGGCGCCTGCTGCAGCGAGGCCGGCAGGTCCAGCACCGTCACGCGCATGTCGCAGTCCAGCGCCGCCCGCACGACGGCGCGGCCGATGCCACCGCAGCCGCCGACCACGGCGATGCGCGTTCCAGGAACTGGGGTCAGCATGAAGGGCAACGTCGCTCCTGACCTGTCCGCTTAATAGGACAGGTTGCCAGTAACGCAGGCTGGGCCATCGAGGTCAAGAAGGCTATCGTCAGCCATGTCCCCCACCCCGCCACGCACAGCGCCCATCACGGTCGACGCTGTCGTCCCGCTCTACCACCGCGTCTACACTGCCCTCCGCCAGCAGCTGCTCGAAGGTCGTCACGTCGCGGGCAACGCCCTGCCGGGCGAGCCGCAGCTTGCGCGGCATTACGGGGTGGCCCGGGTCACCATCAGGCGCGCGTTGCAGCAGCTCGAGGCAGAGGGCCTGGTCGTCCGGCACGCATCCCGTGGGACCTATCCCGTCGACACGGCCGCCCTTGCCGAGCCGCGCGCCAACATCAGCGGGCTGCTCGAGAACCTGATCACCGTCGGGCGCGGGACCGCCGCCCGGCTGCTGTCGTTCGGGGTGATCACACCGCCGCCCGAAGTGGCCAGCCGGCTGGGTTCAGACGAGCCGGTGCTCAGGATCGAGCGGCTTCGCCTGTCCGGCCGGGCGCCTGTCGCCTATTACACGCACTACCTTCCGCCCATGACCGCGGGCTCCATTGATCGTGCGGGCATGGGAGCCCACCCTGTGCTGAGCCTCCTGCAGGATGCGGGCTTCGTCGCCGCCAGCGCCGAACAGGCGCTTACCGCGCGGACGGCCGAGGCGACGATTGCCACCGCGCTCGAAGTCCCGGTGGGCACCGCACTGGTCTGCCTCAAGCGGCTGGTGCGCGACGACCAGAGCCGCCCCATCGAGTACCATGAGTCGCTCTATCGTCCGGATCGTTACGAGTATCGCCTGACCCTCGTCAGAGGCGGCACCCCGGCCGCGCCGGCCTGGGTCCCGCTGGCCCTGTCGCGTTAGAGGCGCCGTCTGGTTCACGCTGAGGGCTGGATCAGGAGGTCAGCCATTCGGCAGATCGATCACGAGGGTTACATCAAGCTTGTGTAGGCTATATCTGAAATAACATAGCGCCTCGGACGTCATCATCCGTGACGCCTGCGCCGTATGGGTTGGAGGATGTTTCGGATCATGATCACCAAGCGCCTGGTGCTGGCTGGCGGAGCCGCAAGCCTGGCGGCGGCCCTCGGCGCCCGATGGTGGACGACGCCGTCGCAGGCAACGGAGACGTTCCCAGTCACCCACACCGACGCAGAGTGGCGCAGCATGCTGACGCCCGATCAGTTCGCGGTGCTGCGGCGGAACGGGACCGAATACCCCTTCACCAGCAAGCTGCTGCATGAGGAACGACCGGGCACATTCGCTTGCGCGGGCTGCGACCTCGACCAGTTCGCCTCGACGACGAAGTTCGACAGCCAGACCGGCTGGCCAAGCTTCTGGGCGCCTTTAGACGGCGCCGTCGCCACTGAACGCGACACCTCGTTCGGCGTGGTGCGCAACGCCGTGCATTGCACGCGCTGCGGCGGCCATATGGGCCATGTGTTCGCCGACGGCCCGAAGCCGACCGGGTTGCGCTACTGCATGAACGGCGTCGCCCTGGCCTTCAAACCAGAGGCCGCCTGACCTCTGAAGGTCCCAGCATGATCCTCTTTGCACTGGCCTACCTGGGCGGTGCGCTGACCATCGTCAGCCCCTGCATCCTGCCCGTCCTGCCGTTCGTCTTCGCCCGGGCCGGCAAGCCGTTCGGGAGCTCCGTGCTGCCGATGCTGGTGGGCATGGCCGCGACATTCGCCGGGGTCGCGAGCCTGGCTGCCGTCGGCGGCGGGTGGGTGGTCCAGGCGAACGAGTATGGCCGCATCGCCGCCATCGTGCTGCTGGCGGTGTTCGGCGTCACCTTGCTGTTCCCCTCGCTCTCGGACCGGCTGACCCGCCCGCTGGTGGCGCTCGGGGCGCGCCTGTCGCAGTCCGCGGACCGATCCGCCGGCGGCGGCGGATCGACGGTCCTGCCGTCCTTGCTGCTGGGTGTGGCGACGGGGCTGCTGTGGGCGCCGTGCGCCGGGCCGGTCCTGGGCCTCATCCTGACCGGTGCGGCCCTCAATGGCGCCAGCGTGCAGACGTCGCTGCTGCTCGTGGCCTATGCGCTGGGCGCGGCCACGTCGCTGGCGTTGGCTTTGCTGATCGGCGGACGGGTGTTCGCTGCGATGAAGCGCTCGCTCGGGGTGGGCGAATGGGTCCGGCGGGGACTGGGCGCGGTCGTCCTCGCCGCGGTCGTGGTCATTGCGATGGGCCTGGATACGGGCTTCCTGACCCAGCTGTCCCTCGCCAGCACCGGGTCGCTGGAGCAAGGCTTGATCGACCGGTTCCGCCCGGCGCCGCAGCGCAGCTCCGTGGCGATGGGCGGCCCAGCCATGATGAGCGCGAGCCCGGCGCAGGCGATGGACCTTCCGGTGGAGGACGACATGCCGCCCTTGACCGGTGCGGTCCAGTGGTTGAACTCGCCGCCGCTGACGGCCGAATCGCTCAAGGGCAAAGTCGTCCTCATTGATTTCTGGACCTATTCCTGCATCAACTGCCTCCGTGCGATCCCCTACGTCCGCGCCTGGGCGGAGAAATACAGGGATCAGGGATTGGTCGTGATCGGCGTGCACGCGCCGGAATTCGCCTTCGAACGCACGCCCGACAACGTCAAGAAAGCGGTCAGGGACCTGCAGATCGGCTACCCCGTCGCGATTGACAACGATTACGCAATCTGGCGCGCGTTCCACAACCAGTATTGGCCGGCGCACTACTTCATCGACGGAAAAGGCCAAATCCGCCATCATCATTTCGGCGAGGGCGACTATGCCGAATCCGAGCACGTGATCCAGCAGCTCCTCGCCGAGGCGGGCCAGGCCAACGTGTCCGCCGGGGTGGTCGCGGTGAGCGCGTCCGGATCGCAAGCAGCGGCCGACGCCGGGGATGTCCAATCGCCAGAGACCTATATCGGCACCGCCAGGGCGGCGCATTTCGTCTCGCCCGGGGGCGCCGTCCAGGACGTGCCGCATGCCTACATGGCCGGCACGCCGGCTCTCAACGAATGGGGGTTGGCGGGCAACTGGACGGTGAATGGGGAGCACGCTTCGCTCAACGAGAAGGACGGCGGCATCGTCTACCGGTTCCATGCCCGCGACCTCCATTTGGTGCTGGGGCCAGCGCCCGAGGGCGGGCCGGTTCGGTTCAACGTCACCATCGATGGGGCGCCCCCTGGCCCGAACGGTGGGACGGATGTGGATGCCGAGGGGCATGGCGTTGTAACTGACCAGCGACTCTACCAACTCGTGCGCCAGGGCGGCCCGGTCGCGGACCACGTGTTCGAGATACGGTTCCTTGATCCTGGTGTCCAAGCCTTCGCATTCACGTTCGGCTGAAAGGAAAGATCCATGGCGCAATCACCGAGACCCTCGATGGCCTTCCGCTATACGCGCGTGGCCCCCTGCGCGGCCTTGCTGCTCGCCGGCCTCGCGTTGCAGGGGTCCCCTTCGGCGGCTGAAGCAGCGCGCGCCGTGCCGGCTCCCCTGATCGACGAGGCCGCGGGATCGGCATCGACGGAGACGGCCGTCCTTGCCGGCGGGTGCTTCTGGGGCGTGCAGGGCGTGTTCCAGCACGTGAACGGGGTCATCAACGCCGTGTCCGGCTATGCCGGCGGCGAGGAACGCACGGCGGTGTATGAGAAAGTCAGCACCGGTGCGACCGGACATGCCGAGGCCGTCCGCGTCACCTTCGATCCACGGAAAATCAGCTACGGCCGTATCCTGCAGATTTACTTCTCGGTCGCCCATGATCCGACCGAACTCAATGCGCAGGGACCGGACACCGGCACCCAGTACCGCTCGGCGCTCTTTCCCGTCAACGCCGAGCAGGGGCGAGTGGCGGCGGCGTACGTGGCGCAGCTCGACGGGGCCCATGCCTTTGATGCGAAGATCGCCACCAGGATCGAGCCCGGCAAGAGCTTCTTTCCCGCCGAAGCCTACCATCAGGATTTCCTGACGCGGAACCCGACCTATCCCTACATCGTCGTCAACGACCTGCCGAAGATCGAGCAACTGCGGCGGCTGATGCCAGACTCCTACCGCCCGGTTCCAGCGCTCGTCGCCATGGCAAGCGCGACGAACTGACCGGCTGCGGGGCGGGGCGACCTGCCCCGCCCGGACCGTCGCACCGTCAGTAGACATCCCTGACGTAACGCTTTTCCCGCGTCATAGCCGTCACGTAGGACTCCGCATCCTCGGCCGTCATGCCGCCATGGTCCTTCACCACCCGGCGAAGGGCGGCGTCGACATCCTTCGCCATGCGGCTGGCGTCGCCGCACACGTAGAAGCCGGCGCCGTCCTGCAGCCAGGACCAGAGCTGCCCGCCATGCTCAAGCATGCGATGCTGGACATAGATCTTCTCGGCCTGGTCGCGTGAGAAGGCGGTGTCAAGCCGGTGCAGATAGCCCTGGGCCTGCATCGCCTCCAACTCGTCGCGATAGTAGAAGTCCGTCGCCTTCCGCTGCTCGCCAAAGAACAGCCAGTTGCGGCCCGGAGCGCCACGCGCCTGCCGTTCCTGCAAGAAGGCCCGGAAGGGGGCGATGCCAGTGCCCGGACCGACCATGACCATGGGCTGCGACGGGTCCTTGGGAGGGCGGAAATGTGATGATTTCTGCAAGAAGATGGGGATTTCGGCCTGGGCAGCACGGTCGGCCAGGAAGGTGGAGCACACGCCGCCATGCCTCGCGCCGTCCTTTCCGTATCGTACTGTCGCGGTCGTCAGGTGCACCTGGGCCGGGTAGGCCAGCGGGCTTGAGGAGATCGAGTAGAGCCGCGGCTGCATCCGCTTCAGCGTGCCGAGGAGTTCCTCGGCGCTGGCCTTGATCGGAAAACCGTGCAGCAGGTCGACGAACTGCCGCCCCCAGAGCCAATCGGCCCGATGCGTCCTGCGTTCCTCGAGCATGAGGTCGATCAGGAAGCTGCTGCCCGAGCGTTCAGCCACGAAACGCAGCATCTCGGGCGTGGTCTTGGTAATCTCGAACTGGTTCGAAAGCGCGTCGCCGAGGCTGATGTCTCCCAGGCCGGGGACGGACACCAATGCGGCCTCGGACAGGCCGAGCGTCGACAGCATCTCGGCCACCAGACCCGGGTCGTTGCGTGGCCAGATGCCGAGCGCGTCTCCGGCCTCGTAGGCGAAGTCGCTCTCCTGCAGGTCGAATATGAACTGCCGCGTCTCTTTCTCCGCGCCCTCTCCGTTCAGCAGCCGGTTTCCGATCAGCCGGGTGCGCAAGGGTCTGCTGCGGGTGTAGGCCGCTTGAGGGCTGGGTGCGGCGTCCACGGCCGAGGGACCCGCGACACGCGCCTCGGCCAGTTCGGCACGCGCCGCTGGCGATGGGCTGGCGTCGCGCAGCGCCGCCGACACGGCGTCGAGCCAACCCTTCGCCGCCTCCTCGAACTCCGGCTCGCAGTCCACCCTGGGCGCCAGGCGCTGCCCGCCCAAGGCTTCGAGCCGCGCGTCCAGCTTGCGGCCGAAGCCGCAGAATTGGTCGTAGCTGGAATCACCGAAGGCCAGGACGGAGAACCGCGTCCCGTCGAGGCGGGGCGCCGTGTCGGCCTCCAAGGCGCTCCAGAGCGCCGCGCCATTGTCTGGCGCGTCGCCGTCGCCGAACGTGCTGGCCAGCAGCAGCAGTACCGGCGTGCCGGTCAGGTCGGAGGGCTTGACGGCGTCCATGGCGGCCAGTTTCACCGGATGGCCAAGCGCCTCAAGCGCGCGCGCGCAGTCTGCCGCAAAGCCCTCGGCCCGGCCGATCTGCGACGCCCAAAGCATCGTCACCGTCACGGCCGGCACAGGCGCCTTGCCGGCCGCTGCCGGCATAGGGCCGTGGGGCGCGGCGGCCCGGGAGAACAGGCCCGCCAGCATTCCGTCCAGCACGAGACGGGCGTCGGGGTCCAGCGGGGCGGAGGGGGGCAGCACCGGCACGCCGCCCAGGGCGCCGGCATCGGCGGCCAGTCCGGACAGGTAGCCCTGCATATACAACCGCTCTTTCGGGCCGAGCACGACGTCCGGCTGCGCGCCGAGGCCCAGAAGCTTCGCAAAGGATTCGATACGGTTCATGTTGGAGTCCACACCATCGATGTCCGCCTCCGAACGTGTCAAAACCTGCATGCCGGCCTCAGGTGCCGCGACGGCCCCTGGGTCGGCACCCGCCTGCGACGGCTGGGTGTCCGGTTTCGCCGGCGCGGGCGCAGGGGCGACCCGGGTGAGGGCGACGGCGCAGAACTTGAACTCGGGCTGCAATGATATCGGGTCCACGGCGTCGTTTGTCACGGCGTTGATCGCGAGGTCCTCGCCGAACACGTCATTCCAGTGGAACGGCGTGAAGCAGTTGCCGGGCTGAACCCGGTCGGTGACCACGGCCGGCAGGACGGCCCGGCCACGGCGCGAGCGGATCTCCACCTGGTCTTTCGCGGCGATGCCGAGGGACGCGGCATCCGCGGGATTGATCTCGACGAACGGTCCGGGGTTCAGCTTGTTGAGCGTCGCCACCTTCCCCGTCTTGGTCAGGGTGTGCCACTGGTGCTGCAACCGCCCGGTGTTGAGCACGAACTGGAAATCCGTGTCCGGCATTTCCGCCGGCCTCAGATGCGGACGCGGGAAGAAACGCGCCAGCTTGCTCTCGGTCGCGAAGGTCAGGGCAGCCCCCTCCCCTCCGGGCGCGCCGGGGCGCTGGTATCGGATCGGGTTGCGGCCGGCCTCGGCGCCGGGGGCAATCGGCCATTGCAGCGGTTGCAGGCGCAAGCGTGCGTGGCTGGCCCCTTGGATGTCGTAGCCCGTCTTCGGGTTGGCGGCCTGCTTGAGCTCCTCGAACACCTCGGCCGCCGAGCCGAAGGTGAAACCGTCGGCATAGCCCATCTCGCAGGCCACGCGGGCGATGATCTGCCAATCCGGCAGCGCGTCCCCCGGGGGCTCGACGGCCTTCGCCATCAGGGTGAGGTTACGCTCCGAATTAATCATGACGCCCTCGGCCTCCGCCCAGAGCGCGCCCGGCAGCAGGATGTCGGCGTAGGTGTTCGTCTCGGTGTCGAGGTAGGCGTCCTGGGTGATCACCAGCTCCGCCGCCTCGAGCGCCGCGATGACGCCGCTGCGGTTGGCCATGCTGGCCACCGGGTTCGTGCAGATGATCCAGCAGGCCCTGATGCGTCCGGCCCGCATCTCCTCGAACATCCCGACGGAGCCGTTCCCGCCCTCGGTCCGGAGGCTGGCGGCGGGAAGGCCCCATATCGCCTCGATGAAGCGGCGATCCGCCTCGATCTCCATGGAGCGCTGGCCGGGCAGGCCGGGCCCCATGTAGCCCATCTCCCGGCCGCCCATCGCGTTGGGCTGGCCGGTGAGCGAGAACGGTCCGCTGCCGGGCCGGCAGATCTTGCCCGTCGCCAGATGCAGGTTGCAGACCGCGTTGGTGCTCCAGGTGCCGTGGGTGCTCTGGTTGAGCCCCATGGTCCAGCAGCTCATGAACTCCCCCGGCGCCCCGATCCACTCGGCCGCCTGCCTGATGTCGGCCTCGGCCAGCCCCGTGATGCCGGCCACGCGCCCCGGCGTGTAATCGTCGAGGAAGGCCGGCATGGCGTCCCACCCCTCCGTGTTGCGCGCGATGAAGGCCGGGTCGGTGTGGCCGTTCTGCAGGAGCAGGAACAGGAGGCCGTTCAGGAACGCGAGGTCGGTGCCCGGCGCGATCTGGAGGTAGAGGTGGGCCTTGTCCGCCGTGGCGGTCCGCCGTGGGTCGACGACGATGAGCTTCGCGCCGGCCTTGACCCGGTCCATCATGCGCAGGAACAGGATCGGGTGGCAGTCGGCCATGTTGGCGCCGATGACCAGGAACACGTCGGCGCGGTCGAAATCCTGGTAGGAGCCGGGCGGCCCATCCGAGCCGAACGTCAGCTTGTAGCCGCTGCCGGCGCTCGCCATGCAGAGGCGGGAATTGCTTTCCATGTTCCGCGTCCGGAGGAAGCCCTTCGCCAGCTTGTTGGCGAGATACTGGGCTTCCAGCGACATCTGGCCGGAGACGTAGAGACCGATCGCGTCAGGGCCGTGCGTGTCGCGGACCGCCGAGAGCCGGGTGGCCACCTCGGTGATGGCGGCATCCATCGCGACGGGGACGTGGTCGTGCATGTCGCGGTCCTGGCCTTTGTGGCGGCGCATGTAGGCCCGGTCCATGCGGCCAGGGACGGCAATCGCCTGGGCGCACGTGCTGCCCTTCGTGCAAAGCCGCCCGAAATTGGTCGGATGCTCCTTGTCGCCCGTCAGCTTCACGACCCGGCCGCCGCTCACCTCCATGACGATGCCGCAGCCGACGCCGCAGTAAGGGCACACGCTCTTGACGGTTCGGTTGGTCATCGATGTTCAACCAGTTCCAGCTTGGTCACAGGCCCTTGCGAAGGCCCGACTCTATGCAAGAATTAGGCCGAATGCCCGGCCTGTGGCTATGCTTAACCTTGGGTGACGCCGTGATCGGGCGGCGCCCTGTGCCGGCGCGACGACCTTGACGCCGTTGCGGAACGTGACACCCTGGATGACCCGAAGGACGCCAGTCATGCCGTTGGAGAAGATCGAAACGCTCGTCATCGGTGCCGGTCAGGCCGGCATCGCGATGAGCGGGCACCTGAACCGGCGTGGCATGCCGCATGTCGTGGTCGAACGCCGGCGGATCGCCGAGCGGTGGCATTCGGAGCGTTGGGACACGCTGGTCGCCAACGGTCCGGCCTGGCACGACAGGTTTCCCGGGATGACCTTCGGCGACGTGGAGCCGGACGCCTTCGCGCCGCGGCAGAGCATCGTGGACTACCTTGTCGCCTATGCCGAGAAGTTCGCGGCCCCGATCCGCTGCGGTGTCGAGGTCGAGCGTCTCCGCCGCAAGGACGATGGTTCGGGGTTCTGCGTCCAGACCTCCGCCGGCGCCATCGAGGCCACCAACGTGGTGGTGGCCACCGGCCCGTTCCAGCGCCCGGCCCTTCCCGCCATGGTGCCGGAGGACGCCGGGATCGTGCAGATTCATTCCAGCGCCTACCGCAACCCCGGCCAGCTTCCCGCAGGAGGGGTGCTGGTGGTGGGTGCCGGGTCATCGGGGGTGCAGATCGCCGAGGAGCTGCTGCGTTCGGGCCGGCGCGTGCACCTGGCCGTGGGCCCGCACAACCGTCCGCCCCGCCGCTACCGGGGGCGCGACTTCGTCTGGTGGCTCGGCGTCCTGGGCAAGTGGGACGCCACCGTCCACGAACCCGGCCGCGAACACGTCACCATCGCCGTGAGCGGCGCACGCGGCGGCCATACCGTCGATTTCCGCGACCTCGCCGCCCGCGGCATGGTGCTGGTCGGCCGTGCCGAGCGGTTCCTCGACGGGGTGATGCACTTCGCGCCCGACCTGGAACGCAACATCGCCCTGGGCGACGCGGACTACCTGTCCGTCCTCGATGAGGCGGATGCCTATGCCCGGCGCGAGGGCCTCGACCTGCCGGAGGACCCGGGCGCGCGGGACTTCGAAGCCGGCCTTCCGAGTGGGGCCGGGCCGCCCCTCCACCTCGACCTGGCGGCTGCGGGGGTCACGTCGATCATCTGGGCCACCGGCTACGCCTTCGATTTCGGCTGGCTGCAGGCCGGCGCCTTCAACGAGAGGGGGCGTCCCGTGCACCAGCGCGGGGTGTCCACGGTGCCGGGCTTGTACCATCTGGGCCTGCCGTGGCTGTCACGGCGTGCCTCGGCCTTCATCTGGGGCGTCTGGCACGACGCCGCCTACCTGGCCGACCATATCGCCGCGCGCACCGACGGGGGCGCCGCGGCGCCCGATGGGGCTCGCGCCGCCACGCTGACCGTTTGAAGGGGCGACCATGATCCACAGGCGCATCCGGCCCTTCAACACCGCCAAGACCTATCCGGAGCAGAAGCTCGACAACGATCTGGCCCAGGCCGTGGTCGCGCGCGGCGCCACCGTCTTCCTGCGCGGCCAGTGCCCGCAGGACCTCGACACCGGCGAGGACGTGGCCGTCGGCGACCCGGTGGGCCAGGCGCACAAGGTCATGCAGAACATCCGCCAATTGATGGACGAAGCCGGCGGCACGATGGAGCACGTCTGCAAGCTGGTCGTCTATCTGACGGACGTGCGGCATCGCGAACCGGTCTATCGGACGATGGGCGAGTACATCCGCGGGGTGCACCCGGTCTGCACCGGGCTTGTTGTGGTGGCCCTGGCCCGTCCGACATGGCTCGTGGAGATCGATGCCACCGCGGTGCTGCCGGACGCCGGGCCGTGACCTTCTCCATCTCCGCCCGCTGCGCCCGTACCGGGCAGCTCGGCATCGCCATCGCCTCCTCGTCTCCCGCGGTGGCGGCGCGTTGCGCCCATGTGCGGGCCGGGGTTGGGGTCGTCGCGTCGCAGAACGTCACCGACCCGCGGCTCGGCCCGGCGGCGCTCGACCTCATGGCGGGCGACGCCCCGGCCCGGGCGGCGCTCGACGCGCTGAGCGCGACGCGGGCGCATATCGAGCACCGGCAGCTCGTCGCGGTCGATGCGGCGGGTCGGACGGCGGTCCGGTCCGGGCGGCGCACGCTGGGAGTGCATGCCGCCGCCGAGGGCCGGGATTGCGCGGCGGCCGGGAACCTGCTGTCGCATGACGGCGTGCCCGCCTCGATGGTGGCGGCCTTCGAGGCGTTGACGGGCGAACTCGGCGCACGGCTGATGGGTGCCCTCGTTGCCGGGCTTGAGGCCGGGGGCGAGGCGGGCCCGGTGCATTCCGCCGGCCTCCTGGTCGCGGACGCCGAGGCATGGCCCATCGTGGACCTGCGGGTTGATTGGGACGAGGCGGACCCGGTCGGGCGGCTGCACGCCCTTTGGACCCTGTGGGAGCCGCAGATGCACGCCTACGTCCAGCGCGCGCTGGACCCGGAGGCATCGCCGAGCTTCGGCGTGCCGGGCGATGCGTGAGGCGGATTTAGCGTGCCCTGGCGATCAGTGCCGGGGCTGAACACCTAACCCGGCGCGGGGCGGGCGCGCTGGTTATACAGCAGCTTGGCCCGGCGCTCCTGCTCCTCGGGCGGGAGTGTCGCGGCGTCGACGGACAGCTCCGCGCCGACGGCCAGGCCGCGCTGCACCGCGGGACGCGCGCCGACCGCCTCGAACCAACGGGCGAAATGCTTGAACTCGGCGATGTCCTGCCCCTGCGCCTTCCAGTTCACGGTCCAGGGAAAAGCGATCATGTCGGCGATGGTGTAGTCGTTCCCTGCCAGGAACGCGCGGTCATGGAGGCGGTTGTTGAGGACGCCATACAGCCGGTTTGCCTCGTCGGTGAAGCGGCGGACGGCATAGGACTGGTCGCCCTTCGTGTCGCCCAGCCGGCGGAAATGGCCGCATTCCCCGAGCTTCGGCCCTTGATTGGCCATCTGCCAGATGACCCATTGCGTGACCTCGGTCCGGCCGCGGATGTCGGCCGGCAGGAAGCGCCCGGCGCGTTCGGCCAGATAGAGCATGATCGCGCCGGACTCGAACACGGTGATCGGGGCGCCGTCGGGTCCGTCGTGGTCCACCAGGACCGGCATGCGGTGGTTCGGGTTCATCGCCAGGAACGCCGGCTCGAACTGGTCGCCGCGGCCGATGTCGCACGGGACGATGCGGTAGGGCGTCCCAAGCTCCTCCAGCAGGATCGTCACCTTCTTGCCGTTCGGCGTGGGCCAGTAATGAAGGTCGAGCATCGTCGCTCCTGTGTATGTGCGGTTGACGGCAGCCGGCCCCGGATCGGGCCGCCTCAGATCCAGGCGTGCACCGGGGGCCTGACGCCGTTCAGCGCGTGGTTGCCGATGGCGTGGAACTTCCAGCGCACGGGATCGTGCAGGGTGTGCACGCGGGCGTTGCGCCAGTGGCGGTCCAGGCCGTGCTCCGCGAGCGTGGAGCGCGTGCCGGCCAGCTCGAACAGCTTGTTGGTGGCGAGGATCGCCGCCTCGGTCGTCAGCACCTTGGCCTCCGCGACCGCGATGGAGGCGGCGGCGACCGCGTCGGGGGTTTCGTCCCTCGTCGCCTCGTCGATCACCAGGCCCGCCCGGCGCAGCATCGCGTCGGCCGCGTGCAGCCGCACCTGCAGGTCGCCGATGGCCGCGATGGTGTAGGGATCGTCCGCCGCCCGGTCCTGCCCGCTGTCGATCCACGGGCGGGATCGCGTGCGGACGAACTCGATCGTGTCCGCGATGGTGCCGCGCGCGATGCCCAGGTCGATTGCCGCCTGGATGATCTGGGACACCGGGCCGTACAGCGTCGGCTTGGCGGAGGCCGAATAGGCCGCGATCACGTGGCTGTCGGGCACGAACACGCCGTCCAGCGTGACGGTGCCGCTGGCGGTGGTGCGCTGGCCGAAGCTCGACCAGTCGTCCACGACCGCGAGCCCCGGCGCGTCCCGCGCGGCCACGGCGCGCCGGGCCAGGCCGTCCTCGTCCAGCGCCTGCACGGGGACGTAATGCGCGAACAGCGCGCCGGTGCTGTACTGCTTCGTGCCGTCCAGCACCCAGCCGCCCGGCACCCGGCGCATCCGGGCGGCGATGTCGCGGGTGGTCTTGCCCGTCGCCTCGGCCAGCGCGTTGCCGAAGCGCGCGCCCTCCAGCGCCAGCCGGAAGAAGCGCGCCGCCTTGGCCGGGTCCGGCTCGTAGCGCAGCAGGCGCATGAAGCCGTGGTG
>CAXULX010000004.1:0-116034 GCA_964252005.1 uncultured Acetobacteraceae bacterium | reverse complement strand
CTGCTGTCGGCGATGCGGGCGGGGTTCGGCGGCCATGTGGAGCCGAAGACGCCGGGCGTGCTGCCGCAGCCGGTGCCCAAGCCCGCCGAGGTCAAGGTGCAGGAACACGAGCGGGAAACCTGAGCCGTGGACCTCTCCGCCGTCCTGTCCGGTCCCGAGGGCCTGGCGTCCACCGACCCGGCGCCGCCGTGCACGGTGGTGATCTTCGGTGCCGCCGGGGACCTGACGAAGCGGCTGCTGATCCCGTCGATCTACAACATGCGTCAGGCCGGGCTGCTGCAGGACGGCTTCCAGGTGATCGGGGTGGACCGGGTCGGGCGCGATGACGATGCCTATCGCGCCGACCTGACGGAGGCCATGCAGGGCTTCGCGGCGCAGAAGGGCGGCGAGTTCGACCCGGGCGCGCTGGACAACGCGGCGTGGGGATGGGTGCGGGACCGGCTGTCGTACCAAATGGGCGACCTCGGGGACGCAGCGACCTACGAGGCGCTGAAGCGGCGCATCGGCGGCAGTTGCGTGTTCTACCTGGCCGTCGCCGCCCGCTTCTTCGGCCCCGTGCTGACCCGCCTGGCCGATGGCGGGTTGATGGAGGAAACGGACGGCGCGTTCCGCCGGGTGGTGGTCGAGAAGCCGTTCGGCCACGACCTCGCCAGCGCCAAGGCGCTGAACCAGCTGATCCTGGACAAGATGGGCGAGGACCAGGTGTACCGCATCGACCATTTCCTGGGCAAGGAGACGGTGCAGAACATCATGGCGCTGCGGTTCAGCAACGGCATCTTCGAGCCGCTGTGGAACCGCAACTACATCGACCACGTGCAGATCACCGCCGCGGAGACGGTGGGGGTGGAGCGGCGCGGCGCGTTCTACGAGCCGACCGGCGCGCTCCGGGACATGGTGCCGAACCACATGTTCCAACTGCTGGCGATGACGGCGATGGAGCCGCCCAACAGCTTCGACCCCGACGCGGTGCGGACGGAGAAGGCCAAGGTGCTGCAAGCGATCAAGCCGCTCGACGCGCAAAGCGTGGCGCGGGACGTGGTGCGCGGGCAGTACGGCACGGGACGCCTGGGCGGCCATGACATGCCCGGCTATCGCGAGGAGCCCGACGTCGCCGCCGACAGCACGACCGAGACCTACATCGCGCTCCGGCTCATGGTCGACAACTTCCGCTGGGCCGGCGTGCCGTTCTACGTGCGGACCGGCAAGCGGATGGCGTCGCGCCGCACGGAGATCGTCGTGCATTTCAAGCAGGCGCCGCACGCGCTGTTCCGCGACACGCCGATCAATAAGCTGACGCCGAACGCCATGGTCATCCATGTGCAGCCGAGCGAGGGCATCACGCTGAACATCAGCGCCAAGGTGCCCGGCCCGATGCTCCATCTCGGCCGGGTGGCGATGGACTTCCGCTATGCAGACTATTTCAACACCCCGGCCAACACCGGCTACGAGACGCTGCTGTACGACGTGATGATCGGCGACGCGACGCTGTTCCAGCGGGCCGACAACGTGGAGGCCGGCTGGCAGGTCGTGCAGCCGATCCTCGACGAGGTCGGGGCCGGTCATACCGCAATAGAGCCCTATGCGGCAGGATCGGGCGGCCCGGCGGCGGCGGACGCGCTGCTGGAACGGGACGGCCGCCATTGGCTGGATCTCGGCGCATGAACCGCCCCGTCCGCCTCGTGGTATCCGACGTGGACGGCACGCTGGTGCAGACGGACAAGTCGCTGGCCCCCGGCACCGTGGCGGCGGCCGGGCGGCTGCGGGCGGCCGGCATCCCGCTGGCCATCGTCAGCGCCCGCCCGCCGCGCGGCATGGTGTGGATCGCGGAGGAGTTGGGGCTGGCGGGCCTGCTGGCCGGGTTCAACGGCGGCACGATCATGCGGCCGGACGGGACGGTGGTGGAGCAGCACACCGTGCCGCCGGACGCCGCGCGGGCCGCGCTGGACCTGTTCGCCCGCAGCCGCGTCGGCGCCTGGTTCTTCACGGCCGAGGAGTGGCTGGCGCAGGACCCGGACGGGCCGCACGTGGCGCATGAGCGCCATACCGTGCGTTTCCAGGAGCGCATCGTCGAACGCTTCGACCCCTATATCGGCCAGGCCGGCAAGGTGGTGGGCGTGACCGACGACGCCCCCTTGCTGGCCCGGCTGGAGACGGAGTTGCAGGCCATGCTCGGCGCCACGGCCAATGCCAAGCGGTCGCAGAGCTACTACCTCGACGTGACGCACCGCGACGCGAACAAGGGCAACGCCGTCCGCATGCTGGCGGCGCATGTGGGCGTGGATTTGGCGGAGGTCGCGGTGCTGGGCGACATGGAGAACGACCTGCCGATGTTCGACGTGGCCGGGTTCGCGGTCGCCATGGGCAACGCATCGCCCGCGGTGCAGGCCCGGGCCGCCGCGGTCACCGGCACCAACGACGCCGATGGCTGGGCGCAGGCGGTGGACGAACTCATCCTGACGAGGCGCGGCTGATGGACCCGGTATTCCCTGACGCCCCGGCGCTGGCGGCGCACGCCGCGGCGTGGATGACGGGCATCCTGCAGGCGCGGCCCGGGCCGGTGGCGGTCGCGCTGTCGGGCGGGTCCACGCCGAAGCTGCTGTACCAGGTCCTGGCGGCGCCGCCCTTCGTGGACCAGGTGCCGTGGGACCGGACGCATTGGTTCTGGGGCGACGAGCGTTTCGTGCCGCATGACGACGAGCGCAGCAACTACCGCATGGCGATGGAGGCGATGCTGGGCCGGGTGGGCGCGCCGTCCGGCAACATCCACCCGGTCCCGACCGAGGGCATGTCGGCCGAGGACGCCGCCGCGCGCTATCAGATCACGCTGCAAGCCTATCATGGCGGCCAGACGCTTGATCCCGTCCGCCCGCTGTTCGACATCGTGCTGATGGGCCTCGGCACCAACGGCCACACGGCGTCGCTGTTTCCCGACACCCCGGTGCTGAAGGAGCGCACGGCCTGGGCCGCCGCCGTGACGCCCAAGGGCGAGCCGACGCGGATCACGCTCACCTACCCGGCGCTGGAAAGCTGCCGGTACGCCGCCTTCCTCGTGGCGGGCGCGGACAAGCGGGACGTGCTGGCCCAGGTGCGAGCAGGTGGGGACACCCTGCCGGCGGCGCGCTACCGCCCCACGGGGGAGCTGCACTGGTTCGCCGATCAGGCCGCGGCGGGCTGATCGTTCCCGGCATGAACGCGCCTGCCCCTTCCGTCCTCGTCGTCATGGGCGTTTCCGGTTCCGGCAAGACGACCATCGCCGCGCTGCTGGCCGGGCGGCTCGGCTGGGAGTACGAGGACGGCGACGACTTCCACCCGCCGGAGAACGTCGCCAAGATGCGGGGCGGGACGCCGTTGGACGACGCGGACCGCTGGCCGTGGCTCGCCGCCATCGCCGCCTGGATCGACGCCACGCGGTCCACCGGGCGGCACGGCGTGGTGGCGTGCTCGGCCCTGCGGCGTGCCTACCGCGATGTCCTGCTGGAGGGCCGGCCCGACGTGCGCCTGGTGTATCTGCAAGGCGACAAGCCGTTGATCGCCGCGCGTCAGGCCGCCCGGATGAACCACTACATGCCGGCGACCCTGGTCGATAGCCAGTTCGCGGCGCTGGAGGAACCCATGCCCGACGAGCGGCCCATCGTCGTCTCCGTGGCGCCCCGGCCCACGGAGATCGTGCAGGCGATCATCGCGCAACTGCCGGGCGCCCGCTGATGCCGGACCCGCTGGGCCAAACCGCGCTCAAGCAGCAGGCGGCCGAGACGGCGGTGGCGGAGGTGCAGGACGGCATGGTGCTGGGCCTCGGCACCGGCTCCACGGCGGCGCTCGCCGTCGCGGCGCTGGGGGTGCGGGTGCAGGCGGGGCTGCGCATCGTCGGCATCCCGACCTCGGAGCGCACGGCGGAGCAGGCGAGGGGCCTGGGCATCCCGCTGGCGGGCTTCGACGAGCACACCAGCATCGACCTTACCATCGACGGCGCGGACGAGGTGCATATCGGCACGCTCGCCCTCATCAAGGGCCTGGGCGGGGCGCTGCTGCGGGAGAAGATCGTCGCCGCCGCCAGCCGGCGCATGACGGTCATCGTGGACGAGGGCAAGCTGGTGCCGAGCCTCGGCGGGGTGCGCCTGCCGGTGGAGATCGTGGCGTTCGGCTGGCAATCCACCCTGGCGCGCCTGCGTGACGCCGGCGCGGACACGCTGGTGCGGCAGGGGCCTGACGGCGCGGCGTTCCGCACCGATGGCGGCAACCTGATCGCCGACTGCGCCCTGGTCATCGACGACCCGGCGGCCGTGCATGCCCGCCTCAAGGCCATCGTCGGCGTGGTCGAGACCGGACTGTTCATCGGCATGGCCACCCGCGTGATCGCGGGCACCCAGGCCGGCCCGAGACTTTTGGAGCGGCGATGACCAAACCAGTTTCCAAGGCGGACCAGCCCACGGCACCCGGCCCCGTGACCCTGGCCATCGACATCGGCGGCAGCAACCTGAAGGCCGGTCTGCTCGACCAGGACGGGGCCATGGTGGGCGCACGCGTCAAGGTGCCGACGATGCACCCGTCGCCGCCGGACCGGGTCGTGCCGGCGCTGGTGGGGCTGGCCGGGCAACTGGGGCCGTACGACCGCGTCTCCGTCGGCTTCCCTGGCCTGATCAAGGGCACCGTCGTGCAGACGGCGCCGAACCTCGGCACCAAGGACTGGGCGGGGTTTGATTTGGCCGGGGCGCTGCACACGCAGTTGCATAAGCCGGTCCGCATGCTGAACGACGCGACGGTGCAGGGGCTGGGCGTGATTTCCGGCCATGGGGTGGAATGCGTGATCACCCTCGGCACCGGCTTCGGCTTCGCGCTGTATCAGGACGGCCGGCTCGCCCCGCAACTGGAGATGAGCCAGCATGTCATCCGCAAGGACATGACCTACGACGAGTACTTGGGCGTCGCGGCGCTGAACAAGGTGGGCCAGAAGCGGTGGGGGCGCCGGGTGGAGCGGGTCCTGGCGCAGCTTCGGTCGGTGGTGAACTTCGACATGCTGTATATCGGCGGGGGCGATGCGCAGAAGCTCGACCTGAAGCTGCCGAAGGACGTGAGGATCGTGTCGAACGACGCCGGCATCACCGGCGGCGTGCGGCTGTGGGACAGCAAGCTCGATGACGCCTTCGTGAAACGGAGCAGCGCCGGGGCCGAATGACCGTCTTCCATTTGGTCCGCCACGCGGAGCACGACCTGCTGGGCCGCGTGCTGACGGGGCGGATGCCGGGCGTGTCGCTGAATGAGCGCGGGCGGGACCGGGCGCAGTCGCTGGCCCGGCATTTCGCGGGCCGGGCGGTCGCGGCGGTGGTGTCCAGCCCGTTGGAACGGGCGCAGGAGACCGCGGGGCCGATTGCCGCGGCGCTCGGGCTTGAGGTCATGACGGAGGCCGGGCTGGACGAGATCGACTTCGGCGATTGGACCGGGATGGCGTTCGAGGCGTTGCAGGGGGCGCCGGGGTGGCAAGCCTGGAACCAGTTCCGCGGCACGGCGCCGACGCCGGGTGGGGAGACGATGCTGGAGGCGCTGGCGCGGGCGCTTCGTTGCCTGGCGCGGTGGCGGGAGGCGGTTCCGGATGGCGAGGTGGTGGCGGTCGGCCATCAGGACGTGCTGAGGGCGGTGCTGGCGCATCACTTGGGGATGCCGCCCGACCTGATGCAGCGGATCGAGCTTGGGGCGGGGTCTTGCAGCGTGCTGCGGGTGTTTGACGAGGGGAGCGTGCAGGTGGATGGGACGAATTTGATGCCTTAACTCCGTCGCCAAATCAGGACCCCGTTACAACAGCGGGGTCAATCGGCAAGCCCCATTCATCCGGTCCACCCCACCCCAAGCATACTTATACCCCTCCCGCCCCCGCAGGAAATCCGCCTCCCGCCGCCCCTCGGCAATCGCCTCCTCCAGCATCGCCGCCAGCAGCAGCGTGCCTGGGCTGACAAAGGACTGCCCGGCGTCAAACCCGCTCAAATAGAACAAAATCCGGTCCCGCCCAGCCAGCAGCGCATAGCACGACGCCGCAACCGCCCCGCCGACCCGCAGCACCTGCAACCGGAGCACCCCGGCCGCCAGCAGCCCCGGCGCCGCGTCGCGGTGGAAGCCGAGCACCGCCGGGTCGGCCAGCGCCCCGGCCTCGCCCTGCCCAGTCCAACGCGCCTGGTGCAGGCGGACAAGCTCGGACAGCAACGCCTCCACGGTCTCTGGCCCGGCGGTCTCAATCGTGAACCCGCCGGCGCGGGCGGCGCGGTTGCGGTTCATCCGCAGCTTCCGCAGCGTGCCCGCCGGCACCGCGTCCGCCAGCCCGGCCACCGTCGCAGGCAGCGTCAGCACCGGGCAAGGCTGGCCATCCGACCATTCCATGCGCCAGCCGGCCGGCGCGATCCCACGCAGCGCCGAACCCGGCGGCACCTCGATCAGGTCGCACACATCCACCCCGTCCGCCCGCGCATGGTCCAGCGCCGCCTGCAACAACGGCCCCACCGCCACGCCCGGCTTCAGCAGCGCGTCCAAGTGGTCCGTGGTGCCGGCGCCGATGGGCAGCAGCTTGCGGACGCCCGGCTCGTCCAGGCGATACAGCGGCAGCACCCCCGACAGCCGACCATCCGTCCGCTGGATCGCCACCCGCGGCGCGCCGGTGCCGAAATGCCGCCACCACGGCAGCAGCCACGCCGGGGCGGCGAAGGGCGAGGCGCCTGGCACCTGGCGCCACAGCGCCTCCCACTCCGGCGCGAGCGCCAGCAGCGCCGCGTCGTCGTCCAGCAGGGCCACCCCGGTCATGCCGTGGCAGCGACGCGCGCCAGCATGTGGTAGCAGTCGATGTAGGCGGCGGCCATGCGTTCGGTCGAGAAGCGGCGCCGGGCGGTTTCACGGCAGACGGCCGGGTCGATCAGGTGGACGCGGCGCATGGCCTCGGCCATGCCGGCCACGTCGTCCACCAGGAAGCCGGTGCGGCCGTCCTCCACCACCTCCGGCAGCGCGCCGTTGCGGAAGGCGATGACCGGCGTGCCGCAGGCCGCCGCCTCCATGGCGACGAGCGAGCTGGTCTCGGCCACCAGGCTCGGCACCAGCAGGCAGCGGGCGGCGGCGAGCAGGCGGCGCTTCCGGGCGAAGCCGACCGGGCCGAGATAGCGGCGGTGCCGGTCGAGGCGGGGCAGGATCTCGGCATGGAAATAGCTCTGGTGCGCCGGGTAGGGAAACACCCCGCCAGCCAGCAGCACCGGCACGGCGGCCGCCCGCGCCGCGTCCAGCGCCAGGTGCAGGCCCTTCTCCGGGCACACCCGGGCCAGCATCAGCGCGAAGCGGCACCTGCGCGGCTGCACGGCGCCGAGCCGCGCCACCGGCACGCCGTTCGGGATCGGCGGCAGCAGGCGCGGGCCGGGCGGCACGCCGCGCATCTGGCTCTCGGACACGCCGTTGACCCAGGTCTCCCCGCGGTCCGGCGCGAGCGCCTCGGGCGGATACCAACCGGGCGGCAAATGTAGCGTGGCCAGCATCGGCGGCCCCGGCGGGGGAAGGTAGGAGTAAAAGTCCAGCCCGTGCATGTGGATGACATCGACGCGCTCCCGCCGCAGCACGTCGGCGGTGATCGCGCGGATCGCATCCTGCCGGAACGAATGGATCGCGTCGGTGATTGGGCCGTCCATCGGCGGCGCCGGGAAGGAGTGCAGCTTGCCCGCCACCTGCGATCCGCGGCAGGCGATGACGACGCTGCGGTGGCCCGCCGCCGCCAGCGCGCGGTCCAGGCTGCTCAGCACCTGTTCCGACCCGCCCACCGAGTCGATGCCGACCGGCGCCAGCGGGTAGGCGATGTTGAGGACCGTCAGGCGCCGCACCGGGCCTCCCGCGCCAAAGCGCGCCAGCGTGCGCCGGTCATGCTCCAGCCCCAATGCTCGTAGTTCAGCCGGCCCGGCAGCGGCGGCTGCGTGAAGTCGTAGGCGGCCGCCGGGCGGAATGCCTCCTGCTGCGTGCCGAAGGCCGCGAGCGTCCTGGCCTGGGTGCGAAAACAATCGAACATCGCCCGCTTCCGCGCCCGTTCGGCCTCCGTGAGCGTGATGACCGTGGGGTCGGGACCCGGCAGGAAGCGGCCGGTCAGCAGCGCGCCCGCCGGGTCCGCGTGGTAGCCCGCGAATTCCAGCACCGGACGGCGCCCGGCGGCGGCGTGCACGGCGAACGCGGTGGCGTCGTGGTCGGGGTGTCCGCCCTCATAGGCATGGGTTATCACGGCGTCGATCCCCTGCGCGTCGAACAGGCGGGACAGGGCGCGGGCGAGCGCCGGCATGTGAAGGCTGGCCTCCTGGTCCGCGACGCCCAGTTCCACCAGGTCCGGCGACGCGCCCGCGACACGGAGCGCCGCCATCAGCTCGCAGCGCCGGGCCGCCGCGTAGTCCGCAGGCGCGCCGAACCCCGCGGCGGCGGCGTCCGACAGCGCCCGCGGCGCGCCATCCGTCACATGCACGAGCAGCAGCGCCGGCAGCAGATGCAGGCTGCCCCCGGCGGCAATCGTCTCGTCATCCGGGTGCGCGACGACCAGCGCCATCCGCGCGCCCACCGGCCGCCGCGCCGCAAGGCCGCGCAGGACGGCCTCCACGGCGCCTAGCCGGCCGCGGCTTGCATCGGAGGCGCGCTGGCCCGGCCCGGCGCGTAGCGGCGGATCATCGTGCCGCAGAACTCGGCGAACTCCTCGGGATGGGTCGGCACGGCGGTGTGGTGCGGCCACTGGCCCTTGTGCTCCGGCGTGAAGCAGAAGGTGGCGGTGACGTTGAAGCCGTCCAGCGCGCGCATCTGCCGGTCGAACCAGGCTTCCGCGTCGGGCCGGAACCAGTCGGCCCAGCTCAGCCCGGTGCGCAGCGTGGTCACGCCCATGTCGCGCATGTGGCGCACCGCGTCGTCCAGCCGGTGGTCCTCGAAGTGGAACCATTGGCACAGGCCGATCTCGGGGGTGAACTCGTGGAAGATCCGGGCCGCGCACTTCGGCCGCCCGTGCTCGTCCAGGAGGCCCATGTGGAAGTGGCGGTAGTAGCTGCTGCCCTCGGCCTCCCGGTGCCGGGTGGTGGCGGGCCAGGCGGCCGGCAGGTCGTACAGGCTGTACCAATGGATGCGCTCCGGACGCTTCGGGCCGAGGCCCAGCAGCAGGTCCGCCGTGCGGCGCAGGCCCCACTCCTGCACCTCCTCCGCGCCGAAGGTCGAGATGCCGACCTCGCTCACCCAGACCGGCAGGGTGGTGACCGCGCGGATGCTGTCGAGCTTCGCCGGCCACTCGTCGAGCAGCCAGTGATTCCAGTCGAGCGGGAAGCCATGCACCGCCACCGCGTCGAGGTCGGAGAGCACGCCGTGGCCCTGCATCACGCGGATGAAGTCGGGGTCGATCGGGCTGATGCCGCCGAGCACGCGCGGCAGGCCCGGCGCCTCCGCCGCGATGGCCTGGCCCGCCAGCTTCGCCATGCCGGCGAAGGTGGCCCAGCCCGGATCGTTCTCGAAGTCCCAATGCGACTTGTTGTTCGGCTCGTTCCAGATCATCGCGGCCTCGATCATGGCCGGTCCTCCTTTGCGCGAGACGGATAGACCGCGCCGTACCGCGCGTCGGGCAGCGGCGCCGTGCGGCAGATGAACACCTCGTCCTCCGGGTTGGCCTCGATGCTGAACCCGGCGGCACGCAGCATCGCGGCCGAGCACGCGGCGTTCGGCGCCCACCAGTTGGTGTTGTCGTGGGAGTAGCTGCGCTCGATGAAATGCAGCTTGGGATAGCCGGGATCGTCGAAGATCCCCGTCTCCCAGAACTCGTAATCCTCCGCCAGCGGCAGCACCGCGTTGGACCCGCGCTGCAGCGACTGGAACACCATCAGGTCGCCCGCCACATGCTCCCGGATCAGGTCGAGCGCCAGCAAGGGGTGGCGCAGGTGGTAGAGCACGCCGATGAAGAACACGACGTCGAACCGCTCGCCCAATTGGCCTACGTCATAGACGGACATCTGCCGGAACTCGATGTCGAGGCCCTGCACCTCGGCGGCGAAGCGCGCCTGCGCCAGGTAGTCCTCGTCGAAGTCGATGCCCAGCACCCGGGCGGCGCCGCGGCGCTTCATCTCCATCGAGTAGAACCCGGCGTTGCAGCCGATGTCGAGCACCGTCTTGCCGCTGAGGTCCGCGGGCAGGCTGTCCTGGAAACGCTGCCACTTTACGGCGGGATAGTCGCCCAGGAAGTGCTCCGGCGCGGTGCGGACGCCGCGCAGGTCCATGTTGTGGAACCATGACCCGAGCGCCTGTACGCGCTCGCGGATGCGGTCCGTCGTCCAATCCTGCGTGCTCAAACAGTGTTCCCTTCCAGCGTGGCCGATCCCGTCCGTTTCTTCGCGGTGGCGTGCGATGGCGCCGGCGCGGCGGCCTGCCCGCCCAGCAGGCGCATGGCCTCGCGGTAGCCGTTGAGCGTGCCGACATCGACGTAGCTGGTCCCGGCCCGCAGGCCCCAGGCCGTGTTGCCCTCCGCCAGCCAGGCGTTGACGAGAGTGCCGATATAGGCGTCCGCCCGTTCCCGCCGCAGCCACAGGCGGTGCAGCGCGTGCAGGGTGGCGCCGGGCATCTTGAAGGCGCCCCAAATCCAGTTGGAGCGGGCGGCGGGCGACTTCACCTGGATGTCCAGCACCCGCCCGTCCGCATCGAGGTCAACGGCGTCGAACAGCTCCGGCCGCTCCACAGGGAACAGCAGGAACGACAGGCGGTCGTCCGGCAGCCGGGCCAGCGCGTCCGACGGGAACCAGACGGTGTCCGGCAGGCCCACGATCACCGGCTCGCTCTCGGGGATCAGCGGCAGGGCGCGGAAGATGGCGTCGCACAGCCCGGCCGCGCCGGCCTGGCAGACATAGGCCAGGTCCACGTCGCCCACGGCACCGCCGTAATATTGCAGGATGTCGCTCTTCCAAGGCGAGATGACGAAGCAGATCTTGTCGGCGCCGCCGCGCACCATGCGCTCGATCAGGTACTCGCTGACCGCGCGCGGCCGCTCGATGCCGCTGGCGTCGAGGCGCGAGCCAACCGGCAGCAGTTCTTTGCTGAACGCCAGCGGCTGGATGCGCGTGCCGTTGCCGGCGGCCGGGATGATGCCCCACATCAGACGCTCTCCCGTGAGGGCACGGCCTCGAACGCCTTCACCATCTCCTCCACGCGGCGTGCGGCGCTGTGCTCCGACAGCGTGCGCTCGCGAGCGCGGCGCGCGATGGCGGACAGCTCGGCCGGGTCCATGCGCAGCGCCGCGAGCGCGTCGTCGGTCGAGTGCGCCACCAGGATGTCGTGGCCCGGCTCGAAGAAATGGTCCAGCCCGGCCCAGGCGTCGGTCAGGATCGGCACCCCGCAGGCCGCAGCCTCGAACAGCCGGCCGGACGGGCACCAGCCGGCGCGGGCCATGGCGTCGCGCGTGACGTTCAGGGTGAGGCGGGAGGAGCAGTAGAACGCCGGATGCGCCGGCGGCGGCAGATGCCGCACGAAGAAGGTGTTGGGCGTCCACGGGAAGCCGTCCGGATACTGCGCGCCGCCGATGACGAAGCGTTCCCCCGGCAAGGCCCGGGCGGGTTCGACGAACAGGCGTTCGAGCGCCGCCTGGCGGTCGGCGGCGTAGGTGCCGAGATAGGACAGCAGCGCGTCGTACTCCGGGCGCGGCGCCGCTGGGCGGTGCAGCGCCGGGTCAACCGAGCCGTAGATCGGCACGACGCGGCGCGCGCCGAGCCGGGTGCGCAGCGCCTCCAGCGCGCCGCCGCCGGTGTAACTCAGCACGAGGTCGAAGCCGGCCAGGCCGTCCGGCCCGATGTAATCGACGGCCTCCCCGGCATCGAGCCGCGCCAGGGTCACGGGGGTGTCGAGGTCGTAGAAGCAGCGGAGGGCGGCCGTGCCGTCCTGCAGCAGCCGGGTCGCCGCGAGCGCGTCCGGGCAGTAGGACGTGACCATCCCGACATCCGCCCCCGCCAGGGCCGCGCGCGCCTGCGGCAGGGCCGCCGCCCAATCGGGGTAGAGCACCAGCTCGCCGCCCTCCGGTAGGGTCCAGAGGTCGCGGTACTCCCGGTAGTACGGCACGTCGCGCTCGAAGAAGCTGACCCGGTGCCCCGCCGCCAGCAGGGCGCCGATCAGGCCGCGCCACAGCGCCGCGTGCCCGTTGCCCCAGGAGCTGCTGACCGACAGGCCGAAGATCACGATCTTCATGCCGGCACCGCCCGGCGCTGCCCGCTGCATGCCTGCGCGGCCTCGGCGAAATACGCCTCGAGCTCGGCGGCCCGGTGGTCGCCGGTGTGCGCGCCCAGCACGCGCGCCCGCGCGGCGGCGGCCATGGCCCGGCGCCGGTCCTCCGGCACCGTTCGGATCGCCGCGAGCACCTCCTCGGTCGAGGCGGCGATCAGGATGTCCTGCCCGGGCCGGAAAAAGGCGTCAAGGCCAGCCCACCAGTCGCTGATGATCGGCACGCCGCAGCACGCGGCCTCGAACAGCCGCACGCTGGGGCTGTAGCCGCGGCGCACCATGTCGGCGCGGGTCACGTTCAGGGTGTATCGCTGCCGGGCGTAAAAGGCGCGGTGCTGGTCGGGCGCCAGATGCTCGATGCGCTCGACATTGCCGGGCCAGGCGAGGCCGTCCGGGTATTGCGGCCCGGCCACCACGAACCGCCCGGCGCCCCACGCCCGCGCCGCCCGGCACAGCAGCGCATCGACCACCGGCTGCCGGTCGGCGCTGTAGGTGCCGAGATAGCCGAGGTCCCAGGCCGGCACGGCGTCCGGATCGGGACGGTGCACGTCCGGATCGGCCGAGCAGTACAGCGCCCGCGCCATCGGCGCGCCCAGCGTGCGTTCGAGGTATTGCAGCGTCGGCCCGCCGGTGAAGGACAGGTACAGGTCGAAGCCGCGCAGCAAATCCAGTGTCAGGTAATCACAGGACCCATCGTCCAGCGCCGCCAGGGTCACCGGCGTGTCGATGTCGTAGAACGCCGTGACGCCCCCGGCCAGCCGCTGCACCAGCGCGCCGACTGCCACGCCGTCCGGCACGTAGGAGCCGACCACGACCAAATCCGCGGACCGGATCGCCGCCGCCCAGCGTTGCGACAGCTCCTCCAGCCCATGGTAGAGATGGGTTTCGCCGTAGGGCGGCGCCGGCAGGTCGCGGTGCTCGGCATACCAGGGCTTGTCGCGCTCCAGGAACAGCACGCTGTGGCCGCGACGCGCCAGGCCGCGCACCAGGCCGCGGAACGTCGTCGCGTGCCCGTTGCCCCAGGACGAGGTGATGGTCAGGCCGAGGATCACGATACGCAACGTCAGAACCTAGCGAATCCGGCGAGTTGGACGGGATATGGACACGGCATACTTGTCCTATCGCAAAGCGTGTGGGCCTACAAACGCTGAATAGCGCCGGGGTTCCCTGGGCCGCGTCGCCGGAGCATGCGGCCGAGATCAGCCTGCATCTGCGCCAGCGGCCCCTCCCACTCGCCGGGGCGGTCCTGCCGGTAGAGCCGGGCCGAGCCGTACCAAAGGCTGCGCCGCCCGGTCATCCAGCGCCAGTCGGCTTCCGCCTGCAACAGCAGCCAAGTCGGCCGGCCCAGCGCCCCGGCCAAATGCGCGACCATCGTATCCACCGTCACCACCAGGTCGAGCGCCGCCAGCAGCCGGGCCACCGCCGCCACGTCGGCGCTGCGGTCCTCCAGGTCGAGCACCGGGGGGGCGCCCGCGGCGCCCAGCTCCGTCATCCCGGGACCGCGCTGCAAGCTGATGAGCCGCACGCCGGGCACCTGTCCCAGCGGCGCCAGGGCGTGCAGCGGCACGGAGCGTCCCGGGTCCCAGCCGCCGGCCTGCCAGCACAGCCCCACCAGCAGGCCCTGGGCCGGCCGGGGCAGCGGGTCGGCGGAGAGGTACGGCCCGCCCTCCGGAGCCAGCCGCAGCGCGTGGGCGAGTTCCATCACCTCGATGTCGCACTCCGACGCGGGCGCCGGCGCGTCCGGGCGGAACGGGATCAGCCGGTCGGGGCCGGGGAGATGGCGCAGCAGCGGCAGCAGTTCCGGCTGCGCCTCCAGCGTCACATGCGCGGCGCGTTGCCGGAGCACCGGCAGGTAGCGGCAGAACTGCAGCGTGTCGCCGAGGCCGTGGTAGCAGCGGACCAGCACCCGGCGCCCCTCCAGGCCGCGCCCGTCCCACACCCAGCGCAAATGGTAAGGCAAGGTGGGATCGTCCCGCGTCGCCGGATCGCGCGCCGCGAGCACGGCGTCGCTGACGGCCCAGGCGGCGTCGAACGCGCCCGCCCGCATGGCCTGGTCCCATCGGGCGCCAGGGTTCCCGGAACCGTGCCCGAATCGCCGTTGAGTGAGCAAGGGATGCGTCATAAGGGAACCATGGGGCCGCGGCGCAGACCCAGGCAACGTGGCGGCGCCATCCACGGTGTCCGGGCCTCGCTCAGCGGCTTGGAACAACCACTGGGACCACCCATGCCATACCAGTCCATCACGCATGCCGCCCGGCGGCGCATCGCGGCCATGGCCGCGTTCCTGCGGTCGGAAAGCGCAGGCGGCCTCGTGTTGATCGCCTCCGCCTTGGTGGCGCTCGGCTGGGCCAACTCTGCGGCGGCGCCGGGCTACCAAGCCCTGCTGCACACTCCGCTCGGCGTGGGCGGCTTCGCAATGCCCGCGCACGTCTGGGTTAACGACGGGCTGATGGCGCTGTTCTTCCTGCTGGTCGGGTTGGAGCTGCGGCGGGAGATCACGGAGGGCGAGTTGGCGTCCCCCGCCCGGCTCGCGGCGCCGGGCCTGGCGGCCCTGGGCGGCATGGCGGTGCCGGCGGCGATCACCGTGGCGCTGAACTGGGGCGACGCCATGGCGCTGCGCGGCTGGGCCGTGCCGGTGGCGACCGACATCGCCTTCGCGCTGGCCGTGCTGAGCGTGCTGGGCAGCCGGGTGCCGCTGGCGCTCAAGGTGTTCCTGACGGCGCTGGCGATCATCGACGACCTGGGCGCCATCCTGGTGATCGCGGTATTCTATACGTCGGGGCTGGACCTGGCGGCGCTGGGCCTGGCGGTCGTGGTGTGGCTGGGGCTGCTGGGGCTGAACCGCGCGGGCGTGCGGCGGCTGTGGCCGTTCATGCTGGGCGGCGCGGTGCTGTGGGCGCTGGTGTTCCGCTCCGGCGTGCATGCCACGCTGGCCGGGGTGGCGCTGGCCTTCGTCGTGCCGATGCGGGCGAGGCCCGGAGAGGAGCAGGCGCCGGCCGAGCGGCTGGAGCACAGGCTCGGGCTTTGGATCGCCTACGGCGTCCTGCCGCTGTTCGGGCTGGCGAATGCCGGGCTGGCCTTCGACACGCTGCCGCCCGGCGCCATGTGGGACCGGCTGGCGCTCGGCACCGCGCTGGGCCTGTTCGTCGGCAAGCAGGTCGGCGTGTTCGGCGCGGTGCTGCTGGCCGCGCGCCTCGGCCTGGCCCGGCTGCCGGAGGGCGTCACGCGGACCCAGCTTTACGGCGGCGCTGTGCTGTGCGGCATCGGCTTCACCATGAGCCTGTTCATCGGCGACCTGGCTTTCCGGCAGACGCCGCGGGGGGATGAGGTGAAGCTGGCGGTGTTCGTGGGGTCGCTCGCGTCGGCGGCGCTGGGGTTGGTGATCTTGCGCTTGGCGGCGCGGGCGAAGGTCGCGGAGCGGGTGGTGGCGGAGTAGGGGAGGGCGATCTTTGGCGGGAGCCGGGCAGCCTCTGTCTCAGTGACACCCATGCAGGCCACTGCCCTTCGTCTATGTGGAAGCGGTCGGATGCACCATGATGACGCCAACCGCTGCTTGCTATGATCATCCTGTCGGCTGCGGCCCTCGTAGGGCGGAAAAGCGTCAGCGCCTTCCGCCATCACGCAACGCCGCACGCCGGCGCATGACGCTTCGCTTATGCGCCCTACGAGCTACTCTTGCCTTGGTCCGTAGCAGCCTCTGAGTCTCAGATAAACTGCCCTCGCAAGAACCCCAAAGCCGGCAACGGCTTCCAAGCGCGCGGCAAATCGGCCGGGCGGATCGGCGCCACGCTGTAGCAGGGCGCGGGCTGGCGGCAGGACTGCAGCAGGCTGGCATAGGCGCGGATCTGCTGCTCCCGCCAGGTCCGGTCGGCCAGGGCGCGCTCCCGGCTAGGAAAGATTTCGGCCACGCGGGTCGTGCGGCCGACCGAGGCCATCACGGCCCACAGCGTGTCGTCCTTGCGGTGCTTGAACTCGATCACCGCGCTCATGCAGGACTCCGTGTTGCGACCATCACCGTCATATTGGCCGGCGGGTCATCAGGAACAAGCGGCGGCGGGGTCGAAGCCATGGGCCAGCACGCCGCGCGGCGCGATCATGTCGTAGGGCGCGACTGGGAGGTACTGGCCGCTGCCGGGCCGGGCCGTGACCCGGCCGTCCTGCATCACCACCTCGCCCCGGCGCACCGTCGCCACCGGCCAGCCGGTGACCTCCAGGCCCTCATAGGGCGTGTAGTCGATGGCGTGCTGCATCATCGCGTTGGTAAGGGTGGTGCGCCGCGCCGGGTCCCACAGCACGAGGTCCGCGTCGGCGCCCGGCATGACGCTGCCCTTCTTCGGATGCAGGCCGAACAGGCGCGCCGGCTGCGTCGCGGTCAGGCGCACGAAGTCGCTGGGGCCGATCCGACCCGTGGCCACGCCCTCGCTCCACAGGATCGGCAGGCGGGCGGCCAGGCCCGGCACGCCGTTCGGGATGTCGCGGAAGTTCGCGCCGGAGCCGTTGACCCGCTTGCCGCGCGCGCCGTCATAGCTCCAGCCGCTATGGTCGCTGCTGACGACATCGAGCGTGCCGAGCCGGATCGCCTCCCACAGCCCGGCGGTCGCCGCCGCGTCGCGCGGGGACGGGCTGCACATGAACTTGGCGCCCTCGAACCCCGGGCGGTCCATGTCGGCGGCGGACAGCACGAAGTACTGCGGGCAGGTCTCCCCCCACACCCGCACGCCGCGAAGCCGGGCGCGGGCGATCTCGTCGGCCGCCTCCGGACACGAGACATGGAACACCTGGATCGGCTGGTCCACCAGCTCCGCGAGCGCGATGGCGCGGTGCGTCGCCTCCCGCTCCAGGACGGGCGGGCGGGACCAGGCGTGGTACTTGGGCACGGTCATGCCGGCGGCCAGCAGGGCCTCGGTCATCCAGCCGATGGCGTCGTAGTTCTCGCAATGCACCGTCACCAGCGCGCCGTGGCGGCGGGCGGCGGCCAGCACGCGGAGGTATTGCCGGTCATCGAGCCGCATGGGGTCGTAGGTCAGGAACGCCTTGAGGCTCCGCACGCCGCTTGCGATGATGCCGGGCAGCTCATTCAGCACGGCGTCGGTCGGGTCGGTGATGATCTGGTGGAAGGCGTAGTCCACCATCGCCTGCCCGGCGCGCCGATGGTACTCCGCCAGCGACGGCCCGATGGCCCGGCCCTTGAACTGGCTGGAGAAGCTCACGACGCTCGTGGTCCCGCCGGCCAGCGCGCTGCGGCTGCCGGTGTCCCACGTCTCCTCGTCGGCGCCGCCATCGGCCTGAAGCTGCTCGATGTGGCAATGCGTATCGACGCCGCCGGGCAGGACCAGCAGGCCCCCGGCGTCCAGCACGCGGCTGCCGACGAGGTTCGCGCCCACGGCCGCGATGCGCCCGCCGCGGATGCCGACATCGGCGCGGAACTGCTCGGCCGCGGTCACCACCGTGCCGCCGCGGATCACCATCTCGTATTCGTCCGTCATGCGTGGTCCCCATTGAATTCTTGTCGGATGGCGGCGGAGTGCTCGCCGATGCCCGGCACCGGGCCGAACGCCGGCGCCTCCCCATCCTGGATCACCGGCGGCGCCACGAGCTGCACGGAACCGCCGGGCGTCTGTACCGTCATGCGGCGGAGCGCAGGGTGCCGCGCCAGCGCCGGCACGTCGTTCACGAAGCCGTAGGCGACGTTGGCCGCCCGCAACCGTGCCGCGGCGGCGTCGCGGGACAGGCGCAGGACGGCCGCGGCGATGTGCCCGTCCACGGCGGGGCGGTTGGCGACGCGGGCGTTGTTGCTGTCGAAGCCGGATGCGCCGGCAAGGTCGGGCTCGCCCAGGAACACGGCGCAGAAGCCAGCCCATTCCCGCTCGTTCTGAATGGAGATCAGCACCAGCGCGCCGTCGCTCGTCGCGAACGCGCCGTAGGGGCAGATGGACGGGTGCGCGAGGCCGAGCCGGGCGGGGACGCGGCCCGTGCCCTCGGTGTAGAGCAGCGGCACCGTCATCCAGTCCGCCATGCCGTCGAACAGGCTGCAGGCGAGGCCGCGGCCCCGGCCGGTGACGCCGCGGCCGATCAGCGCCTCCAGCACCGCCGCATGCGCCGACATGCCGCAGGCGATGTCGCAGGCGCTGACGCCGATGCGGCCCGGCCCGGCGGGGTGCCCGGTGATCGACGCGACGCCGCTCTCGGCCTGGACCAACAGGTCGTACGCCTTCATCTCGGCATAGTCGTGGCCCGCGCCGTAGCCGGTGATGTCCACCGTGATCAGGCGCGGGTGACGGGCGCGCAACGCGGCGCTGCCGAAGCCCGCGCGCTCCGCGGCGCCGGGCGCCAGGTTCTGGATGAACACGTCCGCGCGCGCCAGGATGCGGTGCAGCAGCGCCGCGTCGGCCGGGTCCTTGAGGTCGGCCACCAGGCTCTGCTTGCCGCGGTTCAACCAGACGAAGTAGCTGGACAAGCCGTGCACCGCGGCGTCGTAGAAGCGGGCGAAGTCCCCCTCCGGCCGCTCGACCTTGATGACCCGGGCGCCCGCGTCCGCGAGGCGGGAGCTGCAATAGGGCGCCGCGACCGCCTGCTCCAGGCTGAGCACCAGCAGGCCGTCGAGCGCGCCCATCAGTAGCTGCGGGGCAGGCCGAGCACGTGTTCGGCGACGTAGGACAGGATCAGGTTCGTGCTGATGGGGGCGACCTGGTACAGCCGGGTCTCGCGGAACTTGCGCTCGATGTCGTACTCCTCGGCGAAGCCGAAGCCGCCATGCGTCTGGATGCAGGCCTCGCCCGCGGCCCAGGACGCCTCGGCCGCCAGCATCTTCGCCATGTTGGCCTGCTCGCCGCAGGGCAGCCCGGCCTCGAACCGCTCCAACCCGTCCTGCACCATCAGCTCGGCGGCGCGCATCTGCGCGTAGGCGCGGGCGATGGGGAACTGCACGCCCTGGTTCTGCCCGATGGGCCGGTTGAAGACCCGGCGCTCGTTGGCGTAGGCGGTGGACCGGGCGGTGAACCACTTGGCGTCGCCGATGCACTCGGCGGCGATCAGCAGGCGCTCGGCGTTCATGCCGTCGAGGATGTAGCGGAAGCCGCGGCCCTCCTCGCCCAGCAGGCTGTCCGCCGGGATGCGCATCTCGTCGAAGAACACCTCGCACGAGTTGTGGTTCATCATCGTCCGGATCGGGCGGATGGTGAGGCCCTGCACCGCCTTCATGTCCACGATGAAGGTGCTTAGCCCCTCGGTCTTCTTCGCCACCTGGTCGCGCGGCGTGGTGCGGGCGAGCAACAGCATGAGGTCGGAGTGCTCGGCGCGTGAGGTCCAGATCTTCTGGCCGTTGACGACGTACCCCTCGTTGTCCCGCCGGGCCGTGGTGCGGAGCGAGGTGGTGTCCGTGCCGCTGCCGGGTTCGGTCACGCCGAACGCTTGCAACCGCAACTCGCCCGCGGCGATCTTCGGGAGGTAGCGCCGCTTCTGCTCGTCCGAGCCGTGCCGGAGGATCGTGCCCATCGTGTACATCTGCGCGTGGCAGGCGCCGCCGTTGCAGCCCTCCGCCTGGATCGTCTCCAGGATGGCGGCGGCGGCGCTGATGCCGAGGCCCGACCCGCCGTACTCCTCGGGGATCAGCACGGACAGGTAGCCGGCCTCGGTCAGCGCATGGACGAACTCGGTCGGGTAGCCGCGGGCCTCGTCGAGCTTGCGCCAGTACTCGCCGGGGAAGCGGGCGCAGAGCTTGCGGACCTCTTCGCGGATTTCGGCGTGGCCGTCGCGCGCCGCGCGGCCGGGCGTCATGTCGGGCGCCATCAGACGGGGTCCCAGCCGAACACGTCCTGGCTGCGGTCGAGCGGCACGAGGCTCGCGCGCAGGGCCGGGCCGGCGTGCTCGGCGATCAGCGCCGGGGTCCAGCCCTCGCTGCGGTGCACGGAGCGGATCGGGCGGCTTTGGCTCATGAGGAAAATCTCGTTGTAGCGGGTTGCGAAGACCTGGCCGGTGAAGCCCGCGCCCGCGTCGGCGGCGAGGAACACCGCGAGCGGCGCGTTCTTGTCGGGCGTCATCTGCTGCAGCTTGGCGACGCGCGCCTGCTGCTCCGGCGTGTCCGCGGGGATCGAGCTGGTCATGCGGCTCCAGGCGAAGGGCGCGATGCAGTTGGAGCGCACGCCGAACCGCTGCATGTCGAGGGCGATGGACTTCGACAACGCCACGAGGCCGAGCTTCGCCGCGGAGTAGTTGGCCTGGCCGAAGTTGCCCACCAGGCCCGACGTGCTGGTCATGTGCACGTAGGCGCCGCTGCCCTGCGCCCGGAACGGTTCGGCGGCGGCACGGCTCACGAAGAAGCTGCCGTTCAGGTGCACGTCGATGACCTGCAGCCAGTCCTCCGGCGCCATCTTGTGGAAGATGGTGTCGCGCAGGATGCCGGCGTTGTTCACCACGATATCGACCCGGCCGAAGCCGTCCATCGCCGCCTGCACGATGCGCTGCGCCGACGCCCAGGAGGAGACGCTATCGGTGCTGATGACGGCGCGCCCGCCGCGCTGGGCGATGATCTGCTGGGTCTGCTCGGCCGGGGAGGAGGATTGGCCGTCGCCCGCGAGCGACGCGCCGATGTCGTTCACCACCACGGACGCGCCGGCCAGCGCCATCGCGACCGCGATCTCCCGCCCGATGCCGCCGCCGGCGCCGGTGACGATTGCGACCTTGCCTTCGAGCATCATGCTGGCCTTGCCTCCGGTTTGAACACGGCGCGCCCGTGGCTCGCCACCAGCACGTCCCGCCCCAACACGACCGCCATGAAGGGCAGGGCACGAGGCCCGCGGCGGGGGGCCACGAAGTCGAGCCGCCGCGCATCGAGCGGGTCCTGGCCCAGCCCGACCTCGGGGATGGCGTCGCGCAGCAGGGCTTCGGCATCGAGGGGCATGGCGGAAATGCTAGGCCCGCGGACCCGGCGCGTCCACATCGGCCGCACGTTTCCGCACGGCGCAGATTCATGCGAAGAACGTTGGCCGAAGACGGCCGGCACCGACGGAGAGACCGCAATGAGCGAGCACGCCCACATCCAGCACGCCGATGACAAGCGGATCGCCTTGCTGATCGCCGTGCTGGCGCTGCTCCTGGCGCTGGTGGAGACCGGGGCGAAGAGCGCGCAGACCGACGCGATCACCCGGAACGTCGAGGCGGCCAACCTTTGGGCGTATTTCCAGGCGCGCACCATCCGGCAGACGACCGTGCGGACCGCGGCCGAGCAGGCCGAGCTGCAGAAATCGGCCATGGCCGACCCGGGCGCCCGGGCCGCGCTGGAGGCGCAGCAGAAGGCGTGGCGGGACAACGCCGCCCGCTGGGAGAGCGAACCCAGCACCGGCGAGGGCCGCAAGGAACTGACGCAGCGCGCCCAGGCCGCGGAAACGCAGCGGGACCACTCGATGGCGAAGTACCATCTCTATGAGTATTCCGCCGCGCTGTTCCAGGTCGCCATCGTGGTCGTCTCGGCGTCAATCGTGACGAGCGTCTCCCTGTTGGCGGTGCTGGGCATCGTGCTGGGGATCGGCGGCGCGGGGCTGGGCGCAATCGGCTTGCTGGCCCCGCTGGCCGTGCACTTCTAGGGTGGTGGCTCAGGCGCCGAAGACCGGCCTGAGCTTGCCCATCGCCGCCGCCTCCGGAAACACCGTGACCTGGGAGCCGCCCTGCCATTGCATCAGCATGGGCTTGGCCCGGGTGTTCTGGCCCTTCTCGTCGAACCTGGCGCCCCAGCCGGCCGCGGTGGCGCCGGGCGGGATGTCGGTCGCCAGCACGGCCTCGCGCAGCTTGTCCTTGTCGAGGCTGCCGGCGCGCTGGATCACGTCGAGGAACAGCTTGCCGCCGGTGTAGTTGGCGAGGCTGTGCCCGCTGCGCGGCTTGGTGCCGTAGCGTTTCTCGTAGGCGGCCTGGACATCGTGCGCGCCCGGCGCCGCCGCCTCGTTCACGGCGAATTGCGTGAAGTCCGCGTTCAGCATGCCCTCGTAGTCCGCGCCGATGGCGTTCGCCGTGTCCTGCAGGGAGTGGCCGCCGCCCGCGCCCACGACCATGCGCGGCTTCCAGCCCATCTGCCGCATCTGCCGGAAGAACAGCAGCACGTCGTTCTGGTATCCGGTGTGCAGGACGACCTCGGCCCCGACATTGCGCAGCCGCTGCACGACGCTCGACATATCGACCGTGGCCGCGCCGTAGGCCAGGTTCTCCACGACGTTGAGGCCCAGGTCCTTGCACCGCGCCGCCTGAAAGCCGCTGACGGCGCTGCCGTACAGCGCGTCCTCATGCAGGATCGCGAGCTTCAGGCTCTTGGGATCAATGCCCCAGAGCGGCGCCAGGGCGTCGTTCACCGCATCGACGGTGGCGAGGCCGAACGCGCTGGCGACCGGGCAGGAGCGGAACAGGTACTTGAAGCCGCGCTCGGTCACGGGATCGCCGATGGCGCCCAGCTCGAAATACGGCGTGCCCGCCAGTTCCGTGACCTGGCTCGCGGCGAAGACCAAAGGGCTGGCATAGCTGCCGAACACCGCGGCCACGCGCTCCGTGGTCATCAGCCGGCGGACCTCGCCGGTGGCCTGGTTGGGATCGAAGGCGTCGCCCTTCGCCAGGCGCACCGGGCGGCCCAGCACGCCGCCGGCGGCGTTGCGCTCCTCGACCGCCAGCTCCAGGCCGCGAAAGCTCTCGTCGCCCAGCAGCGCGAGGGCGCCGGACAGCGGGTACAGCGCGCCGAGCGGGATGGCGTCGGGCTGCGCCAGCGCCCGCCGCAGGACAAAGGGGGCAGCGGCGGCCCCCAAGGCGGCGCGGCGGGTCAGGGTCATCGGGGTCTCCGATATCATATTTTATACGACCATCCCGCGTTGCCGGGCACGGCGCAAGCGTCGCCGGGCACGGTGCCAGCGTATTGCCGGGCACTGCGCCAGCGTGTCACCGGCCATGGCGCCAACACATTGACACGGCCGAGGCGGGCGCGGATTTTCCGGGTGAACCGCAGGACGCCCCGCCATGCCAGTGCCCGCCCAGATGCGCCAGATCGCCCACACGCCCGGCGGGCCGGAGGTGCTGCATATCGCGACCGGCCCGGTGCCGGCTCCGGCGCCGGGCGAGGTGCTGATCCGCGTGCAGGCCGCCGGCGTGAACCGTCCGGACGTGCAGCAGCGGCTCGGCGTCTATCCGCCGCCGCCGGGTGCCAGCCCGCTGCTCGGGCTGGAGGTCGCGGGCGAGGTGGCCGCGGTCAACGGCGATGCCGGCTGGCGCGTGGGGGACAAGGTGTGCGCGCTGGCCAATGGCGGCGGCTATGCCGAGTATTGCGCGGTGCCGGGCACGCAGTGCCTGCCCTGGCCGGACGGCTACGACGCGATCCGCGCCGGGGCGCTGCCGGAGAACCATTTCACGGTCTGGGCCAACCTGTTCGGCCATGGCCGGCTCGCGCCGGGCGAGAGCGCGCTGGTGCATGGCGGGACCAGCGGCATCGGCGTCACGGCCATCCAGCTCGCGCATGAGTTCGGCAGCCGCGTGTATGCGACGGCCGGCAGCGCCGAGAAGTGCGACGCCTGCCTGCGTCTGGGTGCGGATGCCGCCATCAACTACAAGAAGGCCGACTTTGCCGTGTCCATCAGGGAGTTCACCGCGGGCGCCGGGGTGAACGTCGTGCTGGACATGGTCGGCGGCCCCTACATCGCCCGCAACCTGCGCAGCCTGGCGATGGACGGGCGCCTGGTGCTGATCGCCTTCCTGGGCGGCGCCAAGGCCGAGGAGCTGGACCTCACCGCGATCATGACCCGGCGCCTGACCGTGACCGGCAGCACCATGCGTCCCCGCACCGCCGCGCAGAAGGCGGCGATTGCCTCCGCATTGCGGGAGAAGGTCTGGCCGGTGCTGTCCGCCGGCCGCTGCGGCCCGCTGGTGCACGAGGTGTTCCCGCTGGACCGCGCTGCCGACGCGCACCGCCTGATGGAGAGCAGCGCGCACATCGGCAAGATCATGCTGCATGTCGCCGATTGAGCGCCGGCACTCGTGATTGTGGCGGGCGGCCATTTGATGGCGTAGGCTGCGCCAGGAGAAACACGATGAACGTCGCCCTTCGCAGGACCATGACGCTGGACGACTTCCTGATTTGGGAAGCCAATCAGCCCGAAAAGTATGAATTTGATGGATTTGGGCCGGTCGCGATGAATGGTGGAACCGAGGCGCATGCGACGATTGGGACCAACCTTGTCTTTGAACTACGCGGTCGGCTGCGTGGCACGCAATGCCGTGCCTACGGTTCGGATTTGAAAATCCTTGTTGCGGGCCGTGTACGTTATCCTGATGCCTTCGTTGCGTGCACGCCCCAGCCCAACGAGGCAACTTGGCGTACTGACCCAGTCGTCGTGTTCGAAATCATGTCAAAGAGCACCGCGGCCGTCGATCAGACCACGAAGAACGCCGAATACCGCGCCACCCCTTCGATCCGGCGCTACATCATACTCTCGCAGGAGAGCATCTCCGCCAACGTGTACGAGCGCACCGGAAATTACTGGGTCGGCACCTTGGTGACTGACCCCGCCGCGGTGCTCGCCATGCCGGAAATCGGGATCGAGCTGCCTTTGGCCGCCCTGTACGATGGGTTGGAGTTCGACGCGTTGGGCTGAGCCGCGTCAAAGGTCGGCCATCGCCCAGGGCGGCACCCGGGTCAGCCGGGCGATCCAGCGCAGGGCGCCGGGCCAGGCGCGGGCGGCGGCCACCGCCAACCCGGGCTGCGCCCGTCCTGCGCGGTAGAACCAGCCGGCGCGGTCGATCTGCCCCTTGATGTCGCGCCGCATCCTCGCGTGGTACGCCTGCGCGTCCGCCCCCCTGTGCGCCGCGACCGCCGCGAACGCGCTGTGCAGCGCAATCGAGACGCCGTCGCCGCAAAAGGACGGGATCACCCCCATCTGGTCGCCGAGGCGGAACAGGCCGGGCCAGTCCGCGGGACCCGGCGCGTGCACATGGCCATACGGCACGCGGAACACCGACAGCGGCCGGTCCAGGGTCTCGGCCGCGCCCGCCAGGCGACGGGCCAAATGGGGGCAGGCTTGCTCCAGGTGGCGCCGCACGCCGGGCCAGGCGCCGCCCGCCGCCTGGAACCGGGTGCGGCCGATCAGCAGGCACAGGTTGGCAAGGCCGCCCTCGATCATCTGCAGCCCGGCATAGCCGCCGCGGAACAGCAGGATTTCGACATGGCCCGCCAGCTCGGCCTGCTGCGCTGGGTTCAGGACGAAGTACATCTTGAGGCCGATCAGATCCTCCGCCACCCGGACGGGCTGGCGCCGGGCGCCGCGCAGGTCGTGCTTGCCGGTGGCGAGGAACACCGCGGGCGCGGTAAGGCGGCCCATGCCGTCCACCTCCAGCCCGGCCGGCGACACGCTGCGTATGGCATGGCCGCGCAGCAACGTGGCGCCGGCCTGCCCGGCGCGCGCCAGGATCGCCTCGTCCAGCGTGCGGCGGGACAGGCCCAGGCCCTGGAACTGCAACGCCGCCCCGGCCATCCGGTCACCGTGCACCAGCCGAACCCCATTGATCCGGGCCGCCCCGAGGGCGAGCGGGTCGATCCCCAGCCGGGCCAGGTAGGATTGGGCCTCATGGCTGATGAACTCGCCGCAGATCTTGTCATGCGCCCGGGTCTCACGCTCGATGAGCAGGGAGCTCGGACCCAGCAGGCAGGCCACGGCGGCTCCGGCGACGCCGCCGCCAGCGATCAGCGCCTCCAACCGGAGCGCCTCACCGAACGCGGCTGACGCAGAGGCGGAACGGCATGTGCCAGCGCACCGTCGCCTTGCCGGCCAAGCCTGCCCGCCGCAGCAGTGCGTCCCAGTCTCGCCGGCGGAAGCTGCGCGCCACGCTGATGGGGCCGTCATGCCGCACGAACCGATGCCACCCCGCGGCGCCGCTCAGCGCCCGGAACCCATGGAACGCGACCGCGTGGCGGTGCAGGTCGTTCACGAACCAGCCGCGCCGCGCCCGCGCCTCCATCCACGCCAGGAACGCCACAACCTGCGCATCCGTCAGATGATGGGTGAAGAGCGAGCTGATCACCACGTCCGTCTCGCCCGGGGGCAGGTCGAACAGGTCGCTGGTCACGTAGCGTATGCCTAGGGAAGGCGGGGTCGCGGCCTCGGCCGCCGCGGTGCTCCAGGGGTTCAGGTCAACGCCCGACAGGTCCATCCGCAGGCCGCGCCGCCTGCCCCAGCGGTGGATGCGGCGCAGCATGTCGCCCTCGCCGAACCCGACATCCAGCACCGAGAGGGAGGCGCCAGGCGTCAGGCCGCGCGCCACCCGGCGCAGGAAGGCGAGGGTCGGGGGCCGCGCCAGCGTCACGCTGTTCACCACCGCGAGGTCCGCCAGGCACTGCGCGAAGTCGGCGGCGCCGATGGCCTCCGTGTCCATCCACTCCAGTTGCGGGCTGCGCTGGCGGAAATCGGTCACAGCAGGCTGAACCGGAACGTCTCAGCGCACAGGCCGGGGCCGAACGCCATGGCGATGCCGGGTCCCGCGGTGCCGTGCGCCAGGATGCGCGCCAGCACGAACATCAGCGTGGCGGAGGACACGTTGCCCACGGCGCGCAGCACGGCCCGGGAGTGCTCCAGCGCGTCGGACGGCAGGCGCAGCCCGATCTCCACCGCGTCCAGCACCGTGCGGCCGCCGGCATGGACCGCCCAATGCGCGACGCCGGCCAGGTCCTGGCCGCGCAGGACGCCGCCGGCGTCGTTGCGGTCGGCCTCGTGGCGCAAGGCGGTGGCGATCCGCGCCGGGACCTTGCCGGACAAATGCATGTCGAACCCCTGGTCGCCGATGCGCCAGGTGATCAGGTCCTGCGTGCCCGGGATGGTGCTGGCGTGGAAATCGCGCAGCGCGATGCCCTGCGCGTCCGCCGTCACCAGCGCGGCCGTGGCGCCGTCGCCGAACAGCAGGAAGGACAGCACGCGCTCCAGCTCCGAGGTTTCCTGCAGATGCAGCGAGCACAGTTCCAGGTTGACCACCAGGACGCGGGCGCCCGGGTCGGACCGCACGATGTGGTGGGCGGTGCGCAAGGCGGGCACGGCGGCGTAGCACCCCATGAAGCCGACCAGCGTGCGCTCCAGCGAGCCGCCCAGCCCGAGGCGCTCGGCGATCAGCTGATCCAGCCCCGGCGCGGTGAACCCGGTGCAGCTTGCGACCACCAGATGGGTGATGCGTTCGCCGGCCACGCCGAGCCGCCCGACCGCCTGGGCCGCCAGCGCCACGGCGTCCACCTCGTAGCGCGCCATCCGGGCGGCGGTGCCGGGGAACGCGCCGCGGCGGTAGAAGCCCTCGGCATCGACCCTCTCCGCGCCGGGCACGCCGGGCCGGAAGGAGGAGTAGCGGTGGGCGATCCCGGCGCGCTCCGCCATGCGCTCGAACACCGTGCAGGCGCGCCGGTCCACCAGCAGGGTGCGGGCAAAGGCCACGAACGCCTCGTGCACGTCGTGCGGCGGGACGGCGGTGCCGATCCGGTTGATGTGCGCCGTCATGCCGCGCGCCGGAACGCCAGCACGGCGTTCAACCCGCCGAATGCGAAGGAGTTGGACAGCGCCGCCTGGATCGCCGCCACGCGGGCGACGTTCGGCACGCAGTCCACGTCGCACTCCGGGTCCGCCTCCCGGAACCCGGCCGTCGGCGGCAGCACGCCGTCCCGCAGCGCCATGACCGTCGCCACCGCCTCCAACGCGCCGCCGGCAGACAGGCAGTGCCCGATCATGCTCTTGCTCGACGAGACCGGGGGCGGGCGGCCGAACACCCGGCGCAGCGCAGCACTTTCCGCCCGGTCGTTCAGCCGCGTGCCGGTGCCGTGGGCGTTCACGTAGCCGATCTCGGCCGCATCGAGCCCCGCGTCGTCGAGCGCCGCCTGCATGGCGGCCGCGGCCCCCCCGGCGTCCGGCGCGGTGATGTCGGCGCCATCGGCGCTCATGCCGCTGCCGGCGACCTCGGCGAGCACGGGGGCGCCGCGGCGCCGCGCGTGGTCCCAATCCTCCAGCACCAGGACGGCCGCGCCCTCCCCGAGCACCAGCCCGGTGCGGTCGCGGGAGAACGGGCGGCAGGTGTCGGCGCTGAGCACGCGCAGCGCCTCCCAGCATTTGAAGACGCCCACGACGATGGAGGCATCCGCCCCGCCGGTCAGGATCACCTCCGCCCGCCCGGCGCGGATCGTGTCCACCGCCAGCGCGATGGCATGGTTGGCCGACGCGCAGGCCGAGGCGACGGCGTAGCACGGCCCGCGCAACCCGAACTCGATGGAGAGATGCGACGCCGGGGCGTTCGGCATCACCCGCGGCACGGTCAGCGGATGCACCCGGCTTGCCCCCTCGCCATAGAACGCCAGGTAGGCGGCATCCAGGCTGGACTGCCCGATGGTTGCCGCCATGATGGCGCCGCGGCGATGCGCCTCTGCGGGGTCGGGCGCCAGGCCGGCGTGCCGCACGGCCTCCCGCGCCGCGACGAGGGCGAGTTGCGCGGTGCGGTCCAGCAACGGCAGACGCCGGCTGTCGAAATGGGCCGCGCCGTCGAACCCGGCGATTTCGGCCGCGATGCTGGCCGACAGGCGGTCGGTCGGGATTCCGGCAATCGGCCCGATGCCGCTCCGCCCCGCCTGCAGGGCCGACCACATGGCCGGCATGTCGCGGCCCACGGCGCAGATCGCCCCAAGCCCGGTCACTGCGACCCGGCGCCGCACGCTATTTGGCAACCGGGCGGGGCGACGCGGACGGCGCCGCCTCCAACGTGGCGAGCACATGCTGCACCAGGTCGCCGACCGTCTGGAACTCCGCCCCGGTACGCTCCGACACGACGGGGATATCCACCTTGTAGCGTTCCTCAATCGCAAAAATCGTCTGCACGAGGTCGAGCGAGGGGATGTCCAAATCGCTGATCACAGCGTCGGGGGTTAGTCGGTCGCGGTCAACGCCGGTTTCCTTGGCGATGATGTCCAATATCTCTGCGCTGCGCGGGTCATGCATCGTCATCCAACGCCTGTACTTTGCTGCGCATGAGATGGATACGGTTTACTTGGACGGAAGTGGCGTGGCCCCGGCCCCGCTCCGCCGCGCCTGGGGCCTCATCGCACGACTGGCGGCGCCGAGCCGATGCTTGGGCTGCCGCCCGCGGTGTAGGCCGGGGCGCTTTCGTCGAAACGGCTCCAGCCCCCGCGGCGGTACTCGTCCGCCCTGGTGCTGATGTCGACGGTCGCGTGCTTTGCCAGGATGGCTTCGACCATGGCGCCCTGGCTCTCATCCGTACGCACCGTCACCAGCGTGCCGCCCCGGCGCACGCCCTCCGCATAGGTGTGCGCGTCCGTCTCCGCCACGCCCGCGCCGACCAGCGATCCCAGCAGCCCGCCCGAGGCGGCGCCCACCCCGGCACCCAGCGCCGTGGCCACCAGCCACCCGGCCGCGACGACCGGGCCGATGCCCGGAATGGCCACCATGCCCAAACCGGCCAGCAACCCGACGCCGCCGCCGAGGACCGTCCCGACCGATGCGCCCGTGCCCGCACTGTCGGCCACCGCATCGGCCGGCTCCGTCTCCTCGATGGGCGCCACACTGCCGCCATGCCGATTGTCCGAGTTGCTCGCGATCAGGCTGATGGCATCATGCGGAACACCGCTGGCCTCAAGGTCAGCCACCGATTGGGTCGCATGCTCGTAGGTGTCGAACAACCGCGTCATCACCCTGTCCATCGGCACGCTCCTTGGTGGGCTTTCAGATGCCGACGACAGCGGTGGCCAGCGGGGTCACTGCGACAGCCCCCTCGGCACTGCACGCGATCCGCCAAGGCCGCGCCGCGGACCCTGGAGGGGGAGGGGGCGGTCAGCTCCCCAGATCCTCCACGACCTCTGCCGGTGCCGAGGGATCGAGCTTTTTGGCCTTGTCGATCAGGCGGTCGGCCTGGCTCTCATCGCCCTTATCAATCGCCTCCAACGCCTGTTCCGTCAAATCCAACGCCTGCTCGTGCTTCTTGTCCGTGTCGCTCATCGCTGCGCTCCATGTGATCCGATGCCAAATCGTTCGAATCGAGCGCGGGTTCCATGCACGCCCACGCCCTTAAACGTCCAGGTTCGCCACCTTCAACGCATTGCCCACGATGAAGTCGCGGCGCGGCTCGACCACATCGCCCATCAGCGTCGAAAACACCTGCGCCGCGTCCTCCACGTCGCCCACCTTGACCTGCAACAAGGTGCGGACCTGCGGGTCCAGCGTGGTCTTCCAGAGCTGGTCGGGATTCATCTCGCCCAAACCCTTGAACCGCTGGATCGCCAGCCCCTTGCGGCCCTGGGCCAAGATACGGTCGAAGGCGGTCGCGGGACCGGGCACGCGGAGTTCGGCCTTGTCCAACGCCAACGTCGCAGGCTCGCCGAACCGGCCGGCCAGCGCCTCGGCCCGCTCTGCCAGCCAGCGCGCCTCGGCGCTGCGCAGGCTGCCGCTGTCCACGCTGTAGCGCTCGGCGACGCCCCGCACCGTCCGGGCGAGGTGCAGGCCGCGGTCGTCCGCCCACACCTTCCAGGTGCGCTCGTTCGGCAGCGACACCGCGTTCAGCCGCTGCACCAGGTCGTTGCTGACCGCCATGGCGCGCGCGGCGTCGGCCGTCAGCGCGCCGGCGATGGCCGCCTGCTCCAGCAATCCCGTCGGCACGGACGTCGCGAGCCGGCGCAGGTTGCCCGCGGCTTCCCGCAGCCAGGCCATCTCCCCCGCCATGTCGGCGCCCTGGAACACCCGGCCATCGGCATAGGCCAGACGCGCCTCCGCCAACGCCTTGTCGAGCAGGTAGTCCTCGAGCGCCTGGTCGTTCTTCAGATACCGCTCGTCGCTGCCGCGCTTGGCGCGGTAGAGCGGCGGCTGCGCGATGTACAGGTGGCCGCGCTCGATCAGCTCCGGCATCTGGCGGAAGAAGAACGTCAGCAGCAGCGTGCGGATGTGGCTGCCGTCCACGTCGGCGTCCGTCATGATGTTGATGCGGTGGTAGCGCAGCTTGCGCACGTCGAACCCGCCCTGCTCCGGCTCGCCCCGGCCGATGCCGGTGCCCAGCGCGGTGATCAGCGTGCCGATCTCGGCGCTGCCCAGCATGCGGTCGAACCGGGCGCGCTCGACGTTGAGGATCTTGCCCTTCAGCGGCAGGATCGCCTGGAACTTGCGGTCGCGGCCCTGCTTGGCCGAGCCGCCGGCGCTGTCGCCCTCGACGATGAAGATCTCGCACTTGCTGGGATCGCGCTCCTGGCAATCTGCCAGCTTGCCCGGCAGCGTGCTGACATCCAGCACGCCCTTGCGCCGGGTCAGCTCGCGCGCCTTGCGGGCGGCCTCCCGTGCCGAGGCCGCGTCCATCACCTTCTGGATGATGGACTTCGCCTCCTTGGGGTGCGTCTCGAACCAATGGGACACCGTGTCGGCCACCGCCGCCTGCACCACCGGCTGCACCTCGGAGCTGACCAGCTTGTCCTTGGTCTGGCTGCTGAACTTCGGGTCCGGCACCTTGACCGACAGCACCGCCGTCATACCCTCCCGCATGTCGTCGCCCACGAGGTCGAGCTTGTCCTTCTTGCCCATCCCCTCCGCGTACCGGGTCACCACGCGGGTCAGCGCCTGGCGGAACCCGGCCAAATGCGTGCCGCCGTCGCGCTGCGGGATGTTGTTGGTGAAGCACAGCATCGTCTCGTGGAAGCTGTCGTTCCAGGTCAGGGCGAACTCGACGCGGATGCCGACCTGGCTCTCCTCGGTGGTGACCGAGATCGGCTGCGATACCACCGGGGTCTTGCTGCGGTCGAGCCAGGCGACGAACGCCTCCAGCCCGCCGTCGTACTTGAACTGCGTCTCCTGCGCCGGCGCGTGGCGCTCGTCGCGCAACACGATGGCGAGGCCGGAGTTGAGGAACGCCAGCTCCCGCAATCGCCGCTCCAGGATGGCGAAATCGAACTCGACCTTGGTGAAGGTGCCCGTGCTGGGCTTGAACGAAACCTCCGTGCCGCTCGGCTTGCCGGAGGGGCCGATGACCCGCAGCGGCTCCGTCGTCTCGCCATGCTCGAACCGGATGAAGTGCTCCAGCCCGTTGCGCCAGATGCGGACCTCCATCCATTGCGACAGCGCGTTCACCACGGCGGCGCCCACGCCATGCAGGCCGCCGGACACCTTGTAGCTGTTCTGGTTGAACTTGCCGCCCGCGTGCAGCCGGGTCAGCACGACCTCGGCGGCGCTCACGCCCTCCTCCAGGTGCATGTCGGTCGGGATGCCGCGGCCGTCGTCCCGCACCGTCACGCTGCCGTCGCTGTTGAGCGTCAGCTCGCAGCGCGTGGCATAGCCCGCCTGCGCCTCGTCCACGGCGTTGTCGATGATCTCGAACGCCATGTGGTGCAGGCCGGAGCCGTCGTCGGTGTCGCCGATATACATGCCGGGCCGCTTGCGCACCGCCTCCAGCCCCTTCAGGACGGAAATGGATGCGGCGTCATAGGCATCAGGCTCAGGCGTCGGGGCGGCTTCGGACATGCCGAGGGAGGACTCCAAACTGGGATGGCAAGCTCGATGAATATAGCTATCGAAGCACTGAAAAGACAGGCCCTAAGCCGTTTAAACCGGGGGAAACGCCGGGTCCGGGCGCAGGGCGTCGCCGCCGGTTTGCAGCCCCTCCGCCACGCCGCGCAGCGCCGCAAACGGCTCGGGGTCGGTGCCGGTCAGCAGCACCTGGGCCGACAGGCCGGCCAGCGCCTCCCACAGCGCCGCCCGGCGGTCGGCGTCCAGGTGCACGGCCGGCTCGTCCAGCAGCAGCAGCGGCGCGTCGCCGCGCGCGTCGGCCATCAGCGCCGCGTGGCCCAGCACCACGCCGATCAGCAGCGCCTTCTGCTGCCCGGTGCTGGCGAGCGCCGCGGGCACCCCGCTCGCCGCGTCGGACAGCAGCATGTCCGCCCGGTGCGCGCCCTGCGCCGCCGACCCCGCCGCCGCGTCCCGCCCGCGGTCGAGGGCCAGGGCCGCCCGCAGCCCGTCCTCCACCATCAGCGCCGGCTGCTCCGCCAAACGGTCGGCGATGGCGTCCATGAGCGCGAGCCGCCCCACCGGGAACCGCCCCGCCGCGCCGGCCGCCAGCACGGCGTTCAGCCGCGCCACCAGCACGGCGCGCGCGGCCGTCACTGCCACCGCGTGCCGGGCCATGCTGTCCTCCACCCCGGCCAGCCATGCTGGGTCGGCCCCGCTCGCGGCCAGCAGCCGGTTGCGGCTCGCCATCGCCGTCTCGTAGGCCGAGACCTCCCGCGCGTGGCCCGGCTCCACCGCCCAGACCAGGCGGTCGAGGAAGCGGCGGCGGCCCGACGCGCCCTCCTGGAACAGCCGGTCCATCTGCGGCGTGAGCCAGACCGCCGCCACCGTCGCGGCGACCTCCGCCTGGTTGCGCGGCGCCATGCCGTTCAGGCGGAACACCCGGCGGTCGGGCGGCCCATCGGGCGGCGTGCCGGTGCCCAGGTCCGCCTCCGTGCCGTCGCGCAGCACGCGGGCGGCGACGCCCCAGCGGCCCGGCGCGTCCGGCGCCCGGCGCGCCAAGTCCGCCATCCGGGCGCCGCGCAGCCCGCGCCCGGGTTGCAGCAGCGACACCGCCTCCAGCAAATTGGTCTTGCCTGACCCGTTCGGACCCGTCACCACCGCGATCCGCGCGCCGGGCCGCCAGGTCAAGGCCGGGTAGTTGCGGAACTGCGTCAGCGTCAGGCGCGTGAGGCGCAGCAACCGCCGCCTAGACGCGCATCGGCATCAGCACATAGAGCGCGCTGCTATCGGAGGCGTCGCGCACGATGGTGGGCGCCGAGCCATCGGAGAAGTAGAACTCGACGTGGTCGGAAATCTGGTCGGTGATGTCGTTGAGGTAGCGCGCCTGGAAGCCGATCTCCAGGGGACCGGCCGAATACTGCACCCGGTCGCCGTCCAGCTCCTCGCTCGCAGTGCCCTGCTCGGGGCTTGCGGCGGACAGCGTCAGCAGGTCGCGGTCCAACGCCATCTTCACCGGGCGCGACCGCTCGCTGCTGATGGCCGCGACGCGGGCCACGGCGTCGGAGAAGTCCTTCTTGCCGACGCGCAGCACCTTGTCGTTGTCCTTGGGGATGACCCGCTCGTACTCCGGGAAGGTGCCGTCGATCAGCTTGCTGGTCAGCGTGATCGACCCGGCCTTGAATTGGATGCGCGTGTCCGACAGGCCGACCTCGACCTCCCCGCTCTCCTCGTCCAGCAGCTTGCGCAGCTCACCCACGGTCTTGCGCGGGATGATGACGCCGGGCATGCCCTGGGCGCCCTGCGGGATCGGCTCCTCGACGCGCGCCAGGCGGTGCCCGTCGGTCGCGACGGCGCGCAGTACCGGGCCGCTGTCCCCATCTGCGGCATGCAGGTAGATGCCGTTCAGGTAGTACCGCGTCTCCTCCGTGCTGATGGCGAATCGGGTGCGGTCGATCAGGCCGCGCAAGGCGAGGCCGGACAGCTGGAAGCGGTGCGGCAGCTGCCCCGCTGTCATGCTGGGAAAGTCGTCGGTCGGCAGCGTCACCAGGCTGGTGCCGTAGCGTCCGGCCCGCAGGGTGAGCTGCGCGCCCTCCGCCGCCTCGAACTCCAGCTCCGCCGCTTCCGGCAGCTTGCGCACGATCTCATACAGCGTCGCGGCCGGCGCGGTGGTGGCGCCGTCGCGCGACACGCTGGCCGCGACCTCCTCGACGATGGCGATCTCCATGTCGGTCGCGGTGAAGCTGAGCGTGCCGCCCTTGGCGACGATCAGCGCGTTCGCCAGGATGGGGATGGTGTTGCGCTTCTCGGCGACGCTCTGGATATGGGCCAGCGCCTTGAGCAGCGTGGCGCGTTCGGCCTTGAACTTCATGGGACCATTCCTGTTGGGCGAAGCCGCGGCAGCCGAGTGTAGCCCATTAGGGTCTGCGCGCAAACAGGGAACGTTAGCCTTCCAGCATCAGCTTTCCAGCATCCGGCGCAGCAGCTCCACCCGCTCGCCGAAATCGGCGTCCTGCCCGATCAGTTCGGCGACGCGGCTCACCGCGTGCATGACGGTCGTGTGGTCGCGGTTGCCGAACTTGCGGCCGATCTCCGGCAGCGACCGGTTGGTGAGCTGCTTCGCCAGGTACATCGCGACCTGCCGCGGACGCGCCACCGCGCGCGCGCGCCGCGCGCTGCTCATGTCCGCCAGGCGGATGTTCCAATGCTCGGCGACCCGCTTCTGGATCTCCTCGATGGTGACCCGGCGGTCATGCGACTTCAGGATGTCGTGCAGCACCTCCTGCGTGCTCTCCAGCGTGATCGGCCGGCCGAACAGGTTGGCATGGGCGATCAGCCGGTTCAGGCTGCCCTCCAGCTCCCGCACGTTGCTGGTGATCTTGTGGGCCAGGAACTCCAGCACCTTCGGCGGCACCTCCGCCTCCGCCCGCATGGCCTTCGCCTCCAGGATGGAGATCCGCAGCTCGAAGGTCGTCGCGTGCAGGTCGGCGACCATGCCGCAGCCGAGCCGGGTGCGCAGCCGGTCCTCCAGCCCCGACAGGTCCGACGGCGACTTGTCGGCGGAGACCACGATCTGCTTGCCCGCATCGACCAGCGCGTTGAAGGTGTGGAAGAACTCCTCCTGCGTGTTGTCCTTGCCGATCAGGAACTGCAGGTCGTCCACCATCAGCACGTCGACGCTGCGCAGCTGCTCCTTGAACTCCATGGTGGACTGGCTGCGTATGGCCGCGATGAAGCGGTACATGAACTTCTCGGCCGACATGTAGGCGACCTGGATCGGCGCGGTCTCCCGGCGGGACAGCTCGATCCCGATGGCGTGCATTAGATGCGTCTTGCCGAGTCCGACGCCGCCGTACAGGAACAAAGGGTTGAACCCCGGGCTGGATGGCCGTTCCGCCACGCGCCGCGCGCAGGCATAGGCGAACTCGTTGGGCTTGCCGACCACGAAGCTGTCGAACTCGAACCGCGCGTCGAGCGGCGCCGCCATCTCGGGCCGCGCCGGGTCGAAGCGGAGGTCCGTCCGGTCTGCCGCCGGCACGGCGGGCGCATCCGTGTCGACGTCTCCCGGCACGGTCGCCGCGCCGCTTTCCACGGGCGATGATTCGGCCAGGATTCCAGCCCCGCCCACCCGGATATCGACCCGGCGGATGCGCTTGTTCTCCGATTGCCACAGCGCGTTCAGCTTGTCCGCGAAATGGCTGCGAACCCAGTCCCGCACGAACCGGCTGGGCAGATAGATCGTCACCTCATCGCCGTCGATATTGCCCAGGGCCATCTGCCGCAGCCAGGCGCGGTATTCGACGTCGCCTACGTCCTGCAGCAAGCGGCTGCGGACGCGGGCCCACTGGTTCTGAAGCTGTTCCGCCGTGTCGGGAAGCAGCGCGCGATCCATGACCGAGCGGGCCGGCAAGAGCGGAAAGCCATCCAGGACGCCCGGGTTAAGTTTCGTATCGCCCGGGTCGGAGTCCATCGATACCTGCCTGGGTTCAACGGCGCAAAGCCGCCACGAGGATGAGAACGCGCCAACCGTCGAAACAGGCACTGCTGGATGAAGTCAGCAACCATTTCATGACTACCGTGGTCCATCCCTAAGTCAAAGTGTTACTGGATGCAATACAAATCCTGTGGGGGAAAATTATCAAAGTAAAACAGCAAAAGCGGACACACTGAGATGTCCGCTCTCTTAAATAAGAAACAATCTAAAGCGATGGCGCGGATCAATCCGCTCCGCCGTGCTCAGGCTTGAGCGAGCGCCTTGATGCGCGCGGCAAGGCGGGAAATCTTGCGCGACACGGTGTTCAGATGGATGACACCCTTGCCAGCCGCGCGCTGCATCTCCGGCTGCGCCTGCCGCAACGCCTCCGCCGCCGCGGCCTTGTCGCCGGCGGCGCAGGCGACTTCGACCTTCTTCACGAACGTCCGCATGCGGCTTTTGCGCGCCTGGTTGCGCTCGGTGCGCTTGGCCGTTTGACGGATGCGCTTGCGCGCCGATGCGGTGTTCGCCATGGTTTCTTCTCAAGCAATGCGATGCGGGGGCACGTCGGACGCGCCGGAAGCGCACGGTTCTATGGAGGCGGAGCGGCCAAGTCAAGCATGACCGTTCCGTGATGCGTCATTCCCCACCTCATCCCCGGGTGGCGAAGGCCGGCTTGCGCTTCTCGGCGAACGCCGCCATGCCCTCCCGCTGATCCGGCGTGCCGAACAGCGACAGGAACAGCGCGCGCTCGGCCCGCACCCCTTCGGTCAGCGTCGTCTCATAGGCCGTGTTCACCGCGCGCTTGGCCATGGCGGCGGCCACCGGGGACTGGGCGGCGATCTTCTCGGCGACCTTGAGCGCCTCGGCCACCAGGTCGGCGGCCGGAAGCACGCGGCTCACCAGGCTGCACCGCTCGGCCTCGGCCGCGTCCATCATGCGGCCGGTGAGGCACAGGTCCATCGCCTTCGACTTGCCGACCGCCCGGGTCAGGCGCTGCGTGCCGCCGGCACCGGGGATGACGCCCAGGTTGATCTCCGGCTGGCCGAACCGGGCGCCGTCGCCGGCCAGGATCATGTCGCACATCATCGCAAGCTCGCAGCCGCCGCCCAGCGCGAAGCCGTTCACCGCCGCGATGACCGGCTTGCCGACGCGCAGCACCGTCTCCCACCGCGCGCCGATGAAGTCGTGCAGGAACACGTCGGGGTAGCTGCGGTCCCGCATCTCCTTGATGTCCGCGCCGGCGGCGAACGCCTTGTCTGACCCGGTCAGCACGATGGCGCCGATGGCCGGGTCGGCGTCGAACGCCAGGAGCTGTCGGCCCAGCTCGTCCATCAACTGGTCGCACAGCGCGTTCAGCGCCTGCGGCCGGTTCAGCCGGATCAGGCCGACGCGGCCGTGGGTCTCGACCAGGATCATAGTCGTTGCGGGCGTCTCAGGCAGGGTCATCTCAGGCATGGCGAAGCTCCTCGGGATGGGGGGCGCGGCTCAGGCTTGCAGCCGTGGGCAGTAGAAGGTGCTGCGCCCGGACTGCACGATGCGGGCGACGCCGGGGCAGGGGGGGCCGGGGCAGTCCTGGCATCGCTCGCCTTCCCGCCCATAGACCCGCCAGGCGTGCTGGAAGTAGCCGAGCTCGCCGTCCGGCTGCACATAGTCCCGGAGCGACGATCCCCCGGCGGCGATGGCCTCCAGAAGCGTCGCCTTGATCTCGGACGCGAGCCGGGACGCCTGCGCCCCGGTCACCTCGGCCGCCAGGCGGCTGGGCGCGATGCCGGCACGGTGCATCGCCTCGCACACGTAGATGTTGCCGAGGCCGGCCACCACCCGCTGGTCCAGCAGCGCCGCCTTGATCGGGGTGCGCCGCCCGGCCAGCGCGCGGGCCAGCGCGGCGCCATCGAACGCATCGTCCAGCGGCTCCGGCCCCAGCGCCGCCAGCAGGCGGTGCGCGTCCTCCGCCGCGGTCGGCACCAGGTCGATGGAGCCGAACCGCCGGGGATCGACGAAGCCCACCAGCCAGCCGTCCTCCGTCTCCATCTCCACATGCTCGTGCAGCGCCGCCGCGTTCGAGCCGTGTCGCCGGATCAGCATGCGCCCGGACATGCCGAGGTGCAGCAGCACGCTCGCGCCGCCCGCGCCGTCCCGCGGGGCCAGGCGCATCAGGATGTACTTCGCCCGCCGCCGGAACCCCAGCACCTGCGCGCCGGTCAGCCGGTCCGCGAGGTTCGCCGGCAACGGCCAGCGAAGGTCCGGCCGCCGCACCTCCGCCCGGCGGATCACCCGCCCCTCCAGCCGCGCTTGCAGGCCGCGCATCACGGTTTCGACTTCAGGGAGTTCCGGCATCGCTGCAGGACAACCTATATGGTGACCGCATGAGCAGCAATCCCGAGACCGACTTCGGCTTCCGCACCGTGCCGGCGGCCGAGAAGAAACCCCTGGTCCGCGCGGTGTTCGACAGCGTGGCGCCGCGATACGACCTGATGAACGACCTGATGTCGCTCGGCGTCCACCGGCTGTGGAAGCGCGAGTTCATCGCCGGGCTGGCGCCGCGGCCGGACCGCAGCCTGCTGGACCTCGCGGGCGGCACCGGCGACATCGCCTTCGGCTGGCGCGCGCAGGGCGGGGGGACAGCGTGGCTCACCGACATCAACCCCTCGATGCTCGCGGAGGCGCGCAAGCGCCCGCAGGACGACGGCGTGTCGTTCCTGGTCGTGGATGCGGAGGCGATCCCGTTGCCGGACCGCTCGGTGGACCGGGTCAGCATCGCCTTCGGCCTCCGCAACTGCACGGACAAGCCGGCCGTGCTGGCGGAGGCGCGCCGGGTGCTCAAGCCCGGCGGGCAGTTCCATTGCCTTGAGTTCTCCCGCGTCCAGGTCGCGGCCCTCGCGCCGGCCTACGACGTCTGGTCGTTCCAGGTGCTGCCCCGGCTGGGCCGCGCCGTCGCGGGCGACGCCGAGAGCTACCAATACCTCGCCGAGAGCATCCGCACCTTCCCGGACCAGGAGACGTTGGCGGGCATGATGCGTGCGGCGGGCCTCTCGCGCGTGCGATACCGCAACCTCACCGGCGGCATCGCCGCGATCCACACGGGCTGGCGGCTTTGAGCCGGGTCCTGCTCATCGTCAGCGGCGGCATCGCCGCCTACAAGTCGCTGGAACTGGTACGCCTGCTGCGCCGGGACGGCGTCGCGGTCAGCGCCGTGCTGACCGAAGGGGGCGCGCAGTTCGTGACGCCGCTCAGCCTACAGGCGCTGACGGAAGAAAAAGTCTATTCCAGCCTGTGGTCGCTGACGGATGAGAGCGAGATGGGCCACATCCAGCTGTCCCGCGCCGCCGACCTGCTCGTGGTCGCGCCCGCCAGCGCCAACATGCTGGCCAAGATGGCGGCGGGCATGGCCGACGACCTCGCCAGCACCGTGCTGCTGGCCACCGACAAGCCGGTCCTGGTGGCCCCCGCCATGAACGTCCGCATGTGGACGCACCCGGCGACGCAGGCCAACATGGCGGCGCTGCGCGCCCGCGGCGTGCACGCGGTGGGTCCGGAGGAGGGCGCCATGGCCTGCAACGAGCACGGCTTCGGCCGCCTGGCGGAGCCGCCCGCGATCCTCGCCGCCATCCAGGCCCTGCTGCACCCGGCCCCTCTGCACCCGACCCGTCCGTTGGACGGCCGGCACGCCCTGGTCACCAGCGGGCCGACGCACGAGCCGGTCGATCCCGTCCGCTACCTCGCCAACCGCAGCAGCGGGCGGCAGGGCCACGCCATCGCCGCCGCCCTGGCCGGACTGGGCGCGCGCGTGACCCTGGTGAGCGGACCCGTCGGCATCGCGGACCCGCCCGGCGTCACGGTGCGCCGGGTCGAGACGGCCGAGCAGATGCTGACCGCGTGCACTGCGGCGCTGCCGGCCGATGTGGCGGTCTGCGCCGCGGCGGTCGCCGATTGGCGCGTGGCGGAGGTGTCCGGCGCCAAGCTCAAGAAGGCGCCGGGCGCCGCGCCGCCGTCCCTGGCGCTGGTGCCCAATCCCGACATCCTCGCGACGCTCGCCGCCGCCGGCCCGGCGCGTCCGCGCCTCGTGGTCGGCTTCGCCGCGGAGACCCACGACCTGCTGGAGCACGCCCAGGCCAAGCGCGCCCGCAAGAACTGCGACTGGATCGTCGCGAACGACGTGCGGCCAGAGACCGGGATCATGGGCGGCGAGCTGAACGAGGTGCAGCTGGTCACCGCCGAGGGCATCGACGCCTGGCCGCTTCTGCCCAAACCCGAGGTCGCCATGCGCCTCGCGCACCGAATTGCCGAGGCGCTGGCATGACCGCGCCCATCGTGCGGTTCCGCCGGCTGGAGGGCAACGCCGACCTGCCGATCCCCGCCTATGCGACGGAGGGCGCGGCCGGGTTCGACCTGCGCGCCGCTGTGCCGGGCGACGCGCCCCTCCTGTTACAACCCGGCGAGCGCGTCCTGGTGCCAATCGGCTTCGCCTGCGCCGTGCCGTATGGCTACGAGATGCAGGTCCGTCCGCGGTCGGGCCTCGCGGTCAGGCACGGCGTCTCCGTCGCGAACAGCCCCGGCACGGTGGACAGCGACTACCGCGGCCCGCTCATGGTCTGCCTGGTCAACTTCGGCAGCGAGCCGTTTCCCATCCGCCGCGGCGACCGGATCGCGCAGGCCGTGGTCGCCCCGGCGCCGCAACTCACGCTGATCGAGGTCGATGCCCTGGACGCCACCCTCCGGGGAGAGGGCGGCTTCGGCTCGACCGGGATCGGGTGATCAGGTGTCGAAGCTGCCGGGCGAACGCTGGCCGATCATCGACATCAGCTCGCGCCGGGTCGCGGGATCGTTGCGGAAGGCGCCGAGCATCCGGCTGGTGACCATGCTCACGCCGGGCTTGTGCACGCCGCGGGTGGTCATGCACTGGTGCCCGGCCTCGATCACCACGCCGACGCCGAGCGGCTGCAACACCTGGTCGATCGTGCTGGCGATCTGCACCGTCAGCTTCTCCTGGATTTGCAGCCGCTTGGCATAGGCGTCCACGACGCGGGCCAGCTTGCTGATGCCCACCACCCGGCGGTCCGGCAGGTAGGCCACGTGGCAGCGGCCGATGATGGGCACCATGTGATGCTCGCAGTAGCTTTCCAGCCGGATGTCGCGCAGCAGGACGATCTCGTCGTAGCCATCGACCTCCTCGAAGGTGCGTTCCAGCAGGGACACGGGGTCGATGGCGTAGCCGCCGAACAGCTCCTTGTACGACTTCGCGACGCGCTTCGGCGTGTCGCGCAATCCCTCCCGCGTCGGGTCGTCGCCGGCCCAGCGCAGCAGGGTGCGCACGGCGGCTTCGGCCTCCTCCACGGTGGGGCGGTCCTCGCTGACCGAAGGCATGGACGTGGCGGGCGGGCTCATGCTGTTCAAAATACGTGCGCTTTCAAGAAAGACGCCCCGGCCAGGACCGGACGGGGCAATTCGTTTCATCAAAGGTGGTGCCGCCCCCGACCGCGACAAGCGGCAGTGCCAAACGCCCGGCCGGGCCGCGCGAATCAGGTCACGCGATTGAGGTCAATGGACGCTCCGGGCCGCGCTGGGACTGTCCAGGCTGAACGTCGGGACGCTGGCGTCGAACGCCTCGCCGGTGGCCGGGACCACCATGTGGTAGGTGCCCGCCATGAAGCCCGACGCGGTGCCGAGCGGCGTGCCGGAGGTGTATTCGAACGCCTCGCCGGGCGCGAGCCTCGGCTGTTCGCCCACCACCCCGGCGCCCTCGACCACCTGGGTGCGGCCGCGCGCGTCGGTGATGCGCCAGGTGCGGCGCAGGAGCTGCACGTCCTCCGGCCCCTGGTTCTCGATCCGCACCTGATAGGCCCAGACCCAGGCCCCCGCGTCGGGATCGGAGTGCTCGGACAAATAGGCGGGCTGCACGCTGACGATGACGCCCCGGGTGGTCGCGCTGTAGCGCGGCGTTGCGGCCATAGCCTATTCCGCCGCCGCGCGGACCAGCCCGTCGCCCAGCCCGGCATCGCGCAGCCCGGCATCGCGCAGCCGGTCGAGCGCCTGCGCCAGGTCGTCCGTGAGGTCGGCCGCGTCCTCCAGCCCGACCGAGAGCCGGACCACGCCGTCCGTGATGCCCAGCCGCGCCCGCTCCTCCGCGCCGATCCGCATGTGGGTGGTCGTGGCGGGATGCGTCGCCAGGGACTTCGAATCGCCGAGGTTGTTGGACACCGCGATCAGCCGGAACGCATTCATCGCCTGGAACGCCGCCGGCTTGCCGCCGGCCAGCTCGAACGCGACCAGCGTGCCGCCGGCGCTCATCTGCGACATCGCCAGCGCGTGCTGCGGATGGTCGGGCCGCCCGGGGAACCAGACGCGGGAGACGGCCGGGTGCCGGGCCAGCATGTCGGCGACGGCGGCTGCGGAGGCGCAGGCGGCGTGCACCCGCAGATGCAGCGTCTCCAGCCCCTTCAGCAGCAGCCAGGCGTTGAACGGCGACAGGCTCGGCCCGGTGTTGCGAAGGAAGGGCTGCAACGTGTCCTCGACCCACGCCTTGCGGCCCAGCACGGCGCCGCCCAGGACCCGGCCCTGGCCGTCGATGTGCTTCGTGCAGGAATACACCACCACGTCGGCGCCCAGCTCGATGGGCTTCTGCAGCAGCGGCGTCGCGAACACGTTGTCCACCACGACGATGGCCCCGGCCGAGTGCGCCATCTCGCACACGGCGCGCAGGTCCACGATGTCGAGCATCGGGTTGGACGGGCTCTCCACCAGCACCAGCGCCGCCGGCCGGGACAATGCCTGGCGCCAGGCTTGGAGGTCGGCGCCGTCCACGAACTCCGAGGTGATGCCGTAGCGCGGCAGCAGCGTCGAGACGATCCAATGGCAGGACCCGAACAGCGCGCGCGACGCCACGACGCGGTCGCCGGCCTTGAGGTGGGACAGCATCGCCGCGTGCACCGCCGCCATGCCGGTCGCTGTGGCCCGGCACGCCTCGGCACCCTCGATGCCCGCCAGCCGGTTCTCCAGCATGGCGACGGTGGGGTTGCCGAAGCGCGAGTATTGGTAGTGGCTGACCTCGCCGGTGAAGGTGGCCTCCGCCTGTTCGGCGCTCTCGTAAACGAAGCCGGAGGTGAGGAACAACGCCTCCGACGTCTCGCCATACGGGGTCCGGGTGGTGCCGCCGTGGACCAGTTGCGTGGCGGGGCGATGGCTGGGCATGGACACGGTTCTCCAAAGAAGACCGTAGATGCCGACGGCGCCAGCATGCGCTGGGGTGCCGAGGGCCTCTTTAGCGCGCTTGTTTCACCTCGCCGCAATCCGGCCGGACAAATCACGAGGGGCGCCCGCGCGGCGCCGGCGACAGATTAGGTGTCGGGGCGTTGCATGGTCAACGGCGAATTCGTATAACGGTGCCGCCGCGGGTGTAGTTCAATGGTAGAACGGCAGCTTCCCAAGCTGCATACGAGGGTTCGATTCCCTCCACCCGCTCCAAGGCGCTTCCCGCTGGACGAACGGCTGACGCGGCTCGCGTTGCGGCTGCGCCTGTCACGCGGCCCGCCCGGCAATAGGTAGGCCCACGCCGCCGCGGCAAACTCTGCCCGGCGCCCGACAATCAGGTGAGAAAAAGCTTCTGTAATCTTCGCCAAAGGCAAACACCGCTTCTGCCAAACAGGCAATCTTTGCTGGACGCTTCTCTTGAGACTGGAGGCGTCGGAAGGCCATGTTGAGGGCCGCATCGATGATATGCCGGACAGGAGACCGCCTCGGCCATGCATAATTCCTTATTGTCCCGTGGCGCCTCCATGCGGCCACGCGCATGACCGCGGCTTCGGTGCCCGGGACCGCCAGGCTGGCCCGCGTCCTGCCGCGTCCCGCCGCCCAGCCGCGGGTGGCGCGCCGCCTGCCGTTCCGCCGTTTCCTGTCCCCCCTGGTGCTTGTCCTGCTCTGGCAGGCTGCCTCGTCGTTCGGGCTGTTGTCGCCGCGCACCCTTGCCTCGCCGGTGCAGATCGTGCTGACCGGCTGGGGCCTGCTCGCGTCGGGCGAGCTGCCTTGGCACCTGGCGGTGTCGCTCGCGCGCGTTGCGGCCGGGCTGGCCATCGGGCTGTCGGTGGGGGCGGGGCTGGCGCTCGCGGCCGGGCTGTCGCGGCTCGGCGAGGACATCGTGGACGCGCCGGTGCAGATGCTCCGCACCCTGCCGTTCCTGGCGCTCGTGCCGCTGTTCATCCTGTGGTTCGGCATCGGCGAGACGCCGAAGATCGCGCTGGTGGCACTCGGCACCGCCTTCCCGATCTACCTGAACCTGTTCGCCGGCATCCGTGGCGTGGAGCCGCGCTTGGCCGAGATGGGCCGGGTGTTCGGCCTCGACCACGCCGGGCTGCTGCGCCACGTCGTGCTGCCCGGCGCGCTGCCGTCGGCGCTGGTGGGCCTGCGCTACAGCCTGGGCGTCGCCTGGCTGTCGCTGGTGGTGGCCGAGCAGGTCAACGCCAGCGCCGGCATTGGCTACCTCATCAACGACGCCCGCGACTTCCTGCGCACGGACGTGATCATGGTCGGGCTGGTGCTGTATGCGCTGCTGGGCCTGGGCGCCGACGGCCTGGTCCGGCTGCTGGAACGCCGCCTGCTCGCCTGGCGCCCTGTCTTCGTGCGGAGCTGACCCCATGGACGCCCATCCCCACTTCGAGCCGTCCGGCCGCAGCGCCCGCATCCGCAACCTGACCCGCCGGTTCGGTCCGCCGGGCGCGGCACCGGTGCTGGACGCGCTCGACCTCGACATTCAGCCCGGCGAGTTCGTGGCGCTGCTGGGCGCCAGCGGCTCGGGCAAGACGACGCTGCTGCGCACGCTGGCCGGGCTGGACCCGGTGCCGGAGGGCGCCGTGGTGGCCCTGCCGCAGCCGGTCGCGGTGGCGTTCCAGCAGCCGCTGCTGCTGCCGTGGAAGAGCGTCTGGCGCAACGTGGCGCTTGGGCTGCCCGACAAGGTCGGCGACGCCCGCGCCCGTGCGGAGGCCGCGCTGGCCGAGGTCGGGCTGTCGCATCGCCTGGATGCCTGGCCAGCCACCCTGTCGGGCGGCGAGGCGCAGCGGGCGGCGCTGGCCCGCGCCCTGGTGCGTGCACCGGGCCTGCTGCTGCTGGACGAGCCGTTCGCGGCGCTGGATGCCCTGACCCGGCTGCGCATGCACGCGCTGGTGCTGGACCTGTGGGCCCGGCACCGCCCGGCGACGCTCCTGGTGACGCATGACGTGGACGAGGCGGTGGTGCTGGCCGACCGCGTGCTGGTGCTGGCGGGCGGGCGGCTCGTGCTGGACCTGCCGAACGACGCCGCCCGGCCGCGCCGCCGCGACACCGCGTCGTTCGCGGCCATGCGCGCCCGCCTGCTCGACCACCTCGGCGTGCAGGAGCAGGCGGCGTGATCGCCTTTCGCTTGCCGGCCGCGGCGTCGCCGCCGGACCGGCTGTTCGACCTTGGAGGCTTTGCATGACCATCGGCCTGACCCGGCGCGGCCTTGGCGGTGCCGCCCTCGCCCTGTCGCTCCCAAACCTGGCCCGTGCGGCCGGACGGGTGCGGATCGGCTACCAGAAGAACGGCGCCCTGGCGGTCATGCGCCAGCAGCGCAGGCTCGAAGCGCAGGGGCTGGCGGCCGAGTGGGTCGAGTTCTCCTCCGGCCCGCCGCTGCTGGAGGCGCTGAATGCCCGTGCGGTCGATTTCGGCGCCACCGGGGACACGCCGCCGATCTTCGCGCAGGCGGCCGGCTCGGACCTGCTGTATGTCGGCGGGCAGCCGGTGGCCGGGGCGAACCAGGCGGTGCTGGTCCCGGCCTCCAGCCCGATCCGGGCGCTCGTCGACCTGCGCGGCAAGCGCGTCGCCTTCACCAAGGGGTCGAGCGCGCACAACATGGTCGTGCAGGTGCTGGCGCGCGCCGGGCTGAAGCCTGCGGACATCCAGCAGGTCAACCTCCAGCCCCCCGACGCCGGCGCCGCGTTCCGCACGGGGGCGCTGGATGCCTGGGCCGTTTGGGACCCCTTCTTCGCCATCGCGGAGCTGGAGCCGACGACGCGGGTGCTGACGACGGCGGAGGGCGTGGCGCCCAGCAACTCCTTCTTCCTCGCGAGCCGCGCCTTCACCGAACGGGAGCCGGGGACCGTGCTGGCCCTGCTGGACGCCATCAACGCGACGGCCGACTGGGCGCGTGCCAACCCGGAGGAGCTGGCGCAGACGCTCGCCGGCATCACCGGCGTGCCGTTGGCGGCCCAGCGCGTCTCGGCGCTGCGCGGCGTTTACACGGTGCAGCCGATGGACGAGGCGATCATCGCCCGGCAGCAGTCCACTGCCGACACCTTCGCCGAACTGCGCGTGATCCCGTCCCGCATCGACGTGCGCGCCGCGGTGTGGCGACCGGACCGGCCCCGCGCGGAGGCCCGGCCATGAACGCGCTCCTGCCCTCGCGCCCGCTCGACATGATGTGGTTCCTGCCGACCGGCGGGGACGGGCGCTACCTCGGTTCGGCGGAGGGCGCGCGCCCGGTGGACAACCGCTACCTGCGGCAGATCGCGCAGGCGACGGATCAGCTCGGCTATCACGGCGTGCTGCTGCCGACCGGGGCGGGCTGCGAGGACGCGCTGGTCACGGCGACGTCGCTCCTGCCGTTCACCGAGCGGCTGCGCTTCCTGATCGCGCTGCGCCCGGGCCTGACGCTGCCGGGGGAGGCGGCGCGGCAATACTCGGCGCTGGACCGCATCAGCGGCGGGCGCGCCATGGTGAACCTCGTGTGCGGCGGCAACCCGGCGGACCTCGCGGGCGACGGGCTGACGCTCGGGCATGACGAGCGGTATGCCCACGCCGCGGAGTTCCTGCAGATCTGGCGCGGCATGATGGCCGGGGAGCGGGTGGAGTTCACGGGCCAGTACCTGTCCTCCCACGGCGGCCGGCTGCTGTTCCCGCCGGTGCAGGCGCCGCATCCGCCGATCTACTTCGGCGGGTCCTCGCCGGCCGGGCACGCGCTGGCGGCGGCGCAGGCCGACGCCTATCTGACCTGGGGCGAGCCGCCGGCCGCGGTCGCGGAGAAGATCGCTGACGTCCGGAGCCGCGCGGCCGTGCACGGGCGCACGCTGCGCTACGGCATCCGCCTGCATTTGATCGTCCGGGAGACCGAGGGCGAGGCATGGGACGCGGCGCGCAGCCTGATCCGCCATCTGTCCGACGACACCATCGCCATCGCGCAGCGCAAGCTGGCGACCGAGAGCGACAGCGAGGGACAGCGCCGCATGTCCGCGCTCCACGGCGGCTCGCGCGAGCGGCTGGAGGTTTCGCCCAACCTGTGGGCCGGCGTGGGCCTGGTGCGCGGCGGCGCCGGCACCGCGCTGGTCGGCGACCCCGCGACCGTCGCCGAGCGCATCCGCGAGTACCAGGCGCTCGGCATCGACACGGTGATCGCCTCCGGCTACCCGCATCTAGAGGAAGCCTACCGGGTCGCCGAGCTGCTGTTCCCGCTGTTGGACGTGTCCCGCAGCGCGGCGCCGACCCGCGCGGCGACGGGCGGCCCGAGCCTGAGGACCGGTGGCGGGTCGTTCATGACGACCGACAACTCCGCCGCGCCCCGCGTGTCCGAGCCGGCGCGGGTTTAGCCCGGAGGCAGGGGGGGAGCCGCCCGCCTCATAATTCGCCTGCCTCATAAATAGGACGTGAGGCTGGCATCGCGGACCCCGAACGGCATAGGCTGGCTGAGTGGCGCCGGCGGGGAACAGGATGGCTGAGTATTACGTCGCGGCGCTCGGGCCGGCTCATGCCCAGGGATTGTTCATCGGCTTCCTCCGCGCGGCGCCGGACGGCGGCGTTTGCTGGCCGCTGCCCTGGGCGGGAACCTGGGCCGAGGCCGCCGTGGTGGACGGCGCCGCCGAGTTGAACGATGGCTTCGAGGCCGCCGCGGTGCCGAAGGAGGCCGTCCACGCCCTCGCCACCGCGCCGCCGCCCGGCAAGATCGACGGCGACGCTGGCCCGGTCGTGCGCAACACGGCCGCGAACCGCCGGGCGCTCGTCTTCGCCGCGCGCCAGGCTGTGGCCCGCCTGGAAGCGTTCGAAATCCCGCGGACAGGCCATCTGACGCCGGGCGGCGCGGAGGTTGCCAAGGCGCTCGGGGCGTTGCTGCCGCTGCTGGGCCGCGCGGAAAGCCTTGAGGACGACCGGCTGTGGCGTTTGCGGGCCGACCTGCTGGCAGCCCTGCGTTCGGATGACGGGCGTCGCAGCCAGGATGCCGTCCAGGCTGTGCGGGAGGCCGTTGCCGGCGCCGGGCCGGCCGTATCGGCGACCAAGCCGCCCCGGCGCCCAGCGCGTCCGCCCCCGGAATCGGGCCGGGCGGAGGTCGCAATCCTTCGGCGTGCGCCGCTTGTGGCGCCCCCGCAGCCGCCGCCGCCGGATCAGGAGGTCGTCCGCAAGGTGCCGCGCCCCTGACGGATGCGCGGCCGGAGGAGATCGCCGGGCTGGCCGTCTTCCTGGCCGGGCCGGACGCGGGCTGCGTCGTCGCCCAAACCTGCAACATCGATGGCGGCCACTGGACGGGCTGATCCGTTCCCATCGGCAGGGAACGGTGATATGCAACAAATCTCAAAAACAAGGGGAAGCGGACAGAATGCTGCGCAAAGCTCTGGCCATGGCAACGATCCTGACCGCGGGCGGCCTGCCGTCGCTGGCGTCTGCGGACGCGACGCTCACGGTCGCGACGGTCAACAACACCCAGATGATCGAGATGCAGAAGCTGTCGCCGGAGTTCGAGCGGCAGCACCCGGACATCAAGCTGCGCTGGGTGGTGCTGGAGGAGAACACGTTGCGGCAGCGTGTCACCACCGACATCGCGACCAAGGGCGGCCAGTTCGACGTCCTGACCATCGGCAACTACGAGGTGCCGATCTGGGCGAAGCAGAAGTGGCTGACCCCGTTCGACAACCTGCCGGCCGCCTTCGACGTGGACGATATCCTAAAGCCGGTGCGCGACGGCATCAGCTACGACGGCCACCTCTATGCGCTGCCGTTCTACGCCGAGAGCGCGATGACGCTGTATCGGACCGACCTGTTCAAGAAGGCCGGGCTGACGATGCCAGAGGCGCCGACCTACGAGCAGATCCGGCAGTTCGCCGACAAGATCACCGACCGGGCGAACCAGGTTTACGGCATCTGCCTGCGCGGCAAGCCCGGCTGGGGCGAGAACATGGCCTATTTCTCCACCCTCGTGACCGCCAATGGCGGCCAGTGGTTCGACTCGAAATGGGACACCAAGATCGACACGCCGGAGTGGCGCGCGGCGCTGGCCTATTACACCGACATCCTCAAGGCCGACGGCCCGCCCGGCGCGTCGTCGAACGGCTTCAACGAGAACCTGGCCCTGTTCTCCTCCGGCCACTGCGGCATCTGGATCGACGCCACCAGCGCCGCCGGCACGGTGTATGACAAGAAGCAGTCCCAGGTGGCGGACCAGGTCGGCTTCGCGGCGCTGCCGACCGGCAGCTTCAAGGGCGGCCCGACCTGGCTGTGGTCCTGGAACCTCGCCATTCCGGCCTCGTCGAAGCAGGCCGACGCGGCGCGCCAGTTCGTCACCTGGGCGACCTCGAAGGAGTACGCCCAGCTGGTCGCGACGACCGACGGCTACGTGAACGTCCCGCCCGGCACGCGCGCATCGGCCAACACGCCGGAGTACAAGCAGGTGGCGCCGTTCGCCGACTTCGTGATCGCGGCCATCAACAACTCGAACCCCACGGGCCAGACGAAGACCCCGCGGCCCTATACCGGCGCGCAGTTTGTGGGCATTCCGGAGTTCCAGGCCATCGGCACCCAGGTCGGCCAAACGGTCGCGGCGGCGCTCGCCGGGTCCAACACGGTGGAGCAGGCGTTGTCCTCCGCGCAGGCGGCCACGGCGCGCTCGGTCCGTCAGGCCGGCTACGGCAAGTAGCGGGGCGTTCCGGCGCCGGCGCACCCATCGCGTTGACGGGGCAGCAGCGGCTCGCTTGGCGGGGCGGCGTAGGCTGCCCCGCTGAGCGCAGCCGTTCGCTTCATGGCGCCCTGCATTGCTCCAAGCTTCATGACAAAACTCGGCGAGGCCGCTCCTTATGGGCGGGGTAGGGTCCGGCCTGGACAACCCTGTCGAAGGTGCCGAGATTTTGGGGATGCTGCACAATTTCCGGCGCCGGGTCAAAGACGGTTCCCCGGCCGCGATCCGAACGCCGTTGATGCATCGCCGCAAGCGGGCTCAAGCTGATCGGCACCCTCGGACTTCTCATCGGGGAGGTGCCGCCGCACGCATGCGGCACGTCCGGCGGCTTTGCCCGGCCCGTCGAGACGCTGTATCTGGCGGCGCTTGGACGGCCGCATCGCCGTTCGGACGCATCATGCCGGTCCGGCACCCAAGTCTTTCGATCTAGTTCTCTTCACCGGCTTGGCCCTAGTCTTCTGGCCCACGACGGGCCGGACGCCTCCCGATAGGTTGTCAATTCGAAGTCACAATGGAAACTCAAAGGAAATGGTAACGACCCCGACGTCTTTGGCGCGCAGCCCGGCCTCCTCGCGAGGTCCTGGGCCGGCGGAGACGGCCTCGGCGCCCCGTGGGGGAACCGCTCGGCAAGGCGTGGCCGGACACGACTGGGACCTTCTGGCAACCGAGACGGTCGGCTTGCCGGTGCATGCGTTGCTGACCGCCGATGCGGGCCGGGCGGCTGACGCCGTGTTGGATTTCGTTGAGTCCTCGGCGAAGGACGTGGTGCTCGTGACCTTTGCGAACCCCGGCGTCATGCCGGTGGCGCGCCGCTCAGCATCGTTCCGACGGTCGTTGCGTGAGTTCGACCTCGTGCTGCCGGATGGCATCGGGCTGTGCCTTGCGATGCGTTGGCTGCATGGCCTGCCGGCCCAGCGGATCAGCTTCGACACGACGTCGCTCGCCCCGGCCCTGTTCGCCCGCGCTCAGTTCCGCGGTCTGCGGATCGTGCTGGTGGGGGGCGCCCCGCGCGTGGCGGAACAGGCGCGCGCCCAGATCACGGCGCACTTCCCCGGCATCCAGATCATCGCCGCCTATGACGGCTACGGCGACATGGCGGCCAAGGCCGGCGCCGTCAGCGAGCTTCGGCCGGACGTCGTGATCTGCGGCATGGGCAGCATCCGGCAGGAGGCGTTCCTGCTTGAGCTGAAGCACCAGGGCTGGCACGGCTGGGGCTTCACCTGCGGGGGCTACCTTGACCAGCTGAACGGCGGAATCGCCTACTACCCGCGCTGGGTCGATGCGGCCAACCTGCGCTGGGCCTATCGGCTGCTGCGGGAGCCGGGCCGTCTATGGCGCCGTTACCTCGTTGACTACCCCCATTTCGGCATCCTGGTCCTGGCTGCCAGCCTCCGAAAGCCACGACAAGCCCGCAGATGATGCGGAACGGTTTCTACGCCAAGCAATCGCACAGGCGTTCTTGGGTCCGCATAGCTATTGCCCTAGCTAAGCGGCGCGGCGAGCACACAGGGCGGAGGACATGAGTTTGAACGTCTTGATCGACGCCGGATCGGATGAGTGGAACGCGGACCAGCGTTCCTCCCCCGGCCGACTCTACGACCCGGTTGCCGTGGGCAGCGTGCCGGCCTGGGACCTCAAGGGATTCCTGAAGCGCCGCAAGCTGCGGATCCTGACGGTGGCCCTGTTGGCGATGGCGGCCGCCACAGGGGTGATCTTCGCACTTCCCAAGACGTATCAGGCCACCAGCGCCGTCATCTTCCAAGGCGACCGCGGCGAGGTGGTCCGCCTGGGCGAGACGCAGCGCGACCTGCCGTTCGGCCCCGACACGCTGGCGAGCGAGGTCGAGCTGCTCACCTCGGAGGAGCTGCTCCAGAGCGTGGTGAAGAAGCTCGACCTCGTCGCGGACCCGGAGTTCAACCCGCTGGCGCCCCGTCCCCAGCCCACGCATTCGACGCCGTTCGACACGGCCTCGGCCTTCCTCGCGACCACCTTCGAGCCGGTGACGCGCGAAGCCGACCGGCTCCTGGCCATGCTGCGGCCAAAGGAGCCCGTGCGCTCGGCGGACGACGCCGCCCGGCAGGAGCTGAGTTCGACGGTCCTCGCCGTGCGGGCCAAGCTGGCTGTTTATCCCGTCGGCGTGTCCCGGGTCATCCGCATCGGCTTCACCTCGCAGCGCCCGGAGATGGCGGCGCTGGTCGCGAACACCGTCGCAAGCACCTACGTGGACACGCTGCTCACCACCAAGACCCAGACGACGCAGGAGGCGCATGAGTGGATCGACCAGCGCCTCAACGAGCTGCGCGACCGCGCGTCCAAGTCGGCCCAAGCCTATGAGCGGTTCCGCTTCGAGAGCGGCCTGGCCCGCGGCAAGGACAGCACGATCACCCAGGAGCAGATCACCCAGGTCAGCACCGAGCTGACCCTGGCACGCCAGCGTGCGGCGGAGGCGCAGGCGATCCTGGACCAGACCCGCGGCAACGGCCTGGCCGACCTCGACATGCTGGCGAGCGTCACCGGGTCGCAGTTGCTGCCGCGGCTGCGGGAGCAGCTTGCGACGGCGACGGCGCAGGCGGCGGAGGGCGATGCCCGCGACGGCGCCGACAACCCGCGTCGGATCGCGGTCCGGGCACGGGTGGCCGACATCAACCGGTCCATCGCGCAGGAGCGGGAGCGCATCCGCCAAACCGTGCAGAGCCGGGCCGTGGTCACCAAGCAGAACGAGGACCGGCTGACCAAGACGCTCGCCGAGTTGACGGCCCGGCTCGGCCGGACGGATGGCGACGTCGCACGGGGCCAGGCCCTGGAGCGTGACGCCACGGCAGACCGGGAGCTTTACACGAGCTTCATCAACCGTGCCCGGCAGACCGATCCCGCCGTCAACTACCAGGCCGCCAACGCCCGGGTGCTGTCCCGCGCCGCCGTCCCGCTGCAGGCGGCGTCGCCGAACAAGAAGGTGCTGCTGCCGGCCGCGCTGGTCCTGTCGCTCGGCTTGGGCGCCGTGGTCGCGTTCGTGAAGGAAAGCTCGCGCCGTGGCTTGACGAGCATGGGGGTCGTCGAGCGGACGATGGGCGTCACGCCGATTGGGTTGATCCCGTTCGTGACCCGCAAGAACCGCATCGCGAGCCGCACGTTCGAGGACGCCGTCGCGTTCACGCTCGCCCGGGTGATGATGCCGTCCAAGGGCGTCGTGCCGCGCAGCCTGCTGGTGACCTCCGCGCTGCCGCAGGAGGGCAAGACCAAGACGTCGATCGCCCTGGCGGCGGCTGCGGCGGCGCGCGGGATGCGGGTGCTGCTCGTCGATGGCGACCTGCGCTCCCGCTCGCTGTCCGCGGCGGCCGGGCTTGACCGCAGCGACCGGACGCTCATCGAGGTTCTCCGGCGCGAGATCACCATCGAGGAGGCGATCCACGACAACGCCGCCTGGGGCTTCCCGGTCCTGCCTGCCGGGGCGCTGGCGACCAGCCCGATGGGATTGCTGGCCACCGGGGAATGGGAGTCGATCCTTCGGCGGCTTGAGCAGATGTACGAGCTGGTGGTGATCGACTCGCCGCCCGTCCTGGTCGCCGGCGACACGTGGCTCATGGCCCGGCACGCGGACACGACCGTCGCGCTGTCGCGCTGGGGTTCGACGCCCATGCCGACCGTGGAGCTTGCCATCAACCAGTTGGTCACGGCTCAGGCCAACGTCGCCGGCCTGGTGCTGACGATGGTGCCGCCCCGCGAGCATGGCACCTATAACGGCGGGGACGCGGTTGTGTTCTCGCCGCAGATGACACGCTACTATGATGGGCAGCGCCGCCTATCATAAGGGAAGTTGTTAAGTTCGCAGCGGGGTGATCGCGCCTCGGATGCGGCGGCTGTTGTCCGGTTCGAAGCCGGCACGGCCGCCGCATTCGTCGTTCCTACATTTAGGGAATGCCCGGCTTCATCTCACCTGCTTCTTCGGACATCAAGGTTTGGACGTGGTCACATGAGACAATCTGCTGCGAAGGCGACCTTTTGGGCGGCGATAGAGACCGGGGGCGCCCAGGTCTCCAGCTTCGTCTTCTTCGTGGTCTTCGCCCACATCCTGACGCCCAACGAGTTCGGCGTGTATGCCCTCGCCATGGCCATCGTGGGCACCGTCAACATACTGCTGTTCCAGGGCTTCGGCGACGCGCTGATCCAGGCCGATCAGCCCGACGAAAGCTACGTCTCGACGGTGTTCTGGACGAACATGCTGCTCGCCGTGGGCATGATCGCCGTGCTTCAGGTGATTGCCCTGCTGGGACCGGTTCTGTTTGCCGAACCGATGTTCCAGCCGGTCACGGCGTGCCTGTCCCTGATCTGCATCCCGCGGGCCATGGTCAGCGTGCATTCGGCATTGGCCCGGCGCAACCTCGACCTCCGCGTCTTCGCGATCCGCACCATCCTGGGCTACGTGGTCGGGGGCCTGGTCGGGCTGGCAATGGCGCTCGACGGCTGGGGCGTCTGGGCCTTGGTCGCCTCGACGTTCGTCCAGACCATCGTGATCGTGCTGGTCATGTGGCGGGCGAGCGACTGGCGGCCCCAATGGGTGTTCTCGGTGCCCGCCTTCCATGACCTGCTGCGGTTCAGCAAGCACTTCATGACGGCCAGCATCATCACGTCCTGCATCGACGACTTCGGCAGCATACTGATCGGCCTGAGCCTTGATGTCTCGGCGGTCGGGTACTACGCGCTTGCGCTGCGCGTGATCCGTTCGGCGATCATCGTGACCATGACCCCGTTGCAGCTGGTGATGATGCCGGTGCTCAGCCGCATCGCGGACAACCGGGCCAAGTTCGGCGCCGCCTACATCGACATGGTGGTCATCGTCAGCACGGTCTGGGTGCCCGCGGTCGCCGGGCTCGGGCTGGTCGCGCGGGACCTGATGCCGATGATCTTCGGCGCCCAGTGGCACAACGCCGTGCCGGTGCTGCAAGCCATGTGCTTCGCGTGCCTGACCCTGCCGCTTTGGGCCTTTGCGGGCCAGGCGCTGTCTGCGCTCGGCCGCCCCGATGCGTTTGCCAAGATCGCCTTTCGGCAGCTTGCGCTCTACTGCCTGGTGTTTCCGGTCGCGGCCCATTTCGGCATCGTCGCGGTCGGCTTCGCCTGGTCGGCGCTGTCCGCGGTCATGGTGCCCATCACCCTGGTCGCGCTGCGGCAATCGTTCGGCCTGGACGTGCGAACGCTGATCCTGAAGATCGCGCGGATCGCGCTCTCCGCCGCGGTGATGGTCTGTGCGGTCCTGCTCGCCAAGTCCGTCCTCCCGGTCAGCCTGTGGGCCATCTCGGCCGAGGCTGCCATCGGGTTGGTTGTCTATGCCGCGGCGATGGAAAGCTTGTTCCTGCCGGGCCATCTCGCGCGCATCCTTGCGATCGTGCGTGGCGCCATTCCGGCATTCAGTTCTTGATCTGGAAGTGAACGGTCATGATCCCCAAGCACATTCATTACGTGTGGGTCGGCGGCCCACTGCCCGAGGCGCAGCAGACCTATATCGAGAGTTGGCGCCGGACGAATCCGGATTATGAATTCACGCTTTGGAACGAAAGCAACATCGACTTCTCCATCGACCTTCTCAGCCAAGCCTATAACCGGCGGAAATGGGCCAAGGTCGCGGACATCACCCGCCTCGTCGCCATTCTCCGCCATGGCGGCATCTATCTCGATACAGACATCGAGCTGCATAAAAGCCTGGACTCCCTGCTCCATCATAAATGCTTCTTTGGCTTCCAGGAGCGGCAGCGTTCAACGGACTGGGTGGCGAATGGGGTCATCGGCGCGGAAAAGGGGCACTGGTTCATCGAGCATGCGCTCACGAGCCTGCTCAGCATCCGGTCGCTGCCGGGTCTCGAACGACCGACGGCGTTCGGGCCGAAGCTCATCACGCGGCTGCTGATTGCAGAGGGGCTGCAATCGTACTCGCCTTCTGGCACCGCGGTGAAGGACATCTTTGTTTGTCCGACCGATTACTTCTTTCCCTACCCGTTCGGCGAGGAGTTCCACGCCTCCTGCATCACTCCTGACACCTACGGCGTGCATTTCTGGGAGCGGTCCTGGGAGAAAAGCGTACCGGCGTGGGTGCGGTTCGCCAAGTCGGTCCGCGACCGCGCGCTGCGGCTTTCGAACCAAACCGCCTGACCGCCATGGCAGGCGCGGCCCAGGTTTCCCCGCGGCCCAGTGCGGCCCTCAACCAGTCCGACGCCGCACCCATGACGTCCGGCCGCGCCGGGGCAACGCTTCTGCTCGACGGCGTCTCCGGCACGTCCGCCCTGGGCCGGATGGCGGCGGAACTGCTGGCCGAGTTTGCCGAGGTCGCGTTCAGCGACAGCGAGCCGCCGCCTGGCGCCTGGCGCCAAGCGGTCCGCGGAACCGCGCTGCAATGGTGGTCGGATGCGGGCGCCGTGGCAGCGCCGGGCGCCTATGCCGACACGACCGTTGACCTTGGCCGCTGCTCGATGGGGCAGGGCGGGCGGCGCTGGTGCATCGTTGACGCGGCCGGCGCGCCCCTGTTCCAGCCGTTCCATGCCTTGTCCGTCTGCTACATGGAGCCTTATGTCGCGTCGCTCAACCTGATCGAAAGCGAGGATGGCGGCGCCACGTGGCGGCTCGTGGCCGATGCCCACGTGTCCAGCGCCAGACGCTATCCTGAGCTGCTCGACGTCCTGGGGCGCACCGCGATGCGCCTGTTGCGCATGGCGCTTTGCGGCGACGCCGCGCCGCGGCGTCCCTGGGTCCCGGAGCCTGCCCGGCCTGACACGCAAACTTTGCGGGGCGCGCGGCTTGCAGGCGGCCTCGCCTGGCTTCGGGCGCGCATCGGCGGCGAGGTCTATGGGATCGCCATCCTGGACCGTCAGCCGGAGGAGTTCCTGCTGGATCAGTGCTGCCCGGCCGTGCAGTGGGTCCAAATCCCGCCCTCGCAGGGCTTCATCGCCGACCCGTTTTTCTGGCCTGGACGGCCCGGCGTGCTGCTGTGCGAGACGTACTTGCACCGTACCGGCCTCGGCGAACTCACGGCGCTGTCCCTCGACGCCGGGCGGGTCACCGGGTCCGATCCGCTGCCGCTCGGTCTGCACTGCCACTTGTCCTATCCCTCGACCTGGGCGGAGGACGGGCGTGTCCTCTGCCTGCCCGAGATGGCCGCCTCACGGCGCCAGGTGCTGTACGAGTTGAAGCGGGGCGTGGCGCCGGAGCCGATCTGCGTCGTGGGCGAGGACATCGGCATGGCCGACCCGACCCTGATGAAGCTGGATGGCCGGTACTGGATCGCCTACACCGACACCGATATCGGCACGTACGACAATCTATGCCTGCTGCATGCGCCCCGGCTTGAGGGACCTTGGTCTCCCCACCTGGGCAACCCCGTCAAGATCGACGCGAGATCGTCGCGTCCAGGCGGAACGCCGTTCAGGGTCGGAAATGCGTTGTACCGCCCGGCCCAGGACTGCTCGCGCGAATATGGCGGGGCGTTGGCGATCAACCACGTCACCTTGTGCACGCCGGACGGATATCGGGAAGAAGTGGTCGCCATGCTGCGGCCGGACCCTGACGGGGCCTTCCCGGACGGGCTGCACACCCTTTCGTTCGGCAACGGCCTCGCGGTCATCGACGGCAAGCGCAACTCCTACCATCCGGCGATCCTCGCCCATAAGCTGGGCCGCCGGGTGGTTGGCCTGCCGAGGACGTTGCTCGCCCGCAGATCTTAGGCGGCTGCGCACCTCGTTCCGCACCGCTCTGCAACAGGCAGTCGGTGCGTTGCTCACGTCGGGTTGACGGATCAGCATCCCGCGCCGGCTGCCCCGAACCGTTTGACCGCCGCTTCGGCGCTGTCCGGCCGTGATGCCGCCGCGAGAGTGTACACTATCGTATCAAAAGTCACAATTTTGGCATTTTTACTGTTCTAGGGCGTAAGCATCTTGCTTGTGCAACGTATTTTTGAGATAAAGCTGAGGAAATATACGAGGGTCCCCATGGTCGTCCTTTTTATCAGCCATGTGCACTTCCTGCGGGAAGCGTTGGTGGAGGTTTTGCGTGGTGGCGACGGCATCATGGCGTTCGGCGCCTTCTCCGGGGAGACCGCGGAGGCCGTGACCGCCGAGTTCACGCCTGACCTCCTCGTGATCGACTCGTCGCACCCCGATGCCATGGCCCTGGTCGGCGCGGTGCGCGCGCGCCTTCCCAAGGTGGGCGTCGTCGTGTTGGCAACGCGCGAGCGAGATGAGGATTTCCTGCTTTGGGCTGACATCGGCATTTCCGGGTATTTGGGACCGGACACCTCGTCGCGTGACCTGATCTCAACGGTGCGCCGCGCCGGGGCGGGTGAGGTTGTCTGCCCGCCGCGTTTGACCGCGCTGCTGCTGAACCGCTTCGCTGACCGCTCGAATGATCGCACGATGCGGGCCGGCATCCATTCCTTGACGCCGCGGGAGCGGGAGATTGTGGAGCTGCTGGCGGACGGCTTGCCGAACAAGCTGATCGCGCGCCGACTGCAGGTCGCCCTGCCGACGGTTAAGAACCACGTGCACAGCATCCTCGACAAATGGGACGTGCGCAGCCGGGGCGAGGCCGCGGCCCGTTACCGTCGAAAGGTCCAGGAGACGGAGTCGAGCAGCTCCAGGTTCGCGGCAGTGCGGCCCATTCAAGGTCTGCCCGCCGGGTCGCCTGCCTACCGCAACGGCAGCCAATCGTCCGGCATCAGCCGCCGGGCAGACTGAACGAGGCTGCCTTCAAGGCCGGGCGAGGACGCAGCAGAACGCTCACGCCCGGCTTTGACGTGCCTCCGGTCAGGCGAGACCGATGGGAGCGCGTTGCGCTTCCGCTGTCTTGGCTTGATGGCCCCGTTCAAAAGCGGCGTGGCGAGCGGGCGATAGCCCCCGCGCTGCATCACACCAAGGTCGCCTCGATCTCGCCCTCCGAGGCGCTTGACAGGGCGGCAGGGCCGGGCGTGTCCTCCGGCAACACCGGGACGGGGTCGTCATGGCTTTGGAAATCGCAGTGCGGGGCCTGTTCGCAACCCCGGTCGCCGCGATCGTGCTACCGGACGCCGAGGCACGGAATGTCCGGCTGCGTCAGGCGATCCTGGCCCGGCGGGAGCGGTTCCCTTCGATCCAATCGTCGAACGCCGGCGGCTGGCATTCGGAACGCGACTTGGCCGATTGGGCTGGGCCGGACGCGGCCGAAATCCTGGCGCTTGCGCGGTCGGCGGCGACACAGCTCACCGCGGACCGGTTCGGCAAACCGGTGCGCCCGGCCTGGATCACCCAAGCCTGGGCCAACGTGAATGCGCCCGGCGACGGCAACATCGCGCACTACCACGCCGGGTCGTTCTGGTCCGGCACTTACTACGTCGCCGATGGCGGCTGCGCTGCGGACCCGTCTTTGGGCGGCGCGTTCGAGATGATCGACCCGCGCGGCGCGGCGCCGGCCATGTACGCGCCCACCCTGCGCTTCGCCGGCGACGACGGACAATCGGCCGGCAGCGGCGAGACGATCCTGCCGAAGCCCGGCCTGCTGTTCCTGTTCCCCTCCTGGCTGCAGCACCAGGTCCGGCCCTACCGCGGCACGGCGCTGCGCATCTCCATCGCCTTCAACCTGGGCATTTGATGGACGCGCTGCCCCCCCGCGCCGGAGTGCGACGGCTGGCCGAAATCCTGAGCATCGCCCGCCAGGCCGGGCGGGTGTCGGTCGAGGAACTGGCGCAGCGCTTCGCCGTCACGCCGCAAACCATCCGCCGCGACCTGAACGAACTGTGCGATGCCCGCGCGCTGACCCGCGTGCATGGCGGCGCGATGATCGCCTCGAGCGTCGAGAACCTGGCCTATGACGCGCGCAAGTTCGTGGCGGAGCCGCACAAGCGGCTGATCGGGGCGGCGGCGGCGGCGCTGGTGCCCGGCCATTCCTCGCTGTTCATCAACATCGGCACCACGACGGAGGCGGTGGCCCGGGCGCTCGCTGGCCATGGCGGGTTGCTGGTCATCACCAACAACCTGCACGTCGCAAGCGAGCTGTACCGCAACCCCGCCATCGAGGTGGTGCTGGCCGGCGGGGTGATCCGGCACAGCGACGGCGGGATCATCGGCCCGGGCACGGTGGAGCAAATCCGGCAGTTCCGCGTGGACACCGCGGTGGTCGGCACCTCGGCCATCGACGCCGACGGCACGCTGCTGGATTTCGACATCCGCGAGGTGCAGGTGTCCCAGGCGATTATCGCCAGCGCGCGCCGGGTGATGCTGGTGGCGGACAGCAGCAAGTTCATACGCTCCGCCCCGGTGCGCATCGCCCACTTGTCCGACGTCGATGTGCTGGTGACCGACCGGCTGCCCTCGGCCGAGGTCGCCGCCCTGTGCGCGGCGAACGGCGTGCAGGTGGTGGAGGCTGGCGGCCCGATCGAGGCAGACGAGCTTTCGGATGAGAGTTCGTTTTGAGCAGTTGGCAACAGCGTTTGGTTCGGGTTAGTGTTCGCAAGGAGAGGGCCGGCAAGCGTCCTCCTTGAGGAACACGCTCGAACTATGCCGCAGGCGGCCACCCCGGACATCTTCGACCTCGCCATCATCGGCGGCGGCATCAACGGCTGCGGCATCGCGCGCGACGCCGCCGGGCGCGGCTGGTCGGTCTATCTGTGCGAGGCCAACGACCTGGCGTCGGCGACCTCGTCGGCCTCCACCAAGCTGGTGCATGGCGGGCTGCGCTACCTGGAATATTACGAGTTCCGCCTGGTGCGGGAGGCGCTGATGGAGCGGGAGGTGCTGTGGAGCATCGCGCCGCACATCGTCTGGCCGCTGCGCTTCGTGCTGCCGCACCACAAGGGGCTGCGCCCGGCCTGGCTGCTGCGGCTGGGCCTGTTCCTGTATGACCACCTGGGCGGCCGCAAGCGCCTGCCGGCGACGCGCACATTGCGGCTGTACGGCGACGTGGCCGGGCGGATGCTCAAGCCCGAATACAAAATCGCGTTCGAATATTCGGATTGCTGGGTCGAAGATTCGCGCATGGTGCTGCTGAACGCCCGCGACGCGGCGGAGCGCGGCGCCGTCGTCGCCACCCGCACCCGGTGCACCGCGGCCGAGCGCGTGGACGGCCTGTGGCGCGTCACCACGCAGCATGACGGCGCGGAGCCGCAGGTGATCCGGGCCCGCGCGCTGGTGAACGCTGCCGGGCCGTGGGTGGGGCAGGTGCTGCAAACCGTGCTGCGGGCGAACACGCCGTCGCAGGTCCGCATGGTGAAGGGCAGCCACATCGTGGTGCCGCGGCTCTACCCGGAGGACCATTGCTACATCTTCCAGAACGCCGACAACCGGATCTTCTTCGCGATCCCGTATGAGCAGGATTTCACGCTGATCGGCACCACCGACCTCGATTACCAGGGCGATCCCAGCGAGGCCCACGCCTCCATCGAGGAGATCGAGTACCTGTGCCGCGGCACCAGCGAGTATTTCCTGCGCCCGGTCACGCCGGATCAGGTGGTGTGGACCTACTCGGGCGTGCGCCCGCTGTATGACGACGGCGCGTCGAAGGCGCAGGCGGCCACGCGCGACTATGTGCTCACGCTGGACGCGCCGGAGGGCCAGGCGGCGCAGCTTTCGATCTTCGGCGGCAAGATCACCACCTACCGGCGGCTGGCGGAGGCGGCGCTGGCCAAGCTCGCGCCGCATTTGCCGGCCGCCACCGCCCGGCCCGCGGGCTGGACCGGCGCCGCGCCGCTGCCCGGCGGCGACTTCCCGGTCGATGGATTCGACGCGGCGCTCGATGCGTTGCGCGCCCGCTACCCGTTCGTGGCGGAGCGCACCCTCCGGCGGCTGTTGCGCGCCTACGGCACCTGCGTCCAGGACCTGCTGGGTGACGCCACCTCGGCGGAGGCGTTGGGCCAGGTGCTCGGCGCCGACCTGACGGAGGCGGAACTGCGCTACCTCGTGCGCTACGAATGGGCGCAGACGGCGGCGGACGTGGTGTGGCGCCGCAGCAAGCTCGGCCTGCGCATGGGGCCGCAGGACATCGCGCGGGTGGACGCGGCGCTGGACGCCCTGCGGCCCCTGCGGGACGAGGCGGCGTGAGCCTGCAACTGGAGCATATCGGCTTCACCCAGGGGCCGGACACGCTGATCCGCGACGTGTCGCTGACCTTGGCCCGGGGCGCGCTGCATGTGCTGCTGGGGCCGACGCTCGCGGGCAAGACCACGTTGATGCGTCTGATGGCCGGCCTCGACAAGCCGAGTTCCGGGCGGCTGTTGCTCGATGGACGAGACATCACGGGCATGCCGGTGCGGCGGCGGTCGGTGGCCATGGTGTATCAGCAGTTCGTCAACTATCCCACGCTGTCGGTGTTCGAGAACATCGCCTCACCGCTGCGCGTTGCGGGCATCGCGCGGGCGGAGATCGAGCGGCGCGTCCGCCTTGCCGCGAAGCTGCTGCGGCTGGATGCGATGCTGGACCGCATGCCGGCGCAGCTCTCGGGAGGGCAGCAGCAGCGCACCGCCATCGCCCGTGCGCTGGTGAAGCAGGCGGAGCTGGTGCTGCTGGACGAGCCGCTGGGCAACCTCGACTACAAGCTGCGCGAGGAGTTGCGGGAGGAGCTGCCGCGGCTGTTCGCCGAATCCGGCGCCATCCTGGTCTATGCGACGACCGAGCCGGCCGAGGCCCTGCTGCTGGGCGGCGAGACGGCGGCGTTGTCGGAGGGGCGCGTGGTGCAATCCGGGCCGACCGCCGCGCTGTATCGCCACCCGCTGACGCTCGAAGCCGCCCGGGTGTTCTCCGACCCGCCACTGAACGAGCTGGCGGTGGAGAAGCGCGGGAGCGTCCTCCTGACCGAACATGGCGAGCGCGCGGTGCCGGCGCCGTTGCTGGGCCTGTTGGACGGGCACTACCGGATGGGGTTCCGCGCCGATGCCGTGACGGCCGGCGCGAAGCCGCCGGGCAGCCTCAGCTTCGAGGGGACGGTCTCGGTCACCGAGATCAACGGGTCCGAAAGCTTTGTGCATGTCGATGTGGGCGCCCACGCCTGGGTGTGCCTGATCCCCGGCGTGCATGACCTGCTGCCGGGGGCGCGGACGCCGGTGCACATCGACGTGCGCCGGGCCTTTATGTTCGATGCGGCCGGCGCGGTCGCGTCGCGTCCCGTGCTGGCGGAGGCGGTCTGATGGCCAACGTCACCCTAGACGGCATCGGCCACGCCTACGGACGCGCCGCAGCCGAGGCCGACTACGCGCTGAAGCCGCTGCACCATGTCTGGGAGCAGGGCCGCGCCTACGCGCTGCTGGGACCCTCCGGCTGCGGCAAGACGACGCTGCTCAACATCATCTCGGGCCTCGTGATCCCCTCGCACGGGCGGCTGCTGTTCGACGGGCGCGATGTGACGCGGCTGCCGACCGAGCAGCGCAACATCGCCCAGGTGTTCCAGTTCCCGGTCGTTTACGACACCATGACGGTGGCGGAGAACCTGGGCTTCCCGCTGCGCAACCGCGGCATGGACCGGCGCCGGGCGGCGGCCCGTGTCGGCGAGGTCGCGGCCATGCTGGGCTTGACCCCCGACCTGCACCGCCGCGCCCGCGGCTTGACCGCGGACGCCAAGCAGAAGATTTCGCTCGGCCGCGGCCTGGTCCGCTCCGACGTGGCCGCCGTGCTGTTCGACGAGCCGCTGACCGTCATCGACCCGGCGCTCAAATGGGAGCTGCGCTCCAAGCTCAAGGCGGTGCACCGCGCGCTCGACCTGCTGATGATCTATGTGACCCATGACCAGACGGAGGCGCTGACCTTTGCCGACCAGGTGATGGTGATGAACGAGGGCCGCGTCCTGCAGATCGGCACGCCGGCCGAGCTGTTCGAGGCGCCGGCCCATACCTTTGTCGGCTACTTCATCGGATCGCCGGGCATGAACCTGCTGCCCGCGTCGGTCGAGGGGCGGGAGGCGGCGGTGGACCGGCACAAGGTGCCGCTCGGCGCCGCCTACCCGGCGATGGGCAACCAGCGCGTGCAGATCGGCATCCGTCCGGAATACGCGACCTTGAGCCGGACCGGCGGCCTGCCGGTGCAGGTGCAGCGGATCGAGGACCTCGGTCGCCGCCGCCTGGCCCGCGTGACCCTCGGTGCGCACCCGCTGGTGGTGACGGCGCCGCCCGACCTCGCCGTGGACGGTGCCGAAGCCTTCGTGCGCCTGGACCCCGCGAGCCTGCACGTCTTCGCCGACGACCGCCGCGTGCCCGGCGCCGCCGCATGAACGACAAGCCCACCAGCAACCGTGCCTGGTTCCTCGTGATCCCCGTCATGGTGTTCGTGCTGTTCTCCTCGCTGATCCCGATGATGACGGTGGTGAACTACTCCGTGCAGGACTCGATGGGGCAGAACTCGTTCTTCTGGAATGGGTCGGAGTGGTTCCAGCACTTGTTCGATCCCACCACCGACATTGGGGGACGCTTCTCCCGCGCGCTGGTGCGGAACCTGTTCTTCTCCGGCGTGGTGTTGTTGATCGAAATTCCGCTCGGAATCCTGGTGGCGCTGTGCATCCCGAAGCGCGGCTGGGCGGTGGGCGCGGTTCTGGTCAGCATGACGCTGCCGATGCTGATCCCCTGGAACGTGGTCGGCACGATCTGGCAGGTCTTCGCCCGCGCCGACATCGGGCTGCTGGGGGCGGCGCTGACCGGCGCCGGCATCCCGTTCAACAACACGCAGGACCCGCTGTCGGCCTGGTCCACCATCGTGGCGATGGATGTCTGGCACTGGACCTCCATGGTGGCGCTGCTGTGCTACGCCGGGCTGAAGGCGATCCCGGACGCCTTCTACCAGGCGGCCCGGATCGACGGGGCCGGCCGCTGGTCGGTGTTCCGGAACATCGAGTTGCCGAAGCTGCGCCGGGTGCTGATCATCGCCGTGCTGCTGCGGTTCATGGAAAGCTTCATGATCTATACCGAGCCGGCCGTCGTCACCGGCGGCGGCCCCGGCGAGGCGACCAGCTTCCTGTCGCTCGACCTCGTGAAGATCGCGCTCGGCCAGGTCGATCTGGGCAACGCGGCGGCGATGTCGCTGGTTTACAACCTGATCACGCTGACGCTCTGCTGGATCTTCTTCACCACGATGACGCAACTCGACGCCCGAGGCTCCGCATGACCGCGACCTCCGCATGACCCGGCGCATCGTCATCGGGCTGTACCTGCTGGTGCTCGCCCTGCCGATCTACTGGCTCGTCAACATGAGCTTCAAGGACAACGTCGAGATCACCTCGACCCTCACCTTCTGGCCGCACCGCCCGACCGTCGAGCACTATGTCCACATCTTCCAGGACCCGGCCTGGTATGGCGGGTTCCTGAACTCGCTCAGCTACGTGTTCCTCAACACCGTCATCTCGGTGACGATCGCGTTGCCGGCGGCCTATGCGTTCAGCCGCTACCGCTTCCTCGGCGACAAGCACCTGTTCTTCTGGCTGCTGTCCAACCTGATGGCGCCGCCCGCGGTCTATGCGATGCCGTTCTTCAACCTGTATTCCGCCGTGGGCCTGTTTGACACGGTGTGGGCCGTGGCGCTCGCGCATTGCCTGTTCAACGTGCCGCTCGCGGTGTGGATCCTGGAGGGCTTCATGTCCGGCGTGCCGCGGGAGATCGACGAGACCGCGGCGCTCGACGGCTACTCCTTCCCGCGCTTCTTCTTCCGCATCTTCGTGCCGCTGATCGCCAACGGCATCGGCGTTGCGGCATTTTTCTGCTTCATGTTCTCCTGGGTGGAGCAGTTGCTGGCGACCACGCTGACCACGGTGAACGCGAAGCCGTTCGTGGCGGTGATGACGCGCACCTACTCGGCGGCGGGCATGGATTGGGGGCTGCTGGCGGCGGCCGGGGTGCTGACGATGATCCCCGGCGCCATCGTGATCTGGTTCGTGCGCAACAACATCGCCCGGGGCTTTGCCCTTGGCCGGGTGTAGGGCCGCGCGGTGCCGCTCGATTGGATGGCCTGGACGTGGGAGACCGCCGGGTTCTTCGGGGCGATTGCCTTGGCCCTGGTGGTGCTGACGCTGCTCGCGGCATACCGGCCGGAGAAGCCGCGGCGCGGCATCCTCGGTTTTCCCACCACGCGCGGCGACCGGTTCTTCGTCTCGCTGCTGGGCAGCGCCTACATCTTCATCATCTTCATGTGCACCGGGGGCGAGATCCTTTGGTACCCCGTCGCGGCGGCCATCCTGTTCGCGGTCGCGATGTTTCGCCTGGCTTAAAGAACTGCCGCGAAGGCGGCATCATGGGGGGTCAACAATGAAAAGACGCGAAGTTCTCATCGGTGGTGCCGTGGCCGGCGCGGGCGTGCTGCTCAAAAGCGGCGTCAGCCACGCGCAGCAGGTGGACGCCGCCAAGAAATGGATCGACAGCGAGTTCCAGCCCTCGACGCTCAGCAAGGACGAGCAGATGGCGGAGATGGAGTGGCTCATCAAGGCCGCGAAGCCGTTCGTCGGCATGCAGCTCAACACCGTCTCCGAAATCCTCAAGGTGCACGACTACGAGTCCAAGGTGCTGACCCGCGCGTTTGCCGAGATCACCGGCATCAAGGTCAATCACGACCTGATGGATGAGGGGCTGCTGGTCGATAAGATCGGCGTCGAGATGCAGTCGGGCCGGCCGATCTACGACTTCTGGATGAACGATTCCGACTTCATCGGCACCCACCCGCGCTACAACGACATCGTCGGCGGCTCGCTCACCGACTTCATGGCGAACGAGGGCAAGGATGTCACCAGCCCGACGCTCGACCTGCCGGACTTCATGGGCCTGTCGTTCGGCACCTTCACCGACGGCAAGCTGTACCAGCTGCCCGACCAGCAGTTCGCCAACCTGTATTGGTTCCGGCATGACTGGTTCCAGCGCCCGGACCTGAAGGCGGCATTCAAGAAGCAGTTCGGCTACGAACTGGGCGTGCCGGTCAACTGGTCCGCCTACGAGGACATCGCCGACTTCTTCACCAACACGGTCAAGGAGATCGACGGGCAGCGCGTCTATGGCCACATGGATTACGGCAAGAAGGACCCGTCGCTCGGCTGGCGCTTCACCGACGCCTGGCTGTCCATGGCCGGCGCCGGCGACCGCGGCCTGCCGAACGGCAAGCCGGTCGATGAGTGGGGCATCCGCATCGAGGACAGCATCCCGCGCGGCTCCTCCATCACCCGCGGCGGCGACGCCAACGGCCCGGCGGCGGTCTATGCGCTGACCAAGTACGTTGAGTGGCTGAAGAAATATGCGCCGCCCGAGGCCGCCGGCATGGACTTCCTGGAATCTGGCCCGGTGCCGGGCCAGGGCCACATCGCGCAGCAGATCTTCTGGTATAGCGCCTTCACCGACAGCCTGACCAAGCCCGGCCTGCCCGTCATGAACGAGGACGGCACGCCCAAGTGGCGCATGGCGCCCAGCCCGCACGGCCCCTACTGGAAGGAGGGCATGAAGCTCGGCTACCAGGACGTCGGCTGCTGGACCATGCTGAAATACGCGCCGATGGAGCGGACCAAGGCGGGCTGGCTCTATGCGCAGTTCTGCACGTCGAAGACGGTGACGCTGAAGAAGGCGCTGGTGTCCCTGCACCTGATCCGGGAAAGCGACGTGTGGCATCAGGCGCTGACCGACTTGGCGCCCAAGGTCGGCGGCCTCGTGGAGTTCTATCGTAGCCCCGCCCGCAAGCAGTGGACGCCCACCGGGGTGAACGTGCCGGACTACGGCAAGATGTCGCAGGTCTGGTGGCAGAACGTGTCCAACGCCATCTCCGGCGCGGTCACGCCGCAGCAGGCGATGGACGGGCTGGCGCGCGACCAGGACGCCATCATGGCCCGGCTGCAACGCTCCGGCGCGCAAGGCAAGATCGGCCCGGTGATGAACCCGGAGCGGGACGCCGAGTACTGGTTCGCCAAGGCGGAAAAGGACGGCAACCTGGCGCCGCAGCGGAAGCTGGCGAACGAGAAGCCGCAGGGCGAGACGGTGGACTACGACACGCTGCTGAAGACCTGGGCGGCCACGCCCATGCCCAAGCGGGCCTGATTGGTGCAGCTTGATGAAAGGGGGGCGGGCGACCGCTCCCCCGGCGGCGGCCCGCCGTGACCGGACCCAACGGTCACGTGCTGGTCATCGACCAGGGCACCACCTCCACCCGGTCCATGGTGTTCGGGCCGAAGCTGGAGGTGGTCGCCACCGTGCAGCGCGAGTTCGAGCAGATCTACCCGCAATCGGGCTGGGTCGAGCATGATCCCGAGGCGATCTGGTCCACCGCGCTGCACACCGCGCGGGAGGTCCTGGCCGCGGCGGGGCTGAACGCATCGCAGGTCGCCGGCCTCGGGATCGCGAACCAGCGGGAAACCACCCTGGTCTGGGACCGCACGACCGGGCAGCCGATCTACAACGCCATCGTCTGGCAGGACCGCCGCACCGCCCGCGCCTGCGACGCGCTGGAGGCTGCCGGGCATGGCGCGATGGTGGCGGGGCTGACCGGCTTGCGGCTCGACCCGTATTTCTCCGCGACCAAGATCGGCTGGATCCTGGACCACGTGCCCGGCGCCCGCGCCCGCGCCGAGGCCGGGCACCTGGCGTTCGGCACGGTGGACAGCTTCCTGCTCTGGCGGCTGACCGGGGGCGCGGTGCACGCGACCGACGCAACCAACGCCTCCCGCACCCTCTTGTGCGACATCGCGACGAGCGCCTGGCACGACGACCTGCTGACGCTGTTCCGCATCCCGCGCGCCATGCTGCCGGACATCCGCGACAGCGCCGGGTTGTTCGGCACGACTGGAATGTTCGGCGGCCCGATCCCGGTGCGCGGCATCGCCGGCGACCAGCAGGCGGCGCTGATCGGGCAGGGGTGCCTCGCGCCGGGGATGGTCAAGGCGACCTACGGCACCGGCGCCTTCGTGCTGCTGCATGTCGGGTGCGAACCCGTGCCGTCCAGCCACCGCATGCTCGCGACCATCGCCTGGCAGCGCGGCGGCGTGCGCGAGTATGCGCTGGAAGGCTCGATCTTCTCCGCCGGCACCGGGGTGCAGTGGCTGCGCGACGGGCTGGGCCTGGTGGGCCACGCCGCGGAGACCGGCGACCTGGCGGCGGCGGCTGACCCGGCGCAGGACGTTTACCTCGTGCCCGCCTTCACCGGGCTGGGCGCGCCGCACTGGGACAGCCATGCCCGCGCCTGCCTCAGCGGGATCAGCCGTGGCACCACCCGCCGCGAACTGGCCCGCGCCGTGCTGGAGGGCGTGGCCTACCAGACCCGCGACCTGCTGGACGCCATGCTCAGCGACTTCGGGCAGAAAGGAGAGGTCGTGCTGCGCGTCGATGGCGGCATGACGGCCAGCGATTGGACGATGCAGTTCCTGGCGGACATGCTGAGCGTCGGCGTCGAACGGCCGCGTTGCCTGGAGACGACGGCGCTCGGCGCCGGCTATCTCGCCGGGCTGGACGCCGGCCTTTACCCGGATCCCGGCCTTTTCCAGCAGCTTTGGCTGATGGACCGCCACTTTGCCCCGGCGATGGACGCGGCCGAGCGGGCGCGCAAATACGCCGGCTGGCAGGCCGCGGTCGCCCAGGCGCTGCACCGGCCGGGCTGAGGCGCTGCGGTCGGCCCAGACCACCGCAACCCGCCCGTAGGCCGTGACTATATCGCATCACCCGATGAGCCAAATCACCGTTGGGGATTATGGCATTGCCATAATGGTATTTACGTTCAAACTTCATAAAGCCAACATCGGGGAGTACTGCAAGATTTTCCGAAGCCACCCGAACACGGCGTGAGGTTCAAAAACTTAAATTCTCAAGAATATAAGATCAAACCAAAATCAAGACGATCAAGGGGGGGAGACGCTCAGTGTGCATCAGAGGGTTTGGCTTGGCGCGATCGCTGCTGCAGCTTGGGCTGGGTGGTCTGGTCTGCTTGCTGTTGACAACGGGCGCTGCAACAAGGGCGGGCGCGCAGGAAATCGAACCCTACGACTTCGTGCCGCTGCCCGCCGGCACCAACCTGGCCGTCGGCTACTACGTTTACGGCCATAACACCGACTTCAACGTCGCCCGGGGACCCACGATCAAAGGCTCCGGCCTTGAGATCAACGTCGGCATCGCCCGCTACGTCCATTACTTTGACGTCGCGGGGTATCCGGCTGGCGTCCAGGTCGTCCAGCCCTTCGGCTCGCTGTCAGCCGCCCACATCGATGGCCAAAGGCTCGGGAGCGCCTTCGGCGCGCAGAACATCCAACTCTCGGCATTCATCTGGCCCTACGTCAACACCGCGACCAAAAGCAACGTCATCCTCGCAGGCCACATCTTCCCGCCGACCGGCACCTACGACAAGCAGTCGGCCGTCAACGTCGGCGACAACCGTTGGCGCGGCAGCATCCAGCTCGGCCTGTCCCAGGGCGTCACCGACAACCTCGCTTTCGACCTCAGCTTCGACGCGCAACTCTACGGCGACAACGACAGCTACGTCCCCGGCGACCGCCGGCTCAGCCAGGACCCGACCTACCGCGCGCAGCTTTGGGCCAACTGGCGCTGGAGCCCGGCCTTCACCACCTCCATCGGCTACGAGGGCCTTTTTGGCGGCTCGCAGCAGGTGAACGGCTTCTTCGACGGCAGCAAGACGGAGGAGCAGCGCATCCGCGCCAACGCCGCGCTGTTCCTCACCCCGCGGATACAGACGATGCTGGAACTCAACCACGACGTCCACGTCGTCGGCGGGTTCAAGCAGGACTTCGGGACGACGCTCCGGGTCGTCTATGTATTCTGATCGCGCATGCCCGCCGCAGCGAACGGAGACACGCACACCATGAACACGATGCCACGCCTCTCGGCCGCCGCGGCGCTCCTCCTGCTCGCGGCCTGTCAAAGCCAGAATGCCCAATCCACCTCCAGCAGCGCCAACCCGGCGGAGGTGCGGTTCACCACCGATGCCTACCAGATCATCGAGTTCGACCGGCAGGAGGGCGCGCTGGCCAAGACCCAGGCGCAGACGCCCGCCGTGCAGGCGATCTCACAGCAGCTCACGAGCCAGGCGAACGACTTCGCGACGCGCCTTGCGCCCACCGCGGCGGCGGCGTCCATCACGCCTCCCTCCGTCCTGCGCAACGACCTGCGCGTGCGCCTCGGGCACATGCGGCTCCAGCAGGGCCTGGACTTCGACCGCACCTACGTCGCCGACCAGATCGCAAGCCATGAGGAGCTGCTCCGGATGCAGGGCGGCATGAACGCGGGCGCTGTCAGCCCGCAATTCGCGACGCTCATGCGCCAGGGCACCACCCTGGTGCAGGAGAACCTGGAAAAGCTGCGCGTGCTGCAAGGCCAAATGGCCTCGCCCAAGGCGTAGCGCCGCCCCCGCGCCGAGGCGCCGCATCGGCGGGCGGGCCTCGGCGACGAATGGAAAGGGTTGCAAAGCGGGGCGCGGCAACATGTATGCAGCGTCCGCGGCCGCCACTCAGCGGCCGCGGACGTCTGAGCCATGGAGCCAAGTTTGCCCAGTCCCACGCGCGTGCTCGTCGTATTCTACTCCCGCAACGGCACGGTCGAGGCGCTCGCCGCCGCTGCCGCCGACGCGGCGCGGCAGGCGGGTGCCGACGTGCGGGTGCGCCGGGCCCGGGAGGTGGCGGACGAGGCCGCCATGGGCCAGGTCAAGGGGTGGCTGGACAGCGCCCGGCGCCAGAACGGACTTTACGAGGCGCCGACCAAGGACGATGCGGAATGGGCCGACGCCATCTTGTTCGGCACGCCCTGCTACTTCGGCGCCATGGCGACCGAGCTGAAAAACTTCCTCGATCAGCTTGGCCCGCAATGGAAACGCGGTGCGCTGGCCGGCAAGGTCGGCGGGGCCTTTGCCGCCGCGTCCTGGCCGCATGGCGGGACGGAGGTGGTCACCTTGTCGCTTTATGCCCCCATGGCGCATTTGGGCATGGTGATCCTGCCCACCGGCTACACGGACGAGGCGATGCTTGAGGCCGGGTCGCCCTACGGCGCCTCGGCGATTTGCGGCTCCGAGCACCGTCCGCCTCGGGATGAGGACCTCGAGGCGATCCGACACCAGGGGCGGCGCATGGTTGCGATTACCGGGGCCTTGATCGCCGCGGGCGAGATGCCGGGCCGGAAGACAGCCGGCTAATCCCTGCGGCCCGGGCGTTTCGGCGATTTCGGCCCGCCGGGCGGCAGCGTCCATCCCGCCAGTTCCTGCAGGGCCGCAAGCTGCAGCAGCGTGACCCGGCCGTTGCGTATCTCCAGCAGCCCGTCCCGCCGCAGTTGCTGCACGGTACGGTTGACATGGACGACGCTGAAGCCGAGCACGTCGGCGAGCACATCCTGGGTCAACGGCATGGCAAAGCTGTTGCCGTCCACCAGGCCCACGCGGCTCAGGCGCTCGCGCAGTTCCAGCATCAAATGGGCGAACCGGCCGCATGCGGTCTGCCGGCCCAGGCGCACGATCTGATCGTAGAGCAGCATGTCGTGCAGATGCGCCATGACGCGGACGGCGTGCGACAGGCCGGGATGCACCGGTTCGGCGGCGGCGGCGGCCTCCACAAGCGGCAGGGCGTTGACGGTTTCAAGCTCGGTCAACGCCGCGACGGCGCAGGACGACGGCAGCCGGACCGGCATCAGCGGCCACACCAGGTCGCCCGGCAGCTTGAGGCTGACGATCTGCCGATGCCCGTCGGGCAGCAGGCGGTATTGGCAGGCCCATCCCGCGACGATCATGCGCGGCGGCGGCGGCGATGTGCCGGCCACGTAAAGGTCCCGGTTGGGCGGGTGATAGCGCGTGGCCTCTGCCAGGTCGGCCAGCAGTTTGGTCTCGGCGGCCGACAGGCTGACGAACGCAGAGAAGTGTTCGACCAGCACCTGGAAATGGCTGGGCGGCCCGTCATCGTTGTCTGACATCAGCTCACCCGCGTCAACGAGCAGCAAGTAAGGGGTCCGAGCTTGCAAGCCATGCCACGGCGAAGCTCCACAGGTCATTGCGTAATACTGTACTGCGCATTGCATCCCTCGATTGTGGGAACGTTGACGGTGACATTAGTCTGAATTGCGCATGTGCAAGGTAAACAAACTAGCAGCCGATATGGTATTCATGAGAGTGCAACGTATGGGCCTGCTGCGTTATCAGATTTGACTTTCACGTCATTTTTATCTTGATGCTTTCGATTGCCGATTCATCGTGGCGCTGGTCAAACACCAGATCGTTCGGGCTGCCCGTCGCCGAGATATGCCGCCACCTGGATCGTGCCGTCCGGCCATACGCGAACGAGGCAGCCGCGCTCGATCTCCACGAGGAGCACGAAGCTATCCGGCATGGCGACCGGGCCCTCGGGCAAGCGCAGCCCGGCAACGATCTCGCGTCGATCCATCGGGCATCTCCTTGGTGAGGGACCGTCCATACAGTGGCTTCGGGCCCGGCGGCGTCAAGCGGGAGGCCGCGTGCCGCGGACATGGCCGATTGCCTGCGCGGTGTGCCGGGCAGGGTGGTCGGGAAGCGAGGCTATGGGGCGGGCACGCCCGCCGCGGTTACGAGCCGACCCCAGTGATGTCGTCGCGGCGCCCCAGGACGCCGGAGGGTCCCTGGCGGTCCGCGGATGCACTCCCAACCGCGTTCCGTCCACGCATGAACGGGTAGCGGAGCTGTCCGACGAAGCCGGTGGGGAAATCAGGATCATCCACGCCATAAGCGTCTGGATGCTGGTCTGACGGCATGTAGAACGTGCCGAAGATCAAATCATAAAGCGGGAACGTGCCAGCAAAGTTGCTGCTCCCGCCGCGTTCGGCGCTGGTGTGGTGCCAATGATGGTAAACCGGGCTGACCAGGACGTAACGAAACGGCCCGAAGCTCCAGTTCAGGTTGGCATGCACGAGTGCGGACGTGCCGACATTGAACGGCATCAACCACGCGAGCACCTCGGGCGGTATGCCAAGCAGCAGCATCACCACATCCGCCAGGATGCCATGCAGGATCTGGTCGACCGGATGGAACCGTCCCGCCGAGATCCATTCCAAATGCTCGGAGGAGTGGTGCACGGCATGGTAGCGCCACAGGCGTGCGCTGTGAAACGAACGATGCGTGACGTACATCACCAGGTCGCTGCCCAGCAAATACAACGCGACTTGCGGCCAAAATCCCAGACGTGCGAGCGGACCGTAGCCTTCGGTAAAGAAACGTTCGATGTCCGCGTCGCCAGTGGCTCCATAAAACGCAGCCATGCCGATGGTGAGCAGCAGAAGCTGAGCGAACCTGTAAAGCAGTTGCGGCACGACGGCCCAACAGATGTCGGTCGAGAGATCCCGTTTCCGCCACCAAGGCGGCATCTTGTTGCAAGCAGAGACGACCATCGCGAGCAGGGTGAAGACCACCGCCAGTACGGCCAGGTTGCGCAGGGTGTGGAACGTGACCGCAGCCAATTGCACGAAGATTGCCTGGATGATTGACATGCCTGGACCTGCTTAGCCCGCCGCGTGGCCGCTCGCGGCGCGGATTTGCGCGACCGCCGCGCCGACCTTCAACGCCATCATCGCATCGCCCCGGGCGATGGTGGAGCGACGCGGATCTCCAATGGCGCCAAGGCTCGCAAGCGTTGAGGGGCTTGGAGGAATGCGCGAGAGGTCAACCCCGCCGGGATGGATGGCCATCAGCTCCGACGTGTCGGAAATGGTGGCGTGCTGACCGATGGCGGCGTCGGACTCGCCCTGGCGACGCAGGTAAGCCGTTTCCGCGGCGTCGGCATAATACGAATCGACCGCCAGGACCTTCGGACCGTCGCGCCATTCCGTGGTCAGCCTGGCGGCAACCTCGGCCTGCGCGGCCAGTGAAGGGCCGTGATCCCCGATGAAGCAGATGGTCGCGAAGCCCGCCGCCTTGAGGCTGCGGGCGATGCCCTCCAGCACGGCGGCGAACACGGGAGGAGGCACGCCCATGGTGCCGGGAAACGCCATGTTGCCGGTCGGCGGATCGTAATCGCCCTGCGGCACATAGGATATGACGGGAGCCACGAGGGCATCGCCAAGCTCGGCGGCGATGCGGCGTGCCGCCCAAGCAACGATGTAGTCATGCTTGCCGATGATCATGTGCGGTCCGTTCTGCTCCAGCCCGCCGCTGGGCACGATCACGGTGCCGAACCCGGCCTTGATGGCGTCGCGCACCTCCATCCAGGTCATGTCGGTGATGTCGCGGGTGAGCGAAAGCGCCTGCGCCGGCTGCCGCCACCCCGGGAGCCACGCGGCGAGGGCGCCAGCCCCGGCCAGGGCGCACCAACGTCGCGTGATCGACCAACGGATTTTCGTGGCAGGAGGAACGGGCGGCGTGCCCGGACGCCCGGGAGCGGAGCGGCGCATGCCGGGCCATATGCGGAGGCTGGTCAACACGTTTCTGCAAAAAAACAAATTGCGCACAGAGCTGTGCCTTTGTGTTAACGGACGGTCGCTGGTATCATAACCTTAAATTGAATTCAATCTTTCCAGCGCAGCTATTGGATGATTTACATGTCCGTTGTGCCCCAATGAGTTCCTCGAACGCCTATCGGGCGTTTCTCAGGCGAGAAACAATCGGAGTCGCCGTTGGTTTAAGGGCGTTGCATATACCGACCACCGCCCCCCCGTGGATCGCGGCCGTCACCATGCTCGCGGTCACCCTTTTTGCCCCAGTGGTGCTCACCGACGGCGACAGCTTCTGGCACTTGACCGCCGGCGATTGGATGATCGCGCATCGGGCGGTCCCGCATGCCGATCCCTTCTCCTACACCTTTGCCGGCGCTCCTTGGGTGGCGCACGAATGGCTGTCCGAAATCCTGATGGCGGCGGCGTTCCGGGCAGCGGGATGGAGCGGCGTCACCGTGCTGACGGCGCTCGCTGCGGCGCTCGCTTTCTTTCAGCTTGCCCGCCATCTCGGGCGCTGGCTGCCAACGGGTCCGAGCCTGCTTCTGCTGCTGCTTGGAGGGGCGTGCGTCTCGTCTCATTTGCTTGCGCGGCCGCATATCCTGGCCTTGCCGGCCTTGGAGGCTTGGGTCGCCGGGTTGTTCATCGCCCGAAGCCGCGGGGGCGCGCCGTCCTGGACTCTGCTGCCGCTGATGGGTCTATGGGCCAACCTGCATGGCGGCTTCATGCTCGGGCTGGTCCTGGTGGTGCCGCTGGCGCTGGAGGCGGCGCTGGCGGAACCAGCGGCGTGGCGCAGGGTGCTGGCGCGCTGGGGAGGGTTCCTGCTCGCCGCGACCGGCGCCGCCATGCTGACGCCGCACGGCTTCGCAGGGCTGCTGTTTCCCTTCCAGCTCATGGGGATGGCCGAGCTGGCCAAGATCAACGAATGGCAACCCATGTATTTCGGCACGTTGCAGCCGTTTGAGGTGGTGTTGATCGCCGGCCTTTATGCGGCGCTCACGCGCGGGGCCCGCTTGCCGCCGGTGCGCCTGCTGCTTCTGCTGGGCCTGCTGCATATGTCGCTGCAACACATGCGCCACCAGCTGCTGGTCGGCATGATCGTCCCGCTGCTGATCGCCGAGCCGTTGGGCGCGGTCCTGGCGGCGGAGCCGGCGAGATACAATACCGGCCGTTGGCGGGCCGGCGGGCTGGCCGCCATGGCTGGGCTGGTCGCGCTTCGGCTGCTGCTGCCGGTTGTGCGGGTGGACAGCGCTGCGGCTCCCATCACGGCGCTTGCCCACGTGCCCCCGGCCCTTGCGGCGCAGCCGGTGTTCAACGATTACGCCTTTGGCGGCTACTTGATATTCTCCCACATCCGGCCGTTCATCGACGGCCGGGCGGACATGTATGGCGGGGCGTTCATGCGCCAGTACATGTCGATCATCTCGCCCGAAAAGGCGGCGTTGGAGGCGACGTTTCGCGACTACGGAATACGCTGGACCATTCTTTTGGCCGCTAATCCTGCGGTCGGACTGCTGGACGCCCTGCCGCATTGGTGCCGGGTTTACGCCGACGATGTGGCGGTGGTCCACGCGGCGTCGTGCTGAAAGTTCAGACCGACATAACAACTCTTTACGGATAAATAACAAAATATTCTGGCGTTCCCTCGCTGGTTGTTTCTTTATGCTGAGGAGTTTGTGACCAGGAGGCTGAAAAGACATGTTGCAGTATCTGAAGGCGTTGATGGAATTCAAGCGCGATGAGAAGGGTGTGACCGCGCTTGAGTACGGCCTGATCGCCGCACTGATCGCCGTCGTGATCATCACGGCAGTTGCTTCGCTCGGCACCAATCTCAGCGCAACGTTTACCGGTGTTGCCGGCAAATTCAGCTCAAGTGGCGTGAATTCGACCAAGTAATCAGCCACCTGGCGCATGGCTCTCACCAGTTCTGGAATAAGACATCCATGGTAACCCATCCAGTTCTGGTGGGCCTGAGCGTCGCCATCCTGTTGGGCGCCGTGCTGAACGACATCGCGTTCCGCACGGTTCCCAACTGGATGTCTGCCGTGCTCCTCGTGCTCGGCATCGGCATCAGGTTGCAGGATGGCGGGCTTGCGCTGGGCTTGCTGGCCTGCGTCCTGATCCTGCTCGGCGCCGGGTTCTGCTGGCGGCGCGGCTGGCTGGGCGGCGGCGACGTCAAGCTGCTGGCGGCGTGCGGGGTGCTGGCGCCGCCGGGTCTTTCAGGGGCTATGCTGCTGAGCGTGGCGCTCGCTGGCGGCGTGCTGGCGCTGGTGTACTTGGCGCTGGGCTGGGTGTTGGCGGCACCAGGCGAGGTCTGCCCGCCCGGGCGGCTGCGGCAAATCGTCTGGGCAGAGCGCCACCGCATCCACCACCGCAGTCCCATGCCGTATGCCTCCGCCATCGCGGTCGGCACGCTGCTGGTTCTTTACAAAGGATAAGGCTTCCATGCTGCTTCGAATCGCGCTGTTTGCTATGCTGGCCGTTGGGGTCGCCGGCGGTGGCGTGGTCGCATGGACGCTGCTCGCGGCGCCGGCGGCGGCACCGGTCGCCGACGCCGGTGCGCCCCCGGTGGCAGCCAAGGCCGCCATGCTCGTCGCCGCCCGCTCGCTGCGCGCCGGGTCGCTGATCAAGCCCGAGGATTTCGCGGCGCAGGAAACGGTCCGCGCCGACCTGCCGTTCGGAGCGAGTCTGGACACGCCGCAGAACCGCGGCAACCTGACCGGTTCCATGATCCGCCGCAGCTTGGGGGAGGGGCAGCCGATCCTGCCTGCCGATGTGGTCCACCCCGGCGACCACGGCTTCCTGGCCGCCGTGCTGGCCCCCAACATGCGCGCCGTCACCGTGGCGGTGGATGCCGTGAGCGGCACGGCCGGGCTGATTTGGCCGGGTGACCGCGTGGACCTGATCCTGACCCAGGCGCTGGACGACCCGACGCTGGCGGCCGGGCGCAGGGTAGCGGCGGAGACCGTGCTGGGCGATGCGCGGGTGATCGCCGTGGATCAGCAGATCGTCCAGGGCCAGTCGCCGGACGGCGTCGTCCCCCCTTCCAACCGCACCGACCGCACCGCCACGCTGGAGGTGACCGCGGCCCAGGCGGAGCGCGTTTTGGTGGCGGGACGGCTTGGCAAGCTGTCGCTTTCGGTGCTGGCCGCCGACCGGCGCGGGGATGGCACTGTCCAGGCGGCAGCCGTGCCCGCATCCACCGCGGCGGCCCCCGCCTTCTCGGCGCCGAGCGCAGCCCCCGGGCACCTGAGCGTCCGCCCGGTCGGCGCCGGCGTCACCTGGGCCGGCGACGTTTCACCGGCGCTCGGCAGCGGTGCAGGCCGCACTGCGCCGACCAAGGTCCAGGTCTTCCAAGGCGGCGGCGACGGCAAGGAGTTCCACTTCTGATGCGCGGGCTGGCCCATTCCGGACGTCTCACGGCGCTTGCCGCCTTGTGCTTCAGCGCGACCCTGTACGGCCAGGCCGCCGAGGCGCAGCCCGCGCCGGCGGCGCTTGGGGACGGCGCGACGCCGACGGCCGAGGCGCAGGCCACCGACGCGCGTGCCGGCGGCGTCACGGTCCCGGTCGCAGCGCCAGTCGCGGCCCCGGCTGCCTCCCGCCCACCGGGCGACGCCCCCGAACAGAGCCGGCGCGCCCCGCTGCTGCTGGAGGCCGGGTTGGGGCGGGTGGTGAACCTGCCCGGCGCCATCGCCAACGTGTTCGTCGCCGACCCCAGGATCGCCGAGGTGCGCCCGGCCAGCCCCAACACGCTGTTCGTGTTCGGCGCCGCACCGGGGCGCACCACGCTCGCCGCGATGGACAGTGCCGGGCGCGTGGTGGCGCAATACCAGGTGACGGTGCGCCCCGCCGCCTTCAACGCCGCCGAGGCCGCCAGCACCATCAGCCGGGCGATGCCGGGCAGCAACATCCGCGTCGAGACCCTGTCGACCGGCTTGGCCATCAGCGGCCAGGTGCCGACGCCGGCGGACGCCGCCCGCGCGATGGACTTGGCGCGATCCTTCCTGGCCGACAAGCAGACGGTGACCAACCGGCTGACGGTGGCCTCGTCTGTCCAGATCAGCCTGCGCGTGCGCATCGCCGAGATGTCGCGCAGCGTATCGCGGGAGCTTGGGATCAACTGGACGGCGCTGCAGGGCCTGGGCAAGTACGCGGCCATCGGGTTTGCGACCAGCAACCCGGTCACCCTGGCCGCCGCGCCCACCATCTTGGCCGGGGCCTATGTGGACCGCAACGTCGGCCTGAGCGCCGTCATCGACGCGCTGGCGCAGGACAACCTGGTGCACCTTCTGGCCGAACCCAACCTCACGACGATGAGCGGGGAGCCGGCCAGCTTCCTGGTCGGCGGCGAGTTCCCGATCCCGATCAGCCAGCAGAACAACTCCATCTCGGTCGCGTTCAAGCAGTACGGCATCAACCTTTCCTTCGTGCCGACGATCATGAGCGACGACCGCATCAACATCCACGTGCGGCCGGAGGTCAGCCAGCTGTCCAACCAGGGCGCCGTTCAGATCAGCGCCGGCAACAACAGCATCAGCATACCGGCGCTGACGGTGCGCCGCGCCGACACCACGGTGGAGGTGGGCAGCGGCGACAGCTTCGCCATCGCCGGCCTGCTGCAGGAGACGGTGACGCACGGCAACAGCGCCGTCCCGTGGCTGGGGGAGATCCCGATCCTGGGGGCGCTGTTCCGCTCCGACAGCTTCCAGCGCAACGAGAGCGAGCTGGTGATCATCGTGACGCCCTACATCGTGCGCCCGGTCAGCGATCCCACCGTGCTGCGTCAGCCCGATGACGCCTACTCGCCGCCGAATGACCTGGAACGCATCCTGCTGCTGCGTCAAACGGGACAGGCGACGATGGTCCGGCCGACGCGCATTTCCGGCGCCGCCGGGTGGATCGTGCAATGAGCCGGACCCTGCGCGCCGCCGCGTCCGCCGTGCTGGCCCTCCTCTCAGGCTGCGCCGGACTGGAACCCTTTGACCGCCCCAACACCTGGCGCGCCACCGGGGCGAACGACTCCAACCTCGCGATCATGGCAGTCCGTCCGTCCGACTTGGCCCGCGGCCGCGGCACCGGCCCGGCCGACGGGCAGGTCGCTGCGGCGGCCGTGGATCGGCTGCGCCTCGACCGTGCGAAATCGTTTTCGGGCAGTTCCGGTGGCGGTTCTTCCGGCGGCGCCGGGCTGACGGGGAACTGATGATGGCAGACGGCGCCCTTCCGGGCCTTTCGCACGATCCCGATGAGGCATGGGCCGCCGGCAGCGACCGCGTCGCGCTGATCGCCTTCGTGAACGAGGCGGCCACGGAGTCGGTGCTGCGCGACAGCCTGTCCGACGCCTTGCCGGACGCCTTTGATATCCAGCGCGGCGGCATCCGCGCCGCCGTCGCGGCCATGCAGAAGCAGCCGACCCCGCGCAACCTCATCGTCGACATCAGCGGCGTGGACGAGCCGCTGAGCGCGCTGCGCGAGCTGAGCCAGGTGGTGGAGCCGGACGTCAAGGTGCTGGTGGTCGGCGAGTTCACCGATGTGGACTTCTACCGCGAGGTGACGCGCGGCATGGGCGCGCACGAATACCTGGCCAAGCCGCTGACCCGCGACATGGTGGTGCGGCTGCTCATCCCGATCATCGTCGGCCAGACGGCCACGGCCCAGGAGGTGACGGGCGGTCGGGTGATCACCATCACGGGCGCCCGCGGCGGGGTGGGCGCCACGACGGTCGCCGTGAACCTGGCCTGGCATTTCGGCGTCGCGCGGAACCGCCATACCGTGCTGCTGGACCCTGATCTGCATACCGGCAGCGCCGCCCTGTTCGTGGACGCGGCGCCCGGCCCCGGCCTGCGCGCCGCGCTGGAGATCCCGGACCGCATCGACGACCTGTTCGTCGAGCGCGCCTCCGTGACGCTGAAGGACCGCATGCACGTGCTGGCCGGCCAGGAAGCGCTGTCCGACCGGCCGGCCTGCGCGCCCGACGCCGCCCCGCGCCTGCTCGCGGCCCTTCGCCGCCGCTACAACTTTATCGTCGCCGACGTGCCGTTCCAGCCGGTGCCGCTGTATCGCGACCTGCTGGACCTCGCGACGCAGCGGGTGATCGTGTTCGAGCCGACGCTCGCCGGGGTGCGCGACACCCTGCGGCTGCGGGCGCTGTACAGCAACGTCAGCCAGGCGGAGCGGACGGTGCTGCTGCTGAACCGCGACGGCATGCCCGGCAGCCTGACCCGCGCGCAGGTCGAGGATGCGCTGGAAGGCCGCCCGGACCTGGTGATCCCCGATCTGCCCAAGCGCCTGGCCGAGGCCGCCAACATGGGCGACCCGGCCGTGCGCCACCGCAGCTTCTTCCGCCTGCGGGTGAACGACCTGGCCCGGCTGGTGGCCTTCAACCGCCTGCTGGACAGCGGCACCGCGGCCGCGACCCCGTTCAAGCGCACCGCCGACCGCAAGCGCGCCTGGCAGTTCTGGAGGAAGGCATGAGCGCGCTTCCAACCTTCGGCCAGCGGCCGGCCACGTCGGCCGGGCTGCCGCCCTCATCGGTGGCGCAGCTCGGCGACGAGGTGGCGCCGGTGCGGGCCGAGCACGGCCAGACCCAGGGCGCCGCCCTGGCCGAGCTGCGCACGCTGTGCCTGTCGCGCATGGACCCGATGGCCGTCGCCTCGACGCCGCCGGACCGCCTGGCGGTGGAGGTGGAGCGGCTGATCGCCGACATCGCGACGGAGCGGCGCATCCAGCTGAACGGCCGCGAGCAGCGCAGCCTGGCGGCCGACCTCGTGCACGACATGCTGGGCCTCGGCCCGCTGGAAACGCTGCTGCAGGACGACCTGATTGCCGACATCATGGTCAACGGCCCGTCCCGCATCTTCATCGAGCGGCGGGGCAAGGTCGAGCAGTCGTCGGTGCGGTTCCGCGACACCGCGCATCTGTCCAACATCTGCCAGCGCATCGCCGCCGGCGTCGGGCGACGGGTGGATGAAAGCAGCCCGATGTGCGACGCGCGCCTCAAGGACGGCAGCCGGGTCAACATCGTCTTCCCACCGCTGGCGCTTGACGGGCCGTACCTGTCCATCCGCAAGTTCAGCAAGAAGTCCATCGACTTCGCCAAGCTGATCGAGTTCGGCGCCATGACGGCACCGGTGGCCCGCGTGCTGGAAATCGCTGGGCGCTGCCGGCTCAACACCATCATCTCCGGCGGCACCGGGTCGGGCAAAACGACCTTGCTGAACGCCATGTCGCGCATGATCGACCCCGGCGAGCGGATCGTCACCGTGGAGGACGCGGCCGAGCTGCAACTGCAGCAGCCGCACGTCGTGCGCCTGGAGACCCGTCCCGCCAGCCTGGAGGGCCGTGGCGAGATCACCCAGCGCGACCTGATGCGCAACGCGCTCCGCATGCGGCCCGACCGCGTCATCATCGGCGAGGTCCGCGCGGGCGAGGCGTTCGACATGCTGCAGGCGATGAACACCGGCCATGACGGCAGCATGTCCACCATCCATTCCAACACCACCCGCGACGCGCTGACGCGCATCGAGAACATGGTGCAGATGGGGTCCATGGGCCTGCCGTCGCGCGCCATCCGCACGCAGATCGCCGGCGCCGTGCACATCATCGTGCAGGTGGAACGCCAGCGCGACGGCGGGCGCCGCATCACCCAGGTGACGGAGGTGTGCGGGATGGAAGGCGACGTCATCATCATGAACGACATCTTCCAGCTTGAACTCGGCGGCATGGGCCAGGATGGGCGGCTGCGCGGCACCTACCGGGTCAGCCGCGCGCGCCCCAGCTTTCAATCGCGCCTGCAATACTTCGGGCTGGAGCGGGCCTGGACGGCCGCGATGGAGGAGGCGGAACGGTGACCGCCTCGCCCACCGTGCTGCTCACGCTGCTGGTCGTCGGCCTCATGCTGATGGGCCTGGCGAGCATGGTGCTGCTGCGGATGCAGGCGCGGCAGGAGCAGGTGCGTCTGCGCTTCGCCCGCGTGGTCGGCCCGTATCAGCGGAGCAACAACAGCCTGGCCTTGGCGCCCACATCCGGCGTCGGCTTCGCTGCCACGGCGGAAGGGCTGGGTCCCTTCCTGGCCGGCCTGTTCGGCTTCGACCCGGCGCTCGGCGAGCATTACGTGCTGCGCTGGTGGGTGGCGCTGGTGGTGACGCTCACGATGGCCGTGGTGGCCACGAAGCTCGGCAGCGGGGTGGCGGGCCCGCTGGCCTGGTTCGGGTTGCCGCTGATATGGATCGTGCTGAGCCGCAACTTCTTCAACTGGTGCCGCCGCCGCCGGCAGGACAAGCTGTTCCAGCAATTCCCCGACGCGCTGGCGATGATCGTGCGCGCCGTGCGCGTCGGCATCCCGGTGACCGACTCGATCCAAGCCGTGGGACGTGAGCTTGAAGCGCCCACCGGGCCTGAGTTCGCCCGCCTGTCCGAGGAGCTGGCCATCGGGATGCTGCTGGAGGACGCGCTGCGTGCGATGGCGGAGCGCAACAAGCTTCAGGAGTACCGCTTCTTCGCCACCGCGCTGGCGCTGCAAAGCCAGACCGGCGGGGGCTTAAGCGAGACGCTGGAGAACCTGGCCGACGTGATCCGCAAGCGCGTGGCGGTGCGTCAAAAGGGCGAGGCGCTGTCGGCCGAGGCGAAGATGAGCTCGATGGTGCTGGCGGCGCTTCCGCCGTTCGCCGCCGCCGGGCTGTGGATCATGAACAGCGCCTACATCGTCATGCTGTTCGTCGATCCGTTTGGGCAGAAGATCCTGGCCGGCGCGGTCGTGATGCTAGGCGGCGGCATCTGGTCGATGAAGGCGCTGATCCGGAAGAGCCTGTCATGAGCACGTTCATCCTGATTTGCGTGACGGTGCTCGTCCTGCTGTGGGGTACCTGCGAGGCGGTGCTTCGGCAGTGGCGCCGTCAGGAGCGCCTCAGGGTGCGCCTGCTGGCCATCCGCCGTCCCAACGACGCAATGATCACCCTGGCTCCTACGCAACAGTCGGGCGGCCTCGTCGGGCTGATCGGCGCACTCGGTTCCGGCGTGGCGCGGAGCGGCCTGTTGTCGCAGAAGACGATGGCCGAGCTGGCGCTGACGCTGGGGGCGTCCGGCCTGCGCGGGCCCGGCGCGCTTGGGGTCTTCGTCGGCGCCAAGCTGCTGCTGCTGTTCCTGCTGCCGCTGCTGGCGCTGGTGGTGCTGCAACGGTTCGGGTTGTCGCCGCTGGTGCGGAACGTCAGCATCGCGGGCGCTGCGCTGGTCGGGCTGCTCGGCCCGGACTGGTGGGTGCGGCGGGTGCACAAGAAGCATCTCGACGCCCTCCAAATGGGCCTGCCGGACGCGCTGGACCTGATGGTGATCTGCGCCGAGGCCGGGCTGGGCTTCGAGCCGGCACTCAACCGCGTCGCCGTCGAGATCCGCTCGGCGCATCCTGCCATCAGCGAAGAGTTCGGCCAGACCGCCAGCGAGCTGCGCATCGTGGCGGATAGCCGGGTGGCGCTGATCAACATGGGCACCCGGACCGGGCTGGACAGCATCAAGCGCATGACCTCGATGCTGGTGCAGACCATGCGGTACGGCACGCCGCTCGGCGACGCGCTGCGCGTGCTGTCGGCCGAGATGCGGCAGGAAATCCTGATCCGGTTCGAGACGCGGGCGGCGCGGCTGCCGGTGCTGCTGACCATTCCGATGATCCTGTTCATCCTGCCCTGCATCTTCCTGATCGTGGGCGGCCCGGCGGTGATCCAAGTCATGAATTCAATGCATTGATGTGATGGAAACCATGAACGGACTGCACCGGCACATTTTTTCGGGGGGCCTGCTCCTGCTGCTGGCGGCCTGCTCCGCGGCGCCGCCCAAGACGGTGGAGGTCGCGCCGGAGGTCCCGCTCGCCAAATGGACCCCCAGCCTGCGTCTCGCGGACGCCGCGTCTTCGGCCGGGGCGCCCGCGATCTCGTTGCAGGTCAGCGACCAGCTGGTGGCCAAGAACCCGCGCGACGCCGATGCCTGGATCCGCCGCGGCGAGGCGTTGAGCGCGCTCGGCCGCAACAGCGAGGCCGCGACCAGCTACACGAGCGCCGTCGAGATCAAGCCGCGGGACACCAAGGCCCTGGTCGGCCTCGGCCGCGTCCGCCTGCAACAGGACCCGGCCGCGGCCGAGACCCTGTTCGCGCGCGCCCTGACCCTGGACCCGCACGACGCGGCGGCGGCGAGCAACCTCGGCGTGGCGCGTGACCTGCAAGGCCACCATGCCGCAGCGCAGGAGGCGTATCGCACGGCCCTGGGGATCACCCCGGGTTCGGTGGCCGTCCAGGTCAACCTCGGCCTGTCGTTGGCGCTGTCCGGCGACTCGAACGGGGCGGTGCGGCTGCTGCGGCCGCTCGCCACCGCGCCCGGCGCCGCGCCGCGGGTGCGCCACGACCTCGCATTGGCGCTGGCGCTTGACGGACACCGTGCCGAGGCTTCGGCATTGCTGGGCGCCGACCTGTCGGCCGAGAAGCTGCGCGGCACCTTGGATGGGTTCGAGGCGCTGCGGCGGTGATCGGCGTCATGCCATCCCGCCCGGCCCGCACCGGCATGGCGGTCATGCTGGCGATGCTTGCATTCCTGACAAGCCGCGCCGCCGCCATGTCCTGCGCCCAGGCCGCGGCGACGGCAGAGGCGGGCGCCGGGATTCCCGCCGGGCTGCTGCTGGCCATCGGCGTCATCGAGAGCGGGCGCACGGATGCGGCGGGCACGCGGGCGCCGTGGCCGTTCGCCATCCAGTCCGGCGGCGTCGGCCGCTTTCTCGCCAGCGCCGAGGACGCGGTCGCCGCGGTGCTGGCCCTGCAGGCGGGGGGCGTGCAGTCCATCGACGTTGGCTGCTTCCAGATCAACCTGCTCCATCATCCCAACGCCTTCGTCAGCCTGGCCAGCGGCTTCGACCCCCTGGTCAACGCCCTGGCCGCCGCCCGTTTCCTGGTGTCGCTGCGTGAGGAGCTTGGCGCGTGGGAGCCGGCGGTGGCGGCATACCATTCCCGGACGGAGGCGCTGGGCGCGCCCTATCGCGACCTGGTGCTGGCCGCCTGGCACGGCACGCCGGCGCCGGCCGCGGCCAGCTATGCGGCTGCGCGCATCCGCATCTGGGGTCCGGCGGGAGAGATCAACATGCCGGCCTCGCCCAGCCCGACCCTGGTGTCGATGATCGTCGCCATGCCGCGCCCCTGGGTCCGCATGCCGCGCATCGTCACGGCATCGGCGCGCTGAGCGATGGCACGGCGCACCCGGCCCGGCGGGCCTCGCGTCCGCTTCTGGCGCGACCGGCGCGGGGGGGTGGCGCTCGAGTTCGCCGTGGTGTCGCTGCCGATGCTCACCCTGCTCGTGTTTCTCGTGGAGCTCGGCTACGACTTCTTCGCGCAGGTCTGCCTGGACTACGGCGTGCAGGCGGCGGCGCGGCAAATCCAGATCGGCACGGCGCAGAGCGCCTCCACCGCGTCGGCCTTTCAGACCAAATACTTGTGTCCAGCGATATCCGGGCTGCTGCCGTGCTCGGCGGTTGTGGTGAATGTATTGCCGGTCACCACCGACTATTACACGGCCGTTCCTGGAAGCTTGCCGAAGAACCCGTCCGGGCAGCTTGATACCACCAGTTATAAATATTGTCCTGGCAAGCCCAATGAATTGATGTTGGTCCAGGCGATCTATACCTCGCCGAGCCTAATCGCCGCCGTGGTTCCTGCCATGGCAACGCCCTCGGCCGGCGGGTCCGTCCACGTCACCCTGTCATCCACCGCGTTCATCAACGAGAACTTTCCCATCAGCTACGCCGCGCCGGCCGGGTGCGCAGGGTGATGCGACGGCTTCGTCGGGCGGGCGCCAAGTTGATCCACGGCGGATCGTGCCTGGCTGTGGCTTTGCTGCGCGACCGGGACGGCACGCCGGCCCTTGAGTTCGCCATAATCGCGCCGGTGATGTTCCTGATCCTGGCCGGGACCTACGACGTCACCCAGATTTTCATCGCCATGCGCCAGGTCACCAGCACCACGCAGGAGATCGTGCAGATCGCCACCCAGCAAGCCGTGCAACCGGATCAGAGCATCTCGCTCAGCGTCGATCAGGCAAAGCAGGCGATGACCGCCATCTACGCCATGATGCCAGGGCTGAAATCCGGCGCCGACACCAGCCAGTTTTCGGTCACGCTCTCGGCCATCGTGCTCGTTGCCAGCCCGCCCGGCTGCGTGGCGGGGAACGGTTGCACCTACACCGCCAACACTGCCTGGAGCACCCCGCTGTCGTTGGGCCAAAGTGTGAGGCGGTCCTGCGGCGTTGTGACGCAAGTGGCGCCGACCGAGCCGGCGACCATGACCAACCTGCCGATCTGGGGCATGACCACGGTCACATCGGTCGTGATCGCCGACGTGATCTACAAATACAAGCCGTTGTTCAGCGGCTTCATCACTGGCCCGGTCATATTGCAGCGCACGGCATTCCTGCCGCCGCGCGCCGGCAAGCCGACGGATTACGTCCAGTACGACAAGAAGAACGCCCTGACGAATAGAGACATTTGCCCAGGGTACCTCTGATGTTCTCAAGTGGAGCCGGTGGATGAAACATCTCGTGCAGCGCTGCCTGAGGGATCGCAGCGCCGGCGTGGCGCTCACGTTCGCCGTGGCGGTGATCCCGGTGATCGGAACCGTCGGCATCGCCATCGATCTCGGCTATGTCACCCAGGCGAAGACGCAGTTGAACGCCGCGTCCGACGCCGCGGCGTTGGCGGCGGCAAAGGGAGCCGCGGACGCTTTCAGCGCCGGGCAGAGGGATTACATCCAGACCGGCCAGAACACCGGTGCGGAGTGGTTCAAGAGCCAGGCCAGTTCCGTTTTCGGCCCAGCCGTGCCGACCCCTTCCGTGACGGTGACGCAATCCGGTGCGGTGTTCTCTTCCAAGATCACGTATCAGGCCAGCGTCTCGCCATACTTCGGCCCGCTCTTTGGGGTTCGCACGGTCTCAATAGGCGGCTTGTCCAGCGCCACCATCACCACCAACGCCTATGTCTCCGTCACGTTCCTGCTCGACAACTCGTCCTCTATGCTCATCGCGGCGACCCAGGACGGGGTTGATAAGATGAACTCTCTCACGCCGTTCGGCGACCAAAATTCGAGGAATGCTGTACCAAGCGGTCTGGGCGGGCTTCAATGCGCGTTCGCTTGCCACTGGAATGCGGACGGGACGGACTATTACGGCCTTGCACGGAACAACAACATACAGCTTCGTTTCGACGTGTTGAAGACTGCGGTCGCATCCGCAATCAACCAGATGATCAGCCAAAAGATGATCGACAACCAGTTCGGCGTGGCCATTTACACCTTTGGCGACAAGCTCACGCAAAGCTATCCCGTCGACGGCTTCTTGGGCGTCTCCACGAACCTGGCCGACGCCATCGGCGTCGTGCAGGACATCAGGTCGCCGATCGTGCCCGATGAACCAAACACCAACTTTCCGGCAATTATGAGGGCGATGGCGTCGGCCAGTACGGCAGCCGGCGATGGATCGTCCACGGCGAGCCGGAAGAAGGCGCTCATCATCGTCACTGATGGGCTGGTTGACTACGGCAGCCGGACCACGCCAATCAGCAAGGGGCCTATCAGCCCCACCGACTGCACCGCGATGAAGAACCTCGGCTACAACGTCTATGTGCTTTACACCACCTATATTACCCAACCGTCAAACCTTGTGCTGCCGTTCGACAACATAGACCTGCTTCCTTACATCAACGGCACTCAAACCCCGACGATGGCGGCCTCGTTGCGGTCATGCGCCTCTGCGCCGACCAACTATGCCGAGGCGTCGGACCCGACCGCGATCACAAGCGCCATGACGCAAATGCTGCAATCGGCACTGGGCAACGGCGGGCGTTATACCCAGTGACCGATCTCGGCGCATTGATACGGCTTTGGTGGCACCTCACTCACCGCGTGTCACGCGCAGGCCCGCAGGACAGCCGTGGCTCTGTCAAAGCGGCGATACAATCGACAGGAAATCGATGCCGTTGATCCGTCCGCTGCTGATCGCGAAGCGGTCGGTCTCGTTGGCGGTCCGATTGGCAAAGCTCAGGATGGTGGTTGCGGCGCCGGTGCCAAAGACATCGGCCCGCAACGTGCGGCCCGCGGCACCGGCCGTGCCGCCATCGTTCGACCAGCTATAGGTCGAAACCCCCGCCCGGAACCCCCAAAGCACCACCGCGTCGCCGCCGCCAAAACCGGTCAGCGTGTCCGCTTGCAGCCCGGCCGCAGTGCCGTCCACGAAATAAGCGTCGCGCCCGGCAGTCCCGGCGAGCGCGTTGGACCCGACCGGCACCGCCACCGGGTTGACCGGCGCCGACCCGGCGAAAAGCTGCGCCGGCACCATCGTCGCCACAAAGGGCGCCGGCACGCCGCCGGCCGACAGCATGGACGGAGTGCCGGCCCAGATGGTGATCGTGCTGGTGTCCTGGGCGACGCCGCCCGCACCGTCATCGACCGTGACGGTCACGGAGGTTTCGCCCGGCCGGGCGCCCGCGAACACCAACCCCGCGGCCTCGTTCAAGAGGGCCGGGAGCGTGCCCGTCGAGGTGAACAGGCCGGCCGCGGCGTCATAACGGCCAGGACCCGGGCCGCGCAGCGTGCCGATGGCAGGATCGGCGAACCGGATGGTCAGCGTCCCGGTCTGGCCCACGTCGGGGTCCTGCAGCAACAGGCCGCTGAACAGGCGGACCTGTGCGCCGGGGACCATCGCCTGGCCCGGCGCCGCGTTGCGGATCACCGGGGCGGTGTTGGCCGCCGTGGTCACCAGCCGCGTCACCGTGGCCGGGCCGCCGGCGCCGCTGCTGTCGCGCAGCTGCACGCGGAAGTCCGTCAGCACCTGCTGGCCGGGGTTGACCTGGCGGCGGGTGGGCGTGAAGCGCAGCGCGGCCGCGGCGGCCATGACGGCGGCGGCGGTGCCGGTCACGGCATACACCCCAGCCAGGGCGTCGTAGCGGCCGGCGCCCAGGATGGTCAGCACGCCGTTGGCCCGGTCGCTGAGCGTGATCTGCAGCGTCTGTTGCTGCCCGGCGTCGGGATCGGTCACCACGATGCCGGCGAACGGCAGCAGCGCCGTGTCGTCCCGCGCGGCGGCAACGGCCGGAAGGCCCGTCAGCACCGGCGCCGTGTTCACAACCGGCGCACTCAGGGCGGCGGCCGCGGCAGAGGCATACCCGCTGTCCGCCGTGACCGAGTTCGCGAGCGTCGTGCCGACCGCGGCCGCCACCTGCGCCTGCAACTCGACGACCACCTGGCGGCTTGCGGACGCCAGCGCATCGACCGCGCCGAAATCGAGGGTGAGCAGCGATCCCGCCCGTTGCTCCGTGGGTGCGGACAGCGTGGCGGCGCCGTGCGACGCGACGCCGCCGGCCTGCACGACATGCGCCGACCCCGGCACGTAGGCGAGGCCAGCCGGCAGGCTGTCCAGAAGGCGCAGGTCCCTGCTGAAACCCGGCGGCAGCGTCACAATGAGGCGGAGCGTCGCGACCGTTCCGTTCGCCAACATGCCCGTGCCGACGAACGCCTGGGCGATGGTGGGCGGGACCGGGTCGGCGATGCCCACGGCGACGCTGCCCGTCACCGTGCTCACATGGCCCGGCGGCCCGATGCTGACCGCGGCCTGGATCGTCTGCGCGCGCAGGGCGGTCCCGTCCGGCAGGCGGTCCGGGCGGACCGCGACCTCGATCTGCACCTGGTCGGCCGCCGTGTCCTGCCCGTCCGGCGCGTTCAGCGTGTCGCCGAACGCGATCCCGCCATGGCCGTCCGCCGCCCGGGTCTGTGGGGTGATGTTGGCCCCGACCGACACGACCCGCGCCGACACGGCGGTGAGCCAAGCGGGCAGTACGACCGAAAGGTCCAGCCCGCGGCTCAAGCCCTCGGGCAGGGTGGCGGTCAGCCGGAACGTCGCGGTCCCCCCGAGCGCCAGCAGCGTGCTGGCGGCGTTCAGGTTCCCCGTCGAGAGCAGGGCGATGGCGACGCCGGGCTGGATGGTGGCCGCCCCGGTCGTGGCCGTGTTGGCGGCGGCGGCGGCCAGCGGCGCGCGGTTGGCCCAGCCAGGCTCGGTCGCGTAGCTGACGATCTGCGCCGTGCTGACGTGGGGTACGCTGAGGTCCAGCCGGTCCGTGCTGCGGAGCGTGTAGCTGATCAGCAGGATGTTCTGGCCGCTATCGGCATCGTAGCCGCCAATCGGCGCCCGTGCGTCCAGCAGGATGCCGCCCTTCGGGTCGAACAGGTTGCCGGAATAGGCCATCAGCGTCCCGGCGCCGTCCGAGACGGTGATGCTGGCGTCCCCGCCCGGCGCCATGAACCCGTCCGGCAGCGCGGCGCGCACCATCACGTCGTACGCCTTGGCGCCGGGCATCAGGTTTTCCACGGCGATGACGAAGGTGACGTCGTCGCCCGCGTCGATGTCGCGCAGCTGGTCGGCGAACGGCTCCGTCGCCAGCCCGGCGCTGCTGATGACCCCGCCGAACTGGTCGAACTCCGGGCTGTAGCCGAACGGGCCGCCGGTCCCGGTCCAGTTGGCATGGTCGTTCGACGCATAGAGCGTCGCGGTCTGGATGTGCAACGACGGCTCGTTGAGGGCGATGGCCGCGGTGGCGGCGCTCACCGTGGCGGCGGTCCCGAACGAGTTCGCCTCGGTCTCGGTCACCGTCGCCGCGAGCGGCGCGCCGGGCGTCAGCGGGGCGGACACCAGCAGGTCGATGGTGCCGGGGCGCCCGGCGTTCGCCGGCTGGATGTCGCCGAAGTCGAACCGGAGCACTGCGTTCCCCGCCGTGTCCTTCGCCAGGGCCGCCGACGGCTGGCTCGCGGTGTAGGTGCCGCCCGGCCCGAACTGGGCGTGGCCGCAGGGCGGGCTTCCCCTTGCGCCGATGGCGTCGAACACGAAGGGACCCGTCAGCCCCGGGAAGGCGGCCGTCAGTTGGACATGGTGCGCGGCGGTCAGCGGCAGGACGAGCTGAATGCGGTAGGTCACGGTGTCGCCGAACGCCGCGTGCGCCGTCCCCGCCGTCAGCACGCCGTTCACCGCGTAGATCGAGGCCGAAAGCACGCTGGAGGGCAGGGACAGCGACGTGACCGCGGGATCGCTGCTGGACAGCGCGCCGGCCACGGTGCCGCTGAACACGGCGGTGTTGCGCAGCAGGTCGCCCTGGCCGAGCACCCGGCCCAGCGCCGGCGCCTGCAACGCCGCATACATCGACGCGATGGTGCTATGGAAGGTGACGGTGACGGTGCTGTCGTCCGGCACGCCGCCGGCCAGCCCGGCCGCGCGCAAGGTGGGCGCCAGGTCGAAATTGATGGCGGTCGTCGCCGTGTCCGTGCTGCGCACGCCCGACCAGCCCTGCAGGTCGCCGCTGAACAGCGTGGCGGAACCGCGGCGGATCACCACCTGCGGACGGAACATGGTGTCCAGGCGCTGCCCGTCGCCCAACGTGTCCAGCAGCCGAAGGTCGGCGATGCCGCCCAGGCCCGATCCGCTGACCACCCATTCGAGGCTGCCGCCCGGCGCGAGCTGGTCCACGAGGGACACGGACCCCCGCACGTTGCGCCCTATCGTGCCGGGAATGGATTGCGTTGCCAAAATTGTTGCTACCAAAGGTTGTATCGGCTTTAATGGGCATAGTGCGCGGTTTTGGTTGCGGCTTGGTTAATTCGCGTTATCGTCGCGCGACGAACCCAAGGGGGCCGTCATGCCGCATGCCGAAAACCAACGCCTGGTCCTCGCCCGCCGTCCGGAGGGCGAGCCGCAGGAGGGCGATTTCCGCATGGAGCAGGGGCCGCTCCCGACGCCGGGTGCCGGGCAGGCGCTGGTGCGGACGATCTGGCTGTCGCTCGACCCCTACATGCGCGGCCGGATGAGCGATGCGCCGTCCTATGTGCCGCCGGTGCCGATTGGCGGGGTGATGACCGGCGGCACGGTGGGCGAGGTGGTGGAGTCCCGGGCCGAGGGCCTGAAGCCCGGCGATCTGGTGGAGGGCCGCACCGGCTGGCAAGCCTATGCCGCCGTGGACGCCGCCGAACTGCGTCGGCTGGAGCCGGGGCCGCTGCCGCCATCGACCGCGCTCGGCGTGCTGGGCATGCCCGGCATGACGGCCTATTGCGGCCTGCTCAACATCGGCCAGCCGAAGCCCGGGGAGACCGTGGTGGTCGCCGCCGCCAGCGGCCCCGTCGGCTCGATGGTGGGCCAGATCGCCAAGCTGCGCGGCGCGCGTGCCGTCGGCATCGCCGGGGGTGAGGAGAAATGCGCCTACGTCCGGTCCATCGGCTTCGATGACTGCATCGACCACCGCGGGCCGGACCTGCCGGAGCGGTTGAAGCAGGCGTGCCCGGACGGCATCGACGTGTACTTCGAGAATGTCGGCGGCCGGGTCTGGGACGCGGTGTTCCCGCTGCTGAACCCATTCGCCCGCATCCCGGTCTGCGGCCTGATCTCGCAATACAACCAGACCGCGCCTTCCGCCGGGCCGGACCGGCTGGCGGGGCTGATGCGCGCCGTGCTGACCAAGCGGCTGACCATCCGCGGCTTCATCGTGTTCGACTTCGCGAGCCAGCAGGCCGAGTTCCTGCGGGAAGCCGGCGCGTGGGTCGAATCCGGCCAGGTCAAGTTCCGCGAGGACGTGGTCGAGGGGCTGGAGCGTGCGCCGGCCGCGTTCATCGGCATGCTGAGCGGCAAGAACTTCGGCAAGCTGCTGGTCCGCGTCGGGCCGGATGCGGCGGCCTGAGAACCACCGGGTGCGCACGAGAACGTGAGGGAGCCCTCACGTTGAACTCAGCGGCGGGCCAACTTTATGCTGCGGCGCACAATTCTGTGCGTGGGTTCCGTCATGAATGCATTCCAAGCTCCGCCGGCGCCACTCCCGCGCCCGCTTGCCGAAACTCGGCCCGCCGCGGCGCCTGACGCGCCGCCGGGTCTGCCGCCCGATGACGCCGCTGCGGCCAGTACCCGGGACGCGGCGCCAGAGCCGACGCCCCCGCAAACGCCGCAGGTGACCGGAGAGGACATGTCCGGCTGGGCGTCGGGCGGGTCCGACTGACCCTGGTTAGGGCGGGAGGGCGCGAAGCAGCGCCAGGCCGCGTGGGTCGGCGAGCACCGCGGCGGTCTCCTGCCGGGTCAGGGCGGCGGTGGCGGCGTCGAGCGTCGGCGCCTCCTCAAGCTTGGCCAGGCCCATCAGCAGCGCCGGGTTGAACGGGGCGCCGCGGGCGCGCGGCGGCGGCAGCATGGCGGCGTGGGCCAGCAGCAGCCGCGCGTTGGAGACGAGGTGGCGGAAGGCCGGCGGTGCCGCCCCTTGCAGGTCGGATTGCAGCCGCTCGGCCTCGACCAGCACGGCGGGCGGCGCCTGCTCCTCGGGGATGCGCAGCAGGCCGAGCCGCCGCATCGCCCGGCCGGGGCCGCGCCCGGCTGTCCAGGCCGCCATGGGAATGGCAAGCGCCAGGCCCAGCACCACCGGCGACATCCAGAGCAGCAGCGACGGCGACACCAGGTAGGACGCCAGCCCCAACGCCAGCCCGGCCGCCGTGTGCGCCCGGTACTGGCGGGCGGTCTGCGCCAACGGGATGGCGCCGTCGTCCCGCCGCTGCGGCTGCCAGCCGCCGTCCCGGCCCGCCAGGATGGACAGCACCGCGGCGGACTGCGTCAGCATCGCCACCGGCGCGATCAGCCCGGCCAGCACCGTCTCGATCAGCACGCCCGCGAGGGTCCGCAGCGCGCCGCCGAACGCCCGGCGCTCCCGCAGCATCAGCGCGGCGTAGGCCAGCAGCTTCGGTCCCAGCAGCACGGCCATCGTGCCGATGAACACCCATTTCGACCGCACGGGGTCCACCGCCGGCCACAACGGAAACAGCGAAGGGCCGGCCGGGAAGTAGTCCGGCAGCACGAAGCGCGCCTGCAAGGAGATCAGGATGCCGGTCACAAGGAACAGCAGCCAGAGCGGCGCCGTGACATAGGAGCCGATCCCCATCGCAAGGTGCAGCCGGCTGATTGGATGCAGGCCGCGCGCGCCGATCACCCCCATGTGCTGCAGGTTGCCCTGGCACCAGCGCCGGTCGCGCACGGCGATGTCGGCGAGGGACGGCGGGCTTTCCTCGTAGCTGCCGGGCAGTCCCGGCTCCATGTGCACGGCCCAGCCGCCCCGGCGCAGCAGGGCCGCCTCCACGAAATCATGGCTCATGATGTGCCCGCCGAACGGCTTGCGCCCGCGGAGCATCGGCAGCCCCGCATGGGCGGCAAAGGCGGCGGTGCGGATCATCGCGTTGTGGCCCCAGTAGTTGCCCTCCGCCCCATGCCACCAGGCGATGCCGTGCGCGATCATCGGGCCGTACACCCGGCCGGCGAACTGCTGCATGCGGGCGAACAGCGTCTCGCCGCCGACGATCACCGGCAGGGTCTGCACGAGGCCCACGCCCGGGTTGCGCTCCAGGATGCCGGCCAGGCGGATGATCGTCTCCCCCGTCATGACGCTGTCGGCGTCGAGGATCAGGAAGTGTGCGTAGCCCCCGCCGAAGCGGCGCACCCAGTCGGCGATGTTGCCCGCCTTGCGCTCGGTGTTCTCGGCGCGGCGGCGGTAGAAGATCCTGTTGTCGTCCCCCGTGCGGTCGCGCAGCGCAAGAAACGCGGCCTCCTCGGCGATCCAGATGTCGGGGTCTGTGGTATCGCTGAGGATGAACAGGTCGAAGGCGGGCAGGGTGCCGAGCCGGGCGAGGTCGCCATGGATGACCTGCAGCGCCGCCATGACCCGGGCGGGCTGCTCGTTGTAGCAGGGCATCAGCAGCGCGGTCCGCGCCGCGAGCGCCGGCAGCGCCGTGCCCGGCGAATCAAGCCGCCGCCCGCCGCCCGCGACCAGCGACGCGAAGCCGCAGAGCGCGCTGACCAGCGCCAGCGCGATCCAGGCGAACAGGACCACGAACAGCCCCAGGATGACGCCCTCCAGCAGCGTCAGGCCGCCGACGCCCAGCACCAGGTACATCTGATAGGCCGCGACGCCCGTCACCGCGACCGCGCCGCCCAGCACGAGCGCCCGGCGCCATCCCATGCGGCCCGGCGACGACGCCGGCCGGGCCGGGGCGCCCCGGCCGTGCAACGGCTGCGCCGGCATGGCAAGCGGCCTCTCCTCCGGCAGCGCCCGGAAGGTTCCCGCGTCGCCAGAAATCAGGCTGTCCAACGCAGCATCCATGTTTCGGTCAGCGGCGCGTCGCCCAGCAGCAGTTGCGCACGCAGCTCGGCCGCCTTCGCGTCCTCCGGCAGCAGCTCGAAACCCATGCGCCAGCCGCCTTCCTCTGGGTTGGCGCGGACGGCCGCGTTCTGGATCTTGCCCCGGTCCGTGCTGACCAGCAGGCGCGGCTGGGCGTCGGGCGTCAGCCCGTTCAGCGCCCCGCCCGCCGCGTCCAGCACGAACAAGCGGGAGCCGCCGGGTCCGGCGCCGCTGCGGCTCGCGGTGAAGCGGCCCAGCGCGGGGACGCCCGGCGCGTCCGCCGCCCAGTGCAGGCGGTAGGTGAAGCCGTGCTCGCTCCGGGCCGCCAACGGCTGCTTGGGGCGCCAGAAGGCGACGATGTTGTCGTGCACCTCGTCCTTGGTGGGGATCTCCACCAACTGCACCACGCCCTCGCCCCAATCGCCAATCGGCTCGACCCACAGGCTCGGGCGCTTGTCGTACCGCGCCTCCAAATCCTCGAAGTCGCGCAGCGCCCGGGCGCGCTGCATCAGCCCGAAGCCGCGCGGGCTGGCATCGGCGAACTGGCTGACCTGCAGGGTCTGCGGATTGGTGACCGGCCGCCACAGCGCCTCGTTGCGCCCGGTCAGCATCATCAGCCCGCTGCTGTCATGCACCGCCCGGCGGTAGTCGTCGGCGCCGCCATGGTCCAGCGCGTTGAACAGGAACATGCTGGTCAGGGTGGCGATGCCGGCCTGGGCGATATCCTCGCGCGGGAACAGCGTCAGCTCCACGTCGAACACCGTGTCCTCGCCGGGCCGGATCGAAAGGCGCATGGCGGCGGCGGCGCTGGGGCTGTCGAGCAGGCCGGTGACGACGATGCTGTTCGTGCCGGGCTGCGGGCGTTCGAGCCAGAACGCCTTGAACGCCGGGAACTCCTCGCCGCCGGGGTCGGCGGTCTTGATCGACAGGCCGCGGGCGGACAGGCCATACAGCAGGCCACGGCCCACCGCACGGAAGTAGCTGGCGCCGAGGAACACGGCGATCTCGTCGGTCGTGTCCGCCCGGTTGATCGCCCCATGCAGTCGGAACCCGGCATAGCCGAGGTCGTCGTCCCCGATCCGCGGCGCGGCGCCGACGAACTGCTCCGGCCGGAAGCGCAGCGGGCGCGCCTGGCCGTCCAAGACCTCATAAAGCTCGACCCGGTTGGCATACAGCGAGCCGCGGTGGAAGAACTGCGCCTCGAACGGCAGTCCGGCGCCGCGCCAAAGGGATTGCGCCGGGTCGAAGCGGATGGCGCGATAGTCGTCGTAGCTCAGCCGGGCCAGCGCATCCGGCAGCTTGGTGTCCGGCGGCTGGAACGCGGCGGCGCCGAGGGCGCGGGCCATCGACCGCACCGTCTGCGCGTCGAACGGCGCCGCATCCGGGTCCGCCGCCCGCACCCCCCGGCGCGGCGCAAGCCCCGCCGCCAAGGCGCCCGCCATCAATTGCCGTCGCCGCATGCGTGTCCCTGGTCCCATCTAGGCATTAAGGTCCATGAATGCCGCGGGATTGCGGCGGCATCATGGTTGGCGCCCCTTGGTCCCAAGGGGTCCATCACGTCATAGATCCGCCCCAGGCCACGGGCGATGTCCCGGGAGGGCAGGATGGTCACACGCCGAACGCTGGTGCTGGGCGCCGCCGCGGCCCCGCTGCTGGGGCGCATCGCCGCGGCCCAACCGGGCGAGCCGCTCCGCATCGGCTGGCTCGCGGCGCTGACCGGGCCGAGCGCCGGGCCGACCGTCGGCTTCAACCGCGGGGTGACGCTCGCGGTGGAGGAGCTGAACGCGGCCGGCGGCGTGCGCGGGCGCCCCGTCGAGCTCGTCACGCGGGACACCCAGGGCGACCCGGCCAAGGCGGTGGCCGCGACCAAGGACCTCATCAGCCGCGCCAAGGTCCACGCCATCTGGGGGCCGACCAACTCCGGGGAGGCGCTGGCGGCCATGCCGATCATGGCGCAGGCCCGCATGCCCTGCATCCACCCCTGCGTGGTCGATGGCCTGATCGACCCCGCGAAATACCCGAACGCCTTCCGCGTGTCGCCCAGCAACGGCCAGTGGGACGACGCGGTGCGCGGCTACGTGCTGAACACGCTCGGGGTCCGCGACGTCGCGGTGTTCGGCGACACCACGATCTATGGCACCAGCGCCGTCACCGCGTCGGCGGCTGCGTTCGGCCGGGACGGCGCCCGCGTGGCGAGCCAGTCGATGATCGACGCGACCCAGCCCGACGTGGCGCCGGACATGCTGCGCGCCAAGGCCGCCGGCGCCGCGGCGCTCGTGGCCTGGAGCGTGAGCGCCGGGCTGCTCTCCCGCCTGATGAACGTGCGGGGCGCGCTGGGCTGGGACGTGCCCATCGTGGGGCACCCCTCGCTCGGCGCCGGCGAAATCCGCGGCCTGCTGGACAAGCCCGGCAACTGGGACAACGTCTTCATGGTGGGCTGCCGGAGTTGCAGCGTGGGCGAGGACGGCAAGCTGCCGGACCGCAGCCAGGCTTTCGTCGCCAAGCTCGCCGCCGCCCGCGTGGTGCTGCACGACACCAGCCTGTGGTGGGTCGCCTGCGGCTACGACGCCGTGCGCCTGATCGCGACCGCGGTGGACCGCGGCGGCGACAGCACGCCGGACGCGATCACCGGCGCCCTGGACCAGATGACGGCCTATCCCGGCATCTTCGGCGACTACAGCTTCGGACCCGGCAACCACAACGGCTACCCGCAGGAGGAGGTCGTGATGTCGCGCGCCAACTCGCAGCGCGACGGCACGTTCGCCCTGGCGCCGGGCGCCGCGTAGCCCGGCCGCACGGGACCGCGCGAGGCCGGCGCCGGGGTCCGAGTTGACCCGCAATCGTTGCACGCTGTACTGTCGCGGCATGGCGCGACGCCATCTCAAACCCCCGGCACCATCAGGCTGTATAAGGCTCGCGCTTGACCGAACCCGCTCCCGTCAACAGCTTGCCGGATTTCGCCGGCCATGGGTATCTCCAGGTCCTGCAGACCCTGCACGAGGTCCTGCAGCCGCGGAACTACCTGGAGATCGGCACGTGCACCGGCGAGAGCCTGGCGCTCGCCACGTGTGCATCGCTCGCGGTCGATCCCGATTTTTCGTTCGAGGACATCCAGCTCGTGCGGCGCATCGTGTCGAAACCGCGGCTGCTGCTGTTCCGCATGGCGTCGGACCTGTTCTTTCAGCAGCACGACCCCCGCGTGCTGCTGGGCGAGGAGGTGCAGCTTGCCTTCCTCGACGGGATGCACCACTGCGAGTTCCTGCTGCGCGACTTCATCAACACCGAGCGCCACTGCGCCCGGAACTCGGTGATCGTCCTGCATGACTGCCTGCCGGTCGAGGAGCCGATGGCCGACCGCGCCTCCTTGTCCCGTCCCTCCATCGAGCCGCATCGCCGGTGGTGGTGGGCCGGCGACGTGTGGCGCACCGCGCGGCTGCTGCGGCGCGTCCGGCCCGACCTGTCCTTCACCACGCTCGACGCGCCGCCGACCGGCCTGGTGCTCATCACCAACCTCGATCCCGACTCCACGGCGCTCCGCGACCACTACGACGAGCACGTGCAGACCATGCTGGGCTGGTCGCTGGCCGAGATCGGCTTGCAGCAGCATGCCGCCGACATGCAGGTGGAGCCGACGGGCGATTACGTGACATCCGAACAGCTCGCCACCCGGTTCCGGCTTTGAAGGCGGTTGTCACCGTAACGGTTAAGCATTAACGGAATCGCGACCCCGACTTCGTCTGAGGGGGAATCGGAGGCTCCGGAATGCATTGCCCTACCCGTGCCCCGGCCTCCTACGGTCCGATGCGGCCCGCCGCCGGGGATGCCCCCACCCCGTTGGAAGCCGCGTTCCGGCGCAACATCGCCGTACTGACCCGCCGGCCGGACCCTGGGGGCGCCGATCTTCAGCATCAGTGCGGGCGGGACCTCGACGCGCTCGCCCACGATCTCGGCCGTCCCGGCGGGACCAAGGCGGTGAACCTGGCGCTCATGCGCCTCATCCAGCCGACCCGGACCACCGCCGCCGTGCTCACGGCGAAGAACGAGGGCTGCTATCTCCTGGAATGCGTGGCGCATTGCCGCGCCGTGGGGTTCGAGCACGTCTTCATCTACACCAACGACAACTCGGACGGCTCGGACGCGCTGCTGGATGCGCTGGGGCGCACGCCGTTCGTCACCGTGATCCGCAACGAGGTCGGGCCCCTCGCGTCGCCGCAGGTGAAAGCCTACGAGCACTCGATCCACCTGCTGCGCGCGCTGCGCGACTTCGAATGGGTGGCGTATTTCGACGTGGACGAGTTCCTGGTCCCGGCCGAGCACCACGACCATTCGGTGATCGAAGCCCTCGCCGACCTGCGACGCCGGCACCCTGTCCGCGGGCCGTCCGCGGTCTGCTACAACTGGAACGTCTATGGCAGCGAGGGGCAGATCCGCCGTCGGCCCGGCCTGGTGCAGGAGCGGTTCAGGCACTCGACCCTCGAACGCATGTTCAAGTCGCTGGTGCGGCTTGCCGACATCAGCAGCATGGCGTTGATCCACATGCCGGGCCCGGACGGCATGGCCCTCGTGAACGCGGCGTTCGACCCGATCACGGTCGGCCTCGACTGCGTGACCGACCCGCCGGACCCGGTCCACGGCACGCTCAGCCACTACTACCAGAAGTCCTTCGAGGAGTTCGGGGTGAAGTCGCGCCGCGGGCGGGGCGGCGTGCCGGGCGGGCGGGTGGGCAAGGGGCTGGACACCTTCTTCGCATGGGACGTGCCGGCCACCCCGGCCACCTACAACCCGGCGCCCCCCCGGCTGCTGGCCCGCGTGCACCGGGAGCTCGCGGCGCTCCAGGCCGTGCCCGAGATCGCCAGCGCCGCGCAGGCGGTCGAGCACGCCTACCGCGCGCTGTCCGCCCAGGTGAACGGCGACGACCTGGACGCCAGGTTCCACGAGATGCGCGCACGGTTCCAACCCAACCCGTAACCGTCTATGCAGGGGCGATGCAGCATCTGCTCGACGGCTACGCCCGGTTCCGCGAGACCGCCTGGCCGGAGCGCCGCGCGCTGTTCGAACGCCTGGCGGCGCAGGGGCAGCGGCCGCGCACCATGGTGATCGCCTGCTCCGACAGCCGGGTCGATCCGGCCATGATCTTCGACGCCGGGCCGGGCGAGCTGTTCGTGGTCCGCAACGTCGCCAACCTCGTGCCGCCCTATCAGCCCGACGGCAGCTATCACGGCACCAGCGCCGCGTTGGAGTTCGGGGTGTGCAGCCTGGAGGTGCAGGAGCTGATCGTGATGGGCCATGGCCTGTGCGGCGGCGTGCAGGCGCTGCTGTCCGACACGGGGCCGCAAGGCGATTTCGTCGGTCCCTGGATCCACCTGGCGGAGCGCGCCCGCCGCCAGACCCTCGCCTGCGACACGCCGGACCGGCAATTGGCCGGGGAGCAGGCGGTGGTGCGCGTCTCGCTGGAGAACCTCGCGAGCTTCCCGTGGATCGCCAGCCGGGTCGCGGCGGGCGGCTTGCGCCTGCATGGCGCGCATTTCGACGTCCGCACCGGCGTGCTGGCGACCTTGCAGCCGGATGGCAGCTTCGCGCCGGTGTAGGGTCAGGCTCGTCGGGCCTAACCCGCCGCCTCCAGCGCCTCCTCCGCCGCCATCCACGCGCTTTCCGCCGCCGCCAGCTCGCGTCCGATGGCCGCCAGCCGCTGGTTCGCCTCCGTCACCGCCTGCGACTGGCCTGGCGCGTACAGCGCGGGGTCGGCGAGACGTGCCTCGATGCGGGCGCGCTCGGCCTCCAGCTTGCCGATCCGCGCCTCCGCGTCCCGCGCCTGCCGGCGGAGCGGCGCCAGCTGCACCCGCGCCTCCGCGCGTTCCCGCCGCTCGTCCCGGCGGTTCGGCGCGGCGTCCGCCTTCGCCGGCTGCGCCCGCTCCACCAGCAGCGCGCGGTAGTCGTCCATGTCGCCCTCGTACGGCCGCACCGTGCCGTCGCCCACCAGCCAGAGCCGGTCCGCCACCAGCTCCACCAGATGCGGGTCGTGGGTGATGAGCAGCACGGCGCCCTGAAAATCCGCCAGCGCCCGCACGAGGGCCTCCCGCGCGTCGATGTCCAAATGGTTGGTCGGCTCGTCCAGGATCAGCAGCTGCGGCGCGTCGCGCGTCGCCAGCGCCAGCAGCAGCCGTGCCTTCTCGCCGCCCGACAGGCTGCCGACCGGGGTGTCCGCGCGGTCGGCGTCCAGGCCGAACCGCGCAAGCTGGCTCCGCACCTGCGGCGGCAAAGCGCGGGGCAGGGCGCGCGCCATGTGGTCCACCGGCGTGTCGCCCAGCACCAGCTCGTCCGTCTGGTGCTGGGCGAAGTAGCCGACCCGCAGCTTCGGGCTGCGCCGGACCGTGCCGGCCAGCGGCTCCAGCCGCCCGGCCAGCAGTTTCGCGAATGTGCTCTTGCCGTTGCCGTTGGCGCCCAGGAGCGCGATGCGGTCGTCCATGTCCACGCTGAGCGACAGGCCGCCCAGCACCCGCGTCGTCCCATATCCGGCCGCCACGCGGTCCAGCACCAGGATCGGCGGGCTGAGCCGCGCCGGCTCCGGGAAGTCGAACCGGGTGGGCGCCGCCTCCACCACCGTGTCCAGCACCGGCAGCTTCTCCAACGCCTTGATGCGCGCCTGCGCCTGTCGCGCCTTGGTGGCCTTGGCGCGGAATCGGTCCACGAAGCTCTGCATGTGCGCGCGCTGGGCGGCGATGCGCTCGGCGGCGCGGCTGGTCTGCATGGCGTGCTCGGTGCGGATGCGGACGAACTCGTCGTATCCGCCGGGCGTGAAACTGAGCTTGCGCTGGTCCAGGTGGGCGATGCCCTGCACGGCGCGGTCCAGCAGGCCGCGGTCATGCGACACGATGAGACAGGCGCCGGGAAACCGGGCCAGCCAGGTCTCCAGCCACAGCGTCGCCTCGAGGTCCAGGTGGTTCGTCGGCTCGTCCAGCAGCAGCAGGTCCGGGGCAGCGAACAGCGCGGCGGCCAGCGCCACCCGCATGCGCCAGCCACCGGAGTAGCTGTCCACCGGGCGCGCCTGCGCCTCCGCATCGAAGCCCAGCCCGGCCAGGATCGCCGCCGCCCGTGCCGGCGCCGCGTCCGCGCCGATGGCGCGCAGCCGCTCATGCACCTCGGCCAGGCGCATCGGCGGCGCAATGTCGAGTTCGGCCAGCAGCGCCAGGCGCTCCGCATCGGCCAGCAGCACGGTGTCGAGGAGCGAGGCCGGCCCGCTCGGCGCCTCCTGCCGGACCTGCGCCATGCGGGCGCGGCTGCTGAAGGTGATCTCCCCGCCATCGACCGGCAGCTCGCCGGAAATGGCCTTGAGCAACGTGCTCTTGCCCGCGCCGTTGCGGCCCACGAGCCCGATGCGCCGCCCAGGATCGACGCGCAGCTCCGCCTGGTCCAGCAAGGTGCGGCCTGCCATGCGGAGGGTGACGCGGTCGAGGGTCAGCAGGCTCATGCCCGGCATGTAGGCGCGTCCGCCGTTCCGGGAAAGCCCGCCTCGTTGCGCCGAAGCCCGGCCTGACCTTGCCCCAGCCCCATCTTGCCCAAGCGTGGCCCTTGGCCTAAACGCCCCGGCAACGTTGATAGGAATCCGCCATGGCCACCGAGCGCACGCTGTCCATCCTCAAGCCCGACGCCACCCGCCGCAACCTGACGGGCAAGATCAACGCGGTGTTCGAGGAGGCGGGCCTGCGCATCGTGGCGCAGCGCCGGCTGCATCTGTCGCAGAACCAGGCGGAGTCGTTCTACGCCGCCCATCGGGAGCGCGGCTTCTTCAAGGACCTGGTCGGCTTCATGGTCAGCGGTCCCGTCGTCGTGCAGGTGCTGGAGGGCGAGGACGCCATCGCGCAGAACCGCAAGCTGATGGGCGCCACCAACCCGGCCAACGCCGACGCCGGCACCATCCGCAAGCTGTTCGCCGAAAGCATCGAGGCCAACAGCGTCCACGGCTCCGACAGCGCCGAGGCCGCCGCGCATGAGATCAGCTTCTTCTTCGCGGGCACCGACATCGTCGGCTGATCCCATGCGCCGTGCCGGCCCGCTGCTACTGGCGGCCGCCCTCGCCGCGTGCGGGCCGGCCGACCGGCCCATCGTGCTGCGCCCGCCCGCCCCGGTGTCCGTGGCCGGCCTGGATGGGCGGTACCGGGGCACCGCCCGCCTGATCCGCGCCGCCGGGCCATACTGCCCGCGCAGCGGCGCCCGCGTGCTGGACGTTTATCGCGCCGCCGTGTCGCTGACCTACAGCAGCGCGTCGCGCCAGCGCGTGCCGCTCCTCGCCCAGGTCGGCCCCGACGGCCGCATCCAGGCCAGCGACGGGGAGGGCACGATGGAAGGGCAGCTCGTCCATGGCCGCCTGGAGGTCACGGTCGCGAGCCGCCAGTGCGAGCATCGTTGGACGCTGACGAAAGTGGACTAGCCGGGGTGGCCCCTATCGAACGGGCGCGGGAATGCCGCCGCTGACCGGGGCCAGGTTCTTCAAGCGACGAAAAGCCACAATCCGATCAGCAGGACCACTACTGCGACCGCCGCGCCCGTGGTGAAGTTCGTGAAGCGCGACCAGAAGATTTGGCGGTCGGCGACGAAGGCTTCGTCGGTGTTGCTTGCCGGTGCGCTATGGGGGGTGCTCTGGTTGGTCTCGGGAACGTCCATGGTCGGCCTCGTGTTGCGGCGGATGCAGGCGTTCTACGGCGTGCCGGCCAAGGGCGGCAAGGGCGAGGCCAGGCTGGCCGCCGGATCGTAGGCGCCGGGGCGGCCGGACAGGTGCAGCCGAAGCGCCTCCGGGTAGATGCGGTGTTCCTGGACCAGCACCCGGGCGGCCAGGCCCGCCTCGGTGTCGTCCGGCAGCACGGGAACCGCCGCCTGGGCCAGGATGGGGCCGGCGTCCACCTCCTGCGTCACCACATGCACGGTGCAGCCGTGCAGCTTGACCCCCTGCGCCAGGGCGCGGGCGTGGGTGTCGAGGCCGGGGAAGGCCGGCAGCAGGCTCGGATGCACGTTCAGCATCCGCCCGGCCCACGCGCCGACCAGGAACGGCGTCAGCAGCCGCATGTAGCCGGCGAGGCACACGAGGCCAATATCGTGTTCCAGCAGCACGGCATGGATCGCGGACTCGTGCGCGGCCCGCTCGCGGGCGAACGGGCGGTGGTCGATGCAGCGCGCCGCCACGCCGCGCCGGGCCGCGAGGCCGAGGCCCGCGGCGTCCGGGCGGTTCGACAGCACGAGCGCGATGCGGGCCGGGTAGCCCGGCGCCTCCGCCGCGTCCAGCAGCGCGCCGAGGTTGCTGCCCCGGCCGCTCAGCAGCACGGCAACCCGGACCGGCGTCACGCCAGCCAGTCGGCTTGCGTGTGGACCTGCGCCGTGGCCGCGGCGCCGCTGGCCTCGACGCGGCCAATCGGGAACGCCGTCTCGCCATGCTCGGCCAGCAGCGCCGTCGCCGCGGCGGCGTCGCTCACCACCAGCGCCATGCCGACGCCGCAGTTGAACACCCGCAGCATCTCCTCCGCCGCCACGCCGCCGGTCTGCGCCAGCCAGCGGAACACCGGCGGCAACGGCCAGGCGCCGGTGTCCAGCACGGCGCGCGTCCCGTCCGGCAGCATGCGCGGCACGTTGCCGGGCAAGCCCCCCCCGGTGATGTGCGCCGCCGCCCGCAGCAGCCCGGCGCGGTGCAGCGCCAGCAGGGGCTTCACGTAGATCCGGGTCGGCCGCATCAGCGCCTCCGCCAGCGTCTCGCCCGCGGCCCAGGGCGCCGGGGCGTCCCAGCCGAGGCTGCTGATGCCCACGATCCGGCGCACCAGGGAGAACCCGTTGCTGTGCACCCCGCTGCTGGGGAGGCCCAGCACGGCGTCCCCCGCCTCGACCCCCGCCGGCAGCAGGGCGCCGCGCTCCGCCGCACCCACGCTGAACCCGGCCAGGTCGTAGTCGCCCGCGGCGTATAGGCCCGGCATCTCCGCCGTCTCGCCGCCGACGAGCGCGCAGCCGGCCTGCCGGCAGCCCTCGGCGATGCCGGCCACCACGCGGGCGGCGTGCTCGACCGACAGGGCGCCGGTCGCGAAATAATCCAGGAAGAACAGCGGCTCCGCCCCCTGCACCACCAGGTCGTTGACGCACATGGCCACGAGGTCGATGCCCACCCCGTCATGCCGCCCGGTGTCGATGGCGACCTTCAGCTTGGTGCCGACCCCGTCGGTGCTGCTGACCAGCACCGGGTCCTGGAAACCCGCGGCGCGCAGGTCGAACAGCGCGCCGAACCCGCCCAGGGCCCCCATCACCCCGGCCCGCGACGTGGCCCGCGCCAGCGGCTTGATGCGGTCCACCAGCGCGTCGCCCGCCGCGATGTCCACGCCGGCGTCGCGGTAGGTGATGCCGTTGCGGGAAGGGGTGTCGGTCATTGCCAATGGTCCTGTGACGCCGCTGCCAGGATGCGGTAATAGCCGGGGATGACCGGTCCGGACAGAGGCGACGGCCACTCGGCAGCATCGACCGCGCAACCGCGCGGCGGGCACGACGTGCTGAACCTGCCCAACATCATCACCTTCGGCCGGCTGTGCGCCGTGCCGCTCGCGGTCTGGCTGGTGATCCAGCGGGAGACGGGGCTGGCCTTCGGCCTGTTCGCGCTGGCCGGGCTGTCGGACGCGGTGGACGGCTGGCTGGCCCGGCGCCGCGGCGGCAGCGCGCTCGGCGCCATGCTCGACCCCATGGCCGACAAGGCGCTGCTGGTCAGCATGTTCGTGACGCTGGCCGCCGTGGGAATGCTGCCGAGCTGGATCGCCATCCTCGTGGTGTTCCGCGACCTGGTGATCGTGGGCGGCCTCATGGTGATGTGGCAGCTCGCCATCCCGGTGCGGATCAAGCCGCTGCTGTTCTCCAAGCTCAACACGGCGCTGCAACTGCTGCTGGTCGGCGTGGTATTGTTGCTGGAGGGGTTCGCGCTGCGGGCGCCGTGGCTGCGCGCCCTGTTGATCTGGACGGTCGCCGCGACGACGCTCGGGTCCGGCGCCGCCTATGTGTGGAAGGCTGCGCGCCATAGATGAGGGCCTGGCGATGAAAGCACGGTGACGAAAGCCTTGGACCTACCCCTGACCGGCCCCGCGCCCCCGGCTGCATCCCCTCCGCCTGCTCTCCCCGGGCCGGAGCCGGAGCCGCGCTTCCCCCTGCGCCACGCCACCCGGGCGCAGCGGTTCGGTCTGCTGGCCGGGCTGCTGGTCGTGCTCGCGGCGGCGCTGCATCTGTTCGCCTCCATCCTGCTGCCCTTCGTGGTGGCGGCGGGCATCGCCTACTTCCTCGATCCCCCCACCACGCGGCTGACCCGGGCGGGGATGCCGCGCGGCCTCGCGGCGCTGCTGATGGTGGTGGCCCTCGTCGCGGCCGGGCTGCTGTTCGCGCTGCTGCTGTATCCGCTGCTGCTGTCCCAGGTCGGCATCCTCATCAGCCGCGTGCCGAGCTACGTCTATTCCGTGCGGCTCTGGGCCGGCGAGGTCATCAGCCACCTGCAGGAGCGCCTCGGCTCCGAGTTCGTGGACGAGCGGCTGCGCGACCTCGTGGGCGGGCAGGCCGGCGCCATGCTGGCCTTCCTGGCCGCGGCGCTCAGCCGCATCGTCGGCGGCGGCTTCGCCCTGTTCAACGTGCTGTCCCTGGTCGTCGTGACCCCCGTGGTCGCCTTCTATTTGCTGCGCGACTGGCGCCGGGCGGTGGCGCGGGTCGATAGCTGGCTGCCCCGCCGCTACGCCGGGGTCCTGCAGGCGCAGGCGCGGGAGGTGGACCGCATCCTGTCCGCCTGGCTGCGCGGCCAGGCGCTGTGCTGCGTGGCGCTGGCGCTGTTCTACGCGGTGTCGCTGTCGGCGGCGGGCCTGGACCTCGGGCTGATCGTCGGCATTTCGGCCGGGCTGCTGTCGTTCATCCCCTATGTCGGCAGCATCACCGGCGGCGTCGCCAGCATCGGCCTCGCCTTTGCGCAGTTCCCGACCTGGACCGGCGTCGCGACGGTCGCCGGGGTGTTCATCGTCGGGCAGGTGCTGGAGGGCTACGTGATCTACCCGCGCTTCCTCGGCGACCGGGTGGAGCTGCACGCGGTCTGGGTGATCTTCGCGCTGTTCGCGGGCGGCGCCGCGTTCGGCTTCCTGGGCGTGCTGCTGGCGGTGCCGGTGGCGGCGGCCATCGGCGTGCTGCTGCGCTTCTGGCTGCGGCGCTATTTGCAAAGCCCGCTGTACCTCGACCCCCCGTGACATCGCGATCATGACCGCCATCCGCCAACTGGCGCTGCCCTTCGTGCACGCGCCGCGCCTGACCGAGGCCGAGTTCCTGCCGAGCGCCGGCACCCGGGCCGCGCTGGCCTGGCTGTCCGCCGAGTGGCCCGGCCAGCGCCTCGCTCTGTGGGGCGCGCCGGGGTCGGGCAAGACGCACCTGCTGCACATCTGGGCCACCCGCGCCGGCGCCGCCCTGGTCTCCGGCGCCGCGATCCGCTCCGAGGCTGCGTCCGGCGCCGTGTGCCCGCCCGGGCCGCTTGCAATCGACGACGCTGATCTCGCGTCCGAGACCGGCCTGCTGCATCTGCTGAACGCCGCGCAGGAGGCGCGTCATCGCGTCCTCCTGGCCGCCCGCACGCCGCCGGCGCGCTGGCCCACGGCGCTTCCGGACCTCGCCAGCCGGCTGCGCGCCATTACCGCCGTGCCGCTCGGCGCCGCGGACGATGCGTTCCTGCGCACGCTGCTGTCCCACCTGCTGGCCGACCGCCAACTGCCGGTCGCCGCCCCGGTGCAGGACTGGCTGCTGGCCGTGCTGCCGCGCGACCCCGCCGCCTTGCGGGAGGCCGCCGCCCGGCTGGACCGTGCCGGCCTCGCCGCCGGGCGCGGCATCACCCGCGCCCTCGCGGCCCGGACGCTGCGATCCCTGATATGTGAAACTTCTGGTGTGGAGACGGCGGACACCTCGCCGCCCCACCCCGCGCTGTTCTAGGATGGCGTCCATGAACGAGATCAGCGCCCCGATCCTTGCCAAAGCCGCCCCGGGCAGCATCGCCGCAGACAGCCCGGAGCGTTTTATCAACCGGGAGCTGAGCTGGCTCGACTTCAACCACCGCGTCGTCGAGGAGGCGGAGAACCGCCGGCACCCGCTGCTGGAGCGGCTGCGCTTCATCTCCATCAGCGCGTCGAACCTGGACGAGTTCTTCTCGGTCCGCGTGGCCGGGCTGATCGGCCAGGCCAAGGCCGGCGTCGCGGCGATCAGCCCGGATGGACGCACGGCGGCGCAGCAACTGGGCGAAATCCAGCCGCGGGCGCGGGCGCTGATGGACATGCAGCAGAAAACCTGGCTCGACCTGCGCGGCGAGCTGCGTGACGCCGGGATCGAGCTGTGCGAGACGGCCGCCTTGACCCAGGCCGACCGCGCCTGGCTCGAAACCTGGTTCATGGACCGCGTGTTCCCGGCGCTGACGCCGCTCGCCATCGACCCGGCGCATCCGTTCCCGTTCATCCCGAACATGGGCCTCGTCATCGTGCTGAAGCTGCACCGCAACGAGGACCAGCACGTCATGGACGCGCTGATCCCGTTGCCGGGCCTGATCGAGCGGTTCGTCCGCCTGCCGATGCAGGCCGACAGCGCCACCATCCGCTTCGTGCTGCTGGAGGACCTCGTCGGGCTGTTCCTCGGCCGCCTGTTCCCCGGCTTCCGCGCGGTGGGGCAGGGGCTGTTCCGCCTGATCCGCGACACCGGCGTCGAGTTCGAGGAGGAGGCCGAGGACCTCGTGCGCTCCTACGAGACCGCGCTGAAGCGGCGCCGCCGCGGGGTGGCGATCCACCTGTCGGTCGATGCCGGGATGCCGGACGACCTGCGCGCGCTCGTGATCGACGAGCTGGACGTGGACGAGCACGAGATCCCCGGCGACGAGGTGGTGGTGCAGCACGGCATCCTGGGCGCCGCCGACCTCAAGCAGATGATCGTGGACGACCGCCCGGACCTGCTGTTCCCGCCCTACACCCCGCGCTTCCCAGAGCGCATCCGCGACTTCGCCGGCGACTGCTTCGCCGCCATCCGCGCCAAGGACATCATCGTCCACCACCCGTTCGAGAGCTTCGACGTGGTGGTGCAGTTCCTCCGCCAGGCCGCCGCCGACCCGAGCGTGGTGGCGGTGAAGCAGACGCTGTACCGCACCAGCCGCGACAGTCCCATCGTCAAGGCGCTGATCGAGGCGGCGGAGGCCGGCAAGTCGGTCACCGCGCTGATCGAGCTGCGCGCCCGCTTCGACGAGGAGGCCAACATCCGCCTCGCCCGCACCATGGAGGCCGCCGGCGTCCAGGTCGTCTATGGCTTCATGGAGCTGAAGACCCACGCCAAGCTGTCGCTCGTGGTGCGGCGGGAAGGGGGCGCCATGCGCTCCTACGCGCATTTCGGCACCGGCAACTACCACCCGATCACTGCCCGCATCTACACCGACCTCAGCTTCTTCACCTGCGACCCCGACCTCACGCGCGACAGCGCCCGGCTGTTCAACTACATGACCGGCTACGCGACGCCCGAGCGCATGGACAGCCTGGCGTTCAGCCCGCTGACCACCCGCAAGACGCTGATGGGGCTGATCGACGCGGAGATGGCGCACGCCGCCGCCGGGCGCCCGGCGCATATCTGGCTGAAGATGAACAGCCTGGTGGACGACCAGCTGATCGACCGCCTGTATGCCGCGTCCAACGCCGGGGTGCAGGTGATGTGCGTGGTCCGCGGCATCTGCTGCCTGCGCCCCGGCGTGCCCGGCCTCTCGGAGAACATCCGCGTCAAGAGCATCGTCGGCCGCTTCCTGGAGCATTCCCGCATCTACGCCTTCGGCAACGGCCACCGCCTGCCCAGCAAGCACGCCCGCGTGTTCATCAGCAGCGCCGACTGGATGGCCCGCAACATGGAATGGCGGGTGGAGACGCTGGTGCCCATCCACAACCGCACGGTCCATGCCCAGGTGCTGGACCAGATCATGGTGGTGAACCTGCGCGACACGCTGCAATCCTGGGAACTGGGCGCGGACGGCACATGGCGGCGGGTGGCGGCGGGCGCCCGGCCGGTGTCGGCGCACGACTACTTCATGACCAACCCGTCGCTGTCCGGCCGCGGCTCGGCGCTGCACGGCGCGCTCGCGGGCCACGCGCACCCGATCCGCCGCCCCAACCGCGTCAGCCAGGACTGAGGCATGGCTGACCCGCTCGGGCGTCCCTCCGCGGCCCGTTCCGCGCCCCGCTCCGCCCCCCGCTCCGCCATCGTCGATCTCGGCTCCAACTCCGTGCGATTGGTGGTGTTCGAGGGGCGCGGCCGCAACCCCGTGGCGATCTTCAACGAGAAGGCGGTGCTGCGCCTGGGCCGCGGCCTTTCCAGCACCGGGCGGCTGAACGAGGCTGGGGTCGCCCAGGGCCTGGGCGTCATGACCCGCTACAACGCCATCGCCCGCGCCATGGGCGCAGACCCGTTCGAGGTGCTGGCCACCGCCGCGGTGCGCGACGCCTCCAACGGCCCGGAGTTCGTGGCGAGCCTTGAGGCCCGCATGCCCGGCGTCCCCATCCGCGTGCTGTCCGGCGAGCAGGAGGCGGCGCTGTCCAGCGCCGGGGTGCTGTGCGGCATCCCGGAGGCCGACGGCATCATGGCCGACATCGGCGGCGGCTCGCTCGAGGTCGTGCGGGTGGGCGCGGGCGCCTCGCCGCTGGCGGAGAGCCTGGGGCTGGGGGTGATCCGGCTGTCGGATCGGGCGGAGGGCGACCTGGCCCGTGCCCGCGCCATCGCCGACGCTGACCTCGGCGCCGTGCTGTGGCTGGCGCAGGGCGAGGAGCGCGACCTTTATTTGGTGGGCGGCGCCTGGCGCGCGCTGGCCCGGGTGCAGATGCAGCTGACCAGCTACCCGCTCCACATCGTGCACCACTACACCATCACCCGCGATGCCGGGCGCGACCTCGCGGCGCATGTCCTGGCCAGTCCCCGCCGCACGCTGGAGCGGCTGACCGGCGCGTCGCGCCGCCGGGTGGACGACCTGCCCTTCGCCGCCACCGTGCTGCGCCGCCTGCTGCGCCAGACCAACGCGCGCCGCATCGTGTTCAGCGCCAACGGCATCCGCGAGGGCTGGTTCATGCAGCAGGTCCCGCCGGAGGTCCGCGCGGAGGACCCGGTCGTGGCGCTGGGCCTCGACATCGCCGCCCGCTACGGCCGCGACCTCCGCCTGCCGCCGGCGCTGCTGGACTGGACCGCGCCGCTGTTCCCGGAAGAAACGCCGGGACAGGCCCGGCTGCGGGCCGCCGCCTGCTGGATGTCCGATGTCGGCAGCCACGACCACCCGGACTACCGGGCCGAGCAGGCGTTCCTCCGCGTGCTGCGGCAGCCCGGCATTGCCATGGACCACCCGACCCGCGCCTTCCTGGCACTCACGCTCGCCCTGCGCTACGAGGCGGAGCTGGACGCGCCGTACCTCGCCATCGGCCGCGACTTGCTGGACCCGGCCGCGATCAGGCGTGCCGAGGTTCTGGGCACCGCGCTGCGCCTCGCCTACACGCTCTCCGCCGGCACGCCGGAGCTGCTAGCCGGCGCCAACCTGCGGGTGCTGCCGGGCCGGCTCGGCCTGCGCCTGGCCGAGGGCAGCGGCGTGTTCGCTGGCGAGGGCATCCAGCGCCGCCTGGTCCGCCTTGGGGCCGCGATGGGGTTGGCGGTGGACGAGGCGGCTTGACCGGCCTGGCTGCAGGTGGTCATTATCGCAATGATTCCGGTAAGGGACCGTCCCGATGAATGCCCTCGCTCTCACTCTTCGTAACCGTTTAAGAATGCTCCCTTTACGGAACCCATGATGGCAAGTCGGCAGGATATGGCCTTGCCTCGAGCGGGCGGCTACGACTCTCGAACAAGGATTATGCTATCAACTTCGAGATATACATGCAAAACCCTGATTAAAGCGATGCTGTAAAACTCTCACATGAATTGAATCACGATAATATACATATACCTTCAGGTCGGAAGCAGAATGGACAATGGGAAGGGTGGTTCAGTTATATACTAAACAATGATAATAGTGGATTTTTGTTCACTTCAGTCTTTTTACTTTTTCTAGTTACTCTACCCATAAAAATTCTGTCTACATCAAAGAATAAACTAAAACCATATAAAATATACAAAAATATAAGACGTCCTATAGTGGAAGATAAATCTTAATTGATTATAATAGATTAAGAATTTGGGAGTCTAATTTCAAATTACTCCCATTATCAAGCAGTTTTGTTGGTTTTGAGGAATGCAGATCATCAAGTGATCGCCTCTGGTGTCGACACGCCGAGCCGCTCGGCCCATGGGGCAAGCGCAGGCATGATGGAGGAATACAGCCGCACCCCCTCCGCCAACTGCCGCCGCCGCAGCGCAAGACCCCGCGCGCCGGGCAGCCGCACCGCGTCTACGCCCGGCGCCGGCGGGCTGGCCCGGGCGGCGTCCGCGAGCCAGGTCGTCTCGCGCAGGAAGCTGTCCAGGCCGCCAAACGCGGCGGGGTCGATGACCTGCAGGAACACGGCGGCGCCCCAGCCCTCCGAAGGGTCGGCCCGGCCAAAGCCGCCGAGCGCGGCCGTCAGCGCCTCCACCAGCAGGCCCAGCGCGTAGCCCTTGTGCCCGCTGTCCATGCCGCCGAGCGGCAGGATGCTGCCGGGCGGGTCGGTGAACAGCGCCGCCGGGTCGGGCGTCGGCCGCCCGGCGGCGTCCAGCAGCCAGGGATGGCCGAGCACGGCGCCCTCCTTGTTCAGGCGCCCCGTCAACCCGTTGGTGGTGGTGCTCGTGCTCACGTCCAGCAGCACCGGGTCGCCATGCGTCGGGAACCCGGCGGCCATCGGGTTGGGCGTGATGAACGCGCGGGTGCCGCCGAACGGTGCCACGCTCGCGACCGAGGGGTCGGAGCTTTGCAGCAGCACCACCATCCCCCGGGCGGTGACGCGGGCCAGGTACGCCGCGAGGCAGGCGATGTGGTGGCTGCGGCGGATCACGACGGTCGCCGTGCCGTGCGCCGCGGCCCGCTCCGTTGCCAGCGCGATGGCCTGCACCACCAGCCACGGCCCCGGCAGCCGCCGCCCGTCCCACAGCACGCTGGCGCCGCGGTCGCTGATGGTCTCCCACCCGCCCTGCGTCGCCATGCCGCCGGTCGAGATCGCGTCGAGGTAGCCCGGCAGCAGCGCCAGCCCATGCGTGGTATGGCCCAGCAGGTCGCCCTCCACCAGCACCTCGGCGACCGTCGCCGCGCGGTCGGCAGCGAGGCCCGCGGCCTCCAGCAAGGCTTGCGCGAAACGCAGCAGGCCAGCGTGGGTGTAGGTCGGCTCGGTCATGTGCGGCGTCTCCTTCCGGCCGAGGCTAGCAGCGGAGGGCCGCGTGCAAAACAGGGCATGACGCCGGCCGGCCCAAATGATATTTCAAAGACGGCCTGACGCCATCATCCCGCCTGGGCTAGGGTCGCTCCGGCAGCGATGGAGGGTTCAATGCGCGTGGCGGTGATCGGTTTGGCGGCGGGGCTGCTGGCGTCCGGGGCGGTGTCCGGGACGGCGTGCGCGCAGGTGATCTATCCCATCGACCAAGCCGCGATCCTGGCCGGCAGCCGCTTCGACTTCAAAGTCGAGTTCCCCGGCCTCGCCGACGCCTCCCGCGTGCGCGTCACGGTGAACGGCCGCGACCACGCCGCCGCCCTGGGCCGCGCCGCCGAGTTCATCGCCCGTGAGGACGGCAAGGACCTGTCCGCCCTCATGCTGCGCGGCGTCGCCATCGACCAGCCCGGCCGCTACGACGTGACGGCGACCGACGGGGACCGCACCGCCACCGTCACCTGGGAGGTCTATGCCGCCACCGCGCCGCGCCGGGCAAAGAACGTCATCCTGATGATCGGCGACGGCATGGCGATGGCGAACGTCACCGCCG
>CAXULX010000003.1:0-124859 GCA_964252005.1 uncultured Acetobacteraceae bacterium | reverse complement strand
CGGTTGGCATGCTGGACGGGCGCGTGTGGGACTGGGGGGCGATGCGGTGGACGGACTGAGGGACGACCACCGGGATGAGGCGATGCCGTATGGGGTGGACACCATCCGGCTGCGCATCAGCTTCCCGGACGCTCCAGTGTCGCAGGGCTACAACGGGCGGATGTGGCGGATGCGGCCGCTGCGGGGGTGGACCGGAGGGCAGGTGGCGGACAGAGAACCGTCCGCCGGGGCCGAGCAGGGCGGCTACGCGGACGAGGGCATTATCGTTCCCATCGCGAGCGGAGCGCGGCAGGTCAGCGCGGGTTCCAGCCTGCGTGCGACGTTGGATCGAGTCATTGCTGCGATGTCAACAGAGTCGCCAACCGTCGAGGCGCAAGGCGGCGAGGGTGGCCTGACGGCGCAGCGTCCAGTCGATGTACCACCTGCGGTGGCCTAAGCGGGAACGCCGCCGCAGCCAAGCCCCGCCGCGGAGGAACACGGCAGGCTTTGGTGGTGGCTGCACGACCATGGCTTAGCGCACACCAAGCATGAACGAGCTGACCTCCTCCGTAAAGCGATGGGTCCGGAAAGCGGCACGCTTGTCGTTGACGGGGACGAGGTGCCGGTCAACGTCGAGGAGCTTTCCGACGACGAGGTGATCGCGCTCGACAAGAAGCTGAGAGCGCCGCCGTATGGGTTGCCTATCATAGGCCCAGCGGCGTCGGTTATGACCCCATGGGGGTGGAGCGGCTCAAAGTCATATAATGCCGCCCGTGACCAGCTTCAGCAACCTGGCACTCACAACACCCTGAATGGCAAAGTGCCGACAAGGGCCGAGGCAACTCGGATGATTGAGGAGATGGGAGGCAAAGTAGACCGTCAGGAAGCCGGGCATCCTCCTGGAGGGGTCAGCACACACCACGAACCTCATATAAACTACTACACGCCGAGGGGCAAAAAAGCTACCGTGATTGTGAGTGAATAGATGCAGTCTCTTGAAAGCGATACAGCGTTACTGGAGCAGCATGTGCTAGAGTTGGAGCAGAAGCGCTTTGAGAGCCCATTCGACAACGACATATTCGAGGCGGTCGCCGACTGGCGGCAACTCGGCAACATGCTTATGAACGAAAATCCTAAAGCGGATTTTCCGGGTCGCGCGGGCCAGGAGTTAGAGTTACTGCATCAGCTTCGGGCGATTCTCTCGAGGCGTTCGCTAGAAGATCAAGCGCGGTGTGCGCCGCTGTTTGAGGCCGCCGAAAGGATCATCAAGGTTGCTGAAGTACGCCCACCATCTAAGGACGGTTATCTCGGTTTCTTGAAAGTTACACGCCAGAAATTCGGTTTCTTGCAATCGGAGCACGGCTTCAAGGTAGTTGATGAGGAACCAATGATGATTCGGTTCTCATCAGGAAAAATCTATGTTGAACTTGATTGCGGTGGTTTACTTGAGACAACATGCGTGTTTGGTTTGGAGCCAAGGTCTAACCAGCACTTTTGGTTGAGCGACTTGCTTTTCCTATATGGCGATCAACGGTATCTTGATTTTCGGGGTGGCATGAAACTTGTTGAGACCGAAGCCGGCGTAGAAAGCTGGTTTACATTTGCGGCCACGATCTTCAAGCAGTTTGGCAAGGACATCGTTGCGAATGCGCCAGGGGTGTTTGAACGGCTGCAAGAAGCCCAGGACCGGAGAGACCGGGAATACACGGGAGAGATGGATCGATTATATCCTCCGAAAGCATAGTGTTGGAAGCCAAAGGCTCAATTCCTAACCACCTATCGTTCCCTTTGCTTACCAATGTATAGATAGCGGCAACTCGGCGGCGGATGACTTCATCAACGCGCTGGAGCAGGCGTGGCATGTGGCGGGCGAGCTGCAGGGGAGCACGCTGTATCAGTATGTGACGGAGACGGACGGGAGTGTGAGCACGTATCAGTTTGAGGGGGCTGTGTTCAAGCTGACGAGTGCGGGGCAGTGGAAGGGGGATGCGGCGGTTCGGCAGCGTCTGGACTTCTTTGCGAGCCGTAGGAAGCGCATCTGATGGCGTCGCCGAGCGAGCGGATCGTGGCGGAGGCGTGGGCGCCGCTCACGGTGGTGGACGCGGAGGGGCGCAAGCTTGAGTTCCGGCGACCTTCCGCGCTGGACCGGCTGCGGCTGTTCAAGGCGCTGGGGCCTGGGTTGTCGGGGAACGACCGGTATGTGGGCTATGCCATGCTGGCGTTCTGCGTAACGGCGATTGACGACGTGCCGATCCCCTTGCTGGCGAACGAGACGCAGGTGGAGGGGCTGGTGCAGCGCCTGGGTGATGTGGGGCTGGTGGCGGTGGGCGAAGGGGTGGCGTCGGCCGGCCCGGGAAACGGGTAGGCGCGGCCGGGCCGGAGGACGGCCTGGCTGCGTTGCGGGCGCTGACGCAAAGCGCCGACCTGGTGGACGGGTTGTATTTGGTCCGGAACGGCGTCCCGTTCGACGTGGCGTTCTCCTTGGACCAGGACGAGCGCACGGCGTGGATCGTGGTGTTGGGCGAGCTGAGCGGGCGCACCTGGGATTGGGGGGGCGATGCGGTGGACGACGTGACGCGCGACAGCGGTGCCAAAAGTTCTCGGGAGCGACGTCAAAAACCTCGGAACACAGGTCCAGGGACGCTTCCCAACGACGCCCCAAATGCCGAACGCTGTGATGTATCGTGCGGACAGCAATGGCAATATCACCAGCTATTAAGTTTGGGCCGCGGATGGCTTTCCCGCTTATAGAGTTGATATGATGGGTGCATCTCACGGGGGCGTTTCCACACCACACGTCACTGAGTTCAGTCGTAATGTGTCACCATCAGGGCAAGTATTCGTGGGGAAACCAAGTCCTCCTAGACCAACAAATTCGGAAGAGGTTCCATGACGGCAGAAGATCAGAAAACATTGCAATGGTTGAAGCGTGTTGAAATCAAAGTGTATAGGGGCTTGCACCTTAATGCAGGAAACATGGATACAAATGTCGTTGATCAGTGGATCGAACGAAAGAAAGAACCACCTGCTGATCTCGAAAGAATGCTGAATCATATACATATATACGACTTCTTTCCTAGTATGCGGGATGGGGAAGAATTGGAGAGCCTTGCAGGCGAGATTGCCCTCGATTGGGAGAAGACCTTGTCCAAAAGAGACCCAAGATATCGGGTTGCCAAGTATGAAGGCTATGGTCCGGAGATTACGTTTTACCTTGACCGTAACGTATCGGATGCGGGGTGAGGAAATAGTGGCAACTTGGCGGCGGACGACTTCATCAACGCGCTGGAGCAGGCGTGGCGTGTGGCGGGCGAGCTGCAAGGGAGCACGCTGTATCAGTATGTGACGGAGACGGATGGGAGTGTGAGCACGTATCAGTTTGAGGGGGCTGGGGAGACGCCGACGGCGCGGATCGTGGCGGCGGATCGAGTTCCGCATGGGGCGCCGTGAATGTTATTTGGCATCGCAGTTTGTTTGCTGATGAACATCGAGGCCGCCGCTGCGCCACGCGGGACGCGGTCCCGAAACGATAGCGCCGACGCCTTCTGCCGCCGTTAGGGGCGTCTCTGGCTCGGTTTGCGGGCATCAAGCTTCTTTCGTGGCGGGCTGCCGCATTTGGGCGGGTCATGCCGGTCAGGCTTGCTGCTTCATCGACGACCGTGCCGTAATTTTCATGGAGGCTGGGTATGATCGACGCCTACGAGATCGGCATCCAACTGGCGCTGCAGGACGGGGTGAGCGCCGGGATGCGGGTGATCGCGCAGGAGTTGGGGGCGCTCGACCGCGCGGTGGCGGCAACGGCCGGGCGGCTGGAGGCGTTGACGACCACGGCGCAAGGGGCGGCGCGGGCGGTCGCGGCGGCGGGGGCCGTGCGGCTGCCCAAGGTCGTGGAGCCGGCGGCGGCTGCTGCGGAACCGGTCGCGGCGGGACCGTGGGCGGTGGCCCGGGCCGCGTCGGCGCCGGGGCCGGGGATCACGGTTGCGGCGCGGCAGGCGGACGCGGAGCGGGCTGCGCCGGTCGTGCGGACCATTGCCATGCCGGAGCGGGCTGCGCCGGAACGCGCGGCAGCGGCAGCGGCGGCGGGGCCGGGTGCTCCGGTTGGGCCGGCGGCCCCGGCTGCGACGCCGATGGCGGCGGCTCCAGTTGCCGTGCCCATGGCGTCGGCGCCCGTGGGTCCGGCGGCGGCCCCGGCGCGGGCGGCCGCGCCGATCACCCAGGCGGCCCCGGCCGTGCAGCAGGCCGCGGCCGATCCGATGCCGGTTGCGCCCGTCGCGGCGGCACGCGCGCCGCAGGCGTCGGCCCCGGTCTCGGCCCCGGTCTCGGCCCCGGCCGCGCCGGTGGCGAGGGACGCGCCGCAGGCCGCAGCGCCGCGGGTCATGATGGCGGCTCCGCCAATGGCCCCGGCCGCAGCCGCGTTGCCCGTGGCCCCGGCGGCGCCCTCCATGCCGGGCGTGCCGATCCGCAGCATGGAGCGCGAGTTCCGCCGTGCGCCGGACGCCCCCGCGCCATGGGTCCCGACGATGGCCGCAGCCCCTCCGGCGCCCGCGGCGCCCGTCGCCATGGGGCCGGGCGGGCAGGCGGCGGAGCCGGCGCGCGGATTGCTGGCGGGCCGCCCGGCCGCACCCCCGCCCGAGGCGCGGGACGGCGGAAAGAACGGAGGGGACGTGATGCTGGATGGACACCTGGTGGGGCATTGGCTGGCGGACCGCATGGGGCGCGACGCGGCGCGGCCGTCGGCGGGGACGACGCAGTTCGATTCCCGGCAGGCTCCGGCCTGGATGCCGGGGGGGACGCTGTGATGCCGCCGGTGCTGGGTCCCGTCGTGTTCGCGGGCTTCGAGGTGCCGGAGCGGATCACGCTTGGGGGGAAGCAGCGGCTGGCGGTGCACACGCTGCCGGGGGGCGCGCGGATCGTCGATGCCATGGGGCCGGACGACCGGGAGCTGGGGTGGTCCGGGATGTTCTCGGGCGGCCATGCGGCGGAGCGGGTGCGGCAGTTGGACCGGCTGCGGCGGGCGGGCCTCGCGTTGCCGCTCGCCTGGGACGGGTGGCGCTTCACCGTCATCATCTCGGATTTCGAGGCGGACAGCGCCAATCCCTGGTGGGTGCCGTATCGCATCTCCTGCACGGTGCTGTCGGAGGGCGACCTGGCGGCGGCGGAGTTGCTGCCGATGGCGGCGACGCTGGCGGAGGCGGTGGCGCTCGGCGGCGGACCCGGCGTCGAGGAGCGGATGGCGGCGGCGGAGGCGGCGCTGGCGTCCGCGGCGCTGCCGGGCATGGCGGCGGCGGCGGGGCTGCTGGCGCGGTTGGCGGTGGGGCGAGCGTACGGGGCGAGTTTGGAGAACAAATCGTGAAAACTGTGACGGTGGCGGGCGGCGACCTGTTCCGGCTGGCGCTCGCGCGCCTCGGCGACGCGACGCAGTGGAACCGGATCGCCCGGGCGAACGGGCTGTCGGACCCGGTGCTGTCAGGATTGGTCACGCTGAAGCTGCCGCCCGTCGATCCCGCGAAGGGGGGCGGCATTGAGCGGGGTTAGGCAGCCGCGCGCCCAGGTGCTGGCGGACGGCGCGGCGCTGCCGGGCGTGCTGGGGGTGGATGTGTTCGCCAACAACCATTTGGCGGCGGACCGCTTCCGGGTGCGGCTGGCGGCGAGTGCGGCGGATTGGGCGGGGCTGCGGGCGCCGGGGCTGCGGTTGGACGTGCAGGCGGGATGGGATGGCGGATGGGCGAGCCTGCTGGTGGGCACGGCAGACACGCTGGCGTTCGACCCGGTGCGCGGCGTCCTGGACATCGCGGGGCGGGACCTGTCGGCCGGGCTGGTCGAGGCGCAGGCGAGCGAGACGTTCGCCAACCGCACGGCGAGCGAGATCGTCGAGCTGATCGCGGCCCGGCATGGCTTGGGCGCGGAGGTGCAGCGGACGGGGACGGCGGTCGGGCGGTATTACCAGGCGGAGCATGAGCGGTTGGCGCTCGGGCAGTTCGCGCGGGCGGTGACGGAGTGGGATTTGCTGGCGTTCCTCGCGGGGCAGGAGGGGTTCGACCTGTTCATGCAGGGGGCGACGCTGCGCTTTGGGCCGCCGGACGGGGATGCGGTGCCGCTGCGGGTGCAGGATTGCCTGAGCCTGGAGCTGGAGCACGCGCTGGGCCTGGCTCGGGCGGTCGAGGTGACGGTGCGGAGCTGGGGCACGCGGGCCGGGGCGGCGGTCGAGCACACGGCGCGGGGCGGGGGCGGGGGGGCCGTGCGGCGGCATGCGCTGGTGCGGCCGAACCTTGATGCCGGGCAGGCGCAGCGTGTGGCGGAGCGGGCGCTGGCGGATTTGCGGCGGCACGAGTGGACGGCGCAGGCGTCGATGCCGGGCGAACTGGGGCTGTCGGCGCGGAGCCGGGTGGCGCTGGTCGGCACGGGGACGGAGTGGGACCGGGACTACGCGGTGGCGGAGCTGAGCCGGCACCTGGACGCGCGGCGGGGCTTCACGCAGCGCCTGTGCCTGAGGGGGGCGTGATGGACCGGTTGCTGAATGCCATCAAGGCGCATACGGGCGCGCAGGACCTGGCTGCGGGCCAGCCGCGGTTCGGCATCGTCACCTCCGTCGATCCGGCGGCCGGGACGGCGCGGGTGCAATTGCAGCCGGACGGGGTGCTGACGGGATGGCTGCCGGTGCTCAGCCCCTGGGTGGGGGCGGGGTGGGGGCTGTCGTGTCCGCCGTCGCCGGGCGACCAGGTGCTGGTGCTGCCGCAGGAGGGCGACGCGGAGCATGGGGTGATCGCGGGGCGGGCGTGGAGCGCGCAGGCGCCGGGTCCGGCGACGCCGGTGGGAGAGGTGTGGCTGACGCATCGGAGCGGGAGTTACTTGCGGCTGTTGAACGACGGGACGGTTTCGGTGCGGGGGGACCTGCATGTGGACGGGGACGTGTACGACCGGCGGGGATCGCTTGACGGGCTGCGACGGACCTACAACGGGCATCGGCACCCGGATGCGCAGGGCGGGATCACGGGGCTGCCGGACGTGGCGGATGGGAAAAAGGGGTGACGGCCCGGCTTGCGGCAGAAGAGTGCAAATTTTTCCTTGGCTTCCTGAGGGAAAAGCTTGCGCAAACGCCCCAGGAATTCGATCACTCCGCCTTAGGATGCCGGTGCCCACGCGGCGCGGCTGAGTTCCTCAACCCCTGACGGCTTCAATCTGTCCGGCCCGGCAAAGGCTGGCCCGGCCGCGCGGCGCGCGCTGACCGGCAGCAGCGGCTGGACCATGCCCTATGGCGTGGACACCATCCGGCTGCGCATCAGCTTCCCGGCCGCGCCGGCGTCGGAGGGATACAACGGGCGGGCGTGGCGGATGCGGCCGTTGCGGGGGTGGACGGGCGGGGCGCAGTGGGACGAGGAGGCGGCTGCGACGGCTGCGGCTGCGGCTGCGCAGGCCAGTGCGGGTTCCAGCCTGCGTGCGACGTTGGATCGGGTCATCGCCGGGATGGAGGCTCGGGCAGTCAAGGCGCAAGGCGGCGTGCAGCTTGCGCAGGCCGAGCCTCCCCCCGAGAACGAGACCGCCCGGCGGGCCGAGCCGAACAGCGAGGAACTGAGCCTTCCCGAGTTGGGCCGGATCGGGCGCTACAGCAACCTGCGCTCTCAACTCCAGGAGACTGATCCCGACAACCCTCTGCTTCAGACCCTTGCCGACCCGAAGATCTACGTGCCGACCGAGGCCGATATTGAAGCCATGAGGCTGGAAGTGGCCCGTGCGCGTGCCCGACCGCCGGCATCGCAAGGCCCGGTGAACACGCCTGCCGATCCGGGCGGGCCGGTGCCGCGGCTGTCTGTGGGGCCGACCGACTACAGCGTGGGATTGCCGCCTTCGACCGGGGCCAACCGCGGCCTTGTGTTCGTGTCTGAGAATCTCAGGCCGCCAGGAAGCCCAGAGATGAGGGAGGCTTACAGGCATCAAGCGCAGACGGCCGGCTCCTCGACCGATCCGGTCACGGGGCGGAGCGCGGCGTCGCCTGCGCTGAGGTATGACAACCCGAACCCGAACGGCAGATCCATTGTGAGGTGGGACGGCATTCGGGTGCTGCCTGACGGCACCGTCGAACTTATTGACGCCAAGACGGCGGTAGGAATATTTCAGACTGAAAGCGGAATGTTCGTGCCCCCGAGCTTTCGGCAGCAGCTATTGAGACAAAGCGCTGCGCTGGCACAAAATCCGGGCTATAAGGGCGTAATCGAGGTTCCAAATGCAAAAGCTGCTGCCGAAGCAAGGCGCACCATCGTCGGGCTTAGCATCGGAAACATTTCCGTTCGCATAAGACCATCACAGCCGTAACATGATATTGAGACATGTGCTAGGAGAGAAGCATGTATGTTGACTTCATGCTGCGGTGCCGTGCGGCTTTAGATGAGCCAAGCCCGGCGCTGAATGCCAAGCTCGTGGGGCAATTGGTGGCTGTTCCAGATTTCTGGGGCGACGGCAAAGCCGCAATCGACGCGCCGTTCGAGTTTCCGGGCGAGTGCGCCTCGCTTGATCTCAGAACGGCGCTGGCGAGCGGGTTGGCGGGGCAAATCTCGTATGCGCCGCGCTTTGCCGGGTACCTGTCCCGGGACATCGCCCAGTCGGACGACTTCCTCTCCCTTCGGTTAGACACCAAGGAAATGGACTACGCCCGGTTCTGCTCGGCCACGCTGCCGCAGCTGATCGACGTCTTCAGGCCATACCGCGCAGCCGCGCATACTGACGAGGCCGTGCTGCTGGACGACTTCGACATCACGCGCGTGCAATCTCAAAAGTCGGGCCGCGACATCGACGGCCGCGACAGCGTTTACCGGATTTGGCCGGTGTGCTTCTTCGATGACCTGCTGTGCCGGCGGGCGTTCGGGATCGGTGCTGCGGAGGTGGCGGCGCGCGCCGCGCCGGGGTGCGAGCGCGCCCAGGCGCTGCACGGCGGCGCGTTCCTGCTGGTCACGTCGGAGGTCGTTGCCGGACCCGCTCTCGACGCGCTGAACGCCCGCGTCATGGCCCGCTTGGCGCCCCTTTGAGAGTCCGCAGGCCGAGCCAGAGGCGGTCGGCTTTGCCCGCAGCCTGTCAATCCCGGTTTGGGGGCTGAAGGAGGCTGACGCCGGGCAGGTCGAGCGACTGGCGTATGCCGACCCGAACGGGGATGAGAAGCAGGAGAAGCAGTGTGGACATTCGCTTCAGAGCCAAAAAGATACTTGGCAACACGGATAGCTATGTGCAACAGCATGAGGTTAGAAATAAGCTTGGAGCTTATGCAGACTTGTTGTCAAACAATACGCTTGGAATCTATGTTAATAATTTAGAAGACGGCGATTTTGTCCTCGTAAATGAGAGTGGGATTGCGGTTTTTAAGAACGGATCACTTGATGAAACACTTTACTCCGACATTTTGAAAATCAAAACTCCTCCCAAGGATGCGCCAACTGGCGTCACAGTCACCTTAAGGGACGGTTCTGTGAAGTTTGTTCCAGTTGCGAATGGCCGTGGTCAATTCCGAGACGTTTATGAGTTCACACGCTTTCTGATGCGTGCAACAGAAACCGTAAGAAGCAGACAGGAGCGCGGTGCAGAACAAAGGCCGTCACAGCCCTGATCTGAAACCAAGGCGTGCACTGGGGAAGGCATGTATGTTGATTTCATGCTGCGGCGCCGCGCGAACTTGGATGAACCCAGCCCGGAGCTGAATGCCAAGTTCGTCGAGCAGTTCGCGGCTGTTCCTGGCTTTTGGGGTGACGGCAAGACTGCGAGCGACGCACCGTTCGAGTTCACGGGAGAGTCCGCCTCGCTCGATCTCCGAACGGCGCTTGTGGATGGATTAGCGGGACAGGTTATGTATCGGGCGCGTTTTGCCGGGTACTTGTCCAGGGACATAGCCCAGTCGGATGACTTCATCTCGTTGCGCATGAATACCGAGGAGGCGGACTACGCGCGGTTCTGCTCGGCCACGCTGCCGCGCGGGCCGCAACATCAACGGCCGCGACAGCGTTTATTGGATTTGGCCGGTGTGCTTCTTCGATGACCTGCTGTGCCGGCGGGCGTTCGGGATCGGCGCGGCGGAGGTGGCGGCACGCGCCGCGCCGGAGTGCGAGCGCGCCGAGGTGCTGCACGGCGGCGCGTTCCTGCTGGTGACGTCGGAGGTCGTTGTCGGACCGGACCTCGACGCGCTGAACGCCCGCGTCATGGCCCGGCTCGGCAGTCTCTGAATGGGTCTGGAACGGATGCGGAAAGACGGGCGTCCGGGTCGATGAAGCCAAGCCTGCGGGCTGTCCGAAGTCCCTGAACCAAAACCCGGAGGCGACGCCCGCCCAAGCCGCGCCGGGCACGAAAGCGAGCGGGGCCACGCTCACCCCCACCCGATGACGGGCGAACCAGTTGGGCGCGGTGGCGGCCGGTCGTTCGCCGTTGCGCCCGGCCCGACGCGAACAGGTCCTTGCGCCCACCGTTTCTCGCCACGGCGGAACGGCCGTGACAGCGCCGCCCGTCCGCCCACCCCCACAACCGGAGACCCTCCATGTCAGACCTGCACCACGCCTGGGCCGGCGATCTGTCCGCCGGGCCGACCGGCGACCTCGTGACCGTCACCGGCCCGGCGCTCGGCACGGAGCGCGTGCTGCGCCGCCTGCTCACCAACCCCGGCGACTACATCTGGCAGCCGGGCTACGGCGCCGGCCTCGCGCGTTTCGTGGGACAGCCGGCCGACCCCGCCGCCATCCGCGCGCTGATCCGCGAGCAAATGGGGCGCGAACCCGCCGTGGCCGCGGTGCCGGAGCCGGTGATCGAGGTACAGACCGACCCCGGCGGCACGCTTTCCGTCCAGGTGCGCTACGCCGACGCGGACACCGCGGACGCGCGCACGCTTTCGCTCGAACTCGGGAGATAACGCCATGCAGCTTCCGTTGCAGGACTTCACCGCGCTGGTGCGCACGCAGGCCGCAGCCGTGCAGGGGGCGGCGCGCGGGCTGATTGACCTCTCGGTCGGCAGCGTGCTGCGCGCCATCCTGGAGGCGAACGCCAGCATCGGGCTTTGGGTGCAGTGGCTGATCACCGAGGTGCTGGCGACCACGCGGGCGGCGACCAGCGCGGGCGCCGACCTCGACAGCTGGGTGGCGGATTTCGGGCTGACGCGGCTGCCGGGCATCGCGGCCGTGGGCGTCGCGACGTTCAGCCGGACGACGGCGGGGCTGTCGGCGGTGGTGCCGGTTGGCGCGCTGGTGAAGACGGGGACGGACACGGACGCGCTGACGTTCACGGTCACGGCCGATGCGGGCCACCCGGCCTGGACCGGCGCCGGCTACCTGCTGCGCCCGGCCGACCTCGCGGTGTCCGTGCCCGTCGCGGCGCTGTCGGCCGGGCGCGCGGGCAACGTGAAGGCGGGCGAGCTGCGCCTGTTGGCCAGCGCCATCCCCGGCGTCGATGCCGTGACCAACGCGGCGCCGGCGGCGGGCGGGCTGGATGCGGAGGCGGACGCGGCGCTCCGCCAACGCTTCGGCGGCTTCATCGACAGCCGCACCCGGGCGACGGCGCAGGCGGTGGGCTACGCCGTCCAGAGCCTGCAGCAGGGCCTGTCCTACGCCATTGCGGAGCGGGTGGACACCGCGGGGGCGCCGCGGCCCGGCCATTTCACGGTGGTGATCGACGACGGCACCGGCCATGCCTCGCCCGCCCTTCTGGCGGCGGCGTCTGCGGCCATCGAGGTGGTGCGGCCCTTGGGCGGGACGTTCAGCGTGCGCGCGCCGCAGGTCGTGCGGGCGGACGTGTCCCTGTTCGCGCAGGGGCCGGAGGACGCCAAGGCGGCGGTCGAGGCGGCGCTGGGCGCGTATGTGGCGTCGCTGCCGCTCGGCGCCGGGCTGGTGATCTCCCGCCTGATCCAGCTTGCGCATGAGGCGGACCCGCGGATCGAGCGGGTGACGGCGGTCACGGTGAACGGGGTGGCGGATGACCTCGCGCCGCCGGCCTACGGCGTGTTGCGCCCGGGTTCGATCACGGTGCTGCCATGACCGGCGACATGGAGGACATGCGCGCCCGGCTGCGGCTCGCCTTGCCGGACCGCTGGTTCGGCGACGCGGCGCCGGTGCTGGACGGGCTGCTGTCGGGGTTGGGGGCGGCGTGGGCCGGGCTGCATGGCCTGCTCGACACGGTGCGGCTTCAGTCGCGGCGGCTCACGGCGACGGGCGGGTTCCTCGACCTCTCGGCGCAGGACCTGTTCGGCGGGCGGCTGCCGCGGCGGGCCCATGAGGCGGACGCGGCGTATCGCGCCCGCATCGGCCGGGCGCTGCGCCGGGACCGTGCAACGCGGGCGGGGCTGCTGGAGGCGGCGGCGGAGGCCGGGGCCGGGCCGGTCCGGGTGTTCGAGCCGGCGCAGCCGCGGGACACCGGCGCGTATGGCGGCCCCGGCCTCGCCTGGGGCATGGCCGGCGGCTGGGGGTCGCTCGCCATGCCGCTCGAATGCCTCGTGGTGGTGCAGCGCGGCGCGGCGCCGGACGCCGAGGTGCGGGCGGCGTTGACCGACGCGCTTCCGGCCGGCGGCGCCGCTTGGGTGCGCTTCGAGGGCTGATCAACACTCTTACGGAGGCTTTCCGATGGACCGGCAGATCGTCTATCCCGGCTCGATCCCGCTCGACACCGACCTGTTGCTGATGCAGCGCAACGTGATGACGGCGCTGGGCGCGCTGGCGCGCTGCGTGCTGGGGACGGGGGTGGTGGCGGACGGCCTGCCCTGCACGCCGGCCGCGTCCGGCTATGGCGTCGTGGTGGGGGCGGGCAGCCTGTCCACGCTGTATCAGGTGGACGCGCAGCCCTTCGGCTCCCTGCCAGCCGACGCGGCGCCCCTGGTGCGGGTGGCGCACAACCCGTCCGACACGGCGCTGCCGCTGCACGGGCCGAGCGACGGCGATCATGCGCTGTGCTGGCTGATCCAGGCGGCGATCTCCGACTACGACGCGGCGCCGCTCGCGCTGCCCTACTACAACGCCGCCGACCCCGCGGTGCCGTGGAGCGGCCCGCTCAACAACGGCCGGGCGCAGAACACGCAGCGCGTCCTGCGGGTGGCGCTGTCGGCCAAGCCGGGCCAGCCGCACATCGTCGGCGGACGCTTCCCGCCGGATGCCGATGACGGGTGGGTCGGGCTGTATTCGGTGATGACCTATTTCGGCCGGGGCACAGTGCCGGTCGATATCGCCCCGGTGCCCGGCAACCCCTTCGTGCCGTTCAAGCTGCCCGCCCTGTTCCCGGGCTTCAGCCGGCAGGAGGTGTTCGCGCAGAATACCGTCTGGCGCGCGCCGCCCGACGTGCGCGCGGCCAAGGTGCGCCTCGTGGCCGCAGGCGGCGGCGGGGGCGGGGGCGACAGCGACTACACCGGCGGCGGCGGCGGCGCGGGTGGCTACGCGGAGGCGGTCGTGGCGGTCGATCCCGGCAGCACGCTCACGGTCACGGTGGGCGTGGGCGGGGCCGGCGGCGCGCCGCGCTACAACGGGGGGACCGGGGGCGCCACGCTGTTCGCCTCGGCCGACGGCACGCTGGTCTCCGCCCTGGGCGGCACGGGCGGGCATTCGGGCAACCCCGACAGCACCGGGGGCGACGGCGGGCGCGGCACCGTGGGCACCCTGCTGCTGACCGGCGGACCCGGCGGCGACGGGCCGCTCTCGGCCTCCGTGCCGGGCGGCGCGGGGGGCGCCAGCGCCTTTGGCGGCGGCGGGCGCAGCGCCTTCAAGGGGGGTGCCGCGGCGCAGGGCCAGGCGGCCGGGTCGGGGGCGGCCGGCGGCTACGGCGCAGCGACCTCCGGCGGCAAGGGGGCGAGCGGCCTCGTCATCGTCGAATACTGATTGAGCAGGAGAACAAAATGGCAACAAACGCCAGTCACCTCTATAAGCCGAGCGCCGCCCGCATGCTGGTGCTCGACGGCTTCGTGCCGGGGCCGCGCGGCGGCCGGACGGCCAACCCGCTCTCCGCCGTCCCGCTGCCGTCCTGGCCGGCCAAGGACCCCGGCGACGTGCTCGACTACCAGTTCGACATCGCCCCGGCGCTCAGCGGGAATGACGGCGACGCGGTGGCGACGCTCGATGTGGCCATCAGCCCGTCCAACCCCGGCGACCTCGCCTTGGCCTCCGCGGCGGCGGATGGGGCGCGGGCGGTGCTGTGGCTGTCGGGCGGCTTGGCCGGCACGATCTACAGCGTGACGCTCACCATCGGCACGCAGGCCGGGCGGGTGCTGTCGCGCACCGTGCTGCTGCCGGTGCTGGCGCTGGCGACGGGGTCGGGCGGCGGCAGCCTGAGCACGGGCGGAAGCGTTTCGGGGGCGCTGACCGACGACAGCGGGGCGTTGCTGGTGGACGAGGCCGGCAACCCGCTGCTCCTGGGGGTCTAGGCCATGCCGACGATCAAGGACTTGCCGCTGGCCCTCGCGGCGGCGGATGGCGACCTGCTGTTCATCAGCCAGGGCAACTTCACGCGGCGCGTGACGCGGGCGCAGTTCCTGGCGGGCATGCAGCCGGCGCTCGCGATGCAGCCCGGCGCGTTGCTGGGGCGCAGCAGCGCCGGGGTGGGTGCTGCGGAGCGGATCGGCATCGGCGCCAACCTGCGGCTGGCCGATGGCACCCTGTCGGCGTCGCCGCCGTTCAGCGTGGCGGGGCTGCCGGGGGGCGGGGCGCCGGGTCTGGGCGACCTCGTGGGCATGGCGCAGGGCGGGCGGGACGCGGCGGTGCCGTACGGCGCGTTCATGGCCGGGCTGGCCGGCGTGCCGGGGATCGACCTGTCGCGCCAGGTGGCGCAGGCGCCGGGCGGTGTCGCCCGCAGCTTGGCCGACTGGGCGGCCGACGCCATGCCAGCGGAGGCGTTCGGCGCGGCGGGCGACGGGATCACCGACGACACGGCGGCGCTCGACCGCGCCATCGCGAGCGGCCGTCCGGTGCGGCTTGGTCCCCGCATCTACGCGACGCGCGGCCAGTGGACCATCAGCCGCAGCGCCACCCTGATCGGCGTGCCCGGCCAGACCGTGCTGCGGCGGCTTCCCGGCGACAGCCCGGCCGCGGGCGCCTTCGTCAACATCGACGGCCCGGCCTTCACGGCGCTGGGCGTCACCTTCGACGCCGGCCGGGCGCCCGGCGACAGCTGGGGCGTGCTGGTCACGCCGCGCTGCACGCAGACGCTGTTCGACGCCTGCGTGTTCCAGGGGGCGGCGGGCCAGAGCCTCGGCAGCGGCCTGGTGATCCAGGCGCGGGACGGCCTCTCGGGATCGCCGAGCCGGCACCGGGTGCTCGGCTGCGAGGCGCGGGACAACCAGGTGCACGGCATCTGGGTGCAGGCGGCGTCGGGCGCGTTGGTCGAGGGCTGCCTCGCGCACGGCAACGGCGGCTACGGCATCTGCCTCGACTTCAACGACCCGGCCTTCCAGCAGGTGGTGCGCCACGGCCGGGTGCTGGGCTGCGAAGCCTGGGGCAACGCCCGCGGCATCTCGGTCGGCAACTTCAACGAGACCAACGCCGAGCCGCCGCGCTGGGGCCATGCCCATCCGGACGCGGTGGGCGTCGTGGTGGCCGGCAACGCCTGCCACGACAACACGGCCTATGGCATCGCGGTGGCCGGGCAGGGGCTGAGCGTGGTGGGCAACGAGCTGTCGGCCAACGGCGGCGGGATGCTGGTCAACGCGATCCAGTCCCGCGTCGCCGGGAACGTGATCCGGGGGCCCGGATACTTCGGCATCGACGCCGGCGGCTCTGTCGAGTGCGACGTGTCGGGCAACCTGGTGCAGGGCTGCTCGGTCGGCATCAACCCCGGCGGCAGCCGCGGCGTGCGGGTGGCGGGCAACCAGCTGCTCGGCAACATCTGGGGCGTCACCGCCTACAACGTCGAGACCGATGGCCGCAGCGCCGTGGAGGGGGGCCAGAACTTCGGCATCGCCTGCCAGGGCCTGACCATCGAGGGCAACCGCATCGCGCTGCGCGACGGCTCCGGCGGCGGCGTGTACCTGCTGGATGCGCCGCAGGGGGTCGTGGTGGCGCGCAACGCCTTCTTCGGCGGCGACGGCAGCAGCCCGTCGCAGGCGCTGTGGGCGCATACCGACAGCGTCGTGGTGCAGGGCAACAGCTGGGACAACCAGGCGCGGATGATCTGCAACCCCATCGACCTCGGGGCGGCGAACGGCGGCATCCAGCAAATACAGGTGCCGGACGCGCTGGACGGCGCGATGCTGACGGCGGCGCCGCGCGGCGTGCAGAGCATCATGGGCATGCACCAGGCGGCGATGGCGGGCCAGGTCGGCTTCGTGCGGCTGCAGAATGGCGGGCGCGGCTACACGCGGGCGAGCGTCGCGATCAGCGGGGCCGGGTTCGGGGCGCAGGCGGTGGCGCATGTGCGGGACGGCGCGGTGCTGGGCATCGCCGTGCTGAACGGCGGTTTCGGCTATGCGGCCGGCGCCACGGTGGTGATCACCGGGGACGGCCAGGGTGCCGCGGCGGCGGCGGTCGTCGGCCTGCCGGTGACCGACGAGCGGCAGGTCCGCCTGCACTGCAACTGCGCCGTGCGGTTCCGCCGGGCGGGCAGCGTGCCGTTCCAGGACAACTGGACCGGCGCCGACATCCTGGTGCCCGCCGCGACCGCCGTGGATTGGGTGGGCACCTGGGGCGGCTGGCAGGCGCTGGCTTTTGCCCCGGCGGACTACCTGGCGCCGGTGGGCGACGGCAGCCTCGTGCTGCGCACGGCCACGGGCGACCTGACGCTGCGCCCGTCCGGGCCGGGCCGGCTGCGGGTCGGGTCGGACGCCGAGCCGGCGGGCTTCGTCAGCACGCTCGGCCGCGGCAGCCCGGAGGGCGTGGTGGCCGCTCCCCCTGGCTCCGACTACCGCAACCTCGACGGCGGCGCGGGCGCGACGCTGTGGCTGAAGCGCGGCGGCTCCGGCGTCACCGGCTGGGCGGCCATCGCCTGACGCCCGCGCCCGGCTGAACTACGCCCGGCTGAACCAGGCCCGGCTGAACCACACCCGACGCGCGACCCACTCGAACAGGGGGCATCCATGCCGACGATCAAGCAACTTCCGCAGGCCGTCCAGGTGGCGGCGACCGACCAAGTGCCGCTGAGCCAGGGCGGCGTCACCCGGGGCGCCCAGGTGGGCACCCTGCTGGCCGGCACCCAGGCCCGCATCACCCTGGCGCCGGCGGCGCTGCTGGGCCGGGTCTCGCCCGTCGTGGGCGGGCCGGAGCCGGTGGCGGTCGGCCCGGGCCTCGCCATGTCCGGCGGCGCGCTGGCGGCGACCGGGGCGGACCACCTGACGTTGCCCGTGGCGCCGGGCCTCTCGGCCGGCGACGAGGTGCTGGTCAACAGCGGCGCGATGCCCCGGCGGCTACCGGCCACCGCGCTGCGCGGGCTGTTCACCGCAGGCCCCGGCGTGCAGATCGACCCGTCCGGCGTCATCACCGCCCAGGGCAGCGCCGCGATCACCGATGCCTCCACCCTGCCGGTCACGGCGAACGGCGGGACAGTGGCCCGCAACCTCGCGGCGCGGGCGGCGGACCAGGTGAACGCCCGGGATTTCGGTGCGGCGCTCGACGACACGCGGGACGACAGCGCGGCCCTCGCCACGGCGCTCAACGCGGCCCGGGCCGCCGCGCGCCCGGTGACGCTGCCCTCCGGCATCGCGCGGGTGCAGACGCCGACGGAGGGCGTGACCGGCCGGCTCGACGGCGAGGGCCAGCTCCGCACCGCGGACGGCCACAAGCGCGCGCCGCGGTTCGCCCGTCGGACCACGGCCCCCAAGAGCTACGGCAACCAGGGCGACATCAACCAGGCGTTCGACGGCGACCTCAGCACCGTGCACCTGGCCATCGAGCACCGCATCGAGGGCGAGGACACGCTGACCAAGCCCGCGACCGAGTACGTGATGCGCCACGAGAACAGCGCCATCAGCCTGTCGATGCTGAACCAGAGCGGCTGGAACCAGGCGACCAACGACCAGACGGGCGGGCGCACCGGCGTGTCGGCGATCAACGCCAACGTCGGCAACGTCGGCCAGGGCGACGCCTACTTCCTGCACGCCGGCGGCTTCGTCTCGGGCACCAAGCCCGGCTCCACGCACTTCCTCGCGAACCCGGCGCTGGTGACGTTCTCGGGCGGCCTGTTCTCCTTTTCCGACGGCACCTACCAGGAGGTGGACGAGTTCAGCCACGACGACGGCGGCTTCGGCGCCCAGGGCTACGACATCGCGGTCAGCAGCACCGTCCGCAACTTCAACCGCACCAACGACACCGGGGCCAAGGGCGCGTGGTGGCTCGGCTTCCGCCTGCAATCGGGCGGCCCGAAGGCGGTCGATGTGGCGATGCAGGTCACGGGGCGGTGGAACAACCTGCTGGACACCACGGCGATGATCCCCGGCCCCAACAGGGCCGTCTGGACCCAGGGGGCCGGCCAGCGCACCTACCTCGACGCCAGCGCCTTTCCCGACGGCTTCTCCAACCCGGCCAAGATCTCGGTCGGCGCCACCTACACCCACTTCAACCCGGCGACGCGGGCGTTCGAGGTCGTGATCGGCGGCACGACGGCGCTCGCGGTGTCCGCCGGCGCGGTCCGCGGCCTCGCGCCCCCCATGGGCAGCAACGACACGACGCTCGCGACCACCGCCTTCGTCAAGACGGCGGTGACGGGCGTCACGAGCCAGCCGGGTCCGGCTGGTCCCACAGGCGCTGCCGGTCCGGTTGGGGCCACGGGTCCCGCCGGCCCCACCGGCGCAACGGGGGTGCAAGGGCCGCCCGGCCCGGTGGGTGCCGCGGGTCCAGCCGGGGTTGCCGGTCCAGCCGGGGCAGTGGGTCCCGCCGGGGCTACGGGTCCCGCCGGCCCCACGGGCGCAACGGGGGTGCAAGGGCCGCCGGGCCCGGTGGGTGCCGCGGGTCCAGCCGGGGTTGCCGGTCCGGCCGGGGCAGTGGGTCCCGCCGGGGCCACGGGTCTCGCCGGCCCCGCGGGCGCAACGGGGGTGCAAGGGCCGCCCGGCCCGGTGGGCGCCGCGGGTCCGGCCGGGGCTGACGGTCCCGCCGGCGCCGCGGGGGCGCAAGGCCCTGCGGGTCCCACCCAGCCCGCGACGGCCACCGCGATCGGCGCGGTCAAGCCCGGCGCCGGGCTTGCGGTGGCCGGCGACGGCACGCTCTCGGCGGCGGGGGGATCGGCCTATCTGAACAATGCTCTGCAATCGGGCCAGGCGGGCGCGCTGCCACGGCTCGACATCTACACAAGCCCGGGCAGCTACACCTGGACCAAGCTTGCGAACGCGGCGCTGGTCGATGTGATGCTGATCGGTGCGGGCGGCGGCGGCGGGGCGGGCGGGGTGTTCGCGGCGGGCACGGCGGCCTCGGGCGGCGCGGGCGGGGGCGCCGGGGCCAGGGTTGCCGTCACGACGCCGGCGTCCCTGGTGCCGGCCAGCGTGTCCGGTGCCGTGGGCAGCGGCGGCGCCGGCGGCGCGGGCGGCACGGCGACGGCGGGCGGCGCCGCCGGGAGCAACGCCAGCGCCACCACGACCTTCGGGCCGTTCTCGGCCTTTGGCGGCACGGGCGGCATGGGCGGCAATGCCTCCACGGCGGCGGGGGGCCTCGGCGGCGGGGCCAACGGCCAGGGCGGCGGCTCTTACATGGGCGGCTCGTCCAACGCCGTGTCCACCGCGGCGGGCGGGGGCGCGGGCGGGGCCAACGGCCTGGCCGGCAGCGGCGGCGGCTCCGGCAAGAACGGTGACCTGGGCGGACCCGCCAGCGGCGCCGCGGGCGCGGGCGTGTCCGGCGGGGGCGCGGCGTTCGCCGGCAGCGCGGGGGGCGTGGTGCAGGGCACGGCGGCGATCACCGCGGCGGCCATCGGGGGCAATGGGGCGGCGGCCAACCCGGCGCCGTTCGGCTGGGGCGTGGGGGCCAGCGGCGGTTCGGGCGGCTCGGCCGTGGGCGGCGCGTCGGCCGGCAGCGCCGGGGCGGGGTCGGGCTACGGCGCGGGCGGCTCGGGCGGCGGCTCGGCCGTGGCGGGGGGCGCCTCCGGCAACGGGTCGGCGGGGATGCCGGGCCTTGTGATGATCGTGCAGCGGTAAGGGGGGCGGGGCAGATGTCGGAGGATGACGCCATCATCAGGACCGGACGGCGGGCGACGGACTTCAAGCCGCCGGACGGGCTGCGCGCCGGGGCCGCCGACGGCTCCTTCAGCATCGGCGCCAGCCCGCAGGTGAGCTACGCGCTGATCCTGGCGCTGGTCGGCGCTTATGGCAGCGGCGCGTGGTTCCTGGCGACGCAGAGCGCCACCAACATGGCGGTCGCCGACCGCCTGGCCCGGTTCGAGGCCGCAGCGGTCGCACGGTTCGAGGTGCTCGACAAGCGGGCCGAGACCCGCGACGCGGCGCTTGCGGCACGGTTCGAGGCCGACGACCGGCGCAACGATGTCCGCAACGACGTGGTGGCGCGGGTGGACATCCGCCTGGCGCGGCTGGAGGCGCAGGTCGCCTTTCTCGCCAACACGGGGGCCAAGCGATGAGCGGGCGCGGTTGGCTGCTGGCCAGGACTCTGATGATGGGCGCGCTGCTGACAGGCGCGCCGGGCTGTGCGCCCTCTGCGCCGGGGCCGGACGCGCCGGTGGGGCCGGCCATCGTGCTGACGCCGCCGGCGCCGCACGCGGTGCCTCCCAGCACCGCCTCGGCCGCCGTGGTGGTGCGCGACGCGGCGGTGCTGCGCCGCCTGGCCACGCGCTATGTCGTGCGCCGCGATGCCAACCCCGCGGTGATCGACCGGCTGAGCACGCTCACGCTGCAAGCCCGGCGCGCGGTCGAGCAGATGCAGGCGACGCGGACCCGCGCCGGCTACCGCCCGGCCGACGTGGCCGCCGCCCGGACCGCGGCCGATACGCTTGCGGCCTTTTTGCAGACCCAGTCGAAGGCCGCACCCACCCCACCCGTACCCAGCGAGGCCCTGCCATGACCGCGTTCGACCAGGCGTTCCGCATCGTGGTGGGGGAGGAGGGCGGCTACACCGCCAATCCCGCCGATCCCGGCAACTGGACCGGCGGCGCCTGCGGGCGCGGTCGCTGCCTCGGGACGCGCTACGGCGTGTCGGCGGCGGCCTACCCGGACCTCGCCATCGCGTCGCTGACGCTTGACGCGGCGCGGGCGATCTACCGGCGGGACTACTGGGACCCCGTGCAGGGGGACAGCCTGCCGCCGCCGCTGGCGCTCCTGGTGTTCGATGCGGCGGTGAACAACGGCGTCGGCCGGGCGGTACGCTGGCTCCAGCAGGCGGCGGGCGTCGTGCCGGACGGGGCGATGGGTCCCCGCACGCTGGCCGCGGTCGCGGCGCAGGCCGGGCCGGGGACCGCACTCCTGGCGGAGTTCCAGGCGCAGCGCCTGATGTTCATGGCGGGGCTGCCGACCTGGCGGACCTTTGGCCTCGGCTGGGCGCGGCGGCTGTGCCGGATGCCCTACGCCGCACTCTCGATGCCGTCGCTGCCCTCGCAGCGCGCAGAGCCGTCGCTGCCTTCGCAGCGCGCAGATATGGAGGCTTAGATGGACCTGTCCCAAAATCCGGGCGACGCCCCGAAGGCCGCCGCGGCCGGCACGGCGCTCGGCGCCCTGGGCGGCATCGCGCTCGACCTCGCGCCCGAGATCGGCCGCTGGCTGTTCGCCCCGGACGCCGCCCCGGTGGTGGCGGCGGTGCAGCAAGCGGCGCAGGCCGCGACGGGCACGAGCGACCCGGCGGCGCAGGTGGCGGCCCTGGCCGACCCGGCCCTCGCGGCCCGGCTGCGCGTCGATCTCGCAGGTCTCGCCGCTGCCCGCACCGCCGCCGCCGAGACGCGGCTCGCCGCGCAATTGGCCGACGTGGCGGGCGCCCGCGCCATGGCGGTGCACCTGGCGCAGTCCGGCGGCCCCATGGCTTGGGGCGCGCCGGTCATGAGCCTCGTGGTGCTGGCGACGTTCGGCACGGTCGTGGGGCTGGTACTGCTGCACGCCATTCCGCCGGGTTCGGAGACGGTGCTGAACGTGCTGCTCGGCACGTTGGGCGCGATGGCGACGAACGTGGTCGGCTATTGGGTCGGCAGCAGCGCCGGCTCCGCCCGCAAGGATGCGCGGCTGGCGCAGCGGGCGGAGTGACGATTGCGGTGATTGCGGAAAGGTCGGCGTAGATCCCGCCTATCCCGTCCCCAGCAGCACCGCCCCTCCCTCGACCCGCCGCGTCGCCTGCCACAGGAACTCCCGCGTCCGTTCCGGCGATTGCGGCGGCCCCAGCAGCCCGCCCTGCATCTGTCTGCACCCCAACTGCGTCAGCACGTCGTGCTGCACCTGCTGCTCCACCCCCTCCGCCACCGCCTCCACCCCCATCTCGGACGCCAGGCCCAGCGCCGAGCGCACGACCGCCATCGCCCCCGGGTCGGTGAGCATGGACCGCACGGCGTCCCGGTTGAGCTTGATCTGCTGGAACGCCCCGTCGCGGAACTGATGCAGCGTCGCGTCCGCCCGCCCGAAATCGTCCAGCACCAGCCTCACTCCCAGCGTCCGCAGCGGCAGCATCGACGCCATGACCTGCCGCGAATGCTCCAGCAGCACCGCCTCTGTCACCTCAAGATCCAGGCGGTCCGCCGCCAGGCCCGAGCGGTGCAGCGTCTCGATCACCACATGCTCCAGGTCGCCCCGGCGGAACTGCGCGCCCTCGATGTTGATCGACAGCCGCACCGGCACGGCCCAGGTCGCCGCCTCCGTGCAGGCCGCGTGCATCATCCAGCGGCCGAGCTTCTCGATCACCCCGGACTGCTCGCACAACGGCATGAACACCGACGCCGGCACCAGGCCGCGCGCCGGGTGCCGCCAGCCGACCTGCGCCTCGTAGGCCAGCGGCACGCTGCTCCGCGCGTCGAACACCGGCTGGTAGGCCATCTCGAACTGCTCCAGCTCCAGCGCGTGCTGCAGCTCCTCCTCCATCAGCCGCGTGTCCGCCAGCGCCGCGGGCGAGGCGCTGAGGGCGACCCCGCTGCGCCCGCTCTCCTTCACCCGATCCAGCGCGCCGCGCGCCTGGCGCAGCAGCACAGCCGCGCTGTCGCCGTCCGCCGGGAACAGCGCCACGCCGATCGACACGTCGATCCGGCTGGTCACGCCCACCATCACGTAAGGCTCCCGGATCACCGCCGCGAGGCGCATGGCCGAGCGCCGGGCCTGCTCCGCCCCGCTGATGCCCGGCAGCACCACGGCGAACGTGCTCTCCCCCATGCGGCCCACCGCGTCCGCCCCGCGCAGCGCGCCCCGCAGCCGCTGCGCCGCCTCGATCAGCAGCAGGCCGCCCAGGGCGGGGCCATGGGCGTCGTGCACCTGCTCGAACCGGTCGAGGTCCAAGTACAGCAGCGCGCACCCGCCCGACCCTTGCGCCTGCTCGATCAACCGCTCAAGCCGCTGCATGATCGTCGCCTGGCTGAACGACTGCATCAGGCCGTCCTGCTCGTCGGCCTCGGGCGGCATCGGGCCGGAGGGCGCTGTATCCGCCAGGGCCGCCGGGGCCGCCGGCACGACGTTTCGCATGGCCCGGCGCCGCCGCCATCCATGCGCCAGGACCGCCGACACCAGCAATGCGCCCCCCGCCGCAACGGCGGTCGCCAGCGCGAACGGAACCGCCTGCTCAAGCCAAGCCGGCGCCAGCAGCCAGGCGGCAACCCCGGCGCACGCCGCGAGCAGCGCGGTCCCGGACCAGGCCAGCCGCAGCCGCGGGATCTCCAGCCAGCGCCTAACGATCCCGCCATCAACGCCGGTCATGCCCATCGTCCCCGCCACCCGCCGTCCGGTCCGCGCGATCGCCGACCTGGAATTTGGCGCTACGGCGGGGAGCCTAACCAAACATCAATACCAAGTCCCGTCATAATTAGTGTTTCGAAACAAGACCCGTGGCGTCGTCCGCCGAGAGGCGCGCCAGCCGGTCGAACTCGGCGATGTCCAGCGTCTCCGCCCGGCGCACCGGCGCGATGCCGGCCCGCTCCAGCAACGCCTCGCCCCCCAGCGCCCGCAGCGATCCCCGCAGCATCTTGCGCCGCTGCCCGAACGCCGCCGCCGTCACCCGCTCCATGGCGGCGAACAGCGCGGGCGGGGGCTGCGCCGGGTGCGGCGACAGGCCCACCACGGCCGACCACACCTTGGGCGCCGGCACGAACGCGGCCGGCGGCAGGCGCATCAGCAGGGCGGTCCGGCAGGTCCACTGCGCCAGCACCGACAGGCGCCCATAGGCCGGGGTGTCCGGCGCGGCTGCGATGCGCTCGGCCACCTCCTGCTGGAACATCAGCGTCATGCGCTCCCAGGCCGCCGCCTGCCGCAGCCAGCCGATCAGCAGCGGGGTGGCGACGTTGTACGGCAGGTTCGCGACGATCTGCCGCGGTGGGGGCACGAGCACCGCGAGGTCCGTCCGCGTCGCGTCCGCCGCCAGCACCCGCAGCCGCCCGGGATACGCCGCCTCCAACTCCGAGAGCGCCTCGACCGCACGGGCATCGACCTCGACCGCGAGCACGCTGTTTGCAGAGCCTTCCAGCAGCGCGCGGGTCAGGCCGCCCGGACCCGGCCCCACCTCGACGACATGCCGCCCCGAGAGGTCGCCGGCCAGCCGCGCGATCCGCCCCGTGAGGTTCGCGTCCAGCAGGAAATGCTGCCCGAGCTTGCGCCGCGCATCCAGCCCATGCCGCGCAATGACCTCCCGGAGCGGCGGCAGCACCCCCGCCTTTGGCTCTCCGGCCTTCGCGTCCAGCGTGTCAGACCCCCCGCTCGTCCAGCATCGCCCGGCGCCGCAAATCCCGCTGCAACTGCCGCGAGGCCAGCTCCACACGGTCCTGCAGCAGCCGCTCCCCCACCTCCGCCTTGGTCGGCGCCGCCGCGTTCTTCTGCTCGCGCGAGCATACCATCAGCACCGCGGCGCCCTCGTTCGCCACCACCGGCTTGCTGGCGATGCCGTCCTTCAGCCCGGCCAGCAGGTTGCGCAGCGCCGCGGACGATACCGTTTCCAGCCGCACCTCGCCCGGGTCGGACGGGCGGACCGTGCCGACGCGCTGGTTCGCCTCCTCCATGTCCTTGCAGGTCTTGACGCTGCGGCTGATGCCCTGGGCCTGCTCCACGGCCTTGCGCTGCTGCTCGGTCGGCGCCGCCGGGTTCAGCGTGCCGACGAAGGGCACGAACACCTGGCGGATGCTCATCACCGTCGCCTCGTCGCGCCCGACCTCGCGCTTCGCCCGCATCGCGAGGATGCTGATGCCGCCCGGCACCTCGATGGGGTTGCTGACCGCGCCGGCCGGCATCTCCTGCGCCACGCCGGCCACCGCGGGGTCAAGCTGGTTCGCCCGCACCCAACCGAGGTCGCCGCCCTGCAGCGCCGTCTGGCTCTGGCTGAACTGCGCCGCCACCACGGGGAAGGGGGCGCCGGCGCGAAGCTGCGCGATCACCGTGTCGGCGAAGCGCCGGGCGTCGGCGGACTTCGCGGGATCGTCGATGGGGATGAAGATCTCGGACACGCGGTACTCCGGCTTGCCGATCTGCTCCTTGAAGATGCGAAGCTGCTCGGCCACGTCGGCGTCGTTGACCTCCGCCTTGGCGCCCAGCTCCTCCCGCAGCACGCGGGTCCAGCCCAGCTGCACCCGCACCTGGTCAATGAGCGTGCGGAGCGCGACGCCCTTGCCGCGTAGGCTGCCGCTCAGCGCGCCCTTGGGCATGCCGTTGCGCTGCTCGATCTCGCCGATGGCGTCGGCGATCTCCCGGTCGCTCACCCCGATCTTCCGGCGCTGCACCTCCTGGAGCCGCAACCGCTCATCGACCAACTGCTTCAGCACCTGCGGGCGCAGCCGCGCCAGCACCTCGGGCGTGACCGGCAGACCGGTGCTCAGCGCGAACAGCTTGCCGCGGTTGGTCACGTCGGCGTTGGTGATCACGTCGCCGTTCACCACGGTGATGATCTGCATGGCATCGCTGGAAGGGGCCGCCGCGTCGGGCCGCGCGGCCGGAGGGGCTGCAAGGCGCCGCGGCTGCGCGTCCGCCCCCCCGGCGGCCAGCAACGCGAGCAGGAACAGGGCGGTTCGGTGGGTCATGGCATTCCTAGGCAGCGTCAAATGCGGTTCACCCCGAACTGGCCGACCGTCTTGAAGGTGATCTGGAACAGGACCGAGGTCGCGCCATTGTCGCCGTTCAGCGGGGTGTAGCGCCGGTTGTAGCTCACGTCGAAGATGAAGCATTCGTCCTCGTAGGACGCCCGCACGCCGGCGCTGCTGTATTTCGCCAGCTGCAGGTCGCGCCGCACGTAGGCCGACGCCCGGTACTTGTTGAACTGCGTGGAGGCCGCCACTGTGGCCTCGTTCCGGTGCTGGAAATAGCTCGTGGGGATCGTCGGCGTGTCATACAGGAAATACGGGTTCACCGCGGAGTAGATGTAGCCGCCGGACACCCGCAGCAGCGGCACGCCCGCGCTGCCGATGGCATCGGCGAAGCGCACGTTGCCGTTCCGGTTGTCGAGCCGCGTCCGGCCCGTGAGGTCCAGCCACGGCGCGGGCGAGACCGTGGTGCGCGTCACGATGTCGGACGCCCGCCGCTCCAGCCCCGATCCCACGGGGAAGGTGTCGTCCCGCCGGGTGCGGAAGCTCTGCCCCACCAGCCCGTCCACCTGGGCGCCGCCCACCGTCCAATTTAGATGCAGCGCCACGTTGGCCCTGACGCCGCCCTCCAGCCGGTCGAGGCCGGGGAAGCGGTTCAGGCTGAACAGGTTCTGGTCGGTGAACTCGAAGTCCAGGCTGTCCTCGTTCGGGATGGTCTGGTTGCGCCCGCCGCCGGTGTTGGGGCCGGCGACGATCTGCGCCCGCGGCTCGATCAGCTGCGTGCCCCAGCCGTCGCGCACCAGCGGCCAGCGCACGTCGATGGCCACCTGAGGCTGCGCCCGCGCCGTTTCCGTGCTGCTCGACCGGGCGAAGTTCGGGTTCTGATCGAGGCTCGTGGCGCTGTAGGCCGCCGTATCGACCTGCAGCGTCAGCCCGTACACCTCCCCGAACGACCCGGCGAACGGGCGCTGCCAATTCAGCGTCGCCGCCGCGCGCTGCGTGTTGGTGCCGATCTGCCGCAGCACGTTGAAGTTCTGCGTGTCGAAGCTCAGCCGCCCGCCCAGCCGGTCCGGCTCGCCGAAAAAGCTGTATTCATACCGCGGCAGCACATACGGCAGCCGGTTCTGCCGGATGCTGTCCACCAGCCCCTGATAGGCGATGCTGTCGAGCTTGGTGTAGGCCCCGGTGCCGAACCCCTCGACGAACACCCGGCTGGTCAGCACGTCCGCCCGGTTGTTCACCCGGTAGTCCCGCAGGTAGCGCGAGCTGGTCGCCCGGTCGATGTCGAAGCCGTACCGCCACGTGTCGTCATAGGCGAACCGCCCGCGGGCGAAGATGTCGGCCTCGATCTTGCCGAGGTCGCGCCCGATGCCGGCGTCGATGTCCAGCGTGCCGTCGTTGAAGCGGCGGCGATACTGGGTGTTCAGGTTGGCGTACTGCTGGCTGGTGAGCGTCGGCGTGATCGTCGCGTCCGACACCTCGTCGATCGCCCAGAAGTACGGCACCGTCAGGAACGCCCCCAGCCGGCTCGCCTGCCCGAAGGACGGCACCAGCAGGCCGCTCTCCCGTTTCACCGAGGGGTCGGCGTGCCAGAAATACGGGAAATACGCGACGGGCACGCCGTAGATGTCGAGCACGGCGTCGCGGTACTCGATCTTCTTGTTCTCCCCGTCCTGCACGCCGGAGCGCGCGCGGATCTGCCACAGCGGCGGCTTGCTCGGGTCGGCGGCGCACAGGTTGCAGGTCGAATACACCACCCGCGAGACCTCGTTGATCGCCCCCTCCGTCCGCCGCGCCCCGTTGGCCACCAGCTTGCCGTTCTCGGCCAGGATCGCCCGCATGCCCTTCAGCACGCCGTCGCGCAGCCCCTCCGTCAACTCCGCGTAGTCGCTGAACAGCACCTGCCCGTCCGGCTGCACCATCACGACGTGGCCGGACGCCGCCGCCACGTTGGTGTTGCGGTCGAAGGTGATCTTGTCGGCCCGCAGCACGTTGTCGTTCTGCCACGCCTCCACGTTGCCGGATGCCGAGACGATGGCGTTGTCGCGGTCGTACTCCACCTGGTCGGCGGTGAACGTCACCGGGTCGCTCCGCGTCAGCGGCTGCGGCGCGACGGTGGGCGGCGCCCGGCGCACCCCGCTGAACTGCGCCCGCGCGTCGGGCGGCGCGAGCACGCCGGCGGCCGCAAGCCCCAGCAGGGCCAAGCCACGCATCGTCGGGCGGCGCATCGCGGAGGGGGTGCGGATGGCGGGCATCGGGCCTCTATACATGGCCGGGTGCCGCGGCAAAAGCCGCCGCCGCGCTGCCGGCCTCCGGCCCGAGTTGAATCTTTCCGTTTTCGTATGCAACTTCGAGCCGTGGGCTTGCGCGCGGGCACCGGCTTGGCGGGGGGAGCAAGGCGATGACGGGTGGCGCGGTCTGGGACTGGCAGGTCGGCGTGTTCGGCCGCAACGAGGCGTCCCGCATCGGCCAGTGCGTCGCAAGCATCGCCCGCGCCGCACGGGGGCAGCGCGTGCTCGCCACCGTGCTGCTCAACGGCACCACGGACGACAGCGCGGCGGCGGCGCTGCATGCCGCCGAGGCTTGCGCGCTGCCGGTTGACATCTACCGCATCGGCCATGCCGATAAGTCGAACGCCATCAACCGGTTCTTCCACGACCTGCGGGCGCCGGCTGCGGCGATCTGCTGCGTCGATGCCTATGTGGTGATCGGGCCGGACAGCCTCTCCGGCCTCGCCCGGGCGCTCGCGGCGCATCGCGGGGCGCAGATCGCCACCGGCGTCGCCATGAACGGCCGGTCGATGTCGCTCGCCACCGAGAAGACCCTGACGGTCGGCGGCGTCGCGCACGGGCAGCTTTACGCGCCGCGCCGCGAGTTCATCGACCGGCTGACCGCGCGCGGACTCCGCCTGCCGCTCGGCCTGTATCGCGGCGACGGCCTGCTCGGCTCCATGGCGGCGCATGACCTCGACCCGCTGGCGCATCCTTGGGAGAACCGCCGGGTGATCGGCGTGCGGGAGGCGACGTACGAGATCGCCTCGCTCTCGCCGTTCCGTGCGCAGGACGTGGGGCGGCACCTGCGCCGCAGCGTCAACCACATGCGCGGCCGGCTGGAGACCGCCGCCATCCGGGAGATCATCTACGCCCACGGCTACGCGGCGCTGCCGGAGCACGCGGACGACATGATCCGCGCCTTCCTGGCCGCGCATGGCCCGCCGGCGACGCCGTTGCGGCACCGGCCCTTCATGGCGGCGGCGCTGCGCCGCGTGCGCCGTGCCCGCCCGCCCGGCCCGGACGGCCTGATCCCCGTCTTGGTCGCATCCGCCGGGCAACCTCTGCGGCGCTAGGCCGTTGGCCCACTTTTAACGATGGAAGTCCCAATGCAGCAGCGATGGCCCGGCCACCTGTGGATCGTGCGGCACGGGGAGAGCGCCGGCAACGTCGCCCGCGACGCGGCGATGACCGCCGGCCTCCCGCGCATCGACCTCGACATCCGCGACGTGGACGTGCCGCTCAGCCCGCGCGGCGAGCGCCAGGCCGACGCGCTCGGCCGCTGGTTCGCCGCCATGCCGCGCGAGCAGCAGCCGCAGGTCGTGCTCGCCTCTCCCTATGTCCGCGCCCGCGGCACGGCGGCGCGCGTCCATGCCCAGGGCGGCACGCCGGTCCCCCCCGCCCGCTTCGCCATCGACGAGCGCCTGCGGGAGAAGGAGTTCGGCGTGCTCGACCTGCTCACCCGCATGGGCATCGAGACCGAGTTTCCCGACCAGGCCCGCTTCCGCACCCTGCTCGGCAAGTTCTACCACCGCCCACCCGGCGGCGAGAGCTGGTGCGACGTGATCCTGCGGCTCCGCAGCCTGCTCGACACCCTGTTCCTGCACCATGAGGGGGAGCGCGTGCTGATCGTCGCCCACCAGGTCGTCGTGCTCTGCCTGCGCTACCTGCTGGAGAACATGGACGAGGCGCAGATCCTCGCCGTGGACCGCGCGGGCGACGTGGCCAACTGCGGCGTCACCGAGTACGCGCCCGGCGCCGACGGCTTCCAATTGCTCCGCTACAACCACACCGTTCCCATGGAGCGCGAGGGCGAGCCGGTGACGGACGCGCCCGACAGCCCGGTGGCAGCGCGATGAAGGTGGAACGATGACCGGCGCCATCACCCCGGACCTGCTGCGCGCCATGCCGTTGCCGGTGCCGGGCGAGGACAAGGATCAACGCGGCCGCGTGCTGGTCGCCGGCGGCAACCGCGCGGTGCCCGGCGCCGCCCTGCTGTCCGCCGAGGCCGCACTGCGCGCCGGCGCCGGCAAGCTCCAGGTCGCGACCGGGCGCAGCGTGGCGCCCGGCATGGCGCTGCTGCTGCCGGAGGCCCTGGTGATGGGCCTGCCGGAAACGGAGGACGGCGACCTCGGCCCGGAGGCGGCGGAGGCGCTGGCGAAGGCGGCGCAACGGACGCACGCCTTGCTGCTCGGCCCCGGCATGATGGACCGGGCCGCCGCGATGGCGCTGGTGGAGGCCGTGCTCGGCCGGCTGGACCCGGCGGACGGCCCGGCCCTCGTGCTCGACGCCGGCGCGCTGTGCGGCCACGCGGCGCTCAGGGAGGCGCTGCGCCCCCACGCCGGCCGCGCCGTGCTCACGCCGCACGCGGGCGAGATGGCGACCATCCTGGGCGTCGGGCGCGCGGAGGTGGAGGCCGACCCGCTCGGCGCCGGGCGCCGGGCGGCGGCGGCCCTGCAGCAGGTGGTCATCATGAAGGGCGCCCGCACCCATGTCATCAGCCCCGAGGGCGAAGCCTGGGAGTACGCAGGCGGCGGCGTGGGCCTCGCCACCAGCGGGTCCGGCGACGTGCTGGCCGGCATCCTCACCGGCCTGCTCGCCCGCGGCGCGCCGCCGATCCAGGCGGCGTGCTGGGCCGTCTGGCTCCATGGCGAGGCCGGCATCCGGCTGGCGCAGCGCATCGGTCCAATCGGCTTCCTGGCGCGCGAGTTGGCGGCGGAGGTGCCGGGGTTGATGGCGGGGGGCTGAGGACTCCGCCAGGCGGTGCGTGCCGACCCACGGCGATGGTGCGAAATCCTACAAATCGCTTGACGTCCCCCCGTCAATAATGTCCGCTGGTCTCGCTTTAAAGAAAATCAAGGAGGGTGGGATGAAAAAAGCGCTGCTCGCTGGAGTGGTCCTGTGCGCGGCAAGCGCGCCGGCCTTTGCGGAGGAGGGGATCAGGGGCTGCCTCCTCGGCGGCAACGCCCTTCCTGCGGTCGAAGCCGTGTTGAACCAGGTCGTCGCCAGCGGCAATGGCGGCATCTTCACGCCGAACTTGATGTGGGCCGCCTTGGTGGACCGGAACGGCGTGCTCTGCGGCACGGCCAAGGTCGGCGACGCCTGGCCCGGCAGCCGCGCCATTGCCATCGCGAAGGCGGAGACGGCAAACGACTTCTCCAACAACAAGCTGGCCCTCTCGACCGCCAACCTGTACGCCGCGACCCAGCCGGGCGGCTCGCTCTATGGCTTGAACAACTCGAACCCATTCAACCCGTTCTTCAACGCGATCACGACCGACAACGCGATGGGACTGGCGCGCGGCAACGGGGTCGGCTTCAACCCGGGCGGCGTCATCACCTTCGGCGGCGGCGTCGCCCTGTATAACGAAAACAATGAGGTGATCGGCGGCCTCGGCGTCAGCGGCGACACCGCCTGCGCGGACCACGCCATCGCCTACACCATGCGCGGCCTGCTCAAGCTGAACCACATCCCGTCCGGCGTCGGGCTGAACGGCACCGACAACATCCTCTACGCACCCGCCGCAGCGGCGCCGACGGGGTTCCAGCACCCGCACTGCGGCGCATCCGACATCGTGCCCAAGGACAGCGCGGCCTTGCAGTAAACGAAAGGCAGCCTGCCTCGCTGCTGGAGAGGAGGTCCAAGCGGCCGTGCCGGGCCGCTTGGCCGCCTGACGCCTACCCGTCCTCCAAATGCAGCAACAACGCCACTGCCAGCATCAGCCCAGCCCCCGCCGGCGCCCAAGCCGCCAGTTCCGCCGGCAGCGCGCCCGACTGCCCGAACTCCTCCGCCACCTTGCTCACCAAGAACAGCGCGAACCCCGCCGCCACGCCGCTGCCGATCATCCGTGCCACGCCGCCGCGCCGGGTCGCCCGCATGCTGAACCCGGCCGACACCAGCGCCATCGTGCCCGCCAGCAGCGGCAGCGCCAGCAACGCCTGGAAATGCAGCCGATGTCGGATCGCCGAGAACCCGGACCGCTCCAGCAGCGCGATGAAGTCCGGCAGCGCCCACACCGACAGCGTATCCGGGCTCGCGAAGCTCTCCTGCACCCGGCCCACCGTGAGGTCCGTCGGCAGCCGGGTCGCCCCGATTGGCTCCGGCAGGTGGTCCGCCGTCATCCGCCGCGCGTCCTCCAGCATCCAGTAGCCGCGCCCGAGCGTCGCCCGCGTGCTCTCGATCCGGCTCAGCAGCCGGTCGGCGCCGTCCAGCCGGAACACGCTGACCTCGCGGCCCACCAGCTCCTTGCCCCTGAGCGTCACCCCCCGCGCGTGCAGGATCGCGACGCCCGAGGGGTCCAGTTCCCGGTCGGACTGCCGCAGCCACAACTGCCCGCCCTGCAACGCCATCGGCCCGCCGCCGGTGCGGAGGTAGGCGTTGTCCAGCACCTCCGCCCGCGCCAGCATCACCGAAGACAGCGGGCTGACGCCTGCGGTGGCGATGCCGCCCAGCAGCATGGCGCACAGGAGCGGCGCCGCCAGGAACTGCCACGCCGACACGCCCGACGCCCGCGCCACGATCAGCTCGCTGCTGCGCGTCAGCCGCCAGAACGCGATGATGCCGCCCAGCAGCACCGCGAACGGCAGGATCTGCATGGCGACGTAGGGCAGCCGCAAGCCCGCGATCTGCGTCACCAGGCCGAAGGTCGCGTCGGGCTTGGTGGCGGAGCGGCGGAGCAGTTCGATGAAGTCGAACAGCGACACGACGCCCGCCAGCGCCGCAAGCATCGCGAGCACGGCCAGCAGGAACTGCCGGGCGATATACAGGGACAGCGTGACGGCCATGGCGCGACCCTACAGCCCGGCGGGACCTACGCCAACCGCCGTCGGGCGTCGTGCCGCCAAGCCAGCGCCTGCGGGCCGAGCAGCAGCCAGGCGCAGACCAGGCCGGGCAGGGTGGCATGCAGCCAGATCAGCGGGATCAGGTCGGCCTGCCGCGCCGCCAGGTTCGCGGTGGCGAGGCCCAGCGCCAGCAGCGCCACCACCGTCAGCACCGCCGCCAGCGGGCGCAGCACGTTGCCGTGCCGCTGGAACGCGCCCGTCAGCACCGACAGCAGCGCCACCAATGCGAAGCTCATCGCGGTCAGCGGCGCCGACAGCCGGCGGTGCGCCTCCACCAGCAGCTTGCCCACGTCGCGCGGGTTGATGCTGCCGTCAGGGTGCAGCAGTTCGCTCAGCGACATCTCGGTGGCGTCGCGATACCGCTGCTCGCTGTTCTTGCTGCTGCTCGCGAGGTCGATGGAGTTCTCGGCGAACGTCAGCACGTTGAGCCGCCCGCTGCCGCGGTCGATCTCCTGCCGGCTGCCGGCCTCCAGCAGCACGCGCGGGCCGGCCGGGCCGTTCACCAGGCGCCCGCGCTCCGCCAGGATCGTGGCCCGGCTGCTCTTCTGCCGCTCATCCTCCACCAGGATGCCGCGCAGCGTGCCGTCGGTGTCGCGGCTGCGGACATACACCGTGAGGTCGTCGGAAATCGGGGTGAACACCCCCTCCTGCAGCAGGAACGCCGCCAGGCGGTTGCGGATTTCGAACTGCTCCTCACGGAACGCCGTGTAGCTGACCGGCACGACCAGCACGTTGAGCCAGTAGCACACCGCCACCACCAACCCCGCCAGGATCAGCGCCGGCCGCGCCAGCGCCATCGGCGACAGCCCGGCCGCCCGCATCACCGTCAGCTCCCGGTCCCCGGCCAGCCGCTGATACACGAACTGCACGACGACGAAGGTGGTGATCGGCAGGATCACCGCGACGAAGTTCGGGATCAGCAGCCCCGTCAAATGCAGGAACACCCCGAACGACAGCCCGCGGTTCACCACCAGCTCGACGAAACGCAGGCTCTGCGTCAGCCAGATCAGCGCCACCAGCCCCCCGGTCACCGCCACCAGGGCCAAGGCGAGCTGACGGACGATGTAGCGGTCGAGCTGGGAGAACAGGGGGCGTCGCATGGTGAACAGGTAGGACAATGCGCCGCTGGTTGGAAGCTGCAGGCCGGGCGTTCCGGTGCGGGAAACGAAGCGCGCCCCTTTGCATGCTGGCATTCCCTCCCCTTTTGCGCCGTGGTTTCATATCGAGACGGGCGCTGCGACGGTGTGTTGACGAACGTTCCGTGTCACAATCGTTTTGTGAAAGGCGACTCGACCAGCATGGCGGCAACCAACCGATGACGTTTGTCTGTCCCATCGACAAACACCAGCTCAAGCCGGGCGCCGAGGCCCTTGTCTGCGAGGCATGTGGGACGCGCTTTCCGGTGGTGCGCGGCGTTCCGGTCCTCATCAACGATGAGTGCAGCGTCTTCCGCATCTCGGACTATGTCGGCCACGTTGCCTACGAGGGCGCGAGCGGCTATGGCGGGTCGCTGGATCAGATCGCCGGATGGCGAAAGACATACCGACGCTTCGCCCGGCGGCTGTCTGAGGTCGGCTGTCCGGGTCACGACGGGATCAATGCCATCGAGCATATCCTCTTTCGCTTGCCAGATGCCTCCATCCTCGTGATCGGCGCTGGCGAGCAACGCTACCCAGGGCGCGTCACCTACACCGATGTCGCCTTCGCGGCCGGCATTCACTGCATCTGCGATGCCCATGACCTGCCATTCGAGGACGCGAGCTTCGATGCCGTGTTCGCGATTTCGGTGCTGGAACACGTATGCGACCCGCAGCGATGCGTCGCCGAGTTCACGAGAGTGTTGCGGCCCCGAGGCTATGTTATGGCCGCCACTCCGTTCCTACAGCCGGTGCACATGGGCGCCTACGACTTCACCCGCTTCACCTACTTGGGCCATCGTCGCCTATTCCGGATGTTCGACGATATTGAGAGCGGCATGTATGGCGGACCAGCGTACTCCGCGATCCATTTCGTGCGCAACCTGGCGGTCGCGGTGTCGGACCGTCCCCGGCTCCGCTCCCTGCTTCGGCTCGTGGCGTTGCTGGCGACCTATCCCATGCGCCATTTCGACAAGTTCCTGTTCCGGACAAAAGGCGCCTACAACTCGGCCTGCGCGTTCTACTTCTTTGGCCAGAAACGGGATCAGCCGATTTCGGACCGGGACATGATCAGCCTGTTCCGCGGTCAGTGAAGGTCCCGCCCGGCAAGCCGCTCAGGGCGTCGGCGCGCGTTGCCGACCACGCGCATCTTGGCCGTCCCGCACCATGACGCAGTCGAACTCGGCCGCTCGGTGTGCCCCGTCCGTAGAGGCCAGGAACAGGTCTGCGACGGCAAAGCCCAGTGCGCCGAACGCCGCGACCGAGTCCGTCATGGACGGGCTGCCGGAGTACAGCTTCCGCAGCGACACCTCCGTTTGCAGCACCGGGACCTGCCGCGCGACGGTTTCCCCGCCTTTGAGCACCTCCAGGTCGAAGCCCTGCGTGTCGATCTTCAGGAAAGCGTGGGCGAGGTCCGGGATGCCCGCCGCCGCGACGTCAAGCGTCCGCACCTCCACATCGACCGTCTGCACGATCCGGTTGCCGTTCGCGGCGTGGCCGGCCTCCTGCGCTTCGGGTGTGTGGAACGAGTTGTACACGGGATTGTCCATGATGTTGAACGCCATGGTGCCCGCCGCCGCGCCGAGCGCGCAGGGCGACACCGTCCACGCCGGATCCGCCGCCGCCCGCCGCGCTAACGCCGCCGCCAGGGCCGGGTCAGGCTCGAAGGAATGGATCGGCCCTGCGAAGCCCACCTCGTCGCGCATCTGGTCGCGGAACTGCCCGGCGTTAGCGCCCACGTCGATGACAGACGTGATGCCGAAATGCTGGAACAGCCCTTGCAGTCGCCGCGCATGGGCAAGGCCAGGCAGCCGCCAACTCGCGACCACCTCGAACCCCAAGCGTGCCATAAGGGCGTTGGCCGCATGCAGCATCCCGCCCGCCCTGGTCAACGGCCCACCTGCGCCGCGCCATCGACGCCCTTCAGGCGGCTTGCCAGGCGCTGGGCGGCCACCGCCGCGGCCCGGCCCGCCAGCGTCCCGAGCGAGGCCGGGTCCAGCGCCAGGAACCCCGCCGTCACCCGCCACTCCGGGATGCGCCCGGCGCGCAGCGTCGCCAGCACGCCCGTGCAGAAGGCCCGGCGGCTCTCCGTCATCCGGCGCCGCAGGATGGCGCGCTGCGGTGGGGTGAGGGCGAAACCGCGCCAAACCCGCATGAAGATTTGGTGGTAGGCCAGCCGGTTCCGCAACGCGCGCGGCGATTTCCAGCTTTCGGTCAAGGTGATGTTGCCGCTGCCGTACCGCACCTGCAACGTCGCGTCGAACGCCACCCGGGGGCCGCGCCGCGCCGCTTCGAACCAATACATCAGGTCCTCGAACGCCATCCTTCGAAACCGCAGGTCGCCCAGCGTGTCCGCCCGCATGACCACGGATGAGATCGAAACCGGCGACATCAGGAGGTTCTGCGCCATGAAGTCGCCGTTGAAACGGTAAAGCTCGGGCAGGACGCCCAGCGGCTCGTGCTGATCCGCGGGGAACGCCGCGTTCTGGAAATGCGTCAGCGCCTCGGTGTCCCGCCGCACGTCGGAGAAGCAGAGGTCGTGCCCAGCCTGCAACGCCGCGAGCGACCGGGCGAGGTGGTCTGGCTCCCAACGGTCGTCGGAATCCAGGAAGGCGATCCACTCGGTGCCCGGCGGCACGGCGTCGAGCGCCGCGTTGCGCGTCGCCCCCGCCCCGGCGTTCGCCTGCCGCACCAGCACGACACGTTCCCGCTCCGCCAAGCTCAGCAGGGCCAAATCCATCGCCGCCGGCATCGGCGATCCGTCGTCGCAGACCACGACCGTGACCGGCCCGGCCTCCCGCTGCGTCAGCGCCGACCGGACGGCGGCCAGCAGCACGCCGGCCTCACGCTGGAAATACGGGATGACGACGGCGGTGCCGGGCATGGCCGAATCCTTTACGGAACCGGTTTCACCTTATAGTGTAACAAAATCCGCCGCAACCCAAGGTGACACCCCTATGGCAACACCTTCCCCGGATTCATCAACCCCAACGGGTCCAACGCCGCCTTGATCCGCTGCATCGCGTCCAGTTCCGCCCCGCCCCGCCAGCCCGGCATCATGTAGGGCTTGAGCCGCCCCACCCCATGCTCCGCCGAGAAGCTGCCCCCGAGCCGCGCCACCACCTCGTTCACCGCCTCCATGATCGCGTGGTCCTGCGCCAGGAACCGCGCGGCCTCCCAACCCTCCGGCTGCTCCAGGTTGAAGTGGATGTTGCCGTCGCCCAGGTGCCCGAACGGCACGGCGCGGATGCCGGGGATCAGCGCCTCGCACGCCGCCGTCGCCTGCTCGATCAGTGCCGGCACCCGGCTCACCGGCACCGACACGTCGTTCTTCACGCTGGCGCCCTCCCGCTTCTGCGCCTCCGAGTGCTCCTCCCGCAGCTTCCAGATCGCCTGGCGCTGCGCCTCGCTGTCGGCCAGCGCCGCGTCCAGCACCAGTCCGTCCTCCAGCGCCTGCTCCAGCACGGTCTCCAACGCCTCCCGCAGCCGCGCGCCCCGGCGCGGCGTCGCCAGTTCCACCAGCGCGTAGTGCGGCGCCGGCTCCGCGAGCGGCAGGGTGGCGCCCGGGATGTGGCGCAGCACGAAGCCCATGCCGGCGCCGGACATGTACTCGAACGCCTGCACGGCGGCCGGGTCGTGCCCCTGGAAGCGGCGGCACAGCTCGGACGCGGCGGCGGCGCTCGGCACGGCGCAGAGTGCCACCTCGGTCTCCGTCGGCCGCGGCGCCAGCTTCAGCACGGCGGCGGTGATGATGCCGAGCGTGCCCTCCGCCCCCACGAACAGCTGGCGCAGGCAGTATCCGGTGTTGTCCTTCCGCAATGCCCGCAGCCCGTCCCACACCTGCCCGTCCGGCAGCACGACCTCCAGCCCCAGCACCAGGTCCCGCGCATTGCCGTAGCGCAGCGTGTTGTTGCCGCCGGCATTGGCCGACAGGATGCCGCCCACCTGCGCCGTGCCCTCGCTGCTGATCGACAGCGGCAAGAGGCACCCGGCCGCCGCCGCCGCGTCCTGCGCCGCGCGCCACGGCACGCCGGCCTCCGCCACCATCGTCATGTCCACGGGATCGACCGAGCGCACCCGGTTCATGCGCGCGAGCGACAGCACGACCTGGCTCCCGTCCTCCGACGGCGTGGCGCCGCCGACCATGCTGGTGTTGCCCCCCTGCGGCACCACGGGCACCCGGCGCGCGGCGCACAGCCGGATCACCGCCGCAAGCTCCACTGCATCCGCCGGGCGCACCACCGCGGGCGTCCGGCCCTGATATAGCCGGCGCCAGTCCTCGCAATACGGCGCGATGTCGGACGGCGCGGTGAGCAGCCCGCGCTCGCCGACGACGGCATGCAGGGCCGGCAGCAGGTCGAGAGTGAGGTCGGAGGGAATCGGCGTGTCGGGCATGGTCCTGATCCTCGAAGTCTGGCCGGCTGGCGGATGCTAACCTACAACGCGAGATATGGAGAAGCTTGGCACCTTGCGAACCGTCCTGGACCCCGTGCGTGCCGCGGCGCCGCTGCTCCCGGCCCCCACGCTCTGCGTCGTGGTCCCCGTGCTGAACGAGCGCGACAACATCGCCCCCATGGTCGCCCGCCTGCGCGCCGCCCTCGACGGCCTCGCCTGGGAGGCGGTGTTCGTCGATGACGACAGCGCCGACGGCACCCGCGACGCCGTGGCCGCCATCGGGCGGGAGGACGCCCGCATCCGCCTGCTGCACCGCATCGGCCGCCGCGGCCTCGCCTCCGCCTTCATCGAGGGCGTCGGGTGCAGCATCGCGCCCTACATCGCCGCCATCGACGGCGACCAGCAGCATGACGAGGCGCTGCTGCCCCGCATGCTCGACGTCCTGCAAAGCGAACCCGTCGATATCGTCGTCGCCAGCCGCTACGTGCCCGGCGGCGACCTCGGCGACTGGAGCCGCCGCCGGGCCACCCTATCCGGCGTCGCCACAAGGATCGGCCGCCTCGTGCTGCGGACCGAGGTCGCCGATCCCATGAGCGGCTTCTTCATGCTGCCGCGCCCGGTGTTCGACCGCGCCGCCCGGCGCCTGTCGGCCATCGGCTTCAAGGTGCTGCTCGACCTGCTCGCCTCGATGCCCGAGCCGCCGCGGGTGAGGGAGCTGCCCTACCGCTTCCGCACCCGGATCGCCGGCACCAGCAAGCTCGACGCGGGCGTGCTGCTGGATTTCATGCTGCTGCTGCTGGACAAGCTGCTGGGCGGGCTGCTGCCGGTGCGGTTCGTGCTGTTCGCGGCCATCGGCCTGCTGGGCTTGGGCGCGCATCTCCTGATGTTGCGGATCGGGCTGACCCTGGGCGGCCTGTCGTTCGGCGCGGCACAGGCCGTGGCGACCGCCTGCGCCATCGGGGCGAACTTCACATTGAACAACCGCTTCACCTTCCGCGACCGCCGGCTGCGCGGCACGGCGCTGCTGCGCGGCCTCCTGGTGTTCGGGCTGGTCTGCGGGGTGGGGGCCTGGGCCAACCTCGGCGTCTCCGCCCTCCTGGTGCAGGCGGCGCACCAGGACTGGTGGCGGGCTGGCCTCGCGGGGGCGGCAATGAGCCTCGTGTGGAACTACGCCGTCGGCTCGACGCTGACCTGGCGGGCGCAGTAGGTCAGGCCCGCTTCAACGTCATCACGCCACGCGAGGTCAGTTGCCCTCCAAGGATGGAGCGCACTCCCGGACTATAGAAATCGCTAAATGCTATGTTCTTTGCCGAGCAAAGCGAAGCGACAGATCAAACACGCTCATGGCAACTCCTTCAACGAGCCGCCTCGATCAACATACCGCGCCAGCCTGTGCGCAGGCCGTTCGATGGCTTCGTAGAACAGCCATGCCGCCGGCAGGCTGGCAGAAACTCCAAGCGCGCATATCGCCTCGGAAGGGATACGGTGACGCAACCCGTGTTGCAGTGCTGCGAGGAGGGGGACGTGAACCAGATAGAGGCTGAAGGAGATCGTCCCGAGAAAGCTCAGGGCCGGATGGCGCAGCACCCGTTGCAACAGGCCCGGCTGCAAGGCAAGCCAGATCAGGAGCGCAGAGCCGATGAATATGGCATAGTCGCTGCCGTTGCGGCATAGGCCCAGCACGGCCGCAAGGCCAAGCACGGTGGTCCAGCGGCCTGCCGGCCGCCTCGCGGCACCGCTGAGTTCGAGCGCTGTGCCGAGCACGAATGGCAACGAGAAGTACAGCGTTGCCTTGACGGTCGCGAACACGGTTGCGCCGACGTACATCATCGAGCCATAGGTGCCCGCCGCCCAGCTTGACGCCGCTGTGGCAGCAAGGACCAGCGGCACTGTGCCCCGGCCCAGCACGGGCGCCGCGAGCACCAGCGGAAGCAGCATCGAAAAGCGCCATTCGTGCGCAAGGCTCCACAGCACGTTGTTCAGCGTGAACCTGTCGTCCAATGCGACCAAGAACACCTCCGAAGCCACCGACGTCGCTGTCGGCGACTGCTGCCAAACGTTCTCCCGCAGCCACTGTCCCTCCGTCAGCCAGGTGCCATCGAAGAATAGCGTGTACAGGCTCAGAGACAGGAGGACGGAGCCTGCGACCGGCAGGCACAGGCGGATCGTGCGTTGCGCGGCCCAGATGGCCCATGACCGGACGGACAGCACGAAGCCCCGGTCGCGCAGCGCCTTGGTCAGCACGAAGCCGCTCAGCATGAAGAAGAAGACCACCGCCGGGCGTCCCGTCCGGATCGGCTGCAGCGGCGTCGCGCCCAGCCATCGGCCGAACTGCCCGGATAGGAGATCGGCGGACAGCAAGCCGTGATGCAGCAGCACGACGACGGCCGCGACCCCGCGCAGCGCATCGAGTTCTGGCAAGCGCCGGCTTGGCCTCGCCGCCCCATCCTGCAAGCCCGCAACCTCAACACGCGCAGGACTTCCGCCCACGACCGCGCCGGGCCGAGGCCCTCGCGTGAAAGGGTGGGCAGTCGGGACATTCGGAAACCGTATCATGTGCGCCTATTTCCTGAGCTCAGCCTTCGCATAATTATATCTGGATTAACGAAGGTTTCCGACTCAGCCGTTGTTTGGGCGCTTGAGCAATAATACGGTCACGACCCTGATGTCACACCGCCTGATGTCACACTGGTAGCGGCGCGCGGCTCAACGCCACCTCGCTGACGCGCGACTCCGGCGCCGGCACCACCCGGCGGACATACTCGCGCAGGCAGACGACCATGGTGAACAGGTACCAGACCAGCGGCTCGAAGCTGATGTCGATGAAGTTGCCGCAGCTCAGCAGCACCGCGATGGTGATCTGCAGCGCCTGGGCCAGGTCATGCGCCCACTCATGCACCGGTTGCAGGGCCGTGAGCTGGATGACCCGGTGGAGCGAGGCGAACAGCACGACGATCAACAGACCGTACAGGAACAGGCCGGGGTAGCCATGCTCCCCCAGCACCGCGAAGAAGATGTTGTGGAACGCCCGGCCGATCTGCTCCACCGGCGGCGCGTCCGGGGTGGTGCCGGGAAGGCTGATATGGCTGGTCAGCCACACCCGGAACCCGCCGCCGAACGGGTGCTGCGCAACGTAGCCCAATGTCCATTGCCAGACCATGAGGCGCACCTGCGCCGAGCCTTCGCTCGCGTAGTCCTCGATGGTGCTGATCCGCGTCGCCCATTGGTCCGACGTCACCGCGAACAGCCCGGCGCCGACCGCCGCCGACAGCAGCACGAACCTCGCTTTGCGCTTCGAGCGCAGGAACATCGCGATCCCCAGCACGCCGAAGCCCACGATGGCGGTGCGCGCAAACGTGCCGATGGAGGCGAACAGCCCCCCCAGCGCCGTCCCGAGATACACGACGTCGCGGAAGCGCCCCCGCGGCAGCAGCACCGAATGCCGGCGCAGCGCCAGCAGCAGCGGCAGCAGCATGATGCCGATGGTCGCGACCGCGCTGCTTTCCGACAGCCAGATCATGTTTGCGCCGACCAGGCCGAGCGACTGCCCGTAGCCGCCGCCGGTCATGACGGTCTTCGCCGCCCACGGCAGGATGTGGGCCGCCATCGAGAAGATATAGACGTGAACGAACGCCTCGATCTGCACCCGCGAGCGGACGACGAATGGGATGAACGTCGCGAAGATCAGCGCCTTGAACGCCACGTCCCACTTCGCCCAGCTTGCGTCCGGCAGCGCCGCCCAGGACGTGGTCGCGGTGATCCACAGGCCGATGGCGAGGAACAGCAGCGTCGGCCAGGTGAGGCGCGGCGGCGCCCGCCGGTCGAGCATCAGGTAAGCCGCGATCGCCGCAGCGCCTATGACGAAGGACACGGGGATAAAGGACAGCGGCGACCAGCCCACGTATTGCGGAGCGAACAGGTCCACCCACACGTAGCCCAGCGACAGCACGAACGGCGCCATGGTGCCGATGGTGAGGAAGCTCACATAGGTCAGGATGATGACGAGGTCGCGCATGGGGCCTCAGCGCCGCGCCGGGCGGCGCGCACCGCCGGGCAGGGGGGCGGGGGGCGTCTCCGCCGGCGTCGTCTTCTGGAACCATGGCCGTTTCGCATCCAGCATGGCGGCCCGGACAGCGACGAAAATGACCATCCCCAGGCTGAACAGAATGCAGGCGTTGTTGATCATCGCGTCACGGGTGCCTCAAGCATGGAACGCCAGCGCCGCCGCGCGCTGCTCGGCGACATCGGCCCGGTGTTCTCAAGACGCAGCAGCCCCAGGTAGGAAGACCCCATGACCAGCGCCCTCTTCAGCAGGCCCGGCTTGGCATAGGTCGCCTGCACCGGGAGCGGCCTCAAGCCCGGCAAGGAAGGCTCCATACTTATTACGACATCAGAACTAGCATCGGGCGTCGATGCGGCGCAACTCCCAAGACGGGAGGCTCAACTCCGCGGCGCCGCCGCCCGCTGCAGCCGGTCGTTGATCGCAAGGCCCAGCCCCTCCATCGGCACCGGCATCGCGGCGATGTTGGACAGCCCCAGCCGCGCCCCCTCCTCATCGAGCCAGCGCAGCCCGGCGAACAGGCGGGCGGCGGCCTCCACCACGTCTCCGGCGGCGCTCAGTTGAAAAATGCAGCCGGCCCCCGCCGGCGCCGCGCCGAACGCCAGCAGCGCCTCGTCGGCGCCCACCGCCGCCGCCCCGAGCCGCACCGGCAGACGCGGCGCATAGTGCGACACCAGGAGACCCGGCGAGCGCAGCGTGCGCGTCGCCTCCGCGGCGCCGGGCGTGATGCCGCGCCCGACCGGCCCAATGAGCGCCTCGATCTCCGCGAGCGCGGTGCCGCCGGGCCGCAGCAGGAACGGGCCGCCGGCCGCAAGGTCGATCACCGTGCTCTCCAGCCCCACCGCGCACGGCCCGCTGTCCAGCACCGCCGCGATCCGGCCGTCCAACCCGGCCAGGACGTGCGCGGCGCTGGTGGGCGACACCTCGCCGGAGCGGTTGGCCGACGGCGCCGCGACCGGCCGCCCCACGGCCCGCAGCAACGCCAACGCCGTCCGCCCCGCAGGCACCCGCACCGCCAGCGTGTCCAGCCCCGCCCCGGCCAGCAGCGCCACCGGGCACGTCACCCGGCGCGGCAGCACCAAGGTCAGCGGCCCCGGCCAGAACCGCTCCGCCAGCAGCCGCGCCAGGGGAGGAGCCTCCACATGGCGGAACGCGGCGTCCGCGTCGGGGTAATGGGAGATCAGCGGGTTGAAATGCGGCCGGCCCTTGGCGTCGAACACGGCGGCGACCGCCCGCGCGTCGGCGGCGTCGGCGCCGAGGCCGTACACCGTCTCCGTCCCGAACGCCACCAGCCCGCCCGAGCGCAGCAGGTCCGCCGCCCGGGCGATGCCCGCGTCGTCGTCCCGCAGCCGCTCCGTCCGCAGCCCTCCAGTCATGGATATCCAGTCATGGGCGTCCGGTGCAGACGAATCCCGGGTTCTCCCAGCCGGGCTTGCCGTAGCGCAGCGCCGCGCCCTCCATGTCGCGGATCTGGCCGCCCGCCGCCTCCAGTATGGCCTGCGGCGCTGCGGTGTCCCATTCCATGGTGCGGCCGAACCGGGGATACAGGTCGCCCGCCCCCTCCGCCAGCCGCACGATCTTCAGCGCCGATCCCATGTGGGTGACGCTGCCGACCGTGCGCCCCTGCAGGAACCGATCCAGCCGCGCGTCGGCCGCGTAATGCCGGCTGGCGAGCACGTGGACGCCGTCCCCGGGCGGCGTCCGGGCACGGATCGCGCGCTCCCCGGCCGTGCTGCGCTTCCACGCCCGCGACGCGGCCGGCGTCGGCCCCACCAGCCCACCGAACAGCTCCCCGAACGCCGGCACGCCCACCGCGCCCAGCACGGCGCGCCCGTCGCGCACGAGGCCGATGTTCACGGTGAACTCGTCCCGCCCGGCCGAGAACTCCCGCGTGCCGTCGAGCGGATCGACCAGCCAGTACTCGTGGTGGTCGTCCGGCTCGTGCCCCGCGGCGACCTCCTCCTCCGCGACGACGGGGATGCCGGGGGTGGCGGCGCGCAACGCCTCGACGATGAGCGCCTCCGCCGCGTGGTCGGCCTCGGTCACCGGGCTTTCGTCGGTCTTGCGCCGGGTCTCGAACCCGCGGGCGCGCACCGCGAGGATTACGGACCCGGCGCGGCGGGCGAGGTCGGCGGCGAGGGTGAGCAGCGATGGGTCATCCATGCCGGGGATGAGACCACAGCGGGGCCTGGGGGGAAAGCTTGGCGGTGCCGGCAGACGTACTTGAGGCCCAAGAGGCAGAGGACTCCTAACTTCAAGTTGAAAAACGGGTTCCACTTGGGTACTGCGGACAACAAGCGCCCACAATCAAAGCTGACGAGGCTCCATTGAATTTTCAAAAGCTCAACCGCCCAAACCAAGCGTGTCATTGTGATTGCTGACGATGCGCGCTATCTAAAAATTGTTCTTGATCCAATACGAGTCTGCGCTCACTACCGGCCGAAGTTTGGGCAAGGAAACAGCGATGGAGGTTTGACCCTCGAACATTTTCAAAAACTCTATCAGAGTGACGCTTTTTACAACTGGTTCGGTCTTGATAATCCGCTCATGTATGCTGCTCACAAAGCGGCCGGCGGCATGACAAGCGTATATCGCCAGATCGGAATCGGCTGTGAAAAGCTGTTCCGCACTATTATAAAAGACTCGCTGGAACTATCTGCAGCTGATGTCGTCTGGGCGTATCAACTGCCGTTGGCAAGCGGGAAAAGCCGAACGCTGTCCCTTGATGCCCGCGTGCCGCTCGACCGTATCCAAAACGCAGCAAAACGTGCTCTTTTCCACGACTGGATGAGGAAGCAGGCAGAGGGTCTAGACATCGACAATAAGGTGTTTGCTTCACTGGGCGGAACCGTGTTTGAGGTTCGGCAAGGATACAAGAGCAAGGATTCAAAACGGCAGAACGCGGATATCGCAAATGCAGCGGCAGCCTACACCAAAGCTTACCTGCCATGCGCTGCAATTTTGTCGAACCAAATTGACGGTGATATCCTGGACCGATATCGAAAGGAGAAGTGGGCCGTCATAACCGGCTTTGTCGGCATCAATAATCCCTTGGCTTCGACTTATGACTTCATGCGAGAGATTGTAGGGTATGATCTCGCCGGCTTTTTCGAACGGAACGGTGAAGCTTTGCGCGTCGAAATCGATACCGTCCTAAAGGCGCTTCTTGCCCCGGAGACGACATGAGTGCGGCCGCAAGAGCCAACCTCCTTCAGCGTGCTGACTATACACACAAGTTCAACGCGAAAACTGGCCGACACGGCTGGCTGCGTCTTACGCCCGCCTATTCAGTCAAAATGGTTGATGAATTAATCCTTCAATGCGACCGGCCAATGCGGATCTTCGATCCGTTCTGCGGCACCGCGACGACCGCGTTGAGTGCCGCTTATCACGGCCATGAGGGGGTGACGACAGACATCAACCCCTTTCTGGTTTGGCTGGGGGTGGCGAAGACGGCGCACTACTCCCCGGCCGATCTCGCCGCGACGCGCGATGCTTGCATCCGTTCGATTACACTTGTAGCACAGAGGAAGATTATCCCTGTTCCACCGCCCCCTATTCACAAGATCGAGCGTTGGTGGGCGCCGAGCGCCCTCGATTTTCTGTGTTCGCTACGTGCGGCCATTGACGTTGTCTCGGAGCTTTCATCGCCCGAACAGAACCTTTTGATGGTCGCGTTTTGCCGCACGCTGATTTCGCTCTCAAATGCCGCCTTCAATCATCAATCGATGTCGTTCAAGGACGCGGCCCAACTCCCATTCACGTTTGACCAAGACATGGCTGGGGTGTTTGCCGAAGATGTACGCTTCGTGTTGGTGGGCGCGAGCGAAAATCCTATTGGCAACGGAAAGGTACTGCTCGGAGACTCGAGATGTCCCGCCGGGGTGGTTACAGGGCTATTTGACCGGATCATTACATCGCCACCCTACTCGAATCGGATGTCCTACATACGGGAGCTACGACCCTATATGTATTGGTTGGGGTTTCTTGTGAATGGCCGCGATGCCGGCGAACTGGATTGGATCGCCATTGGCGGAACGTGGGGCATAGCTACAAGCCGCTTGACCGAGTGGAAACGCCCGGTTGCTCCTTACGCAAACTCCATCCTGGACGAGATCGTTGAAAAAATTTCCCATGTAGATAACAAAAATGGCATCCTGCTCTCTAACTATGTGGCTAAATACTTCGAAGATATGTGGGTACATTTTTGTAATTTGCCCCCCATTCTGACTCCTGGTGCTGAACTTCATTACATTGTTGGAAACTCAACGTTCTATGGTGTTCTTTTACCTGTCGAAAAGATCTATTCGGCAATGTTAAAGGTGCTAGGATTCAAAAAAATTGAGTGCCGGGCCATTCGCAAGCGCAACTCAAAAAAAGAACTGATTGAGTTCGATGTCTCCGCTACATGGCCCGCATGACACGATTTCAGATAAGCTGTTCTAGGCCGCTTCTAAGCTGATCCACGACCGGCGCGGAAGCCAAGCCCTGGACAAGCGCACCCCTGGCAAACACCGCCCCCGATGTTACACTGAAGCATTCCTGTCCCGGAGACCCCATGATCGACATCGACTTCGTCCCCGCCGCCCTGCCCCCCTCCGGCGCGCTGGCGCTGCTGGTTCCCGAAGGGGCGGGACTCGGCGCAGGCGAGGGGCTGCTCGCGCAGGCGGACGCGGCCTGCGGCGGCACGCTGTCCCGCGCCGCCGCGGCCGCCGGGTTCACCGGCAAGAAGGCGCAGTCCTGCACGGTGCTGGCGCCCATGGAGGGCCTGTCGCGCGTCGTGCTGATCGGGTTGGGCAAGGAGGCCGACCACACGCTCCGCGGCATGGAGGAGGCGGGCGGTCTCGCTGCGACCACGCTGGCGCGCGACGCGCAGGCGGTGCTGGCGGTGGACACCATGCCCGCCAGCCACGCGGCCCACGCGGCCTTGGGCGCGCAGCTCCGCAGCTACCGGTTCGACCGCTACCGCACCAAGGAAAAGGCCGACGACAAGCCGAAGCTCGCGGCCTTACACATCATGGCCGACGACCCCGGCGCCGCCCGCGCCGCCTGGACCCCGCTCGCCGCGGTGGCGCAGGGCGTGGCGCTGTCCCGCGACCTCGCGAGCGAGCCGCCCAACGTGCTGCACCCGACCGAACTCGCCGAGCGTTGCCGCCCGCTCGCGGAGTTGGGCGTCGAGGTGGAGGTGCTGGGGCCTGAGCAGATGCGCGGCCTCGGCATGAACGCGCTGCTCGCGGTGTCGATGGGCAGCGTGCAGGAGCCGCGGGTCGTCGTCATGCGCTGGAACGGCGGCGAACCCGGCGCGGCGCCCGCCTGCTTCGTCGGCAAGGGCGTCACCTTCGACAGCGGCGGCATCAGCATCAAGCCGGCGCCGGGCATGGAGGACATGAAGTGGGACATGGCCGGCGCCGCCGCCGTCATCGGCCTGATGTCGGCACTCGCCGGCCGCAAGGCGCGGGTCAACGCCGTGGGCGTCGTGGGCCTGACGGAAAACATGCTGGGCGGCGCCGCCCAGCGCCCCGGCGACGTGGTGCGCAGCCTGTCCGGCCAAACCATCGAGGTGCAGAACACCGACGCGGAGGGCCGGCTCGTGCTCGCCGACGCCATCTGGTACGCGGAAGGGCGGTTCAGCCCGGCCTTCACCATCGACCTCGCGACGCTGACCGGCGCCATCATCGTGAGCCTCGGCCACGAATACGCCGGGATGTTCAGCAACGACGACGCCCTGGCGGCCAAGCTCCAGGCGGCCGGGCAGGCGTCGGGGGAGGGGGTGTGGCGCATGCCGCTCGGTGACGCCTACGACAAGCTGATCCGCTCCGACATCGCCGACATGAAGAACATCGGCGGGCGGCCCGGCGGCGCCATCATCGGCGCGCAGTTCATCCAACGCTTCGTCCGCGGCCCCTGGGCGCACCTCGATATCGCCGGCATGGCCTGGAGCAGCAAGGACGGTCCCCTCACGCCGAAGGGTGCCACCGCCTACGGCGTCCGCCTGCTCGACCGGCTCGTGGCCGACCACCTGGAGGCCGCGACGCCGCAATAGGGCCGCCTATGAGGCTCCGCTTCGTCCGGCGCAGCGACGCGGTCGCGCGTGCCGTGCCGCTGGCCGTGGGCAGCCCGGCGCCAAAGCCGCACCGCGCCGCCGTCGCGGGCTTCACCGCGCGCCGTGGCCAGGTGTCGGAGGTCGTGACCCGCAAGCGCCGGCTGCTGCTGCTCGGCCTGGGCGACGCGCCGCCCGGCCCGCTCGATTGGGAGGCCGCGGGCGCCCTGGCCGTGGCCCGGCTCACGGCGCTGGACCGCATCGCGCTCGACGCCCGCGGCCTGGACGCCGCCGCCGTGGTGTCGCTCGCCGCCGGGGCGTGCCTGCGCGCCTGGCGGTTCGACCGGCTGCGCACCCGGCCCGAGCCGGACGCCATGCGCCTCTCGGACATCGACGTGCTCACCGACGACCCGGCGGCGGCGACCTCGGCCTGGGCGCCCACCTATGCCGCCGTGCAGGGCGCGCTGTTCGCCCGCGACCTGGTCGCCGAACCCGGCAACGTGCTGACGCCCCAGGGCTTCGCCGCCCGCCTCGCCCGGCTGGAAGCCGCCGGCGTCTCGGTCGAGCTGCTGGACGCCGCCCAACTCCGGCGGGAGGGCCTGCGCGCCCTGCTGGCGGTGGGCGGCGGGTCCGTGCATCCGCCGTGCCTCGCGGTGCTGCGCTGGCGCGGCACCCTCGACGCGCCCCCGGTGGCCTTCGTCGGCAAGGGCATCACCTTCGACACCGGCGGCATCTCGATCAAGCCCGCCGCCGGGATGTGGCAGATGCACGGCGATATGGCCGGCGCCGCCGCCTGCGCCGGCGCCATGCTGGCCCTGGCGCTGCGCCGCTCGCCCGCCCCGGCCGTCGCGGTCCTGGCGCTCGCCGAGAACATGCCGGGCGCCGCCAGCTACCGGCCCGGCGACGTGATCGCGACCCACGAGGGCACCACGGTCGAGATCACCGACACCGACGCGGAGGGCCGCCTCGCCTTGGCCGACGCGCTGGCCTGGACCGTGGCCAACCTGCGCCCGCAGGCGATGGTGGACCTCGCGACGCTGACGGGTGCCGTGATCGTGGCGCTGGGCGGCGTGATGGCCGGGCTGTTCGCGAAGGAGGAGGCGCTGGACGGGGTGCTCGCGGCGCACGTCGCGTCGGCCGGGGCGGCGGTGGGCGAGCGCGCCTGGCGCCTGCCGATGGGCGACCCGCGGCCCGAGGCCCTGCTGTCCGACATCGCCGACGTGCGGCAGTGTAGCATGGCGCCGCAGGTGCCGGACGCCATGCACGCGGCGGCGTTCCTGGGCCGCTTCGTGGGCGACACGCCCTGGGTCCACCTCGACATCGCCGGCACCGAAATCCGGGAAAAAGCGTGCGACCGCCATGCCCTCGGCCCCACCGGCTTCGGCGTGCGCCTGCTGGACCGGCTGATGGCGCAGCGGTTCGAGGGGGTGGAGCGATGACTGAGGTGGGCTTCTACCACCTGACCCGCACCGGCCCCGACCAGGCGCTGCCGCCCCTGCTCGGCCGGACGTTGGCGGCGGGCGAGCGCGCGGTGGTGCGCGCCGGGAGTGAGGCGCGGGTGGCGGCGCTGGACGAGGCGCTCTGGGCCAGCCAGGACCCCGACTGGCTGCCGCACGGCACCGCGCGGACCGGGCACGCGGCCCTGCAGCCGATCTGGCTCACGACGGCCGACGAGAATCCGAACGGGGCGCGCTTCCTGTTCGTGCTGGACGGCTTGGAGTGCGCGGACCTGCTGGCCTGGGCACGGGTGTTCGACCTGTTCGACGGCCGGGACGAGGCGGCCGTCGCCGCGGCACGACGGCGCTGGACGGCGGCGAAGGCGGCGGGGGCGGGACTGGCGTATTGGCAGCAGGGGGAGCGGGGGTGGGTGAAGCGGGGGGCCTGACCGCAATCAGGTCAGCATGGCACGGCCTGGACATGGCCCTGACCGGCATAGGCGACGATCTTGGCGTCACGGGTGACGATGGGAATGCCGAGGTGACGGGCTGTGGCGATCAGCAGCCGGTCAGCTGGGTCGCCGTGCAGGTTGCCTGGAAGGTGCGAGGCATCGACGGCGATCCCTGGCGTCAATGCGGCCTCACGGATCGCCGGCCCCGCCATGACCTTGGCGAACCACGTCTTCGGGTCGGGCAGGAAGCGCAGCGCCGGCCGGGCGCCGCGTGGATTGCTGAGCATTCCGACCTCCCACGCTGAGATCGGCGACACGAACACATGGGCCGACATCGCGGCCAGCATGATGGCCCCCATCGCCTCCACCGGAAGCGGATCGCCATTGGCTAGCCAAATCACGGCGCAGGTATCCAGCAACACACCCGACGTCAGCACCAGTCTCCCGATTCTGCATTCAATGCCTCGTCCAGCACCGGGGCCGTCAGGTCCACCGCCTCGGGGACCATCACCGAGCCGCGCAGGAAACCATGAAGCTGCTCCACGGCCTCCCGTTGGCTGGCAGGCGGGATAAGGATGGCGACGAGCTTGCCGCGTTTGGTGATCTCCAAACGTTCGATCTGCCGGGCGCTGACCCGGTCAAGCAGATCCAGGCACTTCGCCTTGAACTCCGTCGCGCTGACTGTCTCCGAGTTCATGGCGAGGTCTCCACGGGCGTTGGCCAGTCTACATATGGCCATTTGAGATGACCAGAGTTAATGCAGGTCTTGGCTGGGCGCGATTCGACTCTCCTAACCGACAGCGCCCAACACGGGAGGGCGCGAGGATGGTTCGTCCGCACGAGGCGTTGCGTGCGGGGTCGGGCTTCCATGTTGGCTGGACAGCAGCGTCCGAAGCACCGCGAGGGGCTCGCGCCAATCCATGCTGAAGTTTGCCCGTCCCACCAATCCGTAATGCCCGCCGTCCACGTCCGACACATGCTCGCGGCCGACATAGAGCATCGGCGAGGGCGTCTCGCGGAAATGGCTGTAGAGGTATCCTTCGAAATGCCCGTCCTCAAGGAACGTGCGGTTCGAGAAGCCGACCCCCGGCTTGTTGGCGATCCAGCGGCTTTTGGCCAGGCCGGCGCCGATCGGCGCCAGGAAGGCATCGACGGAGGCGCACCACAGCACGCTCTCCGCCGGGGTGCAGCCGATGGCGTTGACGAAGCGCACGGCCGGGCAGGCGGCGATGATGCGTTCGGCCATCGCCTGCTCGTCCGTCACGGACATCGCGGCATAGGTCTGGGTGCCCGGCGGCAAGGCGTTCAGGCCATCGATGACGACGCCCAGGCGCGGATGCTCGGCCGCAAGGCTCTGTATGATGTTGATGAACCCATTCTCCTGATCGACCCAGGCCCGGTTCTCAAGCCGTAGGGTAATCATCAGCAACGGGCCGGCTGCCTTGCGGACGCTGTCACGTGTGTCCAGGAAAGCATTCGAAACCTGCTGCCGGCACCAGGTTTGGACCCGCTCCGCAACGTCCTGGGAGACATGGCGGTCGCGCAGGATGAGCGACAATCCCTGCTGCGTCAGCATCGTGATGAAGGCGTCCTCCCGGCGGGGCAGCTTCAGGACCTGGCCGACCGACCGAAGCTCGTCTTTGTACAGCTCGGTCACGCCTCCGAAGAAATGCCCGCCGTCGTAGGAGGTCAGGATCCTGATGTCGCTCGGCTTTATCAGGGCAAAGAGATGCGTCCAGCCGGAGATCACATTCCAGATGTAATGCCCGATATGACCCATCCCCTCTTCTGAGATCATGATGACCCTCTCGGGGGCGGCAAGGTGGAACTCCACCGCCTCGCGATTGTCCATGACACGCTGCATCGTCGTCGCAAGGTCGATTTCGGGCCGCATGTTCCAGCCCACCGTCAGCACGATGCCCAGGTCCGGGAAGTACCAGGCCGAATCGGCCGGGGCCAGGCTGATGTCGGGATCGGAGAAGATGACGCAGGAGCGTCCGTTCTTGCGATGCAGGAACGTGTGCAGGTTGATGGTGTCGCGCGCGAGGTCACGCTCCCCGGTGAACGGGCACAGGACCGGCTTGCCGCCGAGCAGGACGGTCGCGGCCAAATCCTTGACCCGCAGCGAGATCGAGGGATCGGCGGCGAACGGGATGTCCGGGGACAGGGCATAGCACGCCTCGCCCACGCCATCCCGTCCGCGAAGCGTGGCCTGCAGGAACGTGGGCGAGAGGCCGCCCGCTTGAAGAAGGGCCACCGCCCCGGCGTCGTCGGGTTCGAGGTGGATGATGGTCAGGTTCCAGCGCACCCAGTGACGGGCCACGGTGATCGTCGGGTAGCGGCCCGGCGTCCAGGTGCAGGGGCGCCGAGCCAGAAAGTCCAGCGCGCCCCGCTCAAACGCCGCCATCTCCTGACGCAGCAAGTCGGTGGGCTCGCTGAACTCATGGATCTTGTCGTTCCGCGAGCAATGGTCGAGGTAGCCGGGCACCCACCCGTCCAGCTTTGCCGAGCCGGCCACGGCATCCGCGAGGAGCCGGTGCCCACGGGCATAGTCGCCGCGTTCGGCGCAAATCCGGCCCGCCCACGCCTTCGGGACCGCCGCCTGTTCCGACGAAAGCACATCCGCCCGGTCCAGGACAGGCTCGATCCAGGCCACCGCGTCGGCCACCCGCCCCACGAGGGCGGCGGAGCCCATGAGCGCCGAGTAGGACCCGCCATCGCGGAGTTCCCCTGCGCCGCACGCCGCCGAAAGAGCCTCGAAGGCCGCCTGATGCTGTCCCGTGTGGTGCAGGAGGAGGCCCTGCACCTCGTCGAGGAAAGACGCATCGTAAAGGCTGCGTCCATCCGAACCCGACAGGTCCCTCAGCGATGACAGCATCGCCGCAGCGTCATTGCATTGGAGCCGCAGGTCCGCATCAAGGAGCCAGAACGCCAGGTCGCCGCCCTGGGCAAGAAGCAGGAGGTTATAGGCGTCATCGACGCAGAAGATCGACGCAGGCACCCAGGCCCCCGCGGGCCGAGGACACCCGGCGCCGAAATCGACAGTGATCCGATATCCTTGGAACACCAGCTCCATGGAGTCGTCATGGAGTTTTATCTGCCTCGTATGCCTGCATCGCATCGTTTCGAACGTTCCTCATGCTCTCTGCAATGGCCCCGGGTTCCACCGGGACGGGCGGCCGATCCGGCCGGCATGGGCATCGGCGGGAGATGGCCCCCGTCAATCAGGCCGACGCCTCAAAGCCCATACGCCGCCCGCATCCAATCCGCCGTCCCCGCCAGCCCCGCCATCCACTCCACCCCCGGCCGCCATCCCGTCGCCCCGCGGATCAGCGCCGTGTCCAGCACGCTCACCGGCACGTCCGCCGCGCGCCCACTCTTTCGCACCACCTCAACCGCTGTGCCGCCCAGCACGTCGCGCACGTCGGCGACCAACTGGTTCAGGCTGCGCCCGTGCCCGCTGCCCACGTTCATCGTCCGGTGCGGACCGTCGTAGCGCGCCGCCGCCACGAACGCGCTCGACACGTCGTCCACATGGATGAAGTCCCGCGTCACCTCGCCCGTGCCCCACACCTCAATCGCGACGCCCGACAGCGCCCGGTGCAGCATCGCCGCCACCACGCCCTGCGGCTTGAACGGCGACTGGCCCGGCCCGTACGGGTTGGCGATGCGCAGCACGTGGTAGTCCAAGCCATGCAGATGCCGGAACAATTCCAGGTAATGCTCGACCATCCGCTTGTTGATGCCATAGGCGGTGATCGGCGCGGTGCCCGCATGCTCCGGCGTCGGCACCAAGGCGGGGATGCCGTACACCGTGCCGCCCGACGAGGCGAACACCACCTTGCGCACCCCCGCCGCCCGACACCGCTCCAGCAGCCGGATCGACGGCACCACCTGCCCGGCCACGTCGCCGGCCGGGTCGCGGTTGCTGTCGGCGGGCAGCGAGGAACTCGCCAAGTGGAACACCACCTCCTGCCCCCGCAGCGCCGCCGCCAAGGCTGCGCCGTCCTCGAACGCCGCCTCGGTCCGCTGCCCCGGCCCGGCTGGCGCCAGGGCAGGCAGGCTCCGGCCGTAGGCGTGCACCGCCGCCCCCTGCTCCCCAAGCGCCGTGCAGAGCGCCCGGCCCAGGAACCCGCCCGCGCCCAGCACCAGGCAGCGCACCCCCGCCATCGCGCCCGCCACCGGGCGCGTCGCGACGGCGGCCATATCAGGATGGCTCAACATGCCCAAACTCCTGGAACCCCGGTCAGACCGTGCGGCATCGTACATCTAAAAGCTACAACGCAATAATTACGTTGTAAATCGAAAGACCAACGCGCCCGCGGTAGCCGCTCACCAGCCCGCGCCGTCCCGATGCAGCGTGCACCAGCCATGCCCGGTCGCCTCGCACACCGCCGGCAACAGGCGCTCCATCGCGTGCAGCACGGTGCCGTCATACGCCACGGGTTCCCCCGGCAGGTCCTGCGGCCCCAGCTCCAGCGCCCAGAGCGGCGCCAAGGCCGCCGGACGCGCCCAGAACATCGTGCCGATCGGGAACACCGGCCAGTCCGGCAAGACCGGCGGCGGCTGCATCCGCGCCGCCAGCGCCTCGGCGATGGGCCGGTTCTTGCTCCAGCCGACGCAGTGCCGGTCCTCGGCGAACACGAGGCCCAACTCCGGCTCCCCGGCGAACAGCGACAGCACCGCCGGCAGCCCGGCCGCGCCCCCCAGCAGCGTCTCCACCAGGAACGACCGCCACCGGTCGCCCAAGCCCCCATCCACCGCCAGGCTGCGCTTGCCGTGCAGGTGGCCGACCACGTCGTACCGCCCGGCCTGCACGATCCCGCCCACCTCCGTCAGGAACGGCCCGATGTCCCGGCCGCGGTTCGGCACGACGACCAGGCGCGTGCTGCCGCCCTTGTAGCCGCGGAACGCATACTCGACCTCGATCCGCCGCGCGTCGGACGTGGTGGTGAGGATCAGGTCCAGCGGCGCCGCCCCCGACGCCTGGTTCCCCAAAGCCTGGTTCCCCAAAGCCTGGGCGGCGGACAGCCGCGACGCGAACTCCCCGGCAAGCTCTGGGTAATGCAGATGCAGGTGCAGCACGGCGCGCAGGCCCGCGACGGCCGACGGCGCCTCCTCGCCCAGCACGATGCAGCGGTGGGTCGGCGAGACGTCGGGTCCCGCAAGCGCCGGGCCCGGCTGCGTCAGGCGGAGCCGGGCCACGCCCTCGTTGAAGCCGGGGCAGGGGTTGCAGGCGACGATCCCCTTCTGGCCCCGCGCCACGTACTCGCGGATGGCCGCGCGCCGCCTCGACGGCTCCGCGGGCGCAGGCAGGTTGTCGTGGAACGCCGCGTCGAACCGGCCGGAGGCGAGCACCGCGTCGGCGGCCCGGACCGCGGCCTCCCGCAGCGTCGCGGCGGCCGTGAGCTGCCCGGTGATCGCCGCCGCATACCCGGCGAAGCCGAAGGACCGCTGCGCCAGCGCCGCGTTCCCGAGCGCGCGCTTGGCCTCGGCCGGCTGGAGCATCCGCACCAGCGCCTTGGCTGCCTCCCGCACGTCGCAATACGCCACCGCGGCCCCCACGGCGGCCTTGCGGCCCGGCGCGTCCGACAGCGCGTCCACGACGCCGGTCGCCTTTTCGAAGCACACGACGGCCCGCCCGGCCCGCAGCGCATCGAGCGCCACGTTGGGGAACGGGTCGAGCCGCGACGGCAAATAGAACACGTCCGAGACGGCGAACAGCGCATCGAGGCTGCTTTGCGCCGGCAGGAAGACCACATGGCGCTCAAGGTCGAGCCGGCGCACCATGTCGGCGACCCAGGCGGAATACTGCACGTCGGTGCCCGGCGAGTAGCCATCGCCCACCCAGACGAAGCGGATGTCGTCCCCCGCGAGCCGGCGCGCCTCCGCCGCGGTCTGCACAAACAGGTCCACGCCCTTGCGCATCTGCACCCGCCCGGCGCCCAGCACGACCTTGGTCCCCGGCCCCGCGCCGATCAGCGCCCGGATGTCGTCGGGCGTCAGGTCCTCCGCCGCCCCGTCGCCGGGCAGATGCGGCAAGGCGCCCTGGGGCCGCACCATCAGGTTGTTGGCGTGGCCGGAGCGGGTGGCCTGCAGCTCCGCCTGCACGCTGTCGCGGATCAGCGACGCGGGCGTGATCACCCGGTCCACCAGCTCGACCACCGCCGACATGCGCCCGGTGGGCAGGGTGTACTCGGCGAACTCGTGCACCAGCGCGACCGAGGGCAGGTCCGCCTGCAAGGCGGCCGGGGCAAAGGCGTCGGTCTCCACCGAGTTCAGCAGCACCGCCGAAAGCTGGTGCGTCGCCTTCAGCTCCCGCAGCAGGTACTCGGCGTCGAGCGCCGAGAACGGCCCCGTGACGACCGCGCAGCTCCGCGCCGCGAACTCCTGCCGCAACGGGCCGGGCGCGCCCAGATAGGCCACCACGTTGTGCGTGTCCGCGAACGCCGCCCCGACGTTCAGCCCGACCAAGGGCGCCCCGGTGCGGGACGCCTCGTGGTTGGCCACGAGCAGGGTCGGCTTGCCGCTGTCGAACTCGGCCTCCCCACGGGTGATGCAGGAAGTGAAGTCGGGCCGCCCCACCCGCCCCTCAGCCTTGCCATAGGTGACGAAGTGGTAGAACGGGGCCACCCTGGACTGGCGCAGGTCAGGGTTCCGCCGCAGGTAGTATTCGCTGGAAAAGTCGGGCGCCGGGTCAAGCCCCAGGCGGGAGCCGGTGAGGATGTAGTGGCGCAGCGCGTCCTCAGGCAGAGGCTGTCCGGGAAACCGGCGCTGATACTGGTCGAGGTAGTAGCGTTCGTTGAAGTGGTCCTGCTGTGTCTCCAGGTGCCGGAGAAGCTGCTGCTCGGTGCAGACGCGCGACTGCACGCGGCCGATGTCGATGTAGTGCAGGATCGGCGCGGCATAGCCGGACGCCTCGCCCAGCACGTCCTCATACGCCGTTGCGTAGAACGTCCCGTCGAACGCCTCGCCCACCGCCGCGCAGTGGTTGCGCCCCACAAGGTAGTCCTCGACGTCCGACAGGCCCGCCCGCGCCGGCCGTCCGCGGTCCCAGGCGTAGGCCCGTGGGTCGAACAGGCCGCTCGCCGTCACCCGCTCGGCGTCCCGCCGCAGCGCCCGCCGGTTCGGGTAGCGCCGCTCCTCCCGGCCGTGCACGAGGTAATGCAGCAGCGGGCTGCCCCCGCCCTGCGCCACGTCCGGGTTGGCCTCCCGGTAGAACCGCACGTCGAACTCCGGGGAGGGCGGCAGCATCGCCGCCTCCCCGGTCGCCAGGTAATGCGCCACCAGCTCCAGCCGGCTGCCGGAGATGCCGAGCGCGCGGGCGTAGAACGCCTCGTCGAACAGCCGGTCGGCGGCGACCATCTGCGCCAAGTCCGGCAGCCCGGCCGCTGCGCTCTCCGGGGCCTCGGCGGGATCGGCCTCCCGCTGCCGTGCGTCCAGCTCCGTGTCCATCCGTGTTCGCTCCCCGTGGGCGGCTGGCCGGTGACGGCGCGGCCGGGTCAACAATACGCCTGGCCGGCAAAGCGCACGGCGCGCTCCACCGCATCCAGGCCGGACGGCTGCTCCCGCATCTCGATCACCGTCCAGCCGCCGTAGCCGATGCCGTCCAGCGCCGCCGCCGCCTCGGCGTGCGCGCAGACCGGCGCGTCGAACGGCCCGATGTCCGGCTCGGCCGCGTGGTAATGCGCAAGCCCCGCGCCGGTGGCCGCGACCTCCGCCCCGATCTCGTCGCCGCCCAGCGCGACGCACGCGCAATCGAGATGCGTCCGCACCGCCCTGTGCCCCGCCGCCGCCACGACCCGGCGCACGTCGGCCGCCCGCAGCATGAAATCCGCGCCGTATCGCGCCGGCACCGGCTCCAGCCCGATCACCAGGCCCGCCGGCGCCGCGATGTCGCCCAGCACGCGCAGCCGCTCCGCCGCCAGCGCCTCCGCCTCCGCGGGCGGCAGCGCGCCGCGCGCCCGGTTGCGCGGCGCGCCCAGCACCGCGACGCCGGCGCCCAGCGCCTCCGCCACCTCCGCCACCTGCCGCATATGCTCGGAGAGGGCGTCGAACGCCGCGGGGTCCGCCAGCAGCTGCACGTCCGGCCGTCCGAACAGGATCGCCTGCAAGGAGCAGACCCGCAGCCCCGCATCCTCGACCTGGGTCCGGTAGCCCCGCGCCGCCGCCGCATCCAGCCGGTCCCATCCGGCGATCCGGGTGGGCGCCGCCTCGATCCCCTCGACGCCGAGCCGGGCCAGCAGCCCCAGCGCCGCCGCGGTCTCGCCGGGCGCCCAGGCGAGGTTCGACACGCCCAATCGTGCTGTCATGCCCGCCACGCCGTCATGCCCGCCGCGCCGCGACGAAACGCCCCATGGCCTGCAGCGCCGCCTCCGCGCACATCGCGTAGTCGCCGCCGCCGAACGCGGCGCCATGCCGGGTCCGCACGTCGTAGGCGACCGGCCGCGACTGGCCGCCCAGCGCCCGGTCCGGGAAGAACCGGCCGCGGATCTCCGCCATCGACACCGGCTCCGTCACCAGGTTGACCAAAGGCAGGTCCAGCGCCTGCACCCGGTCGATGTCGTCGGCCAGGCGCTCCAGCGGGTACCATTGGAAGCGGGACGCGGGATCGACGTGGTCCAGCCGGTTGTCGTGCAGCAGGTCATACAGCGCGTTCTTCTTCAGCCCCGGCCCGAACAGCGCCGGCAGGCGGATCACGTGGCACACCGGGAACCGCTCCCGCACCCAGTCCTCGAGCCACGCCCGGTGCAGGCCGTAGGGGTGCAGGTCCGGCTCCGGCACCGCGTCCTCCTCGTCCACGGCCAGCGGCGTCCCATAGACATCGACGGTCGAGATCAGCACGAAACGCTCCGCCCGCACCCGTTCCAAATGCCGGGTCAGCCGCTCGATGCCGGCGCGGTCGGCCTCCGCGTTGGCGTTCGCCCACCATTTCACGGCGCTCACCCCGGCGCAGACGATGCGGTTGAACTGCCGGCCCTCGATGGCCTCGATGTCTGTCGAGTGGTAGCCCGCGCCGAACGCCCGCTGCGCCAGCAGGGACTGCCCCACAAACCCCGTGCTGCCGATCAGCGCGTCCATGATGCCCTCCCGGTCACGCGCGGATCTGGGCGATGTTGCGCCGGAGCGAGCTGTCCACGTGCGTGCCTGCGTCGAACTGCCCGGCCTCGATGGCCGCCAGGATCCGCTCGGTCGCGAAGAACACCGTGTCGATCTTGCCCGACATCACCGAGAACGTCCGGCCGCGGCGGAACACGTAGCAGGAGCGGTCGTCGAACCGCCCGACCGGCTTGGTCTTGATGGCGAGCTGCGGCCCCACCAGGCGGAACCGCTCGCGGAACTCCGGCAAATAGCGGGAGATCTGGTCCTCCATCAGCCGGGCCTTTTCCGCCACCGTCGCCGCCGACACGCTGTCCCGCACGCGCCGCGCCTCCTCCGGGCTGTCGAGGCGGCCGAGCGGGGTGTGCGGCACGCTCGACAGCGTATAGAGGCCGGGGTCCTCCGTCGGGTAGATCGAGCACAGCGGGCCGTCCACCAGCGTGACGGCGGGGAAGGGGCCGTCCGTCTCGTAGTACAGCAGCATCGTCGGCTCGTAGAAAAAGCGCATCGGCAGCCCGGCGCGGTGGCCCCAGGTCGCGTCCACCAGCACGTCGTAGCGGGTGCCGCCGATGTGGATGCCGTCGGCCCGCTCCTCCACCGCGTCGATTCGCTGGCCGAGTTGCAGGCTATCGCCCAGCCGCTCGGTGAAGTAGCGCCGGGCCCGTTCGATCAGCAGCACCCGCTCCCCGGCCAGCAGCAGCCCGTCCACGCCGCGCAGCAGCACCGAGCTTTCGCGGACCTCCCGGTAGTCGATGCCCGACGAGGTCATGATGAGGCGGTAGGTGGCGAAGTCGATCAGGCTGTCCTCGCGCGGGACCGCGTAGATGTTCTCGGCGACCTCCCGGCTCAGTTGCGGATAGCGTTCCACGAAGCGCATGAACCCGTCCCGCGACTGCGCCCGGGTGCCGTGGTGGCGCGGGTAGTGGAAGCCGAGGTGCAGGCGGAACTGGTTGTTGCCCGACGCCTCGTGCATCGCCCGCTCGTTCTGGTCGAACACGGTGACGTCGAGGCCGAGTCCGCGCAGCGAGAGGGCGATGTGGCACCCGTACCAACCCGCCCCGATGACGGCTACCGACAATGCCACGCACGCCTCCGTGTTGCTGAAAGACCCCGGCGGCGGCGTGTCGCCGATTGCGCCCCTGCCGCTAAGCCTGGCATTACGCCATGAGAAGGTTGCAGGAGGCGTTCGGTGCAGGCAAGCGAAATTATGATCGACCCAAAGTTGCAACACGGGCCGCAACCCGGTTTCAAAATTGTTCCCATCGCCCAGGCCAACCTGCCGGATGCGCCGGTTCTTGGAGAGAGCTGGCAGGCTCTGCACGCTGTGATTGCCAAAGGGTTCACGGTCTTCGAGCTTCTGCATGACCAGGGCGCACGGGCGGAGTGGTTCTTCAACGGCGCCGGGCAGCAGTCCAACACCATGGAGCCCTGGCCGGACGACACCCGCGACGCGCTGCGGACGGCGTTCCGCCCCGCGCTCGCCGCGCTGCGCGACGCTCTGCTGCCGACCTACCCCATCAGGCTCCATCCCGCGCAGAACGCCGCCCTGCACGAGTTCCTGCGCCTCGGCCCGGGGCTGCGCGACGCCATCACCACCGCGCTGCAGGCGGAGGTGCTGCCGAACCCCGCCCTGTCCGACATCGACGCGCCCGGCGCCGCCCCGACGCCCTGGGCCGACCCGGCCGCCCTGCGCCAGGCCCTGTCCGTCGATTTGCAGGACCGGTTCGTCGCCGCCATGCGGACCGGCGCGCTCACTTGGCCGTCGCCCGTGGACAGGGCGGACATGCCCTGCACCGGCGCGTTCACGCTCGACGACTTCAACAGCCTGTTCCGCTTCGCCGATTGGTCGAGCGGCCTCGACATCTTCGTCCTGGCGACCGAGCACATGTCCCGCGTGTCCGGCCTGTATGTCCCCGCGCACGGCCTGGCCCTCAGCCGCGGCGGCGACCAGAAGCGCATGCTGCTCCAGCATTTCCCGGCGCTCGGGCGGTTCGTGCTGCACCACCTCGCCTATTTCGCCAGCAGCCTGCTCGCCGGCTGCGCGCGGCCGGCCGCCCCGGCCCGCTTCGCCACCTTCCTGCGCGGCGGCGCCAGCGCGCATCTCGGCCACCAGCTCTGGAACGAGCTGACCGCCATCGACGCGCTGGTCGGGGCGCTGCCGCCGGACCGCCTGCCGGAATGGCTGGTGCCGGGCCTGCCGGGCAACGAGATCGAGTTCTACGGCCGCCTCGACGCCCTGTTCCCCGAGATCGCCGGCCGGGTCCGCCGCGGCTTCGCCGACCAGCGCGCGGTGATCGGCCACGCCTACGAGAACCGCCTGATCCTGTTCCGCGCGACGCGGGAGCACATCGGCGACGGGCTGCGGCGCCGGGTGATGGCCCATGCCGCCCGCAGCGCCCCGGCCCTGCCGCCCCGGGGCCGCACCATCCTGGTCGGCCTGCGCGTCGAGAACCGCACCGTCACCGACCTCGAAGCCCTCTGCGCCCTGGTGGTCGAGGAGGCCATCCGCTGGCAGGCCGGCGGCGCGTCGCCCGTCACGGTCGTGTTCGACGGCCACAACGCCCGCGGCGACGCGCGCAGCGACGAGACCATCAGCAGCCACCGCGAGGGCATCGCCAGCCAGTCCCCGCTGGCCGTCGAGCGCGCCGTCGTGGCCGCCCTGCGCCAACGCTTCGCCGGGCAGCCGGTCACGCTGCTGGACACGCTGGGGGAGCCGCTGGCGGTGAGCCTCGTCTGGGCACAGGCATGCGACGGCGTCGTGGCGCTCTGGGGCGCGGGGCTGGCCAAGTACCGCTGGGTGGCGAACAAGCCGGGCCTGGTGGTCACCAGCCGCTGGAACCTGGAGAACAAGGGCGACCTGGGCCTCTATGACGCCGCCGCCTACATGGCCGACCCCACGCCGCTGGCCTACGTGGAGGGGACCGCGGTGCATGACCTCCCCGACGCGCCCGTGCTGGTGCCGTTCGGCCATCCCAGCTACCACAACTTCACCTTCGACCCCGACGCCATGCGCCGCCAGATCCGCGCCGTCCTCACGGCGCTCGACGGTCCGCCGGGGGCGCTGGCCGCACTCGCCCGGCGGCCCGGGCGGCGGCACGGCAGCGTGGATCTGGTGGACTTCGCCGTGCGCGGCTGGGCCATCCGGGAGGGCGAGACCCCGGTCATGCTCGACATCGTGATCGACGGCGCGGTGGTCGGCCGCGCCGCCTGCGACATGCCGCGGCCGGACCTGCTGGCGGCCGGCTTCGGCACCGCGACCGCGGGCTTCGGGTTCACGATCCCCCCGGCCTTCCTGGACGGCACGCCCCGCCTGCTGACGGTGCGCTATGCGGACGGCGTCTGCCTGGCGATGCTGTCGCCCAACACGCCGGACCCCTACGCCTTCCGCCTGGGCGGCACGCCCGGCCCGGCGCCCGGATGACGCGCCCGGCGGACTGCGGTAGGCTCGCGGTCCACCTCCGGACGCCCGCCATGCCGAAACCGACCGCCGCCGGCGCATTGGCCGCGCCGCCCCTCTGGGCGCCCCCCCTCGCCGACCCGGCCCCGCGCGGCCTGTGCACGGATTGCGGCGTGTCGCGCAGCAGCACGCCGGGCGACTGCGGCGCCGCCTGCCAGTTCATCGCGCCCGACTATCCCGGCCTCGAAGCCCAGGCGCACGGCCGCGCCCGCGACCCCGCCCGGCCGGACGAGCTGTTCTTCGGCCCGTTCCGCCGGATGCTGCGCGCCTCCCTCGCCGCACCCCGGCCCGGCGCGCAGTGGACCGGCATCACCACCCGCATCGCCGAGCGCCTGCTGGAGACCGGCGCCGTCGATGCCGTGCTCGCCATGGCGCCCCACCCGGACGATCCCTGGCGCCCGCTCCCGGTCCTGGTGACGGAGGCCGCCGGCATGGCGGCGTGCCGGGGCATGCGGATGGGCTACGCGCCGCTCTTGGCCCTGCTGGAGCCGGCGCGGCGGGCCGGGCATCGCCGCATCGCGGTCATCGGCATCCCGTGCCAGGTCCACGCCCTGCGCGCCCTCGAACGGCGGCTCGGCTTCGAGCGGATCTTCGTCATCGGCACGCCCTGCTCCGACAACACCACGACGGAGAACTTCCACCAGTTCCTCGCCCTGTTGTCCGACGACCCGGCCAGCATCACGTACCTGGAGTTCCGCGCCGACTACCACGTCGAGCTGCGCTTCCGCGACGGGCGCAGGCAGGCGATCCCGTTCCTGAAATTGCCGATCAGCAAGCTGCCTGCCGACTTCTTCCCGCTGACCTGCCGCACCTGCGTCGATTACACCAACGTGCTGGCCGACATCACCGTGGGCTACATGGCGGGCCAAGGCGACCAGTGGCTGCTGGTCCGCAACGAGCGCGGGGAGGAACTGCTGGCGCTCTTGGGCGACGAGCTGCGCACCGCAAGCCTCGGCAGCGCCGGCAAGCGGCAGGGGCCGGTGCGTGGGTTCCTGAAGAACGTGGCGCTCGCGGCCGGCGGCCTGCCGGTGCGCGGGATGCCGAACTGGCTGCGCCCGCTCATGGGCTGGCTGATGCCCCGCATCGGGCCGCGCGGCCTGGAGTTCGCCCGCGCCCGCGTGGAGATGAAGGCGGTCGAGACCGTGCTGCACCTCCGCCGCCAGCACCCAAGGCGGCTGCGCGGCATGGTGCCCCGGCACATCTGGGACCTGGTGGCGCCCTACGGCCTCGCGCCCGCGCCGGACGAACTGCCGCGCCTGCCCGCAACCCGGGCGCCACGTCGCGCGCCATCGGAACGGCCCGGGTGCGGCGCCGGATGTGCCGGCACGACGTCGGGAGGGCAGTGAGCGCCTTCCGCCGCCTCTCGCCGCTGCGGATCGCTGCGGGCCTGCTGCTGCTGAGTCTGCTCGCCGGCGCCGGCCTGTGCGCGTCGGTGCTGTTGGTTGGCCTGCGTCTCGCAGCGCCGGCCAACACCATCGTCGGGCCGCCCCCCGCCGACCTGCCCGGCGTCGAGGCCGTGCAGATCCCCTCCTTGTCCGGTTCACGCCTCCAGGGCTGGTGGGTGCCGGGCCGGCAGCCCGGCGGGGGCGCCATGATCCTCATGCACGGCGTCTGGTCGGACCGGCGGACGATGGTGCAGCGCGCCCGCGTGCTGCACGAGCACGGCTTCGCCGTCCTGCCGCTTCTGTCCCAGCACCTGCAACGCGACCTTGCGGACGGCCCCGACCCCAGTCCGCCGGGAACGCCGTGACCGTCCGGATGGTGCCGGTGACCGCGGGCACCCATGCACGATGCGGAGCGCATGCATCCGGGAACGAAACGCGCCGCCGCGCGTCATGGACGCAGCCCGAGTAGGACCAGTCCCCATGCGCGAAGACGACCTCCGAGAAAGCAGCAACATCGAGGACCGGCGCGGCATGGGCGGCGTGGCCACCGGGGGCCTCGGCATCGGCGCCGTCGTGGTGCTCAGCCTGATCGGCTGGGCGTTCGGCATCAACCCCGCCGTGCTGATCAACGGCGCGGAGCAGGTGGCGGGCGCGCCCGCCGCGACCGAGGCCCCGGCCGGCCGCCGCGGCGCCCCGGACGACGAGATGGGCCGCTTCGTCGCCCGCGTGCTCGGCGAGACGGAGGACGTGTGGTCGCAGCTCCTGCCCCGGGAGGCCAACCGCCAGTATGAGCGCCCGGTCCTGGTGCTGTTCTCCGGCGTCACCGCGTCCGGCTGCGGCTCCGCCGAATCCGCCATGGGGCCGTTTTACTGCCCGCTCGACCGCAAGCTGTATCTCGACACGTCGTTCTTCCAGGACATGCGGCGCCGCATGGGCGGGGGCGGCGACTTCGCCTACGCCTACGTCATCGCGCACGAGGTCGGGCACCACGTGCAGAACCTGCTGGGCCTGCTGCCCAAGGTGCAGGGGGCGCAGCGCCAGGCGCGGCAGGAGGGGGACCGGGGCACCGCCAATGACCTGTCCGTGCGGACCGAGCTGATGGCCGACTGCCTGGCCGGCGTCTGGGCCAACGCGATGAACCAGCGCCACCGCAACATCGACGACGCCGACCTGCAACAGGCCGTCGCGACCGCCACCGCCATCGGCGACGACCGGATCAGCCAGGCCGCCGGCCGCGCCGTGGTGCGGGACAGCTTCACCCACGGCTCCTCGGCGCAGCGGGTGCGCTGGCTCACCACGGGCCTCCGCACCGGCACCATCGCCGGCTGCAACACGTTTCAGCCGTAGCGGGTCGGCCGTCCTCAGCGCCGCGCGAACAGCGCCAGCAGCCCCGCCGCCATCAGCATGGCGCGCGGCACCGCAAGCTCCGTGTCGCCGCGCCGCATCTCGCTCGCCAGCACGGCGGCCGAGGTCGCCGCCGCGATGGCGCCGCCGAGCCGCCGGGTCGATCCGGCCGCGAGCAGCGCGCCGCCCGCCATCTCCGCCACCGCAACCGCGCGCAGGCCGTTGCGCGACCAGCCGAGGTGGTTGAACATGCGGGCATAGCCGCGGTCGCCGATGATCTTGTCCGCGCCCGCCACCGCGAACGCCGCGCCCAGGACCGTGAAGAAGCCGGAGCCGATGCGTGCCATGTGTCCCCCCATGCGATACCGGGCACCTCAACGCGGTCGGATGCGGTCCGTTCACTTCCGGGGAGGCGCCGCGTGACCGTGTTCTTCACCGCCGACACGCATTTCGGCCATGCCGCCGCCCGCGCCTTCTACCGCCGCCCCTTCGCGACCCTGGCCGAGACGGACGCGGCGATGACCGCCCGCTGGAACGCCGCGGTGGCACCCGGCGACGACATCTGGCACCTCGGCGACTTCGCCGTGCGCCACCCGGCGCCGGGCGCGCTGCTGGACGGGCTGCACGGCCATAAGCACCTCGTCACCGGCAACAACGACCCGGCCGCCATCGCCGCCCTGCCTGGCTGGGCCAGCGTCGCGCCCTATATGGAACTGGAGATCGACGGCGCCCGCCTGGTGCTGTGCCACTACGCCTTCCGCACCTGGCGCGACATGGCCCGGGGCGCGCTGAACCTGCACGGCCACAGCCACGGCCGCCTGCGCCCGCAAGCCCAGCAGTTCGACGTGGGCGTGGATGTATGGGACTTCCGGCCGGTGACGCTGGCCGAACTGAAGGGAACACGACGCTGACCGCTCCTGTCATCAGCAAGCCCAACTTGTCGGCCCTGCGCCTGCTGCTGCCGTTCCTGCGGCCCTATGCCGGCCGGGCGACCGCGGCGACGGGGGCGCTGGCGCTGTCCGCCGCGCTGGTGCTGCTGCTGGGGCAGGGGGTGCGGCGGCTGATCGACGTGGGCTTCGCCTCCGCGGACGGCGCGTCGCACCTGAACCAGGCCGCGGGCGTCATGTTCGCGGTCGTGGCCGCGCTCGGCCTGTCCACCTCCTTGCGCTTCTATTTGATGGCCTGGCTCGGCGAGCGGGTCGCCGCCGACATGCGCGCGGCCCTGTTCGCCCAGGTGCTGCGCCTCTCGCCCGCCTTCTTCGAGACCATGCGGACCGGCGACGTGCTGACCCGCCTCACCACCGACACGGCGCAGCTTCAGGGCCTGGTCGGCGCCGCCGTGTCGCAATGGCTGCGGAGCGCCGTGATCGCCATCGGCGCGCTGGTGATGCTGGTGGTGACGAGCGCCAAGCTGGCCATGCTGGTCATCGCCGTGGTGCCGCTGGTGGTCCTGCCGCTCGTGGTGTTCGGCCGGCGCGAACGGAAATTGTCGCGCAGCGCGCAGGACCGCATCGCCGACCTCGGCGCCTACGCGGAGGAGACGGTGAACGCGCTCCGCACCGTGCAGGCTTTCACGCATGAGGCGGTGGACCGCACGCGCTTCGGCGCCCGCGTCGAGGACAGCATCGGGGCTGCGTTGCGCCGCGCCCGGATGCGCGCCGCGCTGATCCTGTCGGTGATCCTGCTCGGGTTCGGCGCCATTACCTTGAGCCTCTGGGTCGGCGGGCTGGAGGTCGTGCACGGCCGCATGTCGGGCGGCGAGCTGTCGGCCTTCGTGTTCTACGCCGTGCTGGTCGCCACCAGCGCCACAGCCATGAGCGAGCTGTGGGGCGAGGTGCAGCGCGCCGCCGGCTCCGCCGGGCGCATCGCGGAACTGCTGGCCGAGCCGCCCGGCATCGCCCCGCCCTTACGCCCGGCGCCGTTGCCGGAGCCGTCGCCCGCGCGCCCCGCCGGCCGCGTGGAGTTCGACGCCGTCTCCTTCCGCTACCCGTCCCGGCCAGACACCTCGGCGCTCGACCAGTTCACCCTTCGCGTCGAACCCGGCGAGACCGTGGCGCTCGTGGGGCCGAGCGGCGCGGGCAAGACGACCGTGTTCCAGATGCTGCTGCGCTTCTACGACCCCATGGCCGGGCGCGTGCTGCTGGACGGCGTGGACGTGCGCGACGCCGACCCCGGCGCGGTGCGCGCGCGCATCGGCCTGGTGTCGCAGGACCCGGTGATCTTCGGCGCCGACGTGTGGGACAACATCCGCTACGGCCGCCCCGATGCGTCCGACGCCGACGTGCGCGCCGCGGCCCGGGCGGCGGCGGCCGGCTTCCTCGACGACCTGCCCCAGGGCTTCGACACCTTCCTGGGCGAGCGCGGCATCCGGCTCTCAGGCGGCCAGCGGCAGCGCGTCGCCATCGCCCGCGCCATCCTGCGCGACGCCCCGGTGCTGCTGCTCGACGAGGCCACCAGCGCGCTCGACGCCGAGAGCGAGGCGGCGGTGCAGCACGCCCTCGCCGTGCTGGCGCAGGGCCGCACGACCTTGGTGATCGCGCACCGCCTGGCGACGGTGCGCCGGGCGGACCGCATCATCGTGATGGACGGGGGCCGCGTGGTGGCGACGGGGCCGCACGAGGCGCTGGTGCGGCAGGGCGGGCTGTACGCGCGCCTGGCGGAGTTGCAGTTCGCGGCGGCTTAGCTGGTGGAACGCCGCTTCGGCTGCCTCGATGTCTCGGCACTTTCCGTCGCGTTCGCGGCCATCCTGTCCGGCGTCGATGGCCCGCTCGACCCGATGCCAGGCCACGATCCCGCCCGCTGGCCGCCTGGCCACAAGGGGCAAAGCCCGGCAGCATGGGTGTGAGCAACCGGGCGGGACAACGTGGACCAGGACCATCCCGATTTCGTCGCCGCCTTTGCCCGGGGGCTGGCCATCATCGAGGCGTTCGATGGCGAGCATCGGACGCTGACGCTGACAGAGGCCGCCGCGCGGACCGGGCTCAGCCGCGGCACCGCCCGCCGGTTCCTGCTCACGCTGCTCTCGCTCGGCTATGCGGCAAGTGATGGCAAGTCGTTCTGGCTGCTGCCGCGGGTGCTGCGCCTTGGATACGGCTATCTGTCGGCCCTCGACCTGAGCGAGATCGGGCAACCCATCGTTCAGGCCCTGAGTGCCCGGCTTGGGGAGTCGTGCTCGCTGGGCGTGCTGGACGGGGGCGACATCACCTTCGTGGCCCGCGCCGAGGCGAAGCGGAACTACCGGCTCGCGCTCACCATCGGCGGCCGGTTGCCCGCGCACGCGACCTCGCTCGGGCGCGTGCTGCTGGCGGCGTTGCCGGATGCCGAGCTTGACCGCTTCCTCCAACAGGTGGTGCTGCAGCCCATCACGCCGCGAACCACGACGGACAAGGCCGTCCTGCGGGCCGCGATCCTTCAGGCGCGGCGGGACGGGTACGCCACCGTGGACGACGAACTGCAACTCGGCATCCGCTCCGTGTCCGTGCCCGTGCATGACCGGAGCGGCGCCGTCGTGGCATCCATCAACGTTGGGGCGCTGACGCCGCAGACCAGCTTCGAGACGATGCGCCATGAGTATGTCCCGCTGCTGCGCGCGGCAGCCGCGGCGATTGGAGGACGCGAGACCACTTGACACCCGGGACGGCGCGGCACGATGCTGTCCGTAATGCGGCATAATGTCCGTTGTGCGGACAAACCGTCGAGCCAGGGAGGCCAGCATGAGCGAAGCGATGCTTCGTCCGGAGATCGAGGCCCGGTCGCCGCAGGAGCAACGTCGCCTCGACGACGCGCAGTTCCAGCGGCAGATCGCCTATCTGTTTGGCCGCTCGCCCTTCTACCGCGACAAGCTGCGCGAAGCCGGGTTCAACGACGCAGAGGCGGTGGGCGGGCTGGACGGCATCGCGCGGTTGCCGTTCACCGAGAAGGACGAGATCCGCCGCAGCCAGGCGGAGGAGCCGCCATTCGGGCGTCACCTCGCGGCCGACCCGGCCGGGATCGTGCGGGTGTTCTCCACCTCGGGCACCACGGGCGACCCGTGCTACATGCCGGTCACCGCTGCCGACCTGGCCGGCTGGATCGAGAACTCGTCGCGTTCGTACCACGCCGCCGGCATCCGCGCGGGCATGCGCGTCCTGACCACCTACAACGCCGGGCCGTTCGTCGCCGGGGCGGCGCTGGACACCATGGCCGCCCTCGGCGTTTGCCACATCCCGGTCGGGTTGGGAAACACCGCCCGGCTGGTGCGCGCGCTGCAACTCATCCGCCCGGACGCGCTGATGTGCACGCCCTCCTACGCCGCCTATCTGGTCGAGCACCTGCGCGGCAACGGCATCGACCCGGCCGGCCTGGGCGTCCGCCGCATCTGCGTGGCGGGAGAACCCGGCGGCGGCGAGCCGGAGCTGCGCGAACGGCTCGAAGCCGCATGGGGCGCCAAGCTGTGCGAGGCCATGGGCATCGGCGACATCTCCGTCTCGCTCTGGGGCGAGTGCGAGGAACAGGCCGGCATGCACTTCAACGGCGCCGACAACGTCCACGTCGAACTCGTCAACCCCGACACTGGCGAGCCGGTTCCGTTGCAGGACGGCGCCACGGGCGAACTGGTCTATACCGCCCTGCGGCGGGAGGCGGTCCCGGTGCTCCGGTTCCGCAGCCGGGATCACGTGGTCGTCCAGGCGTCGCCGTGCCGCTGCGGCCGCACCACCCTGCGGGTGCGGTGCATCGGGCGGACGGACGACATGGTGATCGTGCGCGGCGTCAACCTGTTCCCGTCGGCGGTGCGCGCGGTGGTGGCGCAATTTGCCCCTCGTGTCAGCGGCGCCATCGTGGTGCGGCCGCTGGCGCGCGGCGTCCGGCAGGAGCCGCCGGTCCCGGTGCACGTCGAGCTCGGGCCGGATGGCGGCGATGAGGGACTGGCCGGGCAGATCGAGGCGGCGGTGCGCGCGACGCTCGTCGCGACCGTGCGCGTGACCCTGGTGCCGTTCAACAGCCTGGGGCGCAGCGAGTACAAGACGAAGCTGCTCGATTTCTCCGATGCCACGGCGGGAGGCCGCGCATGACGAAGCACGTGACCCATATCGCGACCAGCGACACCGCGACCATCACGGTGCGCGGCAAGGACCTGGTGAACGAGCTGATCGGCCGGCACAGCTTCACCGAAACGCTCTATTTCCTGATCTGCGACCGGCTGCCGAGCGCCGGGCAGGCCCGGGTGCTGGACGCTTGCCTGGTCACGCTCATGGAGCATGGCTGGACGCCCACCTCCATCATTGCCCGCATGGTCGCCGACAGCGTGCCGGGTCAGGCGCAGGTGGCGCTGGCGGCCGGGCTGCTGGCGGTGGGCGACGTGTTCGCCGGCACCATGGACGGGTGCGCGCGCCTGCTGCACGACGGCGTCGGCGCCCCTGATCCGGCAGCCTATTGCGAGGAGGTGGTGGCCCGGCATCGCGCGGAGAAGCGGCCCCTTCCGGGGTTCGGCCACCCGTTCCACAAGCCGGATGACCCGCGTCCGCCGCGTTTGTTCGCCGTCGCGGCCGAGGCTGGGCACGACGGACGCTACGTCGCGCTGCTGCGGCAACTGGGTGAGACGCTGGATCGTGCCGCCGGGAGGCACCTGACGATCAACGCGACGGGCGCCATCGCGGCGCTGCTGCTGGAAATCGGCATGCCGCTGACCGTCATGCGCGCCGTCGCGGTGGTGTCGCGCGCCGGCGGGCTGGCCGGACACCTCGTCGAGGAGGAGCGCACCCACGCCGCACGCGAGATATGGCGGATGGCGGAGGACGGCATTCCCTATGAGCCGCCGCCCGGCTGAACCGGGCCGTTTGAACGCTACGGCCGCGCAATGACGGCCGGGCTTGGGGAGGGATCGGAACGATGGCGACGGCATCAATGCGGCGCGTGGCGGTGGGGGCGACCATCGGCACCGTCATCGAGTGGTACGACTTCTTCCTTTACAACACCGCCGCGGCGCTGGTGTTCGGCCGGCTGTTCTTTCCTGCGCAGGACGCGGCCACGGGCACGCTGCTGGCCTTCGCGACCTCGGCCACGGGCTTCGTCGCCCGGCCGCTTGGCGCGGTGGTGTGCGGCCATTTCGGCGACCGCATCGGGCGCAAGTCGATGCTGCTGGCGACCCTGCTGAGCATGGGCGGCGCCACCATCGCGATCGGCCTGTTGCCGACCTACTCAAGCATCGGGATCGCCGCCCCTGTGATGCTCGTCGTGCTGCGGCTGATCCAGGGCTTCGCCACGGGTGGCGAATGGGGCGGCGCCGCTTTGATGATGATCGAGCACGCGACCAGCCGCCGCGGCTTCTGGGGCAGCCTGATCACCAGCGGCATCGTGCTCGGCCTGGTGCTGAGCAGCTTGGCCTTCATGGCGCTGGGCGGCTTGTCGGAGGCCGAGTTCCTGTCCTGGGGCTGGCGCGTGCCGTTCCTGCTGAGCGCGGTGCTGGTGCTTGTGGGATTGTATATCCGCTTGCAGGTGAGCGAATCCCCTGAGTTCATGCGTGTCGAGCAGACCGGCCAGCGGTCGCGGGCGCCGATCCTGGATGCCCTTCGCCAGCCGCGCGGCGTGCTCATGATCTTCCTTCTGCGGGTCGCGGAGAACTTTTCGTTCTACATCTTCTCGGCCTTCACGCTCGCCTACATCACCCGCTCGCTGGGCCTGCCGCGCTCCCTGGCGCTGAATGCAGTGCTGCTGGCCGCGGTGGTCGAGGCACTGAGCGCGCCGTTGATGGGACTGGCTGCCGACCGCATCGGCGCACGGCGTGTCGTCATGTTCGGCATCGCTTTCCAGATGCTGTTCGCATTCCCGTTCTTCGCTTTGCTGCAGTCGGGGTCGCCGGGCTTGATCGTGCTGGCGGTGGTGATCGGGTTCGCGGTCTGCAACGCTGCGATCTCCGGCCCCAGCCCGGCCTATTTCGCCCAGTTCTTCGGCGCGCGGGTTCGGTTCAGCGGCATCTCGCTGGGCCGTGAGACGGCGACCATCCTGGGCGGCGGCCTGTCCCCGCTGATCGCGACGGCGCTGCTCAACGGGGCGGGCAGCACATGGCCGATTGCGGCCTGCATGGCGGGCACGAGCCTGCTCGGGCTGATCGCGATGCTCGTCGGCCGCACGGTGGAAACAGGCGGGACGGAGCCGGCCTACGCCACGCCGCAACTGCGTTGACGGCCCTCGCAGGCCGGAAATTGCGCCTCATGCCACCGCCTTGGCCAGGCTGGCAGGACCCGGCTCAGGCATGCGCTGGTGCGGCTGGGCTCCCTCCGGTGGACCGGCCGCACATGAACGCGGAGCCTCACCAAGGTCCCGATAGCCGCCGGGCAGCCGATCTGGCCGCTGCCCGGCAGGTCGATGTCAGGCGGCGGCGGGGTAGTCCACGTAGCCCTCCCGACCCTGGCTATACCAGGTGCTGACCGCATCCTTGGCGAGCGGCACGCCGTCGGCAATCCGGTGCGGCAGGTCGGGGTTGGCGATGAACGGACGGCCGAACGCGATGGCGTCCGCCCTGCCGTCCGCCACCGCCGCGGCGGCGCCTGCCGGGTCGTAGTCGGAGTTGAGGATCATGGGCCCGGTGAAGACCCGGCGCATCGCGGGGGCAATCGGGGGATGGTCGGGCGTTCCGAACGTGCCGCCCTCTCCAGGCTCCCGCATCTCCAGATAGGCGACGCCGGCGTCCTGCAGCACCTCAGCCGCCGCCACGAACAAGCGCGCAGGGTCGCTGTCGTTGCAGCCCTGGATGGCGCCGTTCGGCGACAGCCGCACGCCGGTCCGGTCGGCACCCACCGTCTCGGCCACGGCCTGCACGACCTCCCGCAGCAGGCGGACGCGGTTCTCCACCGGGCCACCATAGGCGTCCGTCCGGTGATTGGTGCCGTCGCGCAGGAACTCGTCGATCAGGTAGCCATTGGCGGCATGGATCTGCACGCCGTCGAACCCGGCATCGAGCGCGTGGCGGGCGGCACGGCGGTAATCGTCGAGCAGGGCCGGTATCTCATCCAGCCGCAGCGCCCGTGCCTGGTGATACGGCTTCTTGCCATCATAGGTATGGGCCGCATCTGGCGCCGTGGTGGCCGACGCGGCGACCGGCTGCTGGCCGCCCAGGAAGTCCGGGTGCACCAACTGCCCCATGTGCCAAAGCTGCGCCGCGATGCGTCCGCCGGCCTGGTGGACCGCCGCCGTGACGGGCCGCCAGGCGGCGACCTGCTCCGCGCTCCACAGGCCCGGCGCATACGGCCAGCCCAGGCCCTGCTGGCTGATGCCGGTGGCTTCGGAGATGATCAGGCCGGCGCCGGCCCGCTGGGCGTAATACTCGGCCATCAAAGGCGTCGGAACGTGCTCCCGCGTGGCCCGCCCCCGGGTCAGCGGCGCCATGATGATGCGGTTCGGCGCCGCGATGGCGCCGAGGCGGATGGGGTCGAACAAACTCGGCATCAGGGTCCTTCCAACGGCAACTGGCCGACGGCAACGGGGTCAGGACTGCCCAAGTCGCATCTCCCTCCCCGCATTCAAGTCCTCGGACCATCAATGCCGGCGGCGCACATCCCGGTTGCGCCGTCATCCACCGCCGCCGCGCAGGCTGCGCTTCGATGAGCACGGCCCAGAAAACGCCCGCCTGCTCCACCGTGCGGGCGACGCATCAAACGGCAAAGGCCCGCCCCTGTTCCGCCAATGAGCCGGGCACGCCCTTCCCGGTGGCCCGGCGCCGCCTCATCTAAGCCGGGATCAGATCAGGTGGGACAGCGTGGCACGAGCGTTCGATATCGTCGTGGCCGGGGCGGGGCCGGTCGGCTTGGCCTTCGCCGCGTCCCTGGCCGGAACCGGATTGCGGATCGCGCTGGTGGACCCGCAGGCGGAAGCAGCTTTGGCGGATCCCGCCGATGACGGGAGGGAGATCGCGCTGACCGACCACAGCATCGCGATGCTGGGGGCGCTGGGCGCCTGGGCCAAGATCCCGGCCGGCGAGATCGCGCCGTTGCGCCGCATGCAGGTGCTCAACGGACCCTCCGACTACGCCATGCAGCTTGGGCACAGCGGGACGGGCGGCGACATGCTCGGACGCTTCGTGCCCAACCACTGGCTCCGCCGCAGCCTGCACGCCGTCGTGCGGGACCTCCCGGGCGTGGCCGTGCTGCCGGGCCTGTCGGTCGCCGCGGTCCGGGCGCAGGGGAGCGGCACGACGGCCACCCTGTCCGACGGCCAGGCGCTGACGGCGGCGTTGGTCGTCGCGGCCGACACCAGGCGGTCGCGGCTGCGCCAGCAGCAGGGCATCGGCGCGGCGCTGCACGACTACCGGCAACGGATGCTGGTCTGCCCGGTAGTGCACCCCCTCCCGCACCAGGAGACGGCCACGGCCTGGTTCGAGTATGGCCAGACCCTGGTGACGCTGCCCCTGAACGGCGGCCGGTCCTCTGCCGTGATGACGGTCGGCGAGGCCGACGCGGCCGCCCTGCTGCGGATGGACGACGCGGCGTTCGGCCGCGACCTGACCCGGCGCTACCGTGGCCGGCTGGGCGCCATGCGGCCGGTGGGCGGGCGGCATGCCGTGCCGGTGGTGACGGCCTATGCCGCCCGTTTCGTCGGCCGGCGCTTCGCCCTGCTGGGGGACGCGGCAGTCGGCATGCACCCGACGACCGCGCACGGCTTCAACTTCGGCATGCTCGGGCAGCACGCCTTGGCGCGGGAACTGCGGGCCGCGGTGGCGGCCGGGCGGGACGTGGCCGACCCGGCCGCCCTGGCACGCTACGAGGCGGCGCACCGTGCCGAGACGCGGCTGTTCTTCGCCGGGGCGGAGGCGCTGATGCGGCTCTATGCGGCCGGGGACAGCCTGCCGGCGCGCCTGCTGCGGAACGGGGCGTTGCGTCTGGGCAACCTGCCCCCGCTGCGCCACGCCTTGGCAGCGCGGATGCGTGACCCTGACAAGGGTCCCATCGGGCCGCCTGGCCGGCGCCGGTAGCGGCCCGGCGCGTGAGTGCTTCGGCGTCGCCGCGGACACGCCGTTCCCATCGCGCGCCGCCGCAACCCCGGTCCGACACGGCGCCGCCCGCCCGCACTTGCCTTCGTACGCCGATGCCCCTTACGGCTCGACCTCTGGATCAAGGGGCCAAATCGGCCGGCGGACCCGCTTGAACGGGAAGACGGAGAAGTCGACGGCGATCAACCCGCCGCTGTCCACGAAGACGAGCTCCCGCGCAATCGGCTCGAAATCGGCGCGGAAATGGTTGATGGGAAGTCATCTAGGGTCGTGAGAAGGCTGCTGAAGCTATGGCTCTCATGCGAGATGCCGCACGCGAAGACCTTCATCCGACCCCACCCTGCAGCAGCGCCAGGCGCTGCGACAGGAAGCCGCGAACGGCCTCGACCACCATCTCGGCCTCCGCATCGCCGATGGACAGCATCAGGGCGATCAGGCCCCGGCGGGCCAGGTAAATCCCCGCCTCCGCCATGTCGAAGAAGAACAGGTCGCGCAGCCGGGGATCGCCGTTCGAATGCGCGGGATTGCGGATCGGCGCGGCGGTGAGGTGCACGTTCATCACGGACCCCAGGCCGGTGAACTGCATGCCGGCGCCCGCGGCCAGGCACATCGCGTTGAGGCGTTCGCGCAACGCGGTGCCCCGGCGGTGGTGCGCGTCTGCGATCTCCGCCGTGAACAGCCGGGTCAACCCCGCGATGCCCGCCGACATGGTGACGACGTTGTTGTTGAAGGTCCCAGCATGGGGCAAGGCGCCGGGGAGCCGGGGATCGAACAGCGCCATGATCTCCTGCCGCCCGCCGAACGCGCCGACGCCCATGCCTCCGCCGATGTACTTGCCGAGCGTGGTCAGGTCCGGGCGAAGGCCAAGCCGCGCCTGCTGCCCGCCCGCCGACATGCGCGACGTCATCACCTCGTCCAGGATCATCAAGGCGCCGGTGGCCGCCGTCGCCTCCCGGATGGCGGCCAGGAATGAAGGATCGCCGGGGATGCAGCCGCCGGCGCCCAGCATCGGCTCCACCAGCACGGCGGCCAGTTGGCCGGCATGGGCCTCGATCAGCCGGCGTGCGCCCTCGGCATCGTTGTACTCCGCGATGATGAACTCATGCGGGACATTGGCCGGGGAGGCGCCGCCGGCGAAGGTGAGCACCCCGCCATGGTATCCGCCGGCGAACACCAGCACGCGGCGCCGCCCCGTCCAAGCCTGGGCCACCGCGACCGCCATCAGGTTGGCCTCGGTGCCGGAATTGGTGAAGCGCAGGCGCTCGATGGAGGCGAAACGCCCGCAGATCACGCGGGCCAGTTCCAGTTCCAGCAGGTTATGGCCGCCCAGGTTCAGGCCGCCATCCACCGCCGACAGGATCGCCTCGCGGATCACCGGATCGGAATGGCCATACAGCCCGGCCGTGAACTCCCCCAGCAGATCGAGGTAGCGGTGCCCGTCCGCGTCCCACAGCCAGCACCGCTCGCCGCGTGCGATGGCCAGGGGAAACGGCTCGTAGAACAGCACGCTGCGGGTGTTGCCGCCGGGCATGACCGCCTCGGCCCGCGCGAACACCGCACGGCTGGCAGGGTTGGCGGCCTCGTAGCGGGCGCGGGCGTCCTGCAGGGCGTGGTCCACGAGGGAGGTATGCCGGGCCATTCCGTCCATCGCGAGCATCCCAGGTTTATTGTCCATCGGACAATAAACAGGGCGCGGGATCGCCGTCAACCGCCGGGCTGTCCCGCCAGCCGCTCCAGCCCGGCGATCAGGACCTCCACGTACAGCGTGAAGGCTTGGTCCAGCGGCTGGGTCGTGCCGTTCTCCCAGCGCAGGATGAAGCTGCGGTTCGCCATCCGCGGCAGGTGGCTTGCCAGGATGGGGTGGTCGCGGGCATCGACGGAGGCGATCAGCGCCTGCATCCCAGCCGTCCACTCCGCCCGGTTCTCCGTCGGCAGCGGCGCGAACTCCAGGGTGACGAAGCCGACCTGGGCCGCCACGACCACGCTGAACGCCTCCACCAGCCGGTCGTCCCGGAACCCGGCCTCAAGCAAGACGGCCAGGATGCGTTCGGTGAGCTCCAGGCTGCTGCCGGCATTCGAGACCAGCTGCGCCCCGATCAGGGGAGCGATGCCGGGATGGCCGCGGATCGCGTCGCGGTAGCGGCGGAACAGCAGCCGTATCCAGTCCTGCCAAGCACGCGGCTGCTCCGCCAGGGATGGCGGGGCGACGTCGCGCAGGACGTGCGCCACCATGTCCGCCAGCAGCCCGTTACGCGACCCGACATGCCAGTAGATCGAGGCGGGGTACACGCCGAGTTCCTTCGCCAGGTCGCGCACGCTGAACGCCGCCAGCCCGCACCGATCCAGCAGCGCCAGGCCCGCGGCGGCGATCCCGGCCCGGTCGAGCGGGGTCCCGGCGTCGCCCCGCGGGCGCCCGCGCGGGGCGCCTGAAGGAGCCTTGTCTCGTCTCGTCAAAACCGGTCCCAGCCTTTCCGCGACGATGGGCGCGTCCGCCGCCGCCTCAGCCGCCCGTCACGCCGAAGCGATACAGCACGTTGCGCAGCAGCCGGCCAAGATACACGTCCACCGGCAGCACCCAGGCGGCCGCCACGGCGCCGGCATTGAACACCCGGCCGCCTTCCGGACGCTCCCAGTAGATCATCTCGGCCGACAAGCCGTCGAGCGAGGCCGTCGCGTTGCCGAACCAGTCGAGATAGGCGTCCATCCGGCCGGCCCTCGGGCGTATGCCGTGCGCGATCACCTCGATCCCCTCCTGGCCCGGGGGATAGGACGCGCCCGCCGGCACGGCGCGCGTCATCCGCTGCATGGTTGCCAGCGTCAGGTCCCACTCATGGCCGATGGCGCGCGGCAGGCCGCCATCCGGCGCCTGGCCGAAACGCCCGCCTTGCCCGAGCCCGACCGGGTACGGCCCCTGGAACAGCGGGTGCTCCGGCGCCACCACCTCGTAATGGCCGAAATCCTCGCCGTCGGCGAACCCCCATCCGGCCGTCTCCAGCCCGATCAGGGCAGGTGCGGGGCGCCCGGCGAACTTCAACAGCCCGCCACGAGACCAGTCCTGGCTGTGGAACTGCTCCCCGTGGATGCCCGAGGGCGGGCCCACCCGGATATCGGCGCCGGGCCGCGCGGTCTTTCGCTGCTCCATGACGGTCATGTCGGCGTCGAAGCTGACGCGGGAGTGCATGGTGTTGCCGGACAGCACGATGGCCGTCCCGCCCGCGCGGAGGAACCGGTCGATCCCGTCCCACGCCGGGACCGAGCAGTACTCGTTGTGCCCGGGAACGATCACGGTGCGGTAGCCGTCCAACAGCTCCGGCTCGGCGTGCAGGTCGAAGTCGCTGACCACGTCGAAGCTGTAGCCGTTCTGGTCGAGCCAGACATGCAGCTCGCGCTCCAGCCGGACCCATTGCGCGAAGCCGGTGCCGGCCGGGTCGTACAGCGCGTAGGGACTCGCATTCGGCCAGGGCAGGCGCAGGCCGGTATAGTAGCTGGGCTGCCCGTGGCGGTGAAAGATGTAGGAGCCGTAGGCCGGCGCGTCCGGGTGGCTGTTTTCCAACCCTTCGGCCCGGCGCGGCCAGATCGCGGGTTCCGCCGTGTTGTGGGCGAACGGGGTGGTCGCGTAGCAGAGCCAGGTGTTCGTCGCACACAGCACCAGGATCGGCGCCTTGGCCCGGCCGCGCGCCGGCGCCACGACGAAGGTGATGTCGTAGTCACGCGGCACGCCGTCAGCCCGGTGGGCCACCCGGCCGACATAGATGCCCGATCTCGCATCCGCAGGGATCGCGAACTCATGCGTCGCGTCCCAGCGGCAGTCCACCAGGTCGTCGGAGGCCAGGCGGAGGCCGTGGCCGCGCATCGGGTCCGACAGCGGATCGTAGCCGTCCGGGGAGTAAGGGGCGACCTTGCCCATGTCGAAGCCCGGCCCCGCGATCATCCAGGTGCCGTGGTTGATGATCGTCCCAGTGCGGCCATGGCCGCTGGTGTCGGCCACCGTGCCGCCCCGCTCCTCCCGCAGCGGCCAGCAGGCCAGCACGTCGCGTCCGGCCGGCGCGGCGAGGGCCAGCCCGGCGGCACGGGCCGCGATCTCGGCGCCGGACAGGGCACGGCCGTGGATGACGGGCATGGCGATGTCGGCGTCGAGCAGGTCGGACGGGACGCCGCCGGCTGCCGCCGCCCCCAGCCGCAGCGGGGCCGGGCCGGGCCGCACGGGCGCCTGGCGTGCCCAGGTGCCGACCGCCTGGCCGTCGATGAACAGGGTGACGGCGCCGCCGTCGAAACTGGCCGCCACGTGCTGCCAGGTCCGCGCGGCCAACTGCCCGCCCGCATAGCGCCCGCCATCGTCCTGCACGCCGCCATCGCCGAGATACAGCTCCAGCGCCCCGGCCTCGGTGAGCGACAGCGCGAACCCGCAGGCCAGCGGGGCGTCGAACTGGCTGATTAGCGCCTGCCGCGCATCGAGCCGCCACGGCGAGACCCAGCATTCGATGCTCAATGCATCGAGGCCGTGGGCGGCGGCCAAGCCTCGCGGCACCAGCACGTACGATCCGGGATGGATGGGCTGCGGCCGTGCCGGGTCGGGCGGGAAGCGGTGCAGCACGACGTCGCCCGCGCTGTCCGCCACGGAAGGGCCGAGGCGGCAGACGCTGAGCTGGATCGGGACGGTGCTGCTGATGTGGAACCGTATCGTGTCCCCGGCGCGCACGGCCTTGCGGTCGGTGTAGCCGTGAACGCCAGGGGGCTGGACGGGTGCCGGAAGACCCTGCATGGCGGTTACGCCCGGCTCACGTTCCAGAACAGCATCACCGGCGCGTCCAGCACGCCCGTGATGGTCTTCCGGTAGGCGGTTGGCGCGTACCATTGCGCGACGGGAAGGTAGGGCACGCTCTCGAAGGCTTCGCGCTGGATGTCCTGCCCGATTGACAGCTGTGCCGCGGCATCGGGGGCGTCGAGCCATTGCTGCCGCAACGCCTCCAGCTTCGGCTCCGTCGGCCAGCCGAACCAGGCGCCGGGGCCGTTGCCGCGCAGGATGTACGACGTGCCCGGATTGTCGGCGGTGAACCCGGCGAACGGCACCACGATGCAGCTCCAACCGCCTTGTTCCACCGGCTCCTTCTTCACGACCCTCGCGACCAAGGTCCCCCAATCGGTCTCGGCGAGCTGGACATTCAGGCCAAGCTGCTTGAACAGCGCCTCGGTCACCAGCGCCTGGGCGTGCACCGCCGGGTTGTCGGAGGCCGAGAGCAGCACGATCGGCTCGTTCTTGTATCCAGACTCCGCGATCTGCTTCCGCGCCTTGGCGAGGTCGCGCGGGCCGGACAACGCCTCCAGCCCGGCCGCGTTCGCCATGGAGGACCGCGTCGGGAAGAAGCCGACCGGGACAGTCCCATACTCGGCCTGGTCGCCGATGGTGGCGGACAGGAAGTCCGCCTGGTCGATGGCGGGGAGTAGGGCGCGCCGCAGCGCCGGGTTGTTGAACGGCGGCTGCAGCTGGTTGAAGCGGATCGCACCGAGCCAGCCGAAGCGGTTCGGCACCTGGGTGCGGATGTCCGGCGATCTCTTCAGCTGAGCCATGAGGTCGAGCAGCGGGGTTTCGACCCAATCCACCTCCCCCGACAACAGGGCGGAGACGGCCACCCCCGCCTCGGGCTGCACGATCCATTCGACGCGGTCGAAATGCGCCACCTTGCCGCCCGCAAACCAGGACGGCGCCTCCGGCCGCGGTTCGTAGCCGGCGAAACGGGTGTAGGCGGCGCGGACGCCCGAGTTCCACTCCTCCGCCACGAACCGGAAGGGGCCGCTGCCGACGTATTCCTTGATCTGCTGGAAGGGCGAGGTCTGCGCGATGCGGTCCGGCATGACGAAGCAGTTGCGCGCGCCCAACGCGAACAGCATCTGGGGGAACGGCTTGGACAGGCGCATGGCGAAGCGCCGGTCGTCGAGGGCCTTCATGTCCTGCACCGTGGCCAGCAGCGCCTGGCCCAGCGGCTCGCGCCCCGCCCAGCGGCGGATGGAGCTGACGCAATCGGCCGCCCGGACCGGCTCGTTGTCATGGAAGCGCAGGCCGTCGCGCAAGGTGAACGTCCAACTCAGCCCATCGTCCGACACCTCGTGCCCGGCGCACATCTGCGGCTGCGCCACCAGCTTGGCATCCACGCCGAACAGCGTGTCCCACACGAGGTATCCGTGGTTGATGGCGACCGAGGTGTTGGCCCAGACCGGATCGGGATTGGCGAGGTTGGCCGACGGCACGAACCGCAGCGTCGTGCGGTTCGACTGGGCCAGCGCCGGGGCGGACAGGCCGCCCGCTGCTGCCGACGCGAAGGCGGAGGCACCGGCGAGCACGCTCCTACGGGTCGGCATTCTTCGGCTCCTTCTTAAACCTTGGCCGGGTCGCCGGGGTCCATGTCTGGGATGCCGGCCATCCGTCATGCAAAAGGCTATCTCGTCTCTTGTGCAGTGCGCAAGGCTCCCGGCCGCAGGCGAAGTGGATTGCTCAGGCTTTGCTGACGTTCCACGGCAGCGCCGCTGGCCCCGGCAGGATGCCCTTGACCGTGTCGCGATAGGCCGTCCGTATGGCCGGGCCGTTGACGTTGGACACGAAGGCCGACCAGCCGCCCTGGGCCACGGGGTCCTTCTTGGCGCGCCGTTGCGTGACCGTGCCCCAATCGGTGGTGACGAGCTCCACCTTCATCCCGATCCGGCGCATCGCATCTGCCGCGAGTTCGGCGAAATCGCCGAGCGGCGGGAGGTCGCTCGCACCGAGCAGGACGACCGGCTGCCCGGAATAGCCGGCCGCCTGCAGCATCGCCTTGGCCGCCGCCACGTCGCCCGGCATGGCCGATGCACCAGCCTGGCTTCCATAGGCCGTGCCGGGTTGAAGCGCAGGAAGCCCGTCCATTCCGTCGGATCAATCACGCTCAACGACACGCCGCGACGCCCTTTCAGGACCGGCAGCAGGTCCGCGGTTGGATGGTCGAGCCAATCCACCTCGTCGTTTTGCAGTGCCGCGACGGCGGTGGCGGGATCGGGGATGATCCGCCACTCGATGCGGTCGACCTTGGCGACCTTGCCGCCCGAGGTCCAATCCGGCGGCTCCGCCCGGGGCTGGTATCCCGCGAACCGTTCGTAGGCCGCGAAGCTGCCGCTGACATACTCCTTGTCCATGAAGCGGAACGGGCCGGAACCGACCATCTCGGTGACTTGCCGGGACGGGTCGGTCATCGCGAGCCGCTCCGGCATCACGAAGGGCGGGAACACCGAACTTCCCATGATCAGGGCCAGCGTCGGCAAGGGTCGCTTCAGCGCGATGGCGATCGTGCGGTCATCGGGCGCGGACCAGCTGTCCACGTAGGCGGCGACCAACTGGCCGGCCGATTGCCGGGCCGCCCAGCGTTTCAGGGTGGCCACGCAGTCCGCGGCGCGGACCGGCTCGCCATCATGGAAGCGCAAGCCCTCGCGCAGGCGGATGGACCAGAGCCGGCCAGCGTCGGACACGCTGTGCCCCTCCGCCATCTGCGGCCGCAACTGCCCCGCCGTGTCCACGCCATACAGCATGTCGAACACGGCGTATCCATGGCAGACGCTGACATAAGCGCCCGACCAGACGGGATCGAGAACGGTCAGGTTCGCGGAGGGCACGTAGCGCAATACCGAGCGCGACGTGCCCTGGCCAATGGCGAAACGTGCCGGACATGTTGCAGCCGTCAGGAAGGTGGCGCTCGCCGCCAGCATGGAACGCCTGTGCATGTCCCGGTCCTCTCACGTGTCCGGGAGAAGCCTAGGTTGATTATTGTCCATTGGACAATATGGCAGGCGGCGCATTCTCCGACGGCGGGCCGAGGCTCTCGTCGAGCTGGGCAGCGAGCGCGAAGAAGTGCCGCCGCACGTCATGCGCGTATGGGTTGGCCTGCTCGATTGCCATGAAGACCTCCGGCGCATCGTGGCGCACCATGTCGACCGCCCTGCACAGCAGATCGAAGCTCGCCGTCGTCATGCGCGTCGGCAGCGGCTCCATCATCACGATCACCTTGGCGATCAGGTGGGTCAGCCCCTGCACCGTGGCCGCCTCCCGGTCGTGCGCCTCGGGGGTGGTCAGTATGACGCACAGGCGGAGCACGCGCCGCAGGAAGGCGGCAACGCGCCGCCCGGTCCGGCCCCGGATCAGGCAGACCGCGATCTTCAGGCCCTCGATGCCGCCGCGGGCGCTCTGCGGCCCGAACAAGGGGTGCGTGCAGAGGATCTCCACGTGCGCCGGCAGGTGCTGCCGCATGATCTCGGCCGGGAGCATCTTCACGGACCCCACGTCCACCACCATTGCGCCGGGCCGGAGATGCGGGGCGATGGTCATGACCGCGGCTGCGAGCTGATCGACCGGGACGGCCAGCACGACGATGTCGCAGCGCGCCACGGTGGCGGCGCCCGCGACGGCGATGCCGGGCAACGCCGCTCCGTCACCCTCAAGGCGGGGATCGAAGCCGTGCAGCGTCACGTGCGGCGCGAGGTGCGTGACCATCAGCCGGCCGAAGGCGCCCAGTCCCAGGATCCCGACCGAGGGGTGCCACGGACGCGGCGGCATGCTATAGCCCGCTCAGCGCCGCATCGACGGCATTGCCCAGGCGGGCGACGATCAGGTCGATCTCCGCCGCCTCCACGATGTAGGGGGGGGCCAGCAGGACATGGTCGCCCCGCACGCCGTCCGCCGTGCCGCCCGCGGGATACACGCCGAGGCCCAAGCGGAGCGCGTGCCGCTTCACCCGCTCATGCACCTGGAGCGCCGGGTCGAACGGGCGCTTGCCGTCGCGGTCCTCGACGAACTCGAGCGCATGGAACAAGCCGCGGCCCCGGATGTCGCCCACGTGGGGATGGCTGCCGAACCGGTCCAGCAGCGCGTCCGCGAGCCGGTGGCCCGTCGTCCGCACGTTGGCGACTAGCGCGTCCTCCTGGATGATGCGCTGCACCTCCAGCGCGGCGGCGCAGGCGACGGGATGCGCCTGGTAGGTGTGGCCGTGCGCGAAGGCGCCGCTGCCCGCCGCCAGCACGTCGATGACCCGGCGCGACACCAGCAGCGCGCCAATCGGCTGGTACCCGCCGCCCAGCCCCTTCGCGATGGCCTGGATGTCCGGAACCACCGCCTCCTGTTCCCAGGCATGGGTCGTCCCGGTCCGGCCCATCCCCGACATGACCTCATCCAGGATCAATAGGGCGCCGTGGCGGTCGCATATTGCGCGGACCGCCGCGAAGTAGCCGGGCACCGCCGCGACGCAGCCCGCGGTCGCCCCCACCATCGTTTCCGCACAGAAGGCGATCACCCGCTCCGGTCCGATACGCTGGAACTCCGCGTCCAACTCGGCGGCCAGGCGCCCGACGTAGTGGTCGTCGCTCTCGGCGTCGCTCTTGCCGCGATAGGCGAAGCATGGGGAGACGTGGCTGAACCCGGTCGAGAGCACGGGTTCGTACGGTGCCCGCCGGGCCACATGGCCGCTGGCCGCGAGGGCGCCGAGCGTGTTGCCGTGATAGCTCTGGCGCCGCGCGATCACGTGCGTCCGTCCGGGCTGACCCGCCTCGATGTGATACTGCCGGGCCAGTTTCAGCGCGGCCTCCATGGCTTCGGAGCCGGACGACACGAAGAAGGCGTGGCTGAGGCCGCCGGGTTCGTGCCCGACCAGGAGCTTGGCCAGGGCCTCCGCGGGTTCGGAGGTGAAGAAGCCGGTATGGGCATAGCCGAGCTTCGCCGCCTGCGCGCCGATGGCGGCCGCGACCCGGGCGTTGCCGTGGCCCAGGCAGGCGACCGCCGCACCGCCGGAAGCGTCGATGACGGTCCTCCCATCAGCCAGGGTCAGGTGCAAGCCCTGTCCGTGCAGCACCAGATCAGGCTCGAAGGTGACGGTGCGGTGCAGGACTTGGCTCATCTCAGGCTCCTGTGGTGACGATGGCCGTCCGCAGCGAAGCGCCGGTCCGGCCGGATGTGCAGCATAGCGGTTCTTGTCCAGTGCACAAGAACCAGGACTGAAGGGCAGACGGGCCAGCCGGGCTGCGCTAGACCCGCGCATCAATCTGGAGGGTCGATGTCGTCCAAGCCTGTTGCGCACCGGCATGCGAAGCTTCGAGCCGCCCCCGTCGCGGTCGGCCTCACGCGGGAGGCGGTCATCGCGGCCGCGCTGGAGCAGATCGACCGCCATGGCCTGGGCCATTTCAGCATCCGCAACCTGGCCCGGTCGCTCGGGGTCAATCCCACCGTGATCGTCTGGCACCTCGGCAACCGCAACATGGTGATGGCCGAGGTGGTCGCGGCGATCCAGCGCGACCTGGTTCTGCCTGTGCGCGAGGGGGAGGCGTGGCAGGATTGGCTGCGGGCGCTGTTCGTCCGCTATCGGGAGGCGATCCGGGCGCACCCGAACGTCGCGCCGCTGATCGGCGCGGAACTCGTCTCGAATGCGCGGGTCGATCTCGCCTTGGTCGAACGCATCCTGGAGGCGCTCGACGCGGCGGGGTTCAAGGACCGGGCGCTTCGGGACGCCTACAGCACCGTCGTCGCGGCGATGACCGGCTTCACGACGCAGGAGTTCGCGCCGCTGCCGGACGACAGGGCCGCCGAGTGGCAAGACGAGATGCAGTCCCGCCTCCATGGCGCGGACGCCGCCGACTACCCGCTGCTTGCAAGGAACCTCCCGCTGCTCATCAATCAGAGCTTCATCGTGCGGTGGAAGAGCGGCGGGGAGGCGCCGCTGGAGGATGGGTTCGCGATGTTCGTGGACTGCGTCATCGCCGGGCTGGAAGCGAAGGCATGCCGACCGCTGACGTAGGCAGGGCTTCCACGGCGGAATGATCGTCGTGCCCGGGTGGCTAGGCCCGGGTGAGGCCGAGCATGCCGCGCGCTTCGCCGGGGCTGGCGGGTTCCATGTTCAGCTCCTTGATGATGCGGACGGTCCGGGCCACGAGCTGCTCGTTGGTCGCGAGCTGGCCGCGGCCGTAGTAGTTGTTGTCCTCCAGCCCGACGCGCACGTGGCCGCCCAGCAGGATGGCCTGGGTGGTGGCGGGAAGCTGCGCCGGGCCGATGGCGCTGACGCAGAAGATGCTCTGCGGCGGCAGCAGCCGGATCATGCTGGCGAGGATGTCATGGCTGTAGGGCATCGCGCCCTGGAAGCCGCGGTCGGCGCCGAGCACCATGTTGATGTAGTAGGGCGGCTTGTCGTAGCCCTTGGCGATCAGCCGGCACACGTCCTGCAGGATGTGCTGCGGGCCGAACACCTCCCACTCCGGCTTCACGCCGCGCTCCTTGAAGCGCTCGGCCAGGGTGTCGCAGCGGCCCGGCGTGGTGATGACCAGGATTTCCCGGCCGCCATGCACGTCGGCGAAGGTCATGCCGTCGAAGGTCGCCATCTCCGCCCCGGCGTCCAGGCCCTTCAGGCGCTCGTCGAAGTTGCTCTCGAACAGTCCGTCCGGCCGCGGCACCAGCATGTCGCCGTTGCTGCCGCCGCCCGTCGAGTTGTTGATGATGATGTCGCAGCGCGCACGGACGCGCTCGTTGATCGCCCGGTAGATCTCTGCGTTGCAGGTGGCCTCGTCGTCCGGGCGGCGGGCGTGCAAGGCGGCGATGGCGGCGCCCTCTTTCCAGGATTTATGCACGCTGTCGGCGATCTCGTCGGGCTGGGTGGGCAGGTTCGGGTTCTGCGCCTTGCTGGCCATCCCACCCGTGGGAGCGACGGTGACGATCACTTTGCTCATGGTTTGACTCCGCTCACATGGCCGGGCTCAACGCCGGCCGATTCGGACGCTGCACGAGGCAGCGGGCAGGCGAGTCGGTCTTCGCCCCGCAACCGCGCGGCCAAATCAGCCGGGATCGCCTGGGAGCGAAGCTGCTCGGGATCGTCAGTATCCCGCACCACCCAGACCCGCGTGCTCCAGCCTTCGACGGCGAGCCGCTCGTGGCTTTGCAGCCGATGGCACAGCTTGAAGCTGCTGCGCCCCATCGTGCTCATCCAGGTCTTGATGCGCACGGGATCGCCATACTGGCAGGGACGATGAAACTTTGCCCCGGCCTCAACGACCGGGATGCCTGCCGCCCCATGATGGCGGAGCATCTCCGCCTTCGTCATGCCGCTCGCATCCGTGAACAGCTGAGCGGCGCAGGCATCAAACATCTCGAAGTAGCGGGGATGGAACACGATCCCGGCCGGATCGCACTGCCCCCATTCCACCACGAAGCTCCGCAGCGAAACCAGGTGCCGTCCTGCCTCTCCCGCTGCCGCCACGCTGCAACTCCCTGTGCCCACGTTGAGGGACGCTCTCGTCTAGACCCCCCTTGTGCGTTGAACAAGACGGGAAAACGGTGCGATGGGCGCTGGGGGGAATGATCGGACGCTGTGTGGTTCGGGTGCCATCAGCGTGTTGGACCGGAGCTGCGAGTCCCGGTCAATGGTATAGTCCAGTTGACATTGGTATAGTCTTTTACTACGGTGGCACGGGAAAAAGGCAGGACCTCAATGGTGACGGACGTGAACAAGGCTGCGGTGGTCGACTCGTATCAGGGCGCCGTCGGCGCCCTCGATCAGGCGATCGCCTTCGGTCGCCATGTGGCGAAGGACATCGACAAGGTGTTCTTCGTGGGGTGTGGCGGCCCGAACTGCACGATGCAGAGCGTGCAATATTGGGTGGACCATTACAGCCCGAGCATCGAAACGCGCCGGTATTTCCCGGCCGAGTTCCTGACCAGCAATCCGCGCCGCCTGGACGAGCGGACGCTGGTGGTCCTCGGCTCCAAGTCCGGCACCACGTCCGAGACGATTGCCGCAGCCGAGTTCCTGAGTGCCGCCCCGTGCCGCACTGTCGGGATCACCCAGTTCGCGGACAGCCGGTTGGCCCAGGCCGTGCAAACGCCGTTCCTCATGGGCAAGGCGGATGGCGCGCCGGCGTCGATGTTCATCGTGATGCAGGGGCTGCTCGGCGGCTTGATGGCGGAAAAGGACGGCTGGGACCTGCTGGAGCCGTTGCGCGCCTCGCTGCTCGCCTTGCCGCAGGTCATGGCGGACACGGCCGAGCAAAATGACGCCCGCGCCGCCGAGGAGGCCCGGCTGTACAAGGACGACCGAACCCTCTACCAGGTCGCCTCGGGGCCGATGTTCTCGGCCGCCTACGTCCTGGGCGTCTGCGTCTTGATGGAGATGCAATGGATGCACAGCATGCCGCTGGAGGCGGCCGAGTTCTTTCATGGCCCGTTCGAGATCGTGGACGCGAACACGCCGCTCATCCTGATGAAGGGCGAGGACCCGAGCCGCCCGCTGATGGATCGCGTCGAGCGGTTCTGCACGAAGTACACCGAGCGGCTGATGATCTACGACGCCGCCGATTTCGCCATGAACGGAATCCACCCGCAGATCCGCCCCTTGGTCGGGCCCTACGTCATGCAGGCCGCCTTGCGGCGCATCGCCGAGCACCTGGCCAGCCTGCACGATCACCCGCTCTCCACCCGCCGCTACATGTGGAAGACCGATTACTGATGGCTCGCCTGCTCGGGATCGGCGACAATACGGTCGATGTCTATGTCGACCGCGGCATGCAGTATCCCGGAGGGAACGCCGTCAACGTTGCCGTTCAGGCCCGCCGGCTCGGTCTCGAAGCGAGCTATCTCGGTTGTCTCGGCGACGATGCGCGGGGAGACCTGATCGGGCGCAGCCTCATCCAGGAGCGTGTGGACATCAGCAGGATGCGCCGGTTGAGCGGCCCGAACGCCTTCTCCCGCGTCGCGCATCGGGGGCAGGATCGCCAGTTCATCGGCAGCGACCCCGGCGTGCGCGGACGCTACGGGCTCGGGCCGGACGACGACGCCTTCATCGCTGCCCATGACCTGGCGCATACGAGCGTGCACAGCGACATCGAGGACGAGCTGCCGCGGATTCGCGCCCATGCGCCGCTGCTGTCCTACGACTACTCCGAGCATTTGGCCCGTCCGGGCAAGGAGGCGACGTTGCGCTTCGTGGACATCGCCTTCCTGTCCTGCCCCGGCGCGGCCGAAGCGGACTGCCGGGCGCTGGCGCAGCACGTCGCGGCGCGGGGCCCCTCGCTCGTGGTGGTGACCCGTGGCGCCCTGGGCGCCTGCGCCTTGGCCGGCGGCGCCCACCACACCTGCGGCGTGCACCCGGCCGATATCGTCGACACGCTGGGCGCGGGCGACGCGTTCATCGCCGGGTTCCTCGCCGCCCACCTGGAGCGTTGGCCGATCCCGGCCTGCCTGGATCGGGCGGCCGCGAACGCCGCGCTGGCCTGCGGGGGCCGCGGCGCCTACGGCCACGGAGAGCCGGCTGCGCCGATACCGCAGCCGCCCGCCGCCGGGGCGCATCCGTGAAGGCCCCGAGCCGCCGCAGCGCCCCGGCGGCCGAACACCCGCCGCTGGCCTGGCAGCGGGTCCGCGAGGCGCTGTTGCACATCATCGAGGACCCGGCGCTGGCCCCCGGAGACCGCATCCCCTCCGAACGGAAGCTGTCCGAGCAACTCGGCATCAGCCGCATGACGGTGCGCCGCGGCGTGGAGGACCTGGTGCTGTCGGGCGTGCTGGAGCGGGACAGCACCAGCGGCACCCGCATCGCCGCGCCGCGGATCACGCGCCCGCTGGACACGACCCAGAGCTTCAGCATGTCCGAGGTCGTGTCCCGCGCCGGCGCGGCGCCCGGCGGTCGTCTGCTGTTCTTCGAGAGCGCGCGGGCGACGCCCCGTGTGGCGCAACGGCTGAAGCTGCATCCCGGCGCCGAGCTTTTCGTGCTCCGGCGGCTGCGCACGGCCGACGGCGCGCCGTTCTGCGTCGAGACGAGCTACCTTCCGGCAGAACAGGTGCCTGGCTTGGCTGCAGCCGACCTGCTGGAGAACGCCTCGCTCTATGCCCTGTTGCGGACCAGGTATGGCATCCGAACCGCCCGGCGCAGCGGGGAGATCAGCGTGGGCACCGTGGATGCCCAGGACGCCGAGCTGCTCGGCTTGCAGGCCGAGGCGAGCGTGCTGCTCTATAGCAGCACCATATCGGACACCGATGGCCGGCCGGTCGAGTACATGACCTCCATCAACCATCCGGACCACGTCGTCTTCACCACCGAACAGGCCCTGCCCTGGTGACGCGCGCATGGCCCCGGCCGAAGGAGGTTTCCAGCGCATGATCTTCGCGAACGGATTCAAGACCGACCCCTATTGGTGGGAAGCGGCGCCGCCGGAGGACCCCGGCCGCGACCCCTTGCCGGACGAAATCGACGTGGCGATCGTCGGCAGCGGCTTCTGCGGCCTGGCCGCGGCGTTGGAGCTGGCACGGAACGGTCTCTCGGTGGCCGTGCTGGATTCCGGTCCGCTCGGCATCGGCGCGTCCAGCCGCTCCGGGGGAATGGTCAGCAGCGGCCAGAAGCTGGTGCTCAAGGACGCGCTGAAGGGGTTTCCCCCCGATCAGGCCGCCGAGGCCCTCGAAGACTCGAAGGCAACCTTCGACTTCCTCCAGACTCTGATCGCCCGGGAGCAGCTGGACGCCGACCTGCAAATCTCCGGCCGCTTCTTCGGCGCCTGGACGCCGGCCCACTACGCGACGCTGGAGCAGCAGGCCGCATTGCTTGCGGAACGCACGGGGGTCCGGGCGCGCATGATTCCCCGCGCCCGGCAGCGGGAAGAGATCGGCTCCGACTTCTATCACGGCGGCATGCTGGTCGAGGATTATGGCGGCCTGCACCCCTCCAAGTACAACGCCGCCTTGCGCCGGGCCGCCCGCCGGGCCGGCGCCGGGCTGCATGCCTTCGCCGGGGTCGAGGGCTGGACCGCGGATGGCCCGTGGCAGCGCGTCCGCACGGCCCGGGGCACGCTGCGGGCCAAGCACGTCGTGGTCGCCACCAACGGCTATACCAGCGCGAACCTGACCTGGTTCCGGCGCCGCCTGATCCCGGTCACGGCCTTCATCATGGCGACCGAACCCATCGAGCCCCGGGTGATGGACGAGATCCTGCCCCACCGGCGCATGGTGTCCGACACCCGCAAGGAGCTGAGCTTCTATCGCCCGTCGCCGGACGGGACCCGTATCCTGTTCGGCGGCCGGCCCAACGCCTTTGGCAACGACGAGCGTTCGGCCGCAATCGGCCTGCACGCCCGCATGGTGCAGGTCTGGCCGCAGCTGCGGGATGTGAAGCTCTCGCATTCCTGGCGCGGCAACGTGGCGATGACCTTCGACCGGCTGCCCCATCTCGGCCAGGAGGACGGCATCCACTACGCGCTCGGCTGCAACGGCAACGGGGTCGCCATGATGAGCTGGCTCGGCCATCAGACGGCGGAGCGCATCCTCGGGCGGCGGAACCGGCCCTCGGCGTTCGAGGATCGGCCGTTCCCCGCGGCGCCGCTGCTGCGCGACAACACCTGGCTGCTGCCGCTGGCGAGCGCCGGCTATCACCTGCGCGACTTCCTGGACCGGCCGGGCGCGGTTCTCGCCGAACGCCGGTCGCGTCAAGCCGCCTGATCCCGCCCTCCGACCGGAAAGAGATTCCAAATGATCCGACCGCTTCTCGGCTGCCTCGCATCGCTGCTGCTGCTCGGCACCGCCATGGCGCAGCCGCTGCCCCCGGTGCCCGCCGCGATCAAGGACCAGGGCGTGCTGCGGGTTGGCGTGCGCTGCGACCAGCCACCCTACGGCTACCAGGACCAGGGAGGCGCGTTCGCCGGCGTGGAGGTGGACATGGCGAAGCAGATCGCCGCCTGGGCCTTTGGCGACCCGGCCAAGATCGAGATGACCTGCGTCACCGCGGAGAACCGCATCCCCCAGCTGATCGCACGCAAGGTGGACCTGCTGCTGGCCACGCTCGGCATCACGCCGGAGCGCGCGCGCGTCATCGACTTCACCCAAGGCTATAACTGGGGCGGCGGCGACGTGCTGGTGTTCAAGGACGCGCCCATCTCGACGTTGGCCGACCTGAAAGGCAAGACCATCGCGTCGCTCAAGGGAAGCACCCAGGCGGCCTGGTTTGAAGCCAAGATGCCGGATGTCGAGGTGCTGCGCCTCAACTCGGTCTCCGACGCGCTGCAGGCGTTGAAGCAGCGCCGCGTCGTGGGTGTGGGCGTGGACAAGGCGACCGTCGTGGTGATCGCGGCGCGTGACCCGGAGATGCGGCTGCTCGGCACGCCTTACGCCGTGACCGAAGGCGGCATCGGGGTGCGCAAGAACGAGAAGGATTGGCTCGCCTACCTGAACGCCAGCATCGACCGCATGCGCGCCGAAACCCTGTTCGTGCCATGGATCGAGAAGGTCGTTCCGGCGAGCGGCAACCGTGAACTCTATGTGACCGCCTTCACCACCAAGCCGCAGCTGGGCGACTGATCCCCGCTGGGGCGGAGCGCGGACGCTGGAGTTCGACCTCGCTTACCTCATGCAGCAGGCGCCCGCCTTGTGGCGCGGCCTGCTGGTCACCTTGGCGGTCAGCGGCGCGGCGTTGGTGCTGTCGCTGGCGCTCGGCGTGGCGGGTGCGGCAGCGCGGGACTTGCGGGTTCCCGTCGTCTCCACGTTGATTGCGGGCTACGTGGAGCTGGTCCGCAACACGCCGCTGCTCGTGCAGGTGTTCTTCATCGTCTATGGGCTGCCGGCGGTCGGGGTGCGCTTGTCGCTGTTTTGGTCCGGCGTGGCCGCGCTCGGCCTTTGGGCCGGGGCGTTCCAGGTGGAGAACATCCGTGGCGGCCTGTCCACGGTGGGCAAGGGGCTTCGCGAGGCGGGCGGGGCGCTTGGCCTGCGTCCGGTCGCCGTGCTGCTGCTGATCGCCCTGCCGCTCGCCTTGCGGAGCAGCATCCCGGCCATGCTGAACACCGCGATTTCCATGCTGAAAAACAGCGCCTTCCTGCAGGCGATTGGGCTGATGGAGCTGACCTTCGTCGCGGTTGACCGGATTTCGATGGACTTCCGGACCTTGGAGATGTTCACGGCGCTGCTCGTCGTCTATGTCGGGCTGGTCTTGCTGCTCTCGCTCGCGGTCGGGGTGCTCGAGCGCCGGATGCACCGGGCCTTCGCGCGATGAGCTTGATCCAGCAGAACCTTCCCGTCTTCCTCTCGGGCCTGCTGATGACGCTCCGCCTCGCGGTCGTGACGCTGTTGGCCTCGACCCTGATCGGGGTCGTGCTGGGCACGCTCGCGACGTCCCGCTCGGTCCGGCTTCGACGCGCCGTGCGGGTTTATGTCGAGGTGCTGCGCGCGGTTCCGCTGATCGTGAACCTGTTCTGCATCTACTTCGTCTCCCCCCTGCTCGGGCTTGACCTCACACCCTATGCGGCCGTCGTGCTCGGGCTTTCGCTGTGGGGCGGTGCAAACGGCGCCGAGATCGTTCGCGGCGGGCTCGAAGCCGTGCCCCGGCATCAGGCCGAGAGCGCCCGCGCCTTGGGACTGCGCGGATGGCAGGTCTTCGTTTTGGTCATTTTCCCCCAGGCTTTGCGGGCCATCCTGCCGGCCTTCACCGGGCTGCTGACGCTGCTGCTGCAATCGACCTCCTTGGGAGCGTTGGTCGGAGTGCCTGAGTTCTTCCGGGTCGGTCAGCTTGTGATCGAACGGAGCACGGTCATGCAGGGCCTCGATCCCGCCTTCGAGATCTACGGCTTCATGCTGGCCGTCTACTTCGTGTTGTGCTCGACCCTGACATGGAGCGCACGCCACTTGGAGGAGCGGCTGGGCCGCGCCGACCGAAGCCATGCGCCCGCAGCGCCAAACTTGTAGCCGGGCGGTGCCGGCGCGTCACCGCGGCCAGCCTCATCCCGCGCCCATCCACGCGCTTGCCCGACTCCACACGTGCCCGGTCGCAGAGTCGGTCCGGCCTAATGCAAGGTGGTCGTGCACCCACTCAAGACCGCCGCTGAGTCGCCGCCTGCCCCGAACGGTGCCGCCGTCGCATTCGGCGTCTGCAGGATGTGGCCCGCCAGCGCCAGTTCAGCCCCCAGCGCCTGCGCGCTGCGCAGTGCGGCCCATGCCGCATCGTGGGTGGCCATGGCGCGCAGGAGCAGCAATGCCTTGAACTGTTGGCTTTGTTGCGCGAGGCAGAGCACGTCAAGCAGAATGCGTTCGTCCGCCTCGACATGATCGTGGCAGGTGCAATGGACGGCGATCCGCCGGGTGGCGCCGTGGCCGAGCGCGAGCATGAACCCTTCCAGGTGAGGCGCAGCCTCGTCGGCCTGCAGACGCTTCATCATCCCCTGGATGTGGGATGACGCCGCGATGTCGTGATGCAGCCCCATGACCCAGACCCGCATGCTCCACAAGACTGCCTGTTCGACAGGCAAAGCAATGCACTCGTTGGTAGGTTTGAACATCTGGATGCTCCAGTTCGCACTGCTTCAGGACAACAAGACGCATGAGGCGTGTTGTGCATGCTCGTCGCACCACGGCGCCATACTCACCAAGGGCGCTGCCTGATCACGGCGTCGGCTCAATCTTGGCGGTTTGACCGCCGGGCCATCAGTGGAGGACGTGATGAGCGAGACGGGCCTGCGTCGAACCCGGCGCTCGCGCGAACTGGCGGAGGGTCTCATCCGGCGCGGGCAGGAAGCGGTCGGCTTGGGCCAAGGCGGCCCCGACCTCCTCGGCGTTGTGCAACGCCGCTCCTACGCTCTCGGCAGGCAGGACGGTCCGCAGGACCAAGAGAGCCTCAAGGGACCGCTTGGCTTGGGCCAGGGACATCACGTCCAGCAGCACGCGCTCGTCGGCGACCACCTCGGTCTGGCACACGCACAGCACCTCAAGCTCGCGTGTCGTCCCGTGCACAAGCGCGTACATGAAACTTTCGAGGTGCGGCGGCGCGGTGGGCGCACCCAACTGGTTAAGCATGGCGTCAATGCGCGCCCGTGTTTCGGCTCCGTGCCGCAACTGCATGGCCCACAGGCGCATGCACCACAGCAACGCGCGTTGCGCGAGGGGCAGGGCGGTGAACTCGTTGTGCGCCTCGGTCATGGCAGCTCCACGTGCAGCTTGACCAAGCCTTACCTGCAAATGCGAGTTAGTCGCAACAGGAAACTTCAGCCTTGCTGAAGCAGCGCAACCTGTGGAACGCCGCTGGGCGCCACCATCTCCGTCGGGAGCAGGAGAGGGGCATCCTGCAACGGCGTGACTTCGGCAGCGGCCGGGCACGCTACGAGCCGACCGATCACGGCCCGCACTACCATCTGATCGACGTCGAGACGGGCAAGGTGGTGGAGTTCAAAAGTCCCGGACACGAGCGGCTGGTCCGGGCGCTTGCCGAGCAGCTCGGGTTCGAGGTTGTCTCCTTGCGGCTTGAGGTGTTTGGCAAACCCCTGCAGATGCCGCGCAATGCGGGGCCGGGGGAAGGCCCTGCGACGAGGGAGGCAAGCTGATGGGCCGCGCCGACGAGAACGAGATCGCCCGGCGCTGCGAGCGGGCGGTGGTGACGGCCTACCGGGACCTGTGCGGCTTCGGCGTCGCCGACAGGAACGCGTTCCACAGCTGTGCCACCCTTTACCGCATCCACCATCCCGAGGCATCGCTGAACGAGGCGCGGCGCTTGGTCGCGGAGTGGATCGACCACCACGTGGTGCGCGGCGACCGTGGTCCCGGCCCAGGGTGCGAGTGTGGCTAAGGCCGGAAGGCGCCGCGGCTGTTGCTGAGCGCCGCAGCGGCTTGGAGGGCACTGAACGTCTACGGCCGCGCTTGCAAATGCGAGGCATTCTCATCTAGATGATGCCCAGTCAGCAGGCAGGGCAGCATATGAACGTCATGGTCTCAGCCAGTCCCAAGCCTGACCTGTGGTCCGGTCCAACTGAAGCCTGCCAATCGGTTGCGCTGCAAAGCCTGCGCGGCCTCCTCCGCCGCGAGGATAATGCAAGCCATCAAGGCGGCGATTCGCTGCCGCTCTCCTCCGACATGGTAAAGGCTAAGCTTGCCTTTCAAGCCTTCCTGGCGGCCGCGCGGCAGGTGCCAGGCGCGCGTGAGCCGAGCCTCGGAGAGCCGGGCAGCCCGACCCCGACCAAAGATGAGCGTCACCTGTTGCGTGCGCTTGCAACGGCGCAAGCTGGCGACTGGGCCGTGCTCGACAACCACCTCTACAAGTTCGCGCTTGACCGGCGGCAACAGGCTGGTCTGACCGATGCGGTTCGTGCCCTCGCCGCCGCTCTTGCGGCAGGCGGCTTTATGCTTCCGGCACTTCCGACATCAATCGTCCCGGCATCGGCGCTGCGCGTCGCGTTTATACATGGTCTGGCGCTGGATGAGATCGAGGTAACTTGGCCAAGCACATCACAGCTGCTCCACAACACGACTGGCGCCGAGACTGAATGAGCCCGGCGCCAGCACGTATGCGAAGATCGTCTGGTCTGTTCGCGCCGTCTATTCCGCGGCGCGCACCCTGGACTGCGCAGCGGCGTCTGGCTCGTAATGGCCGCACCAGTCCTGGGCGGCGACCACGGGCCAAAGGCCATGCGCGTCGGCGCTGGGCTGGGTGACCGGCGGGTTGTAGCGGCAAAGGCCAAGGTCCGGACCGGCCGCAGCGCGCAGTTCGAAGAACGTGCACTTGGTGCACGCGGCATCCTGGATTTGGAAGGTGCTCGCCATGACAAACTCCTTTGTTCGGTGGGGGCGACGATGCCCGGACAGCGACGTTGTCGCACGCGGCGTCGAAGAGTTCAATAGTATCCGAAAGACGGTTGCGAGACCCTCAAAGTCTGACCCAATAAAAACTCAGGGCGCTTGAGAATAGAAGTGATAATCATTTGCAATTGGCGGGCGTGCCCGACTGGCGTGCCTGCGATCCGCTGCGTTGGCGCTTGCAGATGAGAAGCATTCGCATTATCTCTGACCTCAGGAAGGTTGGCGAGGACGAACATGCAGGTTGGGACGATCAAGGCGGGACCAGCACAGGAAAGGGCGGCGCTGCCGGCTGCTGAGGGCGTGCTGCTGTGGTCCATGCGGGCCTGGGTGCTCGCCCGATGCCGGGCGGAAGAGCTGCATGTGAAGGAACGGATCGAGGCGGCGTTGGATGGCCTGGATGCGTCAGAGGCCGGGTGCGGGCTGTGCGGGTTCATGGATGCCGTGGAGTGCGGGGGCATGCGGCCGGTCGTGGTCGGGCCGCTCTGCGCGCAGCGTCTCACGGCGGACGAACGGGCACTGCTGGACGTGTTCACCTATGTCCAGTCGGGGCAGGCGGCCGAGGCCGCGCAGTTGCTGCGCGGCATGGTCGCATCGGCAGCCGTCGGCGAAGCGCTGGAGCTGGCGGCAGACGTCGCACTGGCGCTCGCGGGTGCAGGACACGGGCTCGGCGCCGTTCGCGGAGCGGCGGCACCGGCGCAGGAGCTACGGCTCGCGCTGCACTGACCCCGGCAGCCCGTCCTTACTGTGTAGATTGATGTTCAAGCTTGGAATGACCATCAAATCAACCCGGCAAGATTGTATCGGCGTGAACGAGGCATAGTCAAAGATCAGCGCAGCGCGAAGGTGACGGGGACGGTCAACGTCACGGTCGCGCCCGGCATCTCCGCCGGCACCGGCGGCAGCGGCTCGGCGCGGCGGATCAACGCCATGGCCTCCTCATCCAGCGCCAGCGAGCCCGACGAGTGGACGAGGGTGGCGGCCAGCACGTGGCCGGCACGGTCCATGGTGAACGTCGCCATGGCGACACCCTGCTCCCCGCGTGAGCGGGCGCTGTCCGGATAGCGCTTCGCCCGTTGCAGCCGGCCGATGAGCTCGCCGCGCCAGGTTGGAACCGCGCTGGACGGGAGCGCCGCTGAAGCGGAAGACGCCGGTTGTACGGGCATTGCCGGCTCGATGGCTTGGGCACCCTCGCGCCGCGGCGGTGTCGGCCGGGCGGCCTGGCGGGGCGGGGCTGGCTGGCGTGGATGCGGCATGGACGGCGGCGGCTCCGCCAACACCGTATTCGGGTGCGGTGCCTCGGCGTGGAGAAGTTCGGCTGGCGCATTGGCGATGGGCGGCTGGGCCTCTGCTGTCACCGGCTCGGGCTGGGCAGGTTGCACAGGCGGCGGCAAGTCGGCAGCCTCAGCGGCCGGCACCGGGGCGACAGTCTCCGGGGGCGGTGGCTGGGCTGCCGCATCAGGCGCCGTGTCGGTCGCCCGCATCGGTTCAGGTGCAGCCGCGCTGGACATATCGGGGGCGGGTGTGATCTCGACGGCCGTCACGCCTTCCGGTGGCTTGACCCGCGGCGCCAGCCAGAGCAGCGGCATCAGCACAGCCAAATGTAGCCCGGCCGCCACCAACGCAGCCGCGACGGTGGCGCCTCGCCGGCGGGGCTGCCCGTGCATGATCGGTTCGCCGCGGGGCACGCCGGGGTGCCCGGCGCCGTCTGGCATCGGTCAGCGCGCCTGGATCGCGGGCGCCCCGTTCTCGCCCTCGGCGATCAGGGACACCCGGGCGACGCCGGCGGCACTGACCCGGCCCAACACCCGCATGACGTCGCCGTATGGCACCGACCGGTCGCCGCGCACATAGACCGGGGCGTCGTTCGCACCCTGCGCGCGCAGGCTGGTCAGCTTGGCCCCCAACTCCGCCTCTGCCACGGCGTCGCGCCCCAGGAACAGCCGCCCGTCCCGGCCCACGGTCACCACCACCGGCGGCGCGGTGCGGGCGACCCGGGCGGCGGAGGTGCGGGGCAGCTGCACCGGCACGCCCACCATCATCATCGGGGCCGCCACCATGAACACGATCAGCAGCACCAGCATCACGTCAACCAGCGGCGTCACGTTCATCTCGGCTATCAGCGCCGCCTCGTCCTTGTCCGCGCCACCTGCGCCCGCTCCCGGCATCTCCATGCCGCCTACTCCGCCAAATGAAGGCGTTGATGCGAGCCGGACGCGGCCGGCGGGCGCGACCGCGCCAGACGGTGCGCCAGGTCGCCCGCGGCGGACAGCGCATCCGACCGCACCACGCCGACGGCCGCCGACAGCCTGTTGTAGGCGATCACCGCCGGGATGGCCGCGACCAGGCCGATTGCGGTGGCGAACAGCGCCTCCGCGATGCCCGGGGCCACCACGGCCAGGCTGGTGTCGTTGCTGGCGGCAATGCCAGAGAACGAGGTCATGATGCCCCAGACGGTGCCGAACAGACCAACGAAGGGCGCCACCGAGCCGGTCGTCGCCAGCACCTGCAACCCGCCTCCGGCCTGCCGGACGCAGCGCCCGACCGCCTTGCGGGCCGAGGCTTCGATGCGCCCACGATACTCGCCATCCATCTCGCGCTCGCCCTGGCGGTCGCCCCATTCGGCCAACCCGGCCCGCAGGGCGGCGCCGGCCAGGTCCCCCGCGTCCCCGGCGGTCGGCGAGATGCGGTCCATCGCCGCCGTGCTAACCAGCCCGCGCACCTCGCGCCGCAGCCGGCGCAGGGTGACGATCCTCTCGACGATCACCGTCCAGCACGCGAAGGAGGCGAGGACAAGCGCCACCATCACGGCCTTGACCACCACGTCGGCGGCGAGGAACAAGCTGAGGGGCGTGAAATCGGCGGCCGGGTTCATGGAGCGGGCCTCACTTCTCGAACGTCACGCCGGAGACGCGGGACGCCAGTGCGGCCCGGTCGGCACAGGCGGCGCGCGCGCGGCAGCCTCGGTGCTGCCGCAGGCAAGGACATCGTTCATCAGGATCTGGCCGATGCCGTCGCAGGGCTGCGACGCGACGTCGAACAGCCGCACGACGGTGCAAGGGGCCGATGTCAACCGCCAGCCGGCGTGCCGCAACCCCGTCCCGGCCGAACAGCACCAGGTCGAGCCGCATCGGGTCGAGCGCGTCGGTGCCGGCGTTCGCGACCATCCAGACCCTGCAAAGGCCGTCGCGCGGCTCCAGCCGGTTCAGCTCCAGCCGCAACGGCGCCGGCTGCGCCCCGGCGGCGTGGGGCGCCAGGGCCGCCAACAAGGCGATGACCCCATGGGCGCAATGCGCGATGAGACGTCTCCGGCGCAGCCGCATCTGGTCGAGACCGATCGTCAAAATGTCCGCTCCACGAGAGGTTCGGCCATATAGCGAATGCGAGTCAATTGCAACTGACTCAACGCGGTGTGGTCGCGGCGCAGCGTCCGGCCCAAGCCGGCGGACTGCCCGGGAAAAGTCTTTTAAAGTTAAATGTTGCTTAGAGAATACATGACATTACCTCCCATGACGGATATTATTCACTGGGTATTGGCAAATCAGGGGGCTGGGGCAGGCAACGGGCGTTTGAAAATGATCTGTCCGTCATCCGTATGACTATCCTCGATCCAGCCTGCACGATTGTAGAACCGTGCAGCACGTGACGCCGAAGCGGTGCAGAGCTTCGCAGTATCATAGCCCGCACGCTCTAACGAACCACAGGCACAGGCCAGCAAAGCTTGCCCTATTCCTTTGCCCTCATGCCCAGGGTCAACAAAAAGCGCCCAGATAGAACCTGGCCCATCAAGCCATGGTGTTCTGGCCCAAGCATCGCCCGCTGAGAATCCGAGTAAGTGGCCGTCCTCTTCCCAAACCCAAATCTCGCCCGTTATTATGAATTCAGCATAATGTTCGAAGCGGACTTTATCGGGATTGAGCAGTCTATTTTCCTGAACAGCACTGCGTATGCGCATCATTGAAGGAATATCAGCGTCTGTTGCTTTACGTATGGTTTTTGTAATCATCCCGAAATTTTAATTAATGTTCTAGGTTTCCACAATAGATATTATAAACTGCCCTTGGTTGTGCGTCGGGCCGTCTATGATTGCATGCCGCTACAAATAGCTAGGGGGTAGCAGTTCGCTTGGCCTCGGCTATGATGCAGGTTGCACATTGGCAATCGCCATGTCGATGGGGATAAATCATGGGAATATCGGAAGCACCGGAAGGTCGCCCTTTGGATGAAAATGGTTGTCCCATCATGTCGCCTGTCAAGATCGAGCGGGCGCATCCTGAACGAAACCGTAGCGCGGGAAAAGCCGCGTATGAGGCTCATGCATCTGAGCGATACGACATTATGTAGCAGCCACACCTCACAGGAACGCGAGGCCCGAAGCGCTAAATGGTCCCTCTGTTCCCAATGCTGCGTTCCACGGGGGGATAAGGTGCTTGGTGTGGCTGCTACATAATGTCGGAGCGATACGATGCACTGTCATAAGCGGCTGTGTGAAACTTGATACATTCGCACCTCCCAATCTGGTGGATCCTCAGCTATGTATTTTCGCTAAGATAGCGTTCGCAAAAACTCTGCGCGGAAGTGGTGGACTTTTGCAATAAGCTTCGTAGCATCCGTCGATTTTCGTGCGGTGCCGTATCAGCACTCCCGCAACATCCTGATGTGTTACAAGAAAGCTTTTCATCACAATAGGCCGTACGAATCAGACGCACGGCCCAAAAGCCCCGCCCAGCGCCGTCACGGCGAACGCCGGGCCAGCGACCATAGCAGCACCGGGCCACCCAGCAGGGCGGCGACCAGCCCGGCCGGGATCTCCGACGGGAACAGGATAGTGCGGCCCAGCCAGTCCGCCGCCACCATCACGGACGCGCCGCACAGCGCCGCCCCGGCCATCTGCGTCCCGGCGCGCGGCAGGCCCAGCAGCCGGGCCAGATGCGGCGCCATCAGGCCCACGAAGGAGAGCGGCCCGACCAGCAGCGTCGCCACGCCCGTCAGTCCCGCCACCAGCAGCAGCAGCGCCATCCGCGCCCGGCCCGTCCTCAACCCCAGCGCCGTCGCCACGTCGTCGCCCAGCGACAGCAGCTCCAGCCACCGCGCACCCAGCGCGGCCACGGCCAGCAGTCCCAGCATCAGGCCCGCAGCCGCCCAGGCCAGGCCGGCATCCACCGCATAGGTGGAGCCGGACAGCCAGGCCAGCACCGTCTCCGCCCGCGGATCGCCAGCGGCCAGCAGGAGGGCCAGCACAGCCTCGAAGGCCGCGCCCAGGGCAAGGCCCGCCAGCAGCATCCGCTCCGGCGCCGCGCCGCCGCGGGCGTAGGCCAGAAGCGCCGCGAGCACCCCGGCCGCCCCCGCCGCGCCGGCCAGCAGCCGAACCCCGGTGCCGTCCACGCCGAGCCACAGCGCCGCCACCAGGCCCAGCATGGTGCCGGTGCTCAGCCCCAGGACCTCCGGGCTGGCCACGGGGTTGCCGAGCATGCGCTGGAGCACCACGCCAGCCACCGCCAGCATCGCCCCGGCCGTCGCGGCGGCGGCCACGCGCGGCGCCCGCAACGGCAACAGGGCCGCACTCCACGTCCAGCCCTGCGAGGAGTTGCCGAGCAGCAATGCCAGCCCAGCCAGGGCCAGCACCGCCAGCGCGCCGTACAGGAACACCGGCGTGGCACGCGGCGCGCGGCGCGCCGTCTCGGCAGCCGGCGGCCCTGCCTGCCCCGCGACGCGCGTCAGCAGCCACAGCAGCAACGGCGCCCCGAGCAGCGCGGTGGCCGCGCCCGTGGGCAACGGTGCCGCCGCGGGGCCGGGCACGCGCTGCACGAGCTGGTCGGTCACGGCCAGCAGCGCAGCGCCCATCACCGGCGCCCAGGCCAGGCCATGCCGCCGCGCGCCCGCCAGCCGCACCAGCATCGGCGCCGCCAGCCCGATGAAGCCGATGACGCCCACCAAGCTGACCACCGAGCCGCTCAACGCCACCGCCACGGCCAACCCGGCCAGGCGAATGAGCGGGACGGGCACACCAAGGCCCCGCGCCGCGTCGTCCGGCAGCTCCAGCATCCGCAGGGGCCGGGCCAGCAGCCACGCCGCCAGCATCGCGAGCGTCAGGCGCAGCAGCAGCTGCCCCGGGACCATCCAGCCGAGCTGGGTCAGCGATCCCGAACCCCAGACAAATAACCCGGCGAGCTGCTGGCTGTGCAGCAGCGCCAAGACCGTCCCCAGCGCCCCGGCGTAGAGGCTGACGGCCAAGCCGGCCAGCACCACGGCAGCCGGCGCCAGGCCGCCGCGCCAGGTCAGCGCCAGCACCAGGGCCACTGCGCCCGCACCGCCGCAGAACGCCACGGCGTCGCGTCCCACGGCCGCCAGCAGGCCCGGCGCGTGCAGCGACACCGCGGCCAGCCCGAGATGCGCCCCGGCAGAGATGCCGAGCGTGCCGGGCGAGGCCAGCGGGTTGCGCAACACCTGCTGCAGCAGCGCGCCCGCCAGCCCCAACGCCGCGCCGGACAGCAGGGCGGCGGCAAACCGCGGCAGGACGCTGTAGGCCGCCACGACCTGCGCCATGCTGGCCGGGTCGGGCCGGATCAGGGCCGGCCACCACAGGCCCGGCGGCACCTCACCCACCATGGTGAGCGCGGCCAGCCCCGCAGCCGACAGCAGCAGGACCAGGCAGAGTGCCCCCACGCCGTCCATCCGTTCAGCCAAGGAACGCCGTGCCGATCAGCCTCGGCGGCAGCAGCGCCGCGAAACGGTTGGCCGCCGGCAGGGTGCCGAACATCAGCACCGGCGGCAGCGTGAACACGCGCCCCGCCCGCACGAAGGGCAGCGCCCGCCACAGCGGGCTGGCGTCCAGCACGGCGGCGAGATCGGGCGGCTGCGGGTCGATGGCGAACAGGACCGCATCCTCAAGCGGCGCCAGCGCCTCCAGCCCCACCGTGGCGGACCCCCAGACACTCGTGCGGCCGGTCCAGGCATTGGACAGGCCCAGCCGGTCCAGCCCAGCGTGCAGGATGCTGCCCGCGCCGTAGATGCGCAGGTGCCGCGGGTCGAGGAAGCTGGCCAGCAGCACGGGACGCACCGCCCGTCCTGCCAGCGCAGCGCGGGCGGCGGCGTAGTGCTGCTCCACCGCGGCGATCAGCTGCTCCGCGGCATCGGCCCGGCCCAGCCGCGTCCCGACCGCCCGCGCCGCCTCGATGGAGCGGTCCCATGGCCGCTGCTGGGGCGTGTGGAGGGGCACGCGCAGCACGGGGGCGATGCGGCGAAGCTGCGGCAGGATGGCGTCGTGCTCCGGGACGGCCAGGATGGCATCGGGCGCGAGGGCGGCCAGCAGCTCCAGGTTGGGCTGGGTGCGCTGACCCACATCGGCCACGCCGCCGGGCAGCGCCGGGTCAACCACCCATTGGCGGTAATATGCCGGCCCCGGCACGCCGACCGGCACGACGCCCAGCGCCAGCAGCGTCTCCGCCAGGCCGAAATCGAGCGCGACCACCCGGGGGGCGCCGGCCCGCGCGGGTGCGGCGGCAAGCGCCGGTGCTGCGGCAAGCGCGATGGCGGCGAGCAGGGCGCGGCGGCGCAGCGTCACGGCACGTAGGCGATCGGCGCCAGCCCGGCTGGGTGCGGCGTCAGGCCGAGCCGGATCCCGTAGATGCGATCCAGGATCGGCCCGCGCATGATCGTGTCCGGCGCGCCGCGGGCGATCAGCCGTCCCCCGCGCAGCGCCAGCAGCTCGTCGCAGAAGCGCGCGGCCAGGTTGATGTCGTGCAGCACCACGACGATGCCGATCCCATGCGCGCGGTTCAGGTCGCGGATGACCCGCAGCACGTTCACCTGATGCGCGACGTCGAGCGCGGAGATCGGCTCGTCCAGCAGCAGGCACCGGCTCTCCTGCGCCACGCACATGGCGATCCAGGCGCATTGCCGCTCCCCGCCGGACAGGCTGGACACCTGGCGGTCCGCGAACGGGGCGACGCCCGTGCGGGCCATGGCGGTGTCCACCGCCGCATGGTCCCGGTCCGTCACCCGGCCCAGCGCGCCATGCCAGGGAAAGCGCCCGAGCGCCACCAGCTCGCGCACCGTCATCCCCGGCGCCAGCGGCGGGTTCTGCGGCAAGTAGGCGAGCTGACGCGCGAAGGCACGGCCGGGCCAGTCCACGAGGTCGCGGCCCAGGAAGGCCAGCCGCCCATGGCTGGGCGCACGCTGCCGGGCCAGCAGCCGCAGCAGCGTCGTCTTGCCGGAGCCGTTGTGCCCGATCAGCCCGCACACCGCCGTGCCGGAGATGGCGAGGCTGAGCGGGTGCAGCAGCGTGCGGCCCGGCACCTCGACGCCGACGCCGGACAGCTCGAACAGCGGGGCCGGAGCCGCCAAGGGCGGGTCTCCTACCAGCGCACCCCGAGGCTCGCCAGCACCTCCCGCCGCGTGCCGTAGTAGCAGAAGCTCTCGCCGGAACACTGCGCGACGAAGCTGCGGTCGAACAGGTTGTTGGCGTTCACCGCCACGCGCCAACGGCTGTCGCGGCCGAAGTCGTAGCGCACGGCCGCGTCCGCCAAGGTGCGGTCGCGCACCTTGAACAGGTCCGCGTTGCTGGCCTGGGTGCTGCCGACATAGCGGACGCCGGCCCCCAGCCCCAGCCCCGCCACCGGGCTGCCCTCCCCGAACGAGTAGTCCAGCCAACCCGAGGCGGCATGGCGCGGCACCGCGCCGACCTGGTTGCCCTGCGTCCCATCGTTGGCGCTGGTCACGACCGGGTCCAGGTAGGTGTAGGCGGCCAGCACGTTCAGCCCGGCCAGCAGGTTGAGCTGCGCCTCGACCTCGACGCCGCGCACGCGGACCTCGCCGGTCTGCACCGTGTTCACGGCGTTGGTCGGATCCGGGGTGGACACGTTGCTCTGCGTCAGGTCGAACGCGGCGGCGGTCACGTAGCTCGCTCTGCCGGCCGGCTGGTACTTGACGCCGACCTCGACCTGCTTGCCCTCCGTGGGCTGGAACGCCGCGCCGGAGGCGTTCACGCCGGCAATCGGCTGGAACGAGCGGGCGTAGCCGACATAGGGGGTGATGCCCAGCGGCGCCTCGTAGCCCAGGCCGGCGTGGTAGGTGAACTTCCGGGCGGACTGCGCCGCGGTGCCGCCCTCGGCCCGGCGGTCGCGCGTGGTGGTGTCCACCCAGTCCTGCCGGCCGCCCAGGGTCAGGATGAAGCGGTCGAGCTTCATTTGGTCCTGCAGGTACAGGCCATACAGGTTCTGGGTCTGCTGGCTGTTCGTGTAGATCGACGGCTCCGGCTGCAGGACGCCGTACACGGGGTTGAACAGGTTCAGCGGCGTGGCCGTGGCGCTCCGGTTCACCGTCGTGTTGGCGATGCGGTTGTACTCGAAGCCGCCCAATGCGGTGTGGGTCAGCGGGCCCGTGGCGAACTTCGCCTGGCCCTGGTTGTCCACCGCGTAGAGGTTGGCGCGCACGTCCTGGCCATAGGCGGCCCGGTTGAGCGTGGCGAGGTCGGGTTGGAACCCCAAGCCGTACACCTGGCGCTGATTGTAGTCGATGCGGGAGAAGCGCGCGTTCTGCCGCACGGTGAACACCTCGTCGAACCGGTGCTCGATCTCGTAGCCCAGGTTCATCTGGAACTTGTCGACCTTGTTGTACTGGTCCTCGCCGGTGAACCGGTTGGTGGGGATGCGGCCGTTCGGGTTGCCGAACACGGTGCCCTGGCTGGGCAGGAACTGCTGCCCGGCGGAGTGGTCCCTCTGGAAGCTGGTCAGCAGCGTCACCGTCGTGTCGGGTCCCGCGCGGTAGGTGATCGCCGGGGCCAGGAACAGGCGGTCGTTCGGCACGCGGTCGGTCTGGCTGCCCGCGCCGCGCGCCAGCCCGGTGAGACGGTAGGACCACTTGCCGTCCGTGCCCACGGGGCCGCCGAGGTCGAACTGCCCCTGGATGCGCCCGTAGCTGCCGCCCAGGATCGCGGCTTCGCGGAGCGGCGTGTCGGTGGGCCGCTTGCTGACCAGGTTGACCAGCCCGCCCGGCGCGTTCTGGCCGTACAGCACCGAGGCCGGTCCCTTCAGCACGTCGATCCGCTCCACCCCGTATGGCTCGGGCGCCAGCGCCGTGACGCCGGGGCTGACGCGCAGGCCGTTCAGGTAGATGCCGGTGTCGTTGGTCGAGAAGCCACGGATGTTGAACCAGTCCACGTGCGGGTCGGCGCCGAACGCCTCGCTCTGCACGCCCGCCGTGTAGCGCAGCGCCTCGCCGAGCGACTGCACCTGGCGAGAGTCGAGCTGATCGCGGTTGATGACGGACACGGATTGCGGAATCTCATTGAGCGGCGTGTCGGTCTTGGTGCCCGTCACGTCGCGGCGCGAGACGAAGCCCTGCGTGTCCGCCAGCGCGCCCGCGCTGCGTCCCTGGACGTCGATGGCCGGAAGGTCGACCGTGGGCGTGGGCGCCGGGCCGTTTTGGGCTTGGGCGCGCGCGGCCGCTCCGAGGCTGACCAGAGAGCTCGACAGCAGCGCGAGGTGCAGCAAGCGACGGTGTCGCTCTCGCCGACCCGACGGGACAGCAGTGAAGACCGGCATGCATATTCCCCTTGCAGCGCATCGGCATGGAAGCCTGCGCTTGAAACCGTGCTGTCGGATGACGCGATATTGCGAGTAATTCGCATTATCATATAAGAAATTGGCTTTGCAAGGGGCGCATTGATGTCGGAGCCGTATGGTGGTCGCCGTGCAGCGTGGGTGCAGGGATCGGCGGTGTGGACGTGCCGACCCCATTTCCGGTCTGGGATTGGGCGATGCGGACGGATTTCGGGCGTTCCAGCTCGAAGCACGCGGTTGGGGACTTGGATAGTGAGGTTCAACTTGGTAGCCTGACGCTCACACTGTGCGCGAGCGCCGGCCGTCACCGATGCCCTGCACGGCCAATGAGGCGCACCGCCACAAGGTCGCCAACTGGCCGGACGACGACAGGGCACTGCGGCAACGCGGGAGCCTGAAGGTTTGGGTCACGCCCGAGGCGCCCGCGGCCTGGCAGCCGCCTCGCACGGGTCAGCGTGGCCGCCCTCGCGACCATTCGGACGTGGCGATCGAGACCGGCCACCTGCCGCGCTCGATCACCGTCCTGCTCGGGATCGACGTCGGCCTGCCCGACCACACGCCCGCCGCTCGATGCGCGCCCCCGGCTTGCAAACCCCCGCCATTCCGTTGCATATACAAACCAATACGTGACTTCGAGCAAACCGTGAGGTGATCCCGCCATGGTGACCGACCGAGAAACGCCCATCACACCGGATCAGGATATGACCGGAAAGCTCGCTCGTCTCACGGATCTTGAAGCCACGACATCGAGGCTGCGCCATGATCTGCGTGGGATGCTCGCACCCGCGCTCCTTGTCGTTGATCGGCTGCTCGCGCATTCCGATCCCAAGGTGGTGAAGGCGGGAGAAACCGTGCTCAAATCGATCAAGCGGGCGGAGGAACGGCTGGTCGCGACCCGGCCTGCTGCACAGGATGGCATGGTGCAGGGATCAAGGGGGCGGGCGCACTGACGCTACCCCGTCTGGGTGCAGGCGATGCCGGCGCAACGAAGCCGCAGCCAGCAAGCGCCCACGGGAGATGTCCACGAAAACCTGGCTGGCAGGGTCGTTCAAGGCGGCCAGAAGCAGCTTCACCCCAGCGCCCGAGCCAAACTCAGCCAGCCCAACACGCGGGTTGAAACGTCTGGCGACATCGTCTGCGCGCTCGTCCAACAAGGCGGTTTCGGTGCGTGTTGGGTCATAAGTCACAGAGTCTTCGCGAGCCTGAAACCAGCGAATTGCCAGCGTCCGTTTGGCGGGAAGAAGTTCCGGTAGGTCAGGCGGTCATGGCCCGGCGGCGTTACGCAGGACCGGCCGCGCAGCACCATCTGGTTCATCATGAACTTGCCGTTGTATTCGCCCAGGGCACCAGCCTCGGGATGGTAGCCGGGATAGGGGAGATAGGCGCTCGCCGTCCACTCCCAGACATCCTGATGCATTCCGACGCGCAGCGGGCGGGGATGGACGCAGACTGCGCCCGGCGCCTCCTCCCGGGTGCCATGTCGGCGTGCCGCGACCTCCCATTCGAACTCGGTGGGCAGCCGGGCGCCGACCCACTCGGCGTAGGCAGCGGCCTCATAGAAGCTGACATGGCAGACCGGCTCGTCGTCCCGGACCTCCTGCAGGCCGTGCAGCGTATAGACCCGCCAATCGCTGCCGTCCGCCTGCCAATAGCCCGGCGCGTCCCACCCGGCGGCCTCGACGGTCGCCCAACCCTCCGACAGCCAAAGCTCCGGCCGCCGATACCCACCATCCCTGATGAACTGCCGGAACTCGCCGTTGCTGACGGGACGGTCCGCAATGGCGTGGTTCTGCAGCAGGGCGGCATGCGCCGGCAGTTCGTTGTCGAACGCGAAGTCGCCGGGCAAGCCGCTCGGCCGATGGCCGACCTGGTGGATGCCGCCCTCGACGGGCCACCAACCGAGCGGCGGCGTGCTGTCGGACGGCGGCAGGGACGCGGCCGCATAGGCCGGCAGGATCGGCGAGCAGGAGAATGCGTGCTTGATGTCCGTCAGCAATAGTTCTTGGTGCTGCTGCTCGTGATGCAGGCCCATCAGGACGAGATCGGCGACGGGCTGGCTGCAGGTGTCGAGCAGGCGCTCCATCGCGGCATCCACATGCACGCGATAGGCTGCCACCCGTTCAATCCCGGGCCGGCTGAGCACACCGCGGGACGGGCGCGGATGGCGCGGACCGGCTGCGTTGTAGTAGGAATTGAAGACGTAGCCGAACGCCGGGTCGAACACCTCGTAGCCCGGCAGGTGAGGCGTCAGGATGAACGTCTCGAAGAACCACGTCGTGTGCGCGCGGTGCCATTTGGCCGGGCTGGCGTCGGGCATGGACTGGATCGTCTGATCCTCGGCCGACAGGGGGGCCGCCAGGGTTTCCGTCTCCCCCCGCACGCGTGAGTAGAGCCGTCGCAACCATGGGGTCCGCGCCTCTTCGTCGCTTGCAGCCCACGATGCGGTAAAAGCGGGTTGTTGACCGAAATGCGAAGATGACGGCGCCATGGTGTTGTTCAGCATTCAGGTACTTCCTCTTGTCGTAAGCACCGCGGTGCCTGATCGGTTTCCGGTCGTATGAACTCAACGAAGGGCGCGGCCAAGGCGGGCGTGATCGGGTTGGCCTGGTCGCTCGCCTACGAGGTGGCGGCGGACGGCATCACCGTCAACGCGATCTGCCCCGGCCCCGTCGATACCGAGCTGTTCCGCAACATCCCCGAGGCGTGCCCCATGCAGGTCCCGGCCCGCAACGGTCTCGGGGACAGAGTCTCGCACCCCGCCAACTGTTGCATACAAAGCAACTTTAATCTTGCTTGACACAACGCGACTCGTGTTGTGTGCTGACCACTACCGACAGGATGCGGTTCACTCCGCCGCCCGATTGGTGAACGGGATGCGTGATGGGTTCGTGTCGTGCGAGCGATGGAGACGTTCAGATGAAGCGCCGGACCTTCGTGACAGGCACCGCGTCGACCCTCTTGGCGATGCCGGCGCTGGCGCAGTCGGAGCGCAGCAGGGTGCTCAAGTTCGTGCCGCAGGCGGCGCTGACCGTCCTGGACCCGATCTGGACGACGGCTGGGGTGACCCAGAATTGCGCGTTCTACGTGTTCGACACGTTGTTTGCCGCCGACAGCACGCTGACGCTGCGGCCGCAAATGGCGGAGGGGGCGGCGGTTTCCGATGATGGACGTTCGTGGACCATCAAGCTCCGGGAGGGCCTCCGCTTCCATGACGGCACGCCCGTGCGAGCAGTCGATTGCGCCGCAAGCCTCAAACGCTGGGCGGCGAAGGACACGTTCGGCCAGCTGTTGGCGGAGGTCGTCGACGATTGGGGGGCAACCGACGACCGCACGCTGACGATCAAGCTGAAGCGTCCGTTCCCGATGCTGCTGTTCGCCCTGGGCAAGCCGTGCGTCAACGCACCTTTCATCATGCCGGAACGCTTCGCGCAGACCGATCCAGGCAAGCAGGTCAGTGAACTGGTCGGCTCCGGCCCGTATCGTTTCCTGCCGGACCAGTTCATGGCGGGCGCGCGCGCGGGCTGGTCGAAGTTCGAAGGCTACGTTCCGAGGCAGGAAGCGCCCAGTTGGTTCGCCGGCGGCAAGGTGGCGCATTTCGACCGCATCGAGTGGCAGGTCATCCCCGACCCCGCGACGGCCATGGCCGCGTTGCAGACCGGCGAGATCGACTGGTGGGAGCAGGTGCAGCCGGACCTGGTGGAGACGCTCAGGTCCAACAGCCAGGTCCGCATCGGCCAGGGCAACCCGACCGGCTATGTCGGAATCCTGCGATTCAATTGCCTGCAGGCGCCGTTCAACAACCGCAGGCTCCGCCAGGCGATCGTGCAGGCCGTGAACCAGGCCGACTACATGGGCGCGGTCACGGGCGGGAACGCGGCGGACTATCAGCTGTGCCATTCGATGTTTCCCTGCGGCACGCCGTACGGGTCGGTCCCGCAACCCGACCCCATGCCGGGATCGCCCGATCTCGACCGGGTCCGCCAGATGGTGAAGGACAGCGGGTACCAGGGCGAAAAAATCGTCATCATCAGCCCTTCGGAATTCCCGACCATCGCGCCGTTCGGCCAGATCACCTTCGACCTGCTGCGCCGGCTCGGCATGAACGTCGAACTGGCGGAGACCGATTGGGGCACGGTCCTGCAACGGCGCAACAGCCGCGAGCCCGTCGAGAAGGGCGGCTGGAGCATCTTCCACACCTGGTGGGACAGCGTGTCGGTGTCGCTGCCGGCCATCAACAGCTTCGTCCGCGGCCAGGGGGAAAAGGGCTGGTTCGGCTGGTACTCCAATCCGGCCATCGAGACCGCCATCACCCAATGGCTCTCGGCGCCCGACGATGCGGCCCGGCAGCGGTTGAGCGCGGACGTGCAGGCCGCCGCCTTCCAAGATGCCCCGACCGTGCCGCTCGGACAGTTCTTCATCCGCACCGCGATGCGACGCGACCTCACGGGGTTGGTCGAGGGTCCAGCGCCGGTGCCCTGGAGCCTCCGCCGGGCCTGACGACCCGGCACTTGAAGACACGATACCTGACGACGCAGTATTCGGAGTGCGCGCATGACGGATGACGAGCTCTGCTTCACGCCCGCCCAGGTGCTGGCGCCGATGATCGCGGCCCGCCAGGTGTCGCCCGTGGAGCTTGTCCAGGCCGTGCTCGCCCGCATCGATGCGAACGAGCCATCCCTGAACGCCATGGCCGCGGTGGACCATGAGGGCGCCTTGATCGCGGCGGCCCGTGCGGAGGCAGCAGTCATCGCCGGCGAGACGCTCGGTCCGCTGCATGGCGTCACGATCACGATCAAGGACCTCGTGCCGGTCGCGGGCCTGCCGTTTCAGCGCGGCAGCCATATCCATGCGGGCGAGATCGCGACGGAGGACTCGCCGCTGGTCACCCGGCTGCGCCAAGCGGGGGCGATCATCCTCGGCAAGACGACGACGTCGGAGTTCGGCTGGTCCGGCGTCAGCCGCTGCCCGTTGACCGGGATCACGCATAATCCGTGGGGACAGGGCTTGAACGCCGGGGCATCGTCCGCCGGGGCCGGCGTGGCCGCGGCGGCGGGCTACGGGCCGCTCCATCAGGGCGGGGACGGGGCCGGGTCGATCCGGATGCCAGCCCACTTCTGCGGCGTGTTCGGCATCAAGCCGACGTTCGGGCGCGTGCCCTATGTGCCGGTCGCCAGCAACGACCACATGTCGCATCTGGGTCCGATGACCCGCACCGTCGGGGACAGCGCCCTGCTGCTGCGGACCATGGCCGGTCCGCATCCCTGGGACCACACCACGCTCGATGCGGAGCCGGCCGATTACACGGACGGCCTCGCACGGGAGGGATCGCTGGTCGGCAAGCGCGTCGCGTTCAGCCCCGACCTCGGGCATGCGCGGGTCGATCCGGACGTGGCGGCGCTCGTGCGCCAAGGGGCGGAACGGATCGCCGGACTCGGCGCCCATGTCGAGGAGGTGACGCCGCCATGGGGGACGGACGGTCCGGACCTCATACGAAGCCTTTACCCCGCGCACATGTCGGGGCGCCTGCCCTGGCTCGCGCAGTGGCAGGACCGCATGGACCCGGGCCTGGTCGCCTGCATGAAGGAGGCGGAGGGCTGGACCGTCGGCGAGTACGTCCGGCTGCGCGAGCGGAAGCTGGCCTACGCCCTCGCGATCAACCGCTGGTTCGATGACTGGGACTTCTTGCTGACGCCGGCCGCCTCGACGGCCGCCTTTCCGGCAGGGGTGTTGCAGCCGACGCATTGGCCGCAACACGCCTGGGACTGGATCATGTGGGCGGAGTTCCTCTACCCGTTCAACTGCTCGCAGGGCCCCGCCGCATCGGTCCCGTGCGGCTTCACCCCGTCGGGGCTGCCGGTCGGACTGCAGATCGCGGGCCGGCGGCTCGACGACCTGGGCGTGCTGCGGGCCGCCGCCGCGTATGAGGCGGCATACCCCTGGGCCGACCGGCGCCCGCCGTCATGCCGACCGAACCATGCGGCACAGTAGGGCCGCGCATCCAGGGACCATAAGATGACAACAAGCGAGGCGGCCCCGGCGGCCGCGAACATCACGGGCGCCCACGTCTTCGCGCAGGCGCTGAGCCGCCATGGCGTCGAGACGCTGTTCGGGCAAAGCATCCCCTCGGCATTGTTCCTGGCCGCGCCCGAGTACGGCATCCGGCAGGTCGGCTACCGGACCGAGAACGCCGGCGCCGCGATGGCCGACGCCTACGCGCGGGTGTCCCACAAGGTGGCGGTCGTCACTGCGCAGAACGGGCCGGCGGCGACCCTCCTGGTCCCCGGCCTCGCGGAGGCCCTGAAGGCGTCCATCCCCATCGTGGCCATCGTGCAGGACGTGCATCGGCTCTCGACCGACAAGAACGCGTTCCAGGAGCTCGACCACCTCGAGCTGTTCAAGGGGTGCTCGAAATGGATCAGGCGCATCGCCGAGGCGTCGCGCATCGACGACTATGTCGACATGGCGTTCGTGGCGGCCGCGTCGGGCCGGCCCGGACCCGCTGTGCTGATCGTGCCCATCGACCTGTTCGACGCGCCATGCCGGCGTGGGCCGTTCGAGCGTACGGCATCGTTCGGGCGGTTCCCGATGGACCGCACCCTGGCCGATCCCGCCGCCGTCGCGGACGCGGCGGACCTGCTTGCGGGGGCGGAGCGGCCGCTGGTGATCGCCGGCGGGGGCGTGCACATCTCCGGCGCCGCGCTGGAGGTCGCGGCGCTGCAGGATTTGGCGTCGCTCCCGGTGGCGACGACCACGATGGGCAAGGGGGCCACGGACGAGCGTCACCCGCTGTCGGTCGGGGTCGTCGGGTATTTCATGGGGACCCGGGGCCGCACCCGGCACATGCGGGCCATGATCGAGGACGCCGACGTCATCCTGCTCGTCGGGAACCGCACGAACCAGAACGGGACCGATAGCTGGCAGCTCTATCCGAAGGCGTCCCGCTACATCCACATCGACGTCGACGGCCAGGAGATCGGTCGCAACTACGAGGCGCTCCGCCTGGTGGGAGACGCGAAGCTGACGTTGCGTGCGCTGTGCGACGCATTGGCCGCACGGGACCTGTCCCGCCGGCACGCGGCGCGGCCCGCGGTCGAGAGCATGATCGCGGAGGGTCGCCGGCTGTGGAGCGCGGACATGACGCGCTCCTTCGATCTCGACGCGTCGCCCATCCGGCCCGAGCGGCTGATGGCGGACCTCGATACCGTCCTGACCCCAGAGTCCATCACGGTGGCCGATGCGAGCTACTCGTCGATCTGGGTGGCGAACTTCCTCCGGTCCCGCCGGCCCGGCATGCGCTTCGTCACGCCGCGCGGCCTGGCCGGGCTGGGCTGGGGGCTACCCTTCGCCATCGGCGCCAAGGTCGCCCGGCAGGACGCGCCGGTGTTCTGCCTGGTGGGCGACGGGGGGTTCGGCCATGTCTGGTCGGAGCTGGAGACGGCGCGTCGGATGGGACTGTCATTCGTCGTCATCGTGCTGAACAACCAGATCCTGGGCTACCAGAAGCATGCCGAGAAGGTGGGCTACGGCAACTACAGCGACGTCTGCGACTTCCATCCGGTGGACCACGCCGCCATCGCCCGCGCCTGCGGCTGTTCAGGCAGCAGGATCGAGCAGGCCGCCGACTTCCTCCCGGCCCTCACCCAGGCGATGGCAGCCGGCGGCGTCACCGTGCTGGACGTCCTGACGGACCAGCGTGCCTTCCCGCCGATCACGTCGTTCGAGGACAAGGCGGCGCTGGCTTATTAGGCCGGCATCACGCATTGGCCTTCGGCCCGAGCCGGCCCGCAGCCGCCTTGAGCAGGGCGATCAGCTCGCCCGTCCTTGACGGTTCGAACCGGAACTTTGGAATCGAGACCGCGACGACCGCGGCCAGCAATCCATGGTCGCGCCGAACAGGGGCGGCAAGGGAGCATATGCCCTCCTGGAACTCCTCATCGTTCCACGCGACGCCCTCCCGCCTGATCGTCTCCAACGCGGCGCGGATGCGGGCGGGGTCGGTCACCGTGTGCGCGGTGAAGGACGGCAACGGGCCGGAGAGGACCCTGTCCACCTCGGCGGCCGGCAGGTTGGCGAGGAACAGCCTGCCGGTCGCAGAGCAGTGCGCCGGGTTCCGAAGGCTCAGCTGGGGCATGTACTGGACGGCCTTGCGGCCGGGCGACATGGCGATATCGACCGCATGGTCATGGTTCCACAGGCTGAGGGTGACCGTCTCCCCGCTGGCCAAAGCGAGGTCGTCGAGGATGGTTTGCGACAGGGGCGTGATGCCATGGTGCTGGAGGATGGAGACGGCGAGCGTCACCAGCTTGGGGCCGAGGACGTAGCGGGCCGTCTGCGGGTCGCGTGCGGCGTAGCCGGCTTCGACCAAGGTCGTGAGCAGGCGGGACGCGCTGCTTTTATGGACCCCGATCTCCGCGGCCAACTGGGACAGGTTGAGCCTGCTGCCGTCCCTGTTGATCGCCTCCAGAAGGGCGAAGGAATGGCTGACGGGGTCGCGGGTGGCAGATGTCAAAGGTCCTCCCTCCAAAACACGCGGCCGCAAGCTAGATCATGTGTTGCTTTAGGTGCAACATCATTCTTGCTTGACACAACGCCGCGACTCGGCCCCATACTGGCCCGCGCGGACGAGACATCGCTGGAGAGGACGGAACGCCATGCTGACCGAGGTCGCCCTGGAGAAGCCGAGCTTCGCACAATCGGTCGCGATGTATTCGGAGGCGCAGCGTACGCTGGCGGCCGGCGTCAGCAGCAACGTCCGTCTCGGCGGCGCGCCGTCGCCGCTTTATTATGTCCGGGGCAAGGGCGCCCACTTGTTCGACGTCGATGGCAACCGCAGCATCGACTACGTGCTCGGCAACGGCCCGGCCATCCTGGGGCACGCGCCCGACGCGGTCCTCGACGCGGTCCGTGACAGCTTGGACGACGGCCAGCTGTTCGGCGCCCAGAACACGCGGGAGGTGGCGTTGAGCCAGGCGCTGTGCCGGGTCCTGCCGGGCGCCGAGCTGATCCGCTTCGCGACCAGTGGCACCGAGGCCGTCCAGATGGCCTTCCGGCTCGCCAGGTCGTTCACCGGGCGCAACCGGATCATCAAGTTCGAGGGCCACTACCACGGCTGGGTCGACTCCGTCGCGTTCAGCGTCAGGCCGTCCGAGAACGCGGCTGGCCCGGCGATGCAACCCGTCCCGGTGCCGGAGACGCCCGGCATCGCACGGGACGCGGCCGAGGGGCTGATCGTCTGCGGCTGGAACGACCTGGACGCCCTGGACGGGCTGTTGCGGGCGCACGGGCATGACGTCGCGGCCGTCATCATGGAGCCGATCATGGTCAACGGCGGGGTGATCCCGCCGGAACCCGGCTACCTCCCCGGCGTGCAGTCGCTGTGCCGGCAGCACGGCGCGGTGTTCATCTGCGACGAGGTCATCACCGGGTTCCGCGTCGGGCTGACCGGCGGCCAGGGAAAGGCCGGCGTGCAGTCTGATCTCTCGATCTACGCGAAGGCCATTTCGGGCGGCTTCCCGCTCTCGGCCGTCGCAGGCCGGCGCGACATCATGGAGCAGCTCGGCAGCGGAGTGAGCCACGGCGGAACGTATAACGGCCACGTCCAGAGCATGGCGGCGGGTCTCGCGGTCATCGAACAGCTCACGAAGGACGACGGCGCGGCCTACCGGGCGATGGACCGCGCCGGCGGACGCTTGATGGCGGGGCTGCGCGACCTGGCCGGGCAGCACCATCTCCCGTTGCAGGTCAACGGGCTTCCGACCGTGTTCCAGACGGCGGTATCGACCGCAGGCGTCCCCAAGACCTACCGGGACGCGGCCCGCTTCGACCAGCAGCTGATGACCGCGTTCGTCGACGGGCTGCGCGACGTCGGGATCAGGATCAATCCCCGCGGCGTGTGGTTCCTGTCGACCGCGCACGACGATGCGGTCATCGACGACACGCTCGGGCGGGCCGCGCACGCGATGATGGAGTTCTCCAGGACCTACGCCGACATCGGCGGCTAGGCCGCATGTCCACCGGGGGAGGCCACCCATGACGGGGATACGGCTTCAGCGGCTGCGGCGGGACTTCGCCGGCTTCGCCGCCGTGGCCGACGTCGATCTCGATGTCGAGGATGGCGAGTTCCTGACGATCCTCGGCCCGAGCGGTTCCGGCAAGACGACGCTTCTGGCGCTGATCGCGGGCCTGCTGCAGCCGACGTCCGGCCACATCGTGATCGACGGGCGCGACGTGACCGACTCCCCTCCCCAGGAGCGCAACATCGGCCTCGTGTTCCAGTCCTACGCGCTGTTTCCCCACATGACCGTGGAGCAGAACGTCGCGTTTCCGCTGGCGGTCCGCAAATGGCCCAAGGCGAGAAGCCAGCAGGCCGTCGAGGCGATGCTCAAGCTGATGCGGCTCGATGGGCTTGGCGGGCGCCGGCCGCTGCAACTCTCGGGCGGCCAGCAGCAGCGTGTGGCACTTGCCCGGGCGCTGGTGTTCCAACCCAACATCCTCCTCCTCGACGAGCCGCTGGGCGCGCTCGACCGCAAGCTTCGGGAGGAGCTGCAGGTCGAGTTGAAGCAGCTTCAGCGCCGGGTCGGCATCACGACGCTGCTGGTCACCCACGACCAGGAGGAGGCCCTTTCGATGGGCGACCGGGTCATGGTGCTGGACAAGGGGGCCGTGCAGCAACTCGACACGCCGCAAACCGCCTACCTGCGCCCGGCCAACCGGTTCGTCGCAGAGTTCCTGGGGACCGCGAACATCATCCAACTGCCCGATGGCCGCCGCGGGATCGTCCGGCCCGAGAACGTCCGGCTGATGGAGCGCGATGCGCCGGACAGCCTCGCGGGCGTCGTGCAGGAGGCGATCTACCTCGGCCAGTCGATGCGGTACTATGTGAGCCTGCCCTGCGGCGGGTCGTTCATCTGCACCGCCCCGTTCACCGGACACGCTCTCAAGCCCGGCGACCCCGCAGCCGTCGGCTGGTCCGCCGCCGACGTCTGGCCGGTCGACCTCTGAACATCGTTTTCTGAAGGAGCACTCCATGGATCGCCGAACGTTCTCCAAACTCGCGGTTGCGACGACTGTCATGGCAGGGGCGGGGCGGGCGCCCGCCGCGTCGGCGCAGGTCCGCCAAATCCGGATGATCGAGGCCGGCGGCAAGTCGGGCGATTCTGTCGAGGACGGCTACATCAAGCCGTTCACGAAAAGGACGGGCATCAAGGTCGTCCGGGAAAGCCCGAACGAGTTCGGCAAGCTGCGCGCCCTCGTGGAGGGTGGCCGCACCGACGTCGTGCTGTTCGAAATGGGTGCCGCCAGCCTCGAACAGGCCAAGTCGTTGAACCTGGTCGAGAAGCTCGACTGGTCCAAGATCGCCGCGATGCCGATCTTCCCGGAGGCCAAGGACGATTTCGGGATGGGATACCAGTTCTACTCCACGCTGATGGCATGGCGAAAAGGCGCGAAGGCCCCTGCGAGCTGGAAGGACTTCTACGACGCGAAAGCCTTTCCCGGAAAGCGCAGCCTCCCCGACGACCCCGTATTCGTCCTGCCGACGGTTCTGCTCGCGGCCGGCATCCCGGTGAAGGGCCTCTACCCGCTGGATGTGGACCTCGCCTTCCGCCAGCTCGATGCGGTGAAGAAGGACGTCTCCGTCTGGTGGAAGGCCGGCGCGCAGCCCCCGCAGCTGCTGCGCGACAACGAGGTCCAATATGCCATGGCCTATTCCGGGCGGGTCACGGGCCAGGAGGGGATCGAGTACACGTTCAATCAGGCGAACCTGGACCTGTCGTTCTTCTGCGTCGTCAAAGGCTCAAGCACAGCGGACGTCGATGCCGCCTACAAGCTCCTCTACGAGATGTCGGTGCCGGCCAACCAGGCGATGGCGGCGGAAGTGATCTCCTACACCGGCAACTCGCCGAACCTGGAGGCCCTTCTTCCGCCCGCGAAGCTCGGGCAGTTCCCGACGGCGTCGGCCAACAAGACCGTGCAGTTCTTCAACGACGCGGCTTGGTGGTTCAAGAACGGCGACGAGGTGCAGAAGCGTTGGCAGGAGTTCATCCTCAGCCTGTAGGCCGTCCCCGGACATGGATTTCGCGGAGGTCGGGCATTGACGGGCCACAGGGCGCCGGGCCGCAAACCCGGCGGCGCCCTGCGGTTCGTGGGGCCGCTTCTCGCCGTCGTGCTCATCTGCTTCGACGGTCCCGTGCTCTTTATGTTGAGCTACAGCCTGTCGGGCGCCCAGGGACTGACATGGGGCAATTACGGGGCCGTGTTCAGCAGCCCCGTGTTCCCGAGGGTTATCGCCAACACGCTGCGGATTTCGCTCATCGCGACCGCGGCCAGCGCGGTGCCGGGCTATGCGCTCGCTTATTGGATCAGCGGATTGCAGGGGTGGGCGCGCAACCTCGCCTTGACGGCCGTTGTGCTGCCGTTCTGGGTCAGCATCCTGGTGCGGACCTACGCCTGGATCGTCGTCCTGGGGAATGGGGGCCTGGTCAACCGTTTCCTGCAATGGTCCGGGCTCAGCACCGGGGCGGTCCAGTTCCTCTACACCGAGTTCGGCGTGATCGTGGGAATGGTCAACATCTCGATCCCCCTGTTCGTGCTGCCGCTCTATGCGGCGATGATCAGGATCGACCGGCGCTACATGCAGGCGGCGGCGTCTCTCGGGGCGTCGAATTCGGTCATATTCTGGAAGGTGTTCTTCCCGATCAGCGTGCCGGCGTTCCTTTCGAGCATCCTGCTCGTCTTCATCCTGTGCCTGGGCTTCTACGTGACCCCGGCGGTCCTCGGGGGCGGCCGTGTGCCGATGGTGGCGAACATGCTCGATACCTACATCAACCGCATTCCCCGGTGGGGCACGGCCAGCGCCGTCTCGACCGTCCTGCTCGTCGTCACATTGGCCTTGTTTGCCGGATACCGCCGTGTCAACGCGCGGCTCGGGGGCTGAGGCGTCATGATCGCCCGGCCTACCCTGTCCGTCACGGCGGTCGCGACCCTGGTCTTCCTTCTGTTGCCGATCATCGTGATCGTGCCGATGTCGTTCTCGTCTGCGAGTTCACTCAGCTTCCCGCCGCCGGGCTGGTCGCTCCGTTGGTATCGCAGCTTCTTCGGCAGCGGCAACTGGCTCTCCGCGCTGGAGACGTCGCTGGCGCTGGCCTGCGTCTCATCAACCTGCGCCGTGCTGCTCGGCAGCGTCGCGGCCTATGGCCTGAGCCGCAGGCCCATGGCGTTCAAAGGCGCGGTCGAGAGCAATTTCATGGCGCCGCTGATCCTTCCGACGATCATCGCCGCCGTGGCCCTCTACATCGCGTTCGCGCGGGTGGGCATCCTCGGCAGCTTCGCCGGCCTGGTGCTCGCGCATACCGTGCTGAACGTGCCGTATGTCGTCGTGGTGCTCGGCGTCGCCGTCCGGTCCTTCGATGGCCGGCTCGAACAGGTCGCCTGGACCATGGGGGCCTCTTGGTGGACCACCATACGCCGCGTCCTGCTGCCGTTGCTGGCGCCGAGCCTGGCGGCCGCCTGGATTTTCGCCTTCATCGGGAGCTTTGACGAGGTGGTCGTGACGTCCTTCGTCTCGGGGCAATACGACACGATACCAAAGCGCATGTTCACGGAGCTTACCCTTGAAATCTCGCCCACGATCACGGCCGTGGCGACGGTCCTGATCGGGTCGTCCATTGTCCTTCTTCTGGCGGCGGCAGCTGTGACGCGCCGGTCGTCGAGGTTCGGACGCGCCGACGGATAGTGGGGAAAGCGGCTGCGATTGGCCCGTGCGTTTGGGCGGCCGGGTGTGCTGTCGCCAGGCTGAACGGCCAGGGTGGGGCAGTGTCGTCAGCCGATGAACTCCGCGATTGCGGCTGTCGCCCGTTCCACGTCCACCGTCCATCGCTTGTTGTGGGACGCCGGGTCGCTTTGATCGACCTGCCCCAGGATGATCCCGTAATCGGCATCCATGCTCGATAGGACCGTCGAATGGTTTTCGAGATGGTCGTGGGTCGACTCGATGTCGATGATCTTCGTGCCCGGCTTGCAGAACACCGCATTGAACAAGCCGGCTCCGCCGAGCACGACGATCCGTCGTTCCGACCCGAACAGCTCGATCTGTTCTTCCGGGGCCAAGTACTCCGGGTCGATCGGGCTGTATCCCATCGGGATCAAGCGTTCCATCAGCTCGCGCTCGTTCGCCAGGGGCCTGTAGCCGCTCATCTCGAGGGTCCGGCGGTGGCGGCCGACGTAGATGTGGTGGGCGCTCGGCACAACGATGCTGCCCGCCACTTTCTCGCGCAGCCCGGCGAACATCGTCCTGGCCTCCTGCGAAACGCAGAAATCCCTCCGTGGCTGCCGGAACACGTCGATGCTCTCGAAATGGTAGGCTTTGCTGCAATCATGGAGGATCACGTCGGCGGCCCTGAGGCCCAGCAGCCGCAGCATCGCCCGCATGTTGGGGTGGTCGGCATGGACGAACAGCCTGTCGTACCGGTGCCGGTTCTCGACGAAGCTGATGACCGCGGGCAGCACGTAAAGGAGCCACATGCCCCAGTTGTGCGGCTCATCCGATGAGGCGAACATGGTCCTGCCCCCGATGTGCTCCGCATTCTGCAATCGGGATCGCGGAATGACGAAATCGCTGCCACGGCGGGAGATGCCCACGATGTCCGATAGTCCCGGCCAATCCACGATGCCGGAGACGGCGGTCCATGGGTCGTCGTAGATCGACGCGCAACAGTCACCGGCGATGAAGAAGTTGGACCAGGTGAGATGCACGTCGCGCAGCCGATCCAGCCGGCGGGGCTGCGACACCTGCCGACCCGTTTGGAGAGCGATGGGTCCGAGCGGCGCAAAAGAGAGGTCCTTGAGCAGTCTCGGCGGCCGCTTCTCCCAATCGACCCCTGGCCATTGCTGTATCGTTTCGGCCGGGATGGTCCTGTCGAATGCCAGATGAACCCAATCGTCACTCATGATGCCCTCAAGAGCGGCTAGAAACCACCGGCATCGCCATAGACCCGCACCACCCAAGTCGCCAGCGCCAGGTACGGCCCGAACGGGATCGGCATGTCCGCCGCGTGCCGTCCGAACGCCCGCTGCCCCAGCGTCACCAGCAGCGCGGCCAGTGCCCCCCCCAACACCACGCTCGGCAGCCCCGCCAGCCCCACCCAGGCGCCGGAGGCCGCCAGCAGCTTCGCGTCGCCCTGTCCCAAGCCCTCCCGTCCGCGCAGGAGGCGATAGGCCAGGGCGATCCCGCGGAACGCCAAATAGGCGAGGGCCGCGGCGACGGCATGATCCCCCATGGCCTCCGGCTCCAGTCCCCAGGCCGCCAGCAGCCCCGCCACCACCAGCGGCAACGTCAGCACGTCCGGCAGGCGCAGGTGGTCCCAGTCGATCCAGGCCAAGACGAGCAGCCACCACCCCAGCGCGCAATCGACCCAAAGCGCCCCGGCCTCCGCATCCGGCATCGCCAGCACCGCCCCGGCCGCCACGGCGACGGCCGCCAGCTCGATCCACGCATGGAACCGCGCGATGCCGGCCCGGCAGAACCGGCACCGCCCGCGCAACATCACAAAACTTACCAACGGCACCATGTCGCGCAGGAGGAGCGCCCGGCCGCAGCCCTCGCATGCCGACCGCGCCACCGCAACCGGGCGGCCCAGCGGCAGCCGGCGGATCACGACTCCCAGGAAGCTGCCGATGAACGGGGACAGCAGCAGCGGCAACAGCCCGTCCAAACGCGCTCCCGAATCGCGCGGCCTACTCCCGGCCGTCCGGCGATCCATGTATAGGACCGTCTCCCACGCCACAACCGGGGTCGCCACGGGATGAATGCGCATAGCTTCAAGCAGCCGGTCGCCGTCGATCCCGGCGCAGCCGGCAGCAAGCCCGCCGCCGCGGGATCGTTGGTCGAGAGCCTGGCGGCGCTGCTGGTCGAACTCGGCCAATGCGACGCCCGCACGGTGGAGCGTGGGCGCCGGGTCGCGCAGGAGAGCGGGCAGCGCCTGGATAAGGTGCTGCTGCAACTGGGCCTGGTGACGGAGCGCGGCCTGGCCGAAGCCTATGCCCAACTGCTGGGCCTCCCCATCGCCACCCCGGACCGCTACCCCGGCAGCGAGCCGCTGTTCGCCGAGCGGCTTTCGACCCGGTTCCTCCGCAGCGCCCGCGCGCTCCCGGTCGCCGAGCAGGACGGGCGGCTGCTGGTCGCGGTCGCCGATCCGCTCGATGGGTTCATCCCCGCCGCCATCGCGTCGGCCGCCGGGCTGCCGGTGTCGCTGCTGGTCGGCGTGCCCATCGAGCTGGATGCGGCGCTCGACCGGCTGTACTCGGACGCGCCCGCCACGCCCGACACGCCGGATGCGGCGGCCGAGCCGTTGGAGGAGGATGCGGAGCGCCTGAAGGACCTCGCGAGCGAGGCGCCGGTGATCCGCCTGGTCAACCAGATCATCGCCCGCGCGGTGGAGACCCAGGCGTCCGACATCCACATCGAGCCGTTCGAGGACCGGCTGCGCGTCCGCTACCGCTACGACGGCGTGCTGCACGAGGCCGACAGCCCCGCATCGCGCCTCACCCCCGCCATCACGTCGCGCATCAAGATCATGTCCCGCCTCGACATCGCCGAGCGCCGCCTGCCGCAGGATGGGCGCATCAAGCTCGCGGTGCGCGGGCAGGAGATCGACTTCCGCGTCTCGACCATCCCGTCGCTCTATGGGGAGACGGTGGTGCTGCGCGTGCTGGACCGCAGCACCGTCGCCTTCGACTATGCGCGGCTCGGTTTGCCGGCGCCGGTGATCGCCCGGGTGAACGCGGCGCTGGATTTGCCGAACGGCATCGTGCTGGTGACGGGGCCGACCGG
>CAXULX010000002.1:0-130043 GCA_964252005.1 uncultured Acetobacteraceae bacterium | reverse complement strand
ACGCCCGCACCCGCCAGGGCCGCCGCAACCGGAACAGACAACTGGGAGGAGTTCTAACCCGCAGCCTCCCGTGCGGCGGGGCAGGGCGCGCCAGGGGCATTCCTGGCGCGCCCATTGGCCGTGCTGGCAAGAGGCTTGCATGACTTCGATGCGATACTCCGTAGCCGCCCGACTCTGCATCACCGAGGTCTCACTATGCTCCGCCGCCGCGCCCTCCTTGCCTCTGCCGCAGCCCTGGCGACGCCCGCGCTCGTTGCGCGCGCCTCCCTGGGCCAGACCTTGCGCAAGGTGAAGCTGGGATCGGCGTTCACCACGACGACGAACGCGATGTTCCTCATGCCCGACCTGCTGCGGCCGGAGGGGATCGACGCCGAGGTCGTCACCTTCCCGAGCCTCGTGCAGCGCATGCAGGCGGTGGCGTCCGGCAGCGTGGATGTCGGCAATGGCGGGCTGTCGGCCACGATGCAGGTCGCGACCAAGGGCCTCCCCATGTCGGTGCTGGCCAATGGCTGCGACGGCGGCTGGATGATGCTGGCCCGGCCCGGCATCACCAGCTTCCAGCAGCTCCGCGGCAAGAAGGTCGGCGTGCAGAACGGCTCCATCGCGCTTGTGAGCCTTAATTGGAAGCTGCGGCAGGAGGGCGTGGCCGATCAGGTCGAGCTGCTGTTCCTCGACAACCAGGACCAGCCGGTGCCGCTGGCGCGCGGCAGCGTGGACGCGATCTGCTGCTTCGAGCCGTATGCGACGTTCGCCGAGCTGAACGGGTTCGGGCAGAGGCTGTGGGTGCCCTACGACACGCCGATGGGCAAGACCAACCTCGGCTTCGTCGCCAGCACCGGCTTCGTCGCCCGGGAGCCGGAGCTGGTCCGCTCCTTGGTGCGCGCGCATGTGAAGGCGACGGAGCGGATGCGGACGGACCCGTCCATCGCCGTCGAGACCACGGTCAAGCAGTTCAACATCGGCCGCGACATCGCCGAGGCCAGCACGAAGAACCTGTTCTTCAACGCGGACAGCGGCGAGGCTTTCCAAGGCGGTCTGCGGTCGCTCGCGGAGATGATGCTGGCCGACAAGATGCTGGACCGGGCGCCGGATTGGGCCGAGTTCATCAACACAAGCTTCATCTGAGGACGTGCGGCCATGGCGCGCCGGGCGGCTCGTGGGGCTGCTGCCGATCCTCGCCTTGATCGGCGCATGGCAGGTGGCCGTGAGCGCCAAGCTCTACCCGCCGGTGCTGCTGCCGTCGCCGGGCAAGGTGGCGGGGGCGTTCGTGCAGTGGGGGCCGGTGATCGCCGCCAATGCGGGCGCCAGCGTGCTGCGCGTGCTGATCGGGGTGGGCCTCGCGTTCATCGTGGCGGTGCCGTTGGGCCTGCTGATCGGACGCTACCCGCGGCTCGACCGGCTGACGGACTGGTCGATCCAGGCGTTCCGGTCGGTGCCGCCGATCTCGCTGATCCCGCTCGCCATGCTGTTCTTCGGCATCGGCGACCTGCCGGCCATCGTGCTGATCTTCGTCTCGGCGCTGTGGCCGCTGCTGCTGAACACCATCTTCGGCGTGCGCGGGATCGAGCGCACCCTGCTCAAGGTGGCGGCGTCGGCGCGGGCGGGCGAGATGCTGGTGCTGCGCGACATCGTGCTGCCGGCGGCGCTGCCGTCGATCTTCACCGGGCTGCGGCTGGCGATCGGCGGCGGCTGGCTCACGGTGGTGACGGCGGAGATGATCGCGGTGAAGTCGGGGTTGGGCTACATGATCCTGAACGCGCAGATGACGTTCCGCACCGAGCTGATCTTCGCCGGCATCGTCGTCATCGGCGCCATCGGGCTGCTGGCCGACCAGATGGTGCGCCGGCTGCGGGCGCGCGCCTGCCGCTGGCAGGACGGCCTGGTCGCGAGCCCCGGTTGAGCGGCCCCCACTTGAGCGGTTTCATCGAGTGCATCGGCGTGGGCAAGACCTATGCGGGCCAGGGGACCCAGGTGGAGGCGCTGCGCGGCATCGACATGCGTTGTGCGGAGGGCGAGTTCGTCTGCCTGCTCGGCCTGTCCGGCTGCGGCAAGAGCACGCTGCTGCAGATGATCGCCGGGCTGGAGCGGCCGACCGCCGGGCAGATCGTCGTGGCCGGGCGGGAGCTGGACGGGCCGTCGCCCGCGACCAGCATCGTGTTCCAGGACCACGGCCTGTTCCCCTGGATGACCGTGCGCCGCAACGTCGAGTTCAACTTGAAGGCGCGCGGCGTCGCCCGGGCCGCGCGGCGCGCCCGGGCGGAGGAGATGCTGGCCTTGACCAGCCTGTCCGAGTTCGCCGTCCGCTACCCGCACGAGCTGTCGGGCGGCATGCGCCAGCGGGTCGGCATCGCACGCGCCCTCACCACCCGGCCGCAGGCCCTGCTGATGGACGAGCCGTTCGGCGCGCTCGACGCGCAGACCCGCGGCCACTTGCAGGCGGAGTTGCTGTCGATCTGGGCCAAGCAGCGCACCACCGTGCTGTTCGTCACCCACAGCATCGAGGAGGCGGTGTTCCTGGCCGACCGCATCCTGGTGTTCACGCCGCGGCCGGGGCGGCTCTCGGCGGAGGTCGCCGTCGATCTGCCGCGCCCGCGGGTCCCCGGCACGCCGGCCTTCGCGGCCATCGCCGCCCGCCTGCGCTCGGCCCTCGGGTCGGAGGGCGCGGGCGCATGAGGCTCCTGCTGGCCAACCCCAACACCACCCAGGCGGTGACGGACCGGATCGCCGCCGTGGCGCGCGCCTACGCCTCCCCCGGCACCACGATCCAGGCGGTCACGGCGGCGGCGGGCGTGCCCTACATCGCGACCCGGGCGGAGGCGGTGATCGGCGCGCGCGCCGTGCTGGAATCGTTCGCCGAGCACGCGGGGGGCGCCGACGCCGCGGTGGTGGCGGCGTTCGGCGACCCCGGCCTGGGCGCCGCGCGGGAGCTGCTGCCCATCCCCGTGGTCGGCATGGCGGAGGCGGCGATGCTGACCGCCTGCATGCTCGGCCGCCGCTTCGCCGTCATCACCTTCGCCCCGGCGCTCGGCCCCTGGTACCAGGAGACGGTGGACCAGTACGGCCTCGCGGCCCGCTGCTCCGGCATCCATTGCCTCGACGAGGCGTTCGCCGACGTGGCGCAGGTGGCGGAAGAGAAGGCCGCCCGGCTCGCGGCGCTGTGCGCGTCGGCGGTAACGGCGGGGGCGGAGGTGTGCATCCTGGGCGGCGCGCCGCTGGCGGGCCTTGCGGAGCAGATCGCCGGGCAGGTGGAAGTGCCGGTGGTGGACGGGATCGCCGCCGCGGTGCGGCAGGCGGAGACGCTCGTGGCGCTCCGCCCGCGCAAGGCGGTCGCGGGCAGCTTCCGGCGTCCCGCCCCCAAGGCGATGGCCGGGCTGCCGGCGCCCTTGGTGCGGCTGTTCGGGGGCACGGACGGCCCGTGACGCGCGCGATCCGCATCGGCCTGCTCACGCCCTCCTCCAACACGGTGCTGGAGCCGATGTCGACCGCCATCGTGGCGGAGATGCCCGGCGTGACCCTGCATTTCAGCCGCTTCCGCGTCACCGAGATCGCGCTCAGCGACGCGGCGCTGGCGCAGTTCGACCACGCGGCCGTGCTGCAGGCGGCGGCGCTGCTGGCCGATGCCCGGGTGGACGCCATCGCCTGGAGCGGCACCTCGGCCAGCTGGCTCGGCTTCGGCTGGGACGTGGCGCTGTGCCGGCAGATCCAGGACGCGACGGGCATTCCCGCCACGTCGAGCGTCCTCGCGCTGAACGAGGCGCTGGCCCGCATTGGGGTGCGGCGCCTGGGCCTGCTGACGCCGTACCGGGACGACGTGCAGGCGCGCATCGTCGCCAACTACGCTGGCATCGGCATCGAATGCGTGGCGGAGCGGCATTTGCGGCTGCAGGACAACTTCTCCTTCGCCGCCGTGACCGGGGCGCAGTTGGAACGCATGGCGCATGAGGTCGCGGCGGCGGCGCCGCAGGCCATCGCGGTCGTCTGCACCAACCTGCGGGCGGCCCCATTGGCGCCGGGGCTGGAGGCGGCGCTGGGCTGCCCGGTCTATGACTCCGTGGCCGCCGCGCTCTGGAAAAGCCTCTGCCTGGCTGGCGCCGACCCCGCAGGGATCACCGGGTGGGGCAGCCTGTTCCATCTGCCGGCGGCGGCCTGAGATGCAGGACATGCTGATCGCCGGCGGGCGCGCCTACCTGCCCGGCGCCGACCCGCACGACCCGCCGGTGCGCGACATCCTGATCCATGACGGACGGATCGCCAGCGTCGATGCGCCGGGCGAGCAAGCGGCGGCGAAGGCCGGGCTGCGCCGCGCGGCCGAAGCGGGCGCCGCGCGGGTGATCGAGGCCCGGGACCTCCTGGTGCTGCCCGGCTTCGTCAACGCGCACTACCATTCCTACGATGTCCTGCAGAAGGGTTTGCTGGAGGACATGCCGTTCGACGTGTGGGCGCTGCATTCGCAGCCGGCGTACCTCGGGCCGCGCAGCCCGCGGGAGCTGCGGCTCCGCACCCTGATCGGCGCCGTGGACTGCCTGCGCCACGGCATCACGACGGTGCAGGACATGAACTCGCTGGTGCCGATGGACGAGCCGACGCTCGACACGATCCTCGCGGCCTATGCGGAGAGCGGGCTGCGGGTCGTGTTCTCGGCGGCGGTGCGCGACGTGGCGGCGCTGGACATCGCGCCCTTCGTGTCCGCGGACGCGCCGGAGGCGGTGCAGGCGCTGGTCCGCGGCGCGCCCGCCGACGCCCGGGCGCAGCTCGACTTCGTGGAGGCGCAAATCCGGCGGCTCGACCCGTTGCCGCCCTGGCTGCGCTGGGCGCTCAGCCCCTCGGGTCCGCAGCGGTCCAGCCGCGCGCTGCTGGAGGGGATCGCGGCCCTGTCGGAGCGTCACAGGCTGCCGGTGACGACGCACGTGTACGAGACGCGGGCGCAGGCGGCCAAGGCGCGGTCGCTGTACCCGGCGCAGGGCGGCTCCATGCTGCGCTGGCTGCAGGAGGTCGGGCTGCTCAACGAGCGGCTGACGGTCGCGCACGGGGTCTGGCTGGACGGGGAGGAGATGGCGCTGCTGGGCCAGGCGCGCGCCAGCCTCGCCCACAACCCGGCGAGCAACCTGAAGCTCAAGAGCGGCGTCGCGCCGATGCGCCGGGTGATCGACGCCGGGGTGAACGTCGCCTTGGGGTGCGACAATTGCAGTTGCGGGGATTGCCAGAGCATGTTCACGGCGATGAAGCTGCTCTGCCTGCTGGCCGCCGCCGCCGATCCCGGTCCCACCGGCGTCGATGCGGCGCTGGCGATCGACGCGGCGACCGTCGGCGGCGCGCGGGCCTTGGGCCTCGAAGGCGAGGTCGGGGCCATCGCGCCGGGCATGCAGGCCGACCTCGTGATGCTGGACCTGCGCGACATCGCCTACGTGCCGCTCAACAGCGCGGCGCGCCAGGTGGTGTTCGCCGAGTCCGGGCGCGGCGTGCACAGCGTCGTGGTGGGCGGCGCCCTGGTGCTGGACGCCGGCCGGATCACCACGGTGGACGAGGCCGCGCTGCGGGCGGAGGCGGCGGCGGTCATGCCGGGTTTCCGCCGCGACTACGCGGAGCAGGCCAGGCGGGCGGCGGTGGCGACGCCCTGGCTGCTGGACGCGAACCGGCGGGTGGCGGCGCAGTCCGTGCGCCTGGGCGGGGACGACCTCGACCGCTTCATCCCCGGATGAGCGGCGCGGACGTGCTGAGGTGGGACGCGCCGACCATCGCCGCGGCGGTCCAGGCGGGGCGTGCCGACCCCGTCGCGGTGATCGACGCCTTTCTCAATCAAATCCGGGGTGCCAACCCAGCGGTGAACGCCTTGGTGAACCACGACGAGGCCGCGCCGAGGGCCGAGGCGGCAGCGTTGCGCCGCCGGGTCGCGGCGGGCGAGGCGCTGCCGCTGGCCGGGGTGCCCGTCGTCGTGAAGGACTCGATCTGGGTCGCGGGGCGGCGGATCACCCAGGGCTCGCCGCTGTTCCGGGATTTCCGGCCGGACCGCGACGCGCTGCCGGTCGAACGGATGCGCCGCGCCGGCGCGGTGGTGATCGGCATCGGCAACATGCCGGAGTTCGGCGTGAAGGAGATCACCGACAACCGGCTTTACGGGCGGACGCTCAATCCGCGGGACCTGTCGCGCACGCCGGGCGGGTCGTCGGGCGGGTGCGCCGCGGCGCTCGCGGCGGACATGGCGCCGGCGGCGCTGGGCGGGGATGGCGGCGGGTCGTGCCGGCGTCCGCCCGCCCATGTCGGCGCGGTGGGCTTCAAGCCCAGTCCCGGCGTCGTGCCCGACCCCTGGGGCTTCCCGGGGACCCTGCCGGGCATCGCCTGCACGTGCCCGATGGGGCGGACCGTGGCCGACACGCGGGCGCTGTTCGCGGCGGTCATCGGGATGCACCCGGCCGATCCGCTGTGCCAGGACCCGGCGCCGCCCGGGCCGCCCACCGAGCGGCTGCGGATCGCCTATAGTCCGCAGCTTGGGCTGGGCCTGCCGCTCGACGCGGACGTGCGGGCGGCGGTGGACGCGGCCGTCGCCACCCTGCGCCGGGGCGGGCTGGCGGTCGCGGAGGCCGACCCCGAATGGCCGCCCGGCACGGCCGAGGCGCGCATCCTGGCCATCGAGGACGCCGGGCTGGCGGATCTGTTCGGCGCGCAGTGGCGCGCGGCGCCGGGGTCGTTCGATCCGCACGCCGGCATGCAGATCGAACGCGGCCTCGGCCGGAGCGGCGCGGAGGTCGCGGGCGCGCATGCATGGAGCTTGCGCATCGCCGCAAGCATCGCTCGTTTTTTTGCCAGTTGGGACCTGCTGCTGTGCCCCACCATCGCCTGCGTGGCCTGGCGGGCAGACCGGCTGGACCCGGAGACGGTGGGCGGGCGCCCGGCGGCGCATCGCGACCACGCCGCGTTCACGCCGCTGTTCAACCACGCGCGCACGCCGGCCATCAGCATCCCGTGCGGCGTGGGGGAGGGCGGGCTGCCGGTCGGCTTGCAGATCGTCGGTCCCCGGCTGGCCGACTGGCGCGTCCTGGCGGCGGCGGCGGCCATGGAGCGCGCCTTGGCGGCGGGGTGATGGCACGGCGCTTGCTGTGCTTTGGCTGAACGAATTCGTGAAAGCCCCGCCATGACCACTGCTCTCGCCTGCGACTCCGTATGGAATGGGCCGGTCAGCCGGCGGGCGGCGCTGAAGGGCGCGGCGCTCGGCGCCATCAGCCTGATGGGATGCAGCCACGGGGCGCGGGCGGCGGAGAGCCACATCACCTCGACCTTCGGGGGCGGCTTTTGCAACCTGAACTTCTATCTGGCCAACGCGCTGCAAACGGCGCAGCGCGACGGGCTGATCCTGGATTTCGTGCCGACGCCGACGTTTGCCGAGCAGGTGACGTTCCTGGGCGCGGGCCAGGTGGATGCCGGGCTGATGCCCTACACCAGCTTCGTGGCGCTGTATGACGCCGGCGCCCCGGTGAAGATCGTGGCGGGCGGCGGCATCGAGGGCTGCGTCCTCCTGGCGCAGCCGGGGCTGGACACACCTGCGAAGCTGAAGGGCAAGACGCTCGGCACGTTCCAGCTCGATACGCTGGAGGTGCTGCCATACGACTGGTTCAAGAAGAACGGGGTCGCCTTCAAGGACATCAACGTCCGCTACATGGGCAACACGCCGGAGGCGGTGGAGGCGTTCCGCGCCGGGTCGCTCGACATGCTCTGCACCATCGAGCCGTACGGCACGGCGCTGCTCCACGACGTGAAGGGGTCGGTGAAGCTGTCCGACGGCCTGGACATCTACGGCAAGGGCTACACCGACTGCGTGCTCGCCGTCAGCGACGAGCTGATCAAGAAGAACCCGGCCGGCCTGCGCGCGCTCATCAAGGGCATGATGACGGCGCAGCTGATGGCGGAGCAGGAGCCGCAGAAGACGCTCGAGACCCTGGTGGGCCGCTACTACAAGACCAGCATGGAGAACGCGCAGGTCGCGATGGGCAAGCAGCCCTCCGTCGTCGATGCGCGCAGCCAGACGCAGTTCATCCTGGACCGGGTGAACTCGATCCAGGACATGGGCTACATCAAGAAGAAGCCCGGCCGCGATGCCATCGACTGGACCTTCCTGGAGCAGGTGATCGCCGAGAACCCGGACCTCTACGGCAAGCTGAAGTTCAAGTCGGCCTAGCCGCGCCATGTCCGTCGCCCTCCATGCCCCGGCCATGGCCCTGCGGCGGCCGAGCCTGCCGCCCTGGGTCGGCAAGCTCGGCTGGGCCGTCGTCAGCATCGGCATGTTCTGCGCGATCTGGGAGGCGCTGTGGGCGGCGGGCCTGGCCGATCCGCGGCTGCTGCCGCCGCCGCACGTCTTCCTGGGCAACATCGCGGGCCAGGCCAAGTTCTTCAACACCGTCAGCCGGTGGCAGGTGGGCGCGGGCATGGACTCCGGGCCGCCGCCGGCGCTGGCCGTGGCCTATACGGCGGGCGCCACCATCGGACGGGTGCTGAGCGGCCTCGTGATCGCCTCCGTGCTGTCGGTGTCGCTCGGCGTCGCCATCCGGTATTTCCTGCTGTTCGAGCGGCTGACGCTGCCGACCATCACGCTGCTGGCGCCGGTGTCGCCCATCGCCTGGCTGCCGGTGGCGATCTTCATGTTCGGCATCGGCAACCGCCCGGCGGTGTTCATGGTCGTCGTCGCCCTGCTGTTCCACATGACGCTGTCCACCATCGCGCAGATCGACGGGGTGAACCGCAACTTCATCCACGTCGCCCGCACCATGGGGGCGAGCAAACGGCAGATCTACGCCCGGGTGATCGTGCCGGCGATCCTGCCGGGCATGCTGCTGGTGCTGCGGATGAACCTGTTCGCCGCCTGGATGGCGGTGCTGATCGCCGAGAGCACCGGCGTCGGCTATGGGCTGGGCCAGGTCATCATGCTGGCGCGCAACACCTTTAACCCGTCCCTGGTGTTCTTCACCATCGCGCTGATCGGCGTCTTGGGGTTCGCCTTCGACTTCGCGCTGCGGCTGTTGCAGAACCGGCTGCTGTATTGGGTGCCGAAGGGGTCGGAGGCGCTGCGTGGCCTCTAGCGCGCCAGCCTTCGACGCCCCGGCCTTTGACGCCGTGGCCTGCCGCAGGGTCGGCAAGGTGTGGGCGCCCGGCACGCCGCGCGCGCATGAGGCGCTGCGGGACATTGACCTCGCGGTGGCGCCGGGCGAGTTCGTCGTGCTGCTCGGCCCGTCCGGCTGCGGCAAGAGCACGCTGCTGTATCTGATCGCCGGCTTGCAGGACGCGACGATGGGCGAACTCTCGTCGTTCGGCGGCCGGGTGGCGGGGCCGTCGCCGGACCGCAGCCTGATCTTCCAGGAGACCTCGCTGTTCCCCTGGCTCTCGGTCGGCCAGAACGTGGCGTTCGGATTGTCCATCCGCGGCGACACGCCCGACGCGCGGCGCGCGGCGGCGCGGGAGGCGCTGGCCCGGGTGGGCCTCGCGGAGGCCATCGACAAGCGGCCGGACGAGCTGTCAGGCGGCATGCGGCAGCGCGTCGCGGTGGCGCGGGCGCTGGCGATGCGGCCCAAGGTGCTGCTGATGGACGAGCCGTTCGCGGCGCTCGACGTGCAGACGCGGAGCAAGATGCAGGACTTCCTGCTGGATGTGTGGCGTGCGTCCGGCGCCTCCGTGCTGTTCGTCACGCACCACATCGACGAGGCGGTGGCGCTGGCCGACCGGGTGGTGGTGTTCACCTCGCGGCCCGGGCGGATCAAGGCCGTCGTGCCCATCGACATGCCGCGCCCGCGCGACCCGTTCAGCCCGGCCGCCGAGGCGCTGCGCCGCCAGCTCACCGGCTTGCTGCAAGACGAGGTGGACCGCGCCTTCGCCGAGCAGGAAGCCCTTCCCGCCTGACCCTTCGGAGTTCCCGCCCATGGCCACGACGCTGATCCGCAGCCGCGCCGCCCTTTTGCCCAAGACGGGCCGCACCCCGGTCGAGACGATGCCGGACGGCGCCGTGCTGCAGGAGGACGGCGTGATCGCCGCGGTTGGCACGTTCGAGGCGCTGCATCGCCAGTACCCCGACACCCCGGTGGTGGGCACCGGAACGGAGATCCTGCTGCCGGGCTTCGTGAACGGGCATCACCATGTCGGTCTGACGCCGGTGCAGCTCGGCTCGCCCGACATGCCGCTGGAGCTGTGGTTCGTGACGCGGATGGTGGCGCGCAACCTCAACCTGTATCTCGACACGCTGTACTCGGCGTTCGAGATGGTGGGGTCGGGCATCACGGCCGTGCAGCACATCCACGGCTGGCTGCCGGGCACGCCGGAGGAGGTGCAGGCGCGCGCCAACGATGTGGTGCGCGCCTATGAGGACATCGGCATGCGCGTGTCCTACTGCTACGCCGTGCGCGACCAGAACCGGCTGGCCTACCAGGACGACGCGGAGCTGGTGGCCTCCTTGCCGTCGGAGTTGCGGGGGCCGATGCAGGCGTGGTTCGACCGGTTCCAGTTGTCGCTCGACGGCGCCATGGACATGTTCGCCTCGATGCACGGGGCGCATGCCGGCAAGGACCGGGTCCGCATCCAGTTGGCCCCGGCGAACCTGCATTGGTGCAGCGACGCGGCGCTGACCCGGCTCGCGGAGGCATCCGAGCGGTACGACGTGCCGCTGCACATGCATTTGGTCGAGACCGCCTACCAGAAGGAGTATGCGAAGCGCCGGGGCGGCGGCACCGCGGTCGAGTACCTCGACCGGTTCGGGCTGATGAACAAGCGGATGACGCTGGGCCACGGCGTCTGGCTGAACGAGCGCGACATCGCCCGGGTGGCGGAGACCGGCACCTGCATCTGCCACAATTGCAGCTCCAACTTCCGGCTGCGCTCGGGGGTGGCACCCTTGAACCGGTTCGCCGCGGCGGGTGTCAACGTCGCCATCGGGCTGGACGAGGCCGGGATCAACGACGACCGCGACATGCTGCAGGAGATGCGGATGGTGCTGCGCGCGCACCGCGTGCCCGGCATGGAGGACGACGTGCCGACGATGGACCAGGTGCTGACGATGGCGACGGTGGGCGGCGCGCGCACCACGGCGTTCGGGGACCATCTGGGCACGCTGGAGGTCGGCACGGCGGCGGACCTGGTGCTGCTGGACTGGCAGCAGATCAGCTACCCCTATCTGGACGAGGAGACCCCGGTGCTGGACGCGGTGATCCAGCGGGCGAAGACCGGCGGCGTGCGGCACGTGATGTGCGGCGGCGAGACGATCTACGCCGACGGGCGCTTCACCCGGGTGGACCAGGCGGCGGCGCTGAAGGCGCTGCACGACGACCTGGCCCACGCTTTGTCCGACGACGAGGTGCAGCGCCGCCACTTGTCAAAGGCGCTGCTGCCGCACATCAAGCGGTTCTACGCCGGCTACATGGACCCGGCGCAGCACCAGCCGTTCTACCGGCCCAGCTCGATGACGTAGGGCGGCCCGGGGTTAAAGCCGGCCCGGCGCAGGACCTTGTGCATCAAAGCCGCGGGCGTCATGACAGAGCATGGCACATGCATTGCAGAACCGCGGGTCATGGTGACGAGTGCCGCAAGCGGGCTGGCGGACGGGATCGCGGTTGCGGCGCTGCCGGACCAGGCGCGCCGGCGCCGCGTGCCGGCCTCGGCGTTCGGGTTCGCGTCGGTCGCGGCCATGGTGCTGGGTTGGTGGGCCATCGCGGCGAGCGGCGTCGTGTCGCGCGACCTGCTGCCCTCGCCGGCGGACGTTTGGGCGGCGGCGGCGGAGATCCTGCGGGACGGGTATCGCGGCACCACGCTGTGGGGCAACGCGCTGTCCACGCTGGGGCGGCTGGGCGCCGGGTTCGGGCTGGCGGTGCTGGCCGGCGTGCCGCTGGGGCTGTGGATGGGGACCAGCCGCGTGACCGCCGCGGCGCTCGATTGGATCATCCAGTTCATGCGGCCGCTGCCGCCGCTGTCGTACATGATCCTGCTGATCCTGTGGCTCGGCACCGGCAACCTGTCGAAGGCCGCCCTGCTGTTCCTGACGGCGTTCCCCATCGTCGTGGCCGCCAGCGCCGCGGGCGTGCGCGGCGTGAAGCAGCAGCGCATCCAGGTGGCGCTCGCGATGGGCGCCGGGCCGTTCCAGGTGTTCCGCCATGTCGTGCTGCCATCGGCTGCGCCCATGGTGCTGACGGGGCTGCAGGTGGCGCTGGCGGCGGCGTTCTCCACCGTCGTGTCGGCGGAGCTTCTGGCGGCGACGGACGGGCTGGGCTGGATGGTGATCTCCGCCAGCAGCTTCCTCCGCAACGACGTGATCGTGCTGTGCATCCTGGTGCTGGGGGGCTTGGGCGTGACGCTCGCGTGGATGATGCGGGTGCTGGACCGGCGGCTGGTGCATTGGCGCGGCCGCGACTGATGCTGCGGTCGCTGCCGTCCTGGGCCATCACGGGCCTCAGCGCCCTGCTGCTGCTGGCGCTATGGGTCGGCGTGACCAGCGGCGGGCTGGTGCGGGACCTGTTCCTGCCGGGGCCGCTCGACCTGTGGGACGGGCTGACCGAGCTGGCGCAGGAGGGCTACAAGGGCCGCTCGATCCTTGAGCACATGGGCATGAGCCTGCTCCGCGTCGGGGCGGGGTTCCTGACCGGCGCCGCCGTGGGCACCCTGCTGGGCCTCGGCATGGGCTACGCCCCGCGGCTCGATGCGGCGGCGGCGCCGTTCATCGAGTTCCTGCGCCCCTTGCCGCAGCTGGCCTACCTCGTGCTGCTGATCGTCTGGCTCGGCATCGGGGAGACCAGCAAGATCACCATGCTGTTCCTGGCGGCGCTGCCGGTCGCGGCGGTCGCGGCGCGGGACGGCGTGCGGAACGTGCCGCCGGACCGGCTGCAAGCGGCCCGCGCGCTGGGCGCAAGCGGTTGGCAGGTGCTGCGCCACGTCGTGCTGCCGTCGGCGTTGCCGGAGGTGCTGATCGGCGCCCGGCTGGCGCTGGGCATCGTGTACGGCACGCTGATCGCGTCCGAGATCATCGCCGGCTCCAACGGCATCGGCTGGATGATCATGGACGCCGGGCGCTTCCTGCGGTCGGACTACGTGTTCGCGGGCATCGCGATGATCGGGCTGGCGGGGGTCGCCATCGACCGCATCCTGGTGCTGATCGAGCGGCGCGTGGTCCACTGGGCTGGACGATGATCACACAAAGGGACTCTGCAATGAACGGTATGCGATTGACCCGGCGCGGCGCGCTGCTCGGCGCGGGCGCCGGCGCGTTGGCGGCGCGCACGGCGCGGGCCGCGGCGCCAAACGGCGTCAACATCGGCTTCTTCACCGAGACCAAGCCGACGATGATCGCCAAGGGCCTGGGCTGGTTCGAGGAGGGCGCCGGCGCCAAGCTCGCCTGGACCGAGATGGGCAGCGGCGCCGACATCAACACCGCCATCACCGCCGGAAGCTGCGACATCGGCCTGGCGACCGGCTCCGTCGCCACCGCGGCGGCCATCAGCCAGGGCCTGCCTCTCCAGTTGGTCGGCATCGTCGACAACATCGGACCCGGCGAGGACATGACGGTCCGCACCGCCGCCAACATCAAGTCGCCCGCGGATTTCAAGGGCAAGAAGGTGGCGACGCCGTTCGGCTCCACCAGCCATTTCCGCCTGCTGGGCTTCCTTAAGACCAACGGCCTGACGCAGCGGGACGTGACGGTGCTGGACATGAAGCCCGCCGCCATCCAGGCGGCGTGGTCGCGGGGCGAGATCGACGCCGCCTATGTCTGGCCGCCGGCCCGCAGCAAGATCGCCGAGAACGGCGGCACGCCCTACAAGACCTGGGACACGCTGGAAAAGGCCGGCTACGTCGTCGCCGACCTGATCGTGGTCCGCACGGCCTTTGCGCAGCAGTATCCGGACGCCGTGGTGGGCTTCCTCAAGGCGTACGACCGGGCGCTGTTCATGTGGCAGGAACGGCCGGACGAGGCCGCGGTCATCGTGGGCAAGGAGGCGGGCGTCACCCCCGCCGTCGCCATGGCCGACATGAAGGAATACGACTTCGTGCCGTTCAGCCAGCAGGCCGGGCTGCAATGGCTGGGCACGTCCAGCGCGCCCGGCAGTTTCGCCCAGGTGCTGAAAAGCACCGCGGACTTCCTGGTGGAGCAGCGCAGCATCCGCAGCGCGCCGGGCCTGGACGCCTTCCAAAAGGCGATCAACACCGATTTCCTTCGCAAGGCGGTCGGTTGAGCGGGTTCGTCCAGTTCGCCGGCGTCTCGGTCCGCTACGGGGCCGGGGCGTCGGCGGTGCAGGCGCTGGAGCGGGCGGACCTCGGCTTCGCCCGCGGGGACTTCATCTGCATCGTGGGTCCCTCCGGCTGCGGCAAGACGACGATGATGCAGACGCTGGCCGGGTTCCTGGCGCCGACGACCGGGGTGGTCAGCCTGGACGGCCAGGCGGTGACGGGGCCGGGGCCGGAGCGCGGGGTGGTGTTCCAGCAGCCGGCGCTGTTCCCCTGGATGACGGTTGCCGCCAATGCGGGCTTCGGCCCGCGCATGCGCGGCGAGGCCCCGGCCGCCGCCGCCGCCCGGGTGGAGCAGTGGCTCCGCACCACGGGCTTGTGGGAGTTCCGCGCGCGCTACCCCTATGAGCTGTCGGGCGGGATGCAGCAGCGCCTGGCCATCGCGCGCGCCCTGTGCAACGAGCCGAAGGTGCTGCTGATGGACGAGCCGTTCGGCGCGCTCGATGCGCTGACGCGGGAGCGGATGCAGGAGGAGCTGCACGCCGTCTGGCGCCGCACCGGCATGACCGTCGTGTTCATCACCCACAGCGTCGAGGAGGCGGTCTATCTCGGCACGGAGGTCGTCGTCATGTCGCCCCGCCCCGGCCGCATCGTCGCCCGCCTGCCCATGCCCTTCGCCCGCGGCCATGCGGCGGAGGGCATCCGCGCGGTCAAGAGCCGCCCGGACTTCGTGGCGGCGCGTGAGGAAGTGCTGTCCATGATCTGGGAAATGGCCGACCATTAGGCCCTGAATTGGAGACCGACATGCAGCCGAACTCGTTGCACGCCCGCGACATCGCGAGCCTCGTGCACCAGCAGACCGACCTCGACCGCCATGCCCGCGAGGGCGCCGTGCTGATCGACCGCGGCGAGGGCTGCCGCGTGTGGGACACCGAGGGGCGGGAGTACATCGAGGCGATGGCCGGGCTGTGGTGCGCGAGCCTCGGCTTCAGCGAGCGGCGCCTGGCGGATGCGGCGCACCGGCAGATGCTGAAGCTGCCGTACTACCACACCTTCTTCCAGAAGGGCCACGAACCCGCGGTGGAGCTGGCGGAGCGGCTGCTGGCCGCAGCACCCCCGGGCATGGCCCGCGTGCTGTTCCAATGCAGCGGGTCGGAGGCGAACGACGCCGCCATCAAGCTCGCGTGGCACTACTGGGGCGTGCAGGGGCAGCCGCAGCGGCGGAAGTTCATCGGGCGCGTCCGCGGCTACCACGGCAACACCGTGGCGACCGTCAGCCTGTCGGGGCAGCCGCACATGCACCAGGGGTTCGGCCTGCCGTTGCCGGGCTTCGTCCATGCGGACAACCCGAACTATTACCGCTTCCACGAGGCCGGCGAGAGCGAGGAGGCGTTCAGCGCACGCATGGCCGCGAACCTGGAGGCGCTGATCCAGCAGGAAGGGCCCGACACCATCGCCGCCTTCTTCGGCGAGCCCGTGCAGGGCGGCGGCGGCGCCATCACCCCGCCGCGCGGCTACTGGCCGGCGATCCAGGCGGTCTTGCGTCGCCACGATATCCTGCTGGTCGCCGACGAGGTGATCTGCGGGTTCGGCCGCACCGGCAGCATGTGGGGCTGCGAGACCTACGGCATCGCGCCCGACATGATCTCCTGCGCGAAGCAGCTTTCGGCGGCCTACCAGCCGATCTCCGCCCTCCTGGTCGGCGCCCGGGTGCATGAGGCGCTGCTGGAGGGCAGCCGGCGCCATGGCAGCTTCGGCCACGGCTACACCTATGGCGGCCACCCCGTGGCCTGCGCGGTCGCCATCGAGACGCTCAAGATCTACGAGGAGCGCGACATCGTGGGCCATGTGCGCGACGTGGCGCCGACCTTCCTGCGCGGGTTGGAGGCGTTCCGCGACCACCCGCTGGTCGGCGACGTGCGCGGGGTCGGCCTGATCGCCGGGGTGGAGCTGATGGCGGACAAGGCGGCCCGGCAGCCCTATCCCGCTGCCGCCGGGGTGGGCGGGCGCGTGCAGGCGGCGTGCGAGCGGCACGGCCTGATCGTGCGCGCCATCGGCGACCGCATCGCCTTCACCCCGCCGCTGATCCTGGACCACGCGGAGGCGAACGAGCTGTGCGCCCGGTTCGGCCGCGGCCTGGACGCCGCCTGGGCGGAGATGCGGGAGACGGAGCGGGTCGCGGCGGAGTAGAGGGGCGGATCAGGGGAGCGGGGCATGGACTTCACCGGCAAGGTGGCGCTGATCACCGGGGGCGCGAACGGCATCGGGCGGGCGGCGGCGCTGGGCTTCGCGCGGCGGGCGAGGCGGCGGCCGGGGCCGTCCGGGAGCAGGGCGGCATCCCGCTCGGCCGCTACGCCACGGCCGACGTGGTGCTGTTCCTCTGCTCGGACCTGGCCGGCAGCGTGACGGCGGCGCATTACGTGGTGGATGGCGAGCGCACCGGGTCGCCCGCAGCCCCGTGCGGCTTCGCCCGGGGGTGATGGGGTGCAGGGCGGGCCGGCGGAGGCGCGCCGCGTGACGCTGCGGACCGAGATCGTCGGCACGCCGGCCCGGTTGGCCGAGATCGGCCCGGCCTGGGACGCGCTCTGGCGGCGCGGCGGTCAGGGCGTCTTCCAAAGCCATGGCTGGATCAGCGCCTGGTGCAACGCCCGGCACGCGCCCGGCGCGTCGCGCCTGTGCGTGGCGCTGTGCTGGGCGGACGGGCGGCTTGCCGCGGCGCTGCCGCTCGCCACGCGCCGGCACCGCGGCGTCCGCGTGCTCGAATGGGCCGCCAAGGAGTGCAGCGACTACTGCGACGCGCTCGTCGAGCCGGGGTCCCCGGACCGCCGGGCCGTGCTCCAGCACGCCTGGGCCGCCGTGGCGGCGTGGGGGCGGTTCGACTTCGCCTATCTCAGCAACCTGCGTCCGGATGCCGCCTTCCACGCGCTGCTCGACGGGCCGCAGCGGCCCATGAGGCTCCGGCCCGGCCATCGCACGGCAAGGAGCCTGCAAGTCCGGAGCGGCGGGGCCGGCGGGCAAGCCTGGCTTCGCTGCCTCGGCGAGGCGGCCCGGGACGGCCACGCCCGCGGCCTGCGGACCCTCGGCGAGGCGGGGCCGGTCGCAACGAGGGCCTGGGGGCCTGGTGACCCGGCCGACGCCGTGCTGGGGCGCATGGTGGCACTCAAGCAGCAATGGCTCGCCCGGACCGGACAGGGCAGCGGCATCATGGACCACGACGCCGCAATCTTCCGCGCCCTGGTGCGGGAGCTTGTGCGGCAAGGGACGTTCCGGCTGTTCACCCTCCACTGCGGCGGCGATCTTGCGGCAGCCCTGCTCACCATCGCGGCCGGCCCGAGCGAGCAGGTGTTCTTCTCCGTGCATGACCCCCGTTTCGACGGCGCCACGCCGGAGGCGCTCGTCCTGATCGAGCACCTGGTGAACGCCTTCGACCGGGGGGTGGCGGAGGTCGATCTCCTCCGCGTCGAGGACGAGGGCAAGTACGGCTTCGCGAACGCCCGGCTTGACCTGGCCTCCTGCGTGGGCGCCCGGACCCTGGCGGGACGGCTGGCGCTTGCGGTCGGCGAGCGGCTGGACCGGGCGCGGGGCGCGGCCGCCGGGTAAACGCCCCGGCGGGCATTCCCATCCTGCGCTCCGGATGCTTTGCTGGGCGCCCGCCGCCAGCCGGACCCAAGGAGACCGCCATGCCGCCCGAAGACCTGCACTACCGGTCGCTGCTCGACATCTCGGAGCGCATCCGGCGGCGCGAGCTGTCGCCGGTCGCGGTGCTGGAGGCGACCCTGGAGCGGGTCGCCCGGCTGGACGGCGCCGCGCGCAGCTACGTCACGGTGCTGGCGGACCGCGCCCGCGCCGCGGCGATCCGGGCGGAGGCGGAGGTCGCCGCCGGGTTCTGGCGCGGCCCGCTGCACGGCATCCCGCTCGCGGTGAAGGACCTGTGCGCCACGAGCTTCGCGCCGACCACCGGCGGCATGCCGATGCGTCGCGACGCGGTGCCCGACCACGACGCCACGGCCGTGCGGCGGCTGGAGGACGCGGGCGCGGTGATCGTCGGCAAGCTGAAGATGACGGAGGGCGCCTACACCAGCCACCACCCGGATGATCCCGGGCCGGTCAACCCGTGGGGCGCCGGGCATTGGGTCGGTTCGTCCTCGACCGGATCGGGCGTGGCGACGGCGCTGGGCCTGTGCTTCGGGTCGCTCGGCTCGGACACCGGGGGGTCGATCCGCTTTCCCTCCGCCACGTGCGGGCTGACGGGCATCAAGCCGACATGGGGCCGGGTCAGCCGGCATGGCGTCCTGCCCTTGGCCGCGTCGCTCGACCACCTCGGGCCGATGGCGCGCAGCGCGGCCGACGCGGCGGCGATCCTGGGCGTGATCGCCGGGGCCGATCCCGACGACCCCACGGCGATCCCCGACCCGGTTCCCGACTACCTGGCGGCGTTGGGGCAGGGCGTGCGCGGGATCACCATCGGGGTGGACCGCGGCTACAACGAGGACGGCATCGACGGCGAGGTGAGCGCCGCGGTGCGGGCGGCCGAGGACGTGCTGACGGCGCTCGGCGCGGACATCCGCGAGGTCACGGTCCCGCCGACGGAGACGCTGCTGCGCGACTGGATCCCGTTCTGCGCCGTCGAGACGGCGATCGCGCACCAGGCGGACTACCCGGACCGCGCCGGCGAGTACGGCCCGGACCTCGCCCAACTGATCGAGCACGGGCGGCGGATCACCGGGATCGAGTTCGGCTCGATCATGCACGAGCGGCTGGAGTTCGCCGGGCGCCTCCGCGCGCTGTTCCGGGGCGTCGATCTGCTGCTCATGCCGACGATGCCGGTGCCGGTGCCGAGCCTCTCGCGCATGGCGGAGTACGGGCAGGACGACACGGTGCTGCTGCGGATGCTGCGCTTCACCGCGCCGTTCAACTTCGCGGGCAACCCGACCATCACCCTGCCGTGCGGCATGGACGCGGCCGGCCTGCCGCTCAGCCTGCAACTCGTCGGCCCCCCTGTGTCGGAGGCGCTGCTGTGCCGCGCCGGCCATGCGTTCCAGAGCCGCACGGACTGGCACGCCCGGCGCCCGCCGGAGCCGTAGGCGGCAACGGTGGACACCCATTGAATGCGGGACCGGACCCGGACCCGCGCCGCGGCCCGGCGCGCCCGGGCGGCGCGATGCGCGTGCTGAGTTGGAACCTGCTGCGGTGGCGCGGCGCGGGGGTGGAGGACATCCGCCGCCTGGTCGAGGCGCACCGTCCCGACCTGGTGCTGCTGCAGGAGGCGGCGGCCGGCATCGACGCGCTGCCGGACGCGCTCGGCGGCTGCTACGCCCGCCGCGAGATGGAGGGGCGCGGCCACGGCCCGGCCGCCTGGAGCCTGCGTCCGTTCACGGTGGGAACTGTGGCGCTGCCGCCCGCCACGCGCCTGGACGTCCCGGTTCCGGTGCATCGCCGCCTCAGGCGCCGCCTCGCCTTGATCGTCGGCCTGGACGGCTTCGAAATCGCCAACGTGCACCTGGATCACGGCCAGCGTGCCAACCGCCGCGCGCTCCGGCACCTGCTTGACCAGCGCCCGCGGCTCGATGCGGTGATCGGCGACTTTAATGCGCTGGGCGCGACGACGCTGCCGGGCTTTGCCGATGTGGGGCCGCGTTGCGCGACGCATTGGGCGAAGGGCGTCGTGCCGCTCCGCCTCGACCGCTGCCTGGCGCGCGGCCTGCGGGGGGAGGGCGCCGTGGCGCTCGCATACGGCGCGTCCGACCACCGGCCCATCCTGGTTGACCTGCTGCCGGACCGGGGCCAGCCGGTTGGTTGAGCTGCGGCGCCCCCATGGCCGCCGGGCCGGATGGACAGGGCTGCTGCGGTTGTTGGTGGCGGCGGGCCTGTGGCTGACCCTGGCGGGCGCCGGCGATCCGGTCCGCGTTTCCGCCTCGGTCGGCACGGAGGCGGGGCAGACGCTGCGCGGCTGGGGCATGTCGCTCGCCTGGGAGGCCAACGTCATCTACGGCGGTCCGCTCGACGCCGCCCAGATCCCGGACCCGGCGGAGCAAGGCCGTTACATGGACCTCCTGTTCGGCGATCCCGCACGCGGGCCGGGCCTGGGCCTCAACGTCGCCCGCTACAACATCGGCGGCGGCGAGAACCCGGAGCCGGGCCGCTGTCCGGGTCCGGCGCCCTCCGCGGTGCAGCCGGGCGCGCGGATGGAGGGGTTCCTCGCGGGACCCGGCGCAGAGTACGATTGGTCCCGCGACGCCAGCCAGCGGCGCATGCTGCATGAGGCGTGGGCGCGGGGTGCGGCCGTGTTCGAGGCGTTCGCCAACTCTGCCCCCTGGTGGATGACCGTGAGCGGCTGCGTGTCCGGCGCCGAGCAGGGCGGACAGGACAACCTGCGCGCCGACGCCGTTCCCGCTTTTGCCGCCTATCTCGCCGCGGTTGCCGGGCATTTCCGCCGCGAGGAGGGGATCGCCTTCGGCAGCCTCAGCCCGCTGAACGAGCCGGACGGCACCTGGTGGGTGTCGGGCGGCCGTCAGGAGGGGAGCTTCGCCAGCCTGCCCATGCAGGAGGCGGTGATCGCCGCGCTGGCCCGGGAGTTGGCGGGAACGGGCACCGTGGTGTCCGGGACCGACGCCAACAGCCTGGATGCCATGACGGGATACCTGGCGGGGATGGGCGGCGCGGCGCTGGATGCGCTCGGCCAGGTGAACGTGCATCAGTACAACGGGACGGACGCCGGGGCCTTGCGGCGGCGGGTCGCGGCGCTCGGCAAGCCGCTCTGGGCCAGCGAGGTCGGCTGCTGCTTTTCCGCTGAGTTCTCGGAGATGTCGGGCGCGCTGTATATGGCGCGCGCCATCCGGACGGCGCTGCGCGACCTTCATGCGGAGGTCTGGTGCCTATGGCAGCCGGATTGGGGCGTGATCGACGCCCGGGACGGCCATCCGCGCCCGATGCGGCAGTTCTACGCCATCGCGCACTACACCCGCTTCATCCGTCCGGGCTTCACGGTGCTGCCCAGCCAGGGGGACACGCTCGCGGCCTTGTCGCCGGACGGGCGCCGGCTGGTGCTGGTGGCGACCAATGGGGGCGGGGAGGCGGTCGCGGACATCGACCTCGCCGAGTTCCATCGGCCTGGCGCCGCAGTGTCCGTTTACCGCACGACGGAGGACCCGGCCGTCAGCCTGGCCCGCGAGGCCGGCCGGGTGGACGACGCGGGCCATTTGATCGACCGCCAGCCGCCCTCGTCCATCAGCACCTACGTGATCGAGGGAGAGCCGGTCGTCACGCGCCGGGGCGATGGCGGACCCTGATGCCGCGTGCGTGCCGGCAGTTCGGCGGCCGGACGGCGCCTGATTACGGCATCACCCAAGTCCAGGCATAGCTCAGGCGGAGGCCAGCCATTCGCTTTCGCGCACGATCACCGCCTTGAGCAGGTCAAGCAGCTTGTCGCCGTCGCTGGACTGACCAGCAAGGGCCTTGGCCATCCGAGTGCCTGCGATGGGGTCGCTCTCCGCGCCCGGGCCGGCAAAGGCCATGGTCCATTCCGGGAAGTCGCGCGTCGCGATGGGCCCGGACTGCAGCACGGTCACATCGCTGTGCCGCTCATCGCACTGGATGCGCTCGAACGCGCTCTCCACCGCGTGGAGCGGCCCCTCCAGCACCTGGGCAAAGCAGCCGTCGCTGAACAGGAGTCCCCCGGTGATGCCGTCGCGGGCATTGTTCCTGCGCGAGACGGCGAGGATGCGGCCGATGTCGGCGGCCACCGCCCCGGGGGCGCCCGGGATGAGGTTCCGGCTGCAGTAAAGCACGCGGTGGAGCTGGGTCATCGTCGGACGCGTCCTTTCAGTCAGCGGTTTTCGACGAGGCGGATCGACGCCCGGCGAATTCGGAGATCAGGTGATCGACCTGGTCCGCCGGCACAGGCCGACTGAACAGGTAGCCCTGCACCGAGGTGCATCCCTCCGCACGGATGCGGGCCAGCTGGTCGGACGTCTCGACCCCCTCCGCAATGGTCGACATGCCGAGGCTGACCCCGAGCGCGGTGATTGCCCGGATGATGGCGCTCTGGCTGACGGCGTCGCCATTGTCCTTCACGAAAGAGCGGTCGATCTTGATCTTGTCGAACGGGAAGCTGTGCAGTTGGCTCAGGGAGGAATACCCGGTGCCGAAGTCGTCCATGGCCACCCGCACGCCCATGGCGTGCAGGCGATACAGCGCCGCCAGAATGGCCTGCTCGTTGCGGAGCAGCACGCTCTCGGTGATCTCGATCTCCAAGCGGCTCCCCGGCAGGCCGGAGGACGCAAGCGACTTGGCGACCAGGTTGACCAGCCGGGCAGGGTCCGCGAACTGGTGCGGCGACACGTTCACGGCAACCGACATCTCACGGGGCCAATGGGTGGCTTCGCGGCAGGCTTCGCGCAGCACCCACTCGCCGAGCGGGACGATCAGGCCGATCTCCTCTGCCAATGGGATGAAGTCGGCTGGTGACACCAGGCCCCGCTCGGGATGCCGCCAGCGGAGCAGCGCCTCGAAGCCGACGATGGAGTCGGTTTCGAGATCGACCTGCGGCTGGTAGTGCAGCTCGAACTCGCGGAGCGCCAGCGCCTTGCGAAGGTCGATCTCCAGTGAGCGCCGGGCCAGCGCGCGGGCGTCCATCTGCGGCTCGAAAAAGCTGAACGTGCTGCGGCCGGCCGCCTTGGCGTGATAGAGGGCGAGGTCCGCGTTGCGCAGCAACTGGCTATGCTCGCGGCCGTCGCGTGGCGCGACGGCTACGCCGATGCTGGCGCCGATGTTTACCAGGTGCCCGTCGATCAAATAGGGGCGGCCAAGCACATCGACGATGCGTGTCGCCAACTGGGTCAGGTTCACCGGCTCAGGGAAGGGCGGGACCAGCAAGGCGAACTCGTCGCCGCCGAGACGGGCGACCACGTCGTCCGTGCGCAGCACCGAACGCAGCCGCTTCGCCACCAGGCGGAGCAGCGCGTCGCCGACCGGGTGGCCCAGCGTGTCGTTCACCGCCTTGAACCGGTCGAGATCGACCAGCAATACGGCCGGTCCAGCCTTGTCCTGTGCGGCCTCGCCATCGTGGGCTGTTTCAGCCAGCATCGTGACGACCCGCCTTTGGAACAGCTCCCGGCTCGGCAGGCTGGTCAGCGGGTCGTGCATCGCAAGCTCGATGGCGCTCGCCTCGGCCGCATGCCGGGCGGTCACCTCCTCGAACGAAACCATCCAGTGGCCGCCGCCCAGTCGGGTGACCTGCAAGGCGAACAACCGGGATGTTTGCCCGGACACGGTGAGTATCGGGCTCTTGCGCTCGCTGGATGCGGCGATGGCGGCCAGGCACACCTCGTGCACGCGCTGGGTCGCGGCCGCGGTCAGCACGGAGCTGCCTTCGAGCAGTTCGAGCAGGGACATGGCACGGTTCGCCACCACCGGCTGGATCTCCAACGTGACCGCCAGCTGGTCGTTGGTGAACAGGACCTCAAGCTGATCGGTGAAGGTCAACAGGCCGATGGTCATGCCATTCAGCGCGGCGCGGAGATGCGGCGCGTCACAGGCTCGCTCGTTCAGGGCGCTGCGCTCCACGTCGGCCAGGGGCGGAGGCGGGGGGGACAGGAACAAGACGTGGCTCCACCAAAGGGTAAGGCGTTGGACCCTCGTCGCCCGATGTCGGGCGCAGCCGGGTCAGAAGCAGGCGGCACTTTCGGCATAGGCTCGGACAGGTGCAAGCCTGTGCATCCTACCATGAAGATATTAATAGATTGCTTAAATCAACCCATGGTCGGGTGAATCAAGGCGCAGGATTCTGGACGTTCCATGGCGCACGCCGGGTCGTGCCAAAGGGCTCCCACTGGAGCGAAGGCCGTGACGATCTCGGCCCGCCGTCCTTGCCGTCCCGCTACTCCAGCCCGAGCGCCATCTGGGCCGGGCTGGGCCGATCTTCGGCCTCCAGCCCCGACAGCGTGACACCCAGCAGGCGCACGCCGCGCCGCGGCGGAAACAGCGGGCGCAGCAACGCGAGGCTGACCTGCTCCAGCAGCGCCTGGGTGGCGACCGGCCCGGCGCAGGACCGGCTGCGGGTGATCTGCTGGAAATCGGCGTATTTCACCTTCACCGTCACGGTGCGGCCGGCATGGCCGCCCCGGCGGCAAGCGTCCCAAACCTTGTCGAACACCGGGGCGAGCGCCAGCGTCGCCTCCTCCCAGTGCAGCAGGTCGCGGGCGAAGGTGGTCTCGGCGCCGATCGACTTGCGCACCCGGTCGGCCTGCACCGGGCGGTCGTCCACGCCGCGGGCCACCCCGTACAGGTAGTCGCCCGACTTGCCGAACTGCTCGGTGAGGAAGGCGCGCGATTGCCGGCGCAGGTCGAGGCCGGTCTGGATGCCGAGCGCGTGCATCCGCGCCGCGGTCTTCGGGCCGATGCCGTGGAACTTGCCCACCGGCAGCGCCTCCACGAAGCCCGGTCCCATGCGCGGCGTGATGACGAACAGCCCGTCGGGCTTGCGGTGGTCGGAGGCGAGCTTGGCCAGGAACTTGTTGTAGGACACCCCGGCGGATGCGGTGAGGCCGGTCTCCTGTTGGATGGCGGCGCGGATCTCGGCGGCGATGGCGGTGGCCGAGCCGCGGTCCAGCAAGGGCGCGGTCACGTCGAGGTACGCCTCGTCCAGCGACAGCGGCTGGATCGCCGGGGTGTAGCGGGCGAAGATGGCGTGGACCTGCTGCGACACCGCCTGGTAGACGTCGAAGCGCGGCCGGACGAACACGAGGCCGGGGCAGCGCCGCCGGGCGGTGACGGAGGGCATGGCCGAGTGCACCCCGAAGCGGCGCGCCTCGTAGCTCGCAGCCGCCACCACGCCGCGCTCGCGCGAGCCGCCCACGGCGAGCGGCACGCCGCGCAGGGCCGGGTCGTCGCGCTGCTCCACGGAGGCGTAGAACGCATCCATGTCGATATGGACGATGCGGCGCAGGGCAGGGGCCTGGTCGGAGTCGGACGGCATGCTGGCCGGGAGGATAACACCACTCGCGCCTGAGAACAAAACAGGACCTGGCCAACGCGATGGGCCATGTCCCGCGAGGCGGCGGTCGCCGGCCCCGGACGAGCAGTGCTGGAGGATGGGGCCGGATCGCCGGGGCTGCTAATGGCGGGGAGCGAGGTCGAGGAACGCCTCCGTCAAAGCGAGATGCGCCGGGTCGGGCGGGCGGCGGGCGCTGTCGATCATCCCGTTGCGCCATCCGTGCCAGTAGGACCGCGACCGGCTGCTGTCCGGCGCGGCCTCGCCGTGAAAGCCGTCGAGGTAGCCCTCCATGATCTCGCCGTCATCGAGGGTGCGGAAGTCGTCGACGGTTTGGACTGGACTGAACTCGGCCATGGCGCTCCCGGATGTCCTGTTCCCGCGGGATGCCGTCACGGCGACCCGACACGGCCGGCCGGCCCCATCCATTGCGAATAAACAACGAGTTGGCTCGGGTTCGGTGCAAGCTTGTGTATGAGATCGTTCCGCGCGTCCAGCGGAATGCTCCGCGCCCAACCCACAACCAAGAGCGTAAGACATGGCAAGACAAGCAACGATCAATCTTGGCCGCTCGTCCGGGCTGAGGCCGATGGCGCCGCATTACACGGCGCGGATCGTCTCGGATCGGGCGACGCAGCGGGATGTTTACGCCCTTCGTTATCTTTGTTACCTCGATGGCGGCTTCATCGCGCCGAACAAAGACAGGTCGTTCTCCGACAAGTTCGATCAGCAGCCGAACACCCAGACCGTCGCCGTCTACCAGGGCGATGAACTGGTCGCGTCGGTGCGGGTCTGCTTCCTGTCGCGTGTTCATCCAACCCCCGCCCCGGCGCGCGACACCTTTCCCGACCAGGTGGACGGGCTGCTGTCACGCTGCGGCAGGAGCGCGCAGGGCATGGAGGCGGTTGAGATCACGCGCCTGGTCAGAAGCCCGCGCTTCGCCAACGACCAGGGCCTGGTGTTCATGCTCTACCGGCTCGCGGGCCTGCTGGGCATCCAGCGCGACATCCGGATGATCCTGTCCTGCGTGCGGCAGAACCACGTCGCCTTCTACCGCAGGCTGCGATATCGCGAAATAGCCGGGCCAAGCAGCTACCCTGGGTTGATTTGTCCCATGTACCTGCTATCGTGCACCCGTGAGGATTACGACGCCGTGCGTGGCCGCTTCCCCTTGATGGACCCTGATGCATTCCCAGAAGACGATGTATCCGGGTTCCTCGCCGGGCAATCCATGACGACGCGAATCCGGCCGTCATGAGGTTGCGCGCCTGTTCGGAGATGCTGCCTGGGCGCCTTTGGCGGACGCGGGGATGGCCGTGATGGACGGACCCGGTTGGGCCGTGCTGACGGCCGGCGCCGCCTGCTTCGGTTCGTTCGCGTGGGCGGCGAAGTTCCATTTCCACCAATCCGGCGCGGTGCCCTTGGGCATGCAAGCCGTGTCGGGCGCCAGCCTCCTGGCGTTCGCCTGGTTCGTCTACGGGCTGGTGGCCCGGCCAGGGGGCGGCCGGCTGGCGCCGCTCCTGCTGTGCGCGGCGTCGCTGCTGCTGTTTTGGTGGTGCGTCGCCCACACGCGCCGCAAACGCTTCACGCTGGCCTTCTCGGCCGACGCGCCGGTGTTCCTCGATGCCGGCGGGCCCTACCGCCTGGCGCGCCACCCCTTCTACCTCGCCTACCTGATGTTCTGGGTGGCGACGGCGCTGGCAGGTCCCAGCCTGTGGTCCTGGGTTGTGCCGGCGATCATGGCCGCACTCTATACGGCCGCGGCGGCGAAGGAGGAGGCGAAGTTCGCAGGCAGCGTTCTGGAAGGGGACTACCGGCGCTACCGCATGCGGACCGGCATGTTCCTCCCGACACGGCCCGGCGCCCTCCGGCTGCGGGCACGGCTGGGGTCGCTTGCGGACCTGCTGCGCCGGGCCGGGGACTGGACGCCGCCGGGGAGCGACCCCGGGCACGTGGCGGAGGTGCAGGACGAGCAGCATCTGCTCCTCGCGCGCACCTCCCAGCTTTTCGCCCTGTCCGGCAGCAGCAGCGTCGCCATCCTGGCGCTGGACTTCCGGGAGGAGCTGGGGGCGCCCGGCATCCTGCTGTGCCTGCTGATCCCCGGGCTCTACGCCATGCTGCTCATCCAGGTGCGGCGTTGGCGGCGCACGGGCGACGGGGCGGGCTTCCATCGCCGATCCCTCGTCTGCCTGGCCGCCCTCGGCGTGTTCTGGGGGGTGCTGCTGATCCTGCTGTCCGGCGGGCACGACATCAGCCAGCAGAGGATGGTCGCGGCGCTGCTGATCGGGCTGGTGTCAACCCCGGTCATGGCGGCGCCGTTCTCGGCCGCGCTGACGTTCTGGGTTCCCAGCGCGGCGTCGGCGGTGATCGCGCTGTGCGGGCGGCAGGACCCGTTCGACATCTACCTGCTGGCCGGCACCTTGGGATATCTCGCCCTGACGTTCCTGGGTATGGTCCTGCTGAACCGCTCGCTGCTGGAACGCTCGACGAGCCGCATCCGGCTCATGCAGCAGAACCAGACCATCAGCCTGTTCCTGCGCGACTACGAGGAGAATGCGTCGGATTGGCTGTGGGAAACCGACGCCTCGCTCAGGCTCTGCCACGTCTCGCCGCGCTTCGCGCAGGCCGGCCTGCGTCCGGCCGCCGCACTGAATGGGACGATGCTGTCGGACATGCTCTGTCCCAACACGCCGTCGGACGGGCCAAGGACCTTCCAGCGCCTGCTGGATCAACGCGCCGCGTTCCGCGACCTCGTCGTGCCCGTGGCCGCCGCGGGGGAGCCGCGGTGGTGGAGCCTGACGGGCCGGCCGCATTTCGATGCGTGCGCGCAGTTCCAGGGCTATCGCGGCATCGGGTCGGACCGGACGGAGGTCGTGCGCGCCGAGGAGCGGGTCCGCTACATGGCGACCCATGACAGCCTCACCGGCTTGGCCAACCGGCAACGCCTCATGGACGCGCTGCAGGCCGCTTGCGAGCGCCGTGCGGGCGAGGGGGGCTGCCTGCTGCTGCTGGACCTCGACCGCTTCAAGGCGGTCAATGACGGGTTCGGCCATGCCGCCGGCGACGCGCTGCTGGTCGCAGTGGCGGCGCGGCTGCGCGGGCTGGTGGGCGATAGCGGCCTGGTCGCGCGGCTGGGCGGCGACGAGTTCGCGGTCCTGGCGCCCTCCGACGGCGAGCAGGGGGGCGTTGCGCTGGCGCCCAGGATCATCAGGCGGTTGAGCCAGCCTTATGCGCTGCCGGACGCCCGCGTGACCATCGGCGCCAGCGTCGGGGTGACGTTCGTCGGACGGGATGGCGGCGACACGGTCAACCTGCTGCGCAACGCCGACCTCGCGCTGTATGCCGCGAAGTCGCAGGGCCGGGGCCAATGGACGCTGTTCGAGCCGCGCATGAGGGATGCCGATGCCGCGCAGGCCACGATGCAGGCCGAACTGCGCGAGGCGATCGAGACCGGCGCCCTGTTCCTTGAGTTCCAGCCGGTCGTGCGCCTATCGACCCGCGACGTGGTATGCGTCGAGGCCCTGCTGCGCTGGCGCCACCCGAGCCGCGGCGTGGTCGCGCCGATGGATTTCATCCCGCTGGCCGAGGATGCCGGCCTGGTGACGCGCGTCGGCCTCGTCGCGTTGCGCGAGGCGTGCCGGGCCGCGGCGAGCTGGCCGGCCGCGGTGCGCCTGGCCGTCAACCTGTCGCCGCACCAACTGCGGAACCTCGGGCTGCTGGAGATGGTCGATGCCGTCCTTGCGGAATGCGGACTGGATGCGTCCCGGCTGGAGCTGGAGATCGCCGCGACGGCGGTGCTGGAGGGAGCGCCGCAGCTTCTGGCCATGCTCGAGGCGCTGGGCGGGCGCGGCATCCGCCTCGTGCTCGACGATTTCGGCGCCGGCCAGTCCGCGCTGCACCAGCTCCGGGCGTTCAAGCTGGATGGCCTGAAGCTCGGCGCCGACTTCGTTCAGGGGCTTGAGCACGATCACCAGGCGGCCATCGTCGCGGCGGCGGCGGAGCTGGCGGGTGGCCGCCCGATCACGGTGACGGCGGAGGGCGTCGAGACGGAGAGCCAGTTGGCGTGCGTGCAGGCGCATGGCATCGACCACGCCCAGGGCTTCCTGTTCAGCCGCCCGCTGAACGCGGCGGGGATCGGCGCGCTGCTTTGGGGCGGAGGGCGGCTGGACAGCCTGGGGTTGGACAGATTGGGGCCGGGCGGCGGGCCTGGCTCCGGCAACGGGCCGGAGGTCGCCGCCCAGGGATCGCAACGGCTCCATTAGGGGGAACGCCGGGGCAGGGCATGGCAGCGGGGCCGCGTGCCGTCCCGATGCAGTTGCCATTGCCGCCCGGCGCGGCCTTAAATGGCACCCGCACGCGCCCGTCCCGAGGCGCGACCCTCGGCAGGAGGCCGTCATCCGCATCCCACTCAGCGCAACGCTGCTCGCTTTGGCGCTCGCCGCGCCCGCGCTGGCCCAGGCGCCTGCACCGGCCTTCCCGGCGCTGGAGGCCAGCCAGGGCGCCGCCAACAGCCAGCCCGGCCCGCGCAGCCTGCCGGCCCGCACGGTCCCGGCGCCGCAGGCCGACATGAGCGCCGCCGCCCAGGCGCTGGCCGCCGCGCCTTACCGCGTGCCCGCCTGGAACGTCAACCCGCCGGACGACGCCGGCTGGCGGGCCATCGTCGCCAAGCTGGCCGACGCCGCCCTGCCCAGCCTCGGCCGCGCGCGGGAGCAGCTTGGCGTCACGATGGAAACCACCATGCTGGGCGGCGTGAAGGCGTTCGTGTTCACCCCGCGCACGATGCCGGACGCGCATCGCAACCAGCTCATCTTCAACATCCACGGCGGCGGCTACGTGTACGGCCCCGGCGAGTCCGGCACGGCGGAGGCCATGCTGATGTCGGCGCTCGGCGGCTACCGCGTGGTCGCGGTGGACTACCGGATGCCGCCGGACGCCCCCTATCCCGCCGCGATGGACGACACGGTGGCGGCCTGGCGCGCAGTGGCCGCCACGACCGATCCCCGCCGCATCGCCGTCGTCGGCACCAGCACCGGCGGCGGCATGACGCTGGCCCTGGTGCTGCGCGCCAAGGCGGAGGGCCTGCCGTTGCCGGCCGCCATCGCGCCGGGCACGCCCTGGGCGGACCTCGCGGAGGTCGGCGACAGCTACAAGACCAACGAGTGGCTGGACAATGTGCTGGTCAGCTACAGCGGCTATCTGAGCCACGCCGCCAAGCTGTATGCGGCCGGGCACGACATGCGGGACCCGCAGCTCTCGCCGATCTACGGCGACTTCGCCGGGTTCCCGCCGGCGATCCTGACCACCGGCACGCGGGACCTGTTCTTGTCCAACACCGTCCGCACCCACCGCAAGCTGCGCCGGGCCGGGGTGGACGCGGTGCTGAACGTGTATGAGGGGCTGTCCCACGCGCAATACCTGTTCGACCCGGCGGCGCCGGAAACGAAGGAGGTGTTCGGCGACATCACGGCGTTCTTCGACAAGCACCTGGCGCCGTAGCGACGGCGCCGATCCCCCAGCCGCCCGGAGCGGACGCCGTCCCTGCCGCGCGCCGCCCGTTGTCGCGGCGTAACGGCGAACCTATGGCCGATGTGCCAGAGGCCGCCGGCGCGGATGCGGGGGTCCCGGCCGGTCCCCCCAACCCTTGCACCAGAACTGCGTACAGTTATCGCGCCCCAGGACTGTGCGCCATCCGAACCCGGTCCGCAACAAAGTCTGGAATTGAATGGATTTGTTGTCAAACCCACGCGGAATACAATTCCTGACTGCAAATCCCTGAGACAAACGCGAACATGCATTACGTTCATACCCATGAAATGGATTGCATCGATGTGATGACGGCCGACGACAGGGCTCAATCCATGAAACCGCCAAGCATGATTCAGCGGCATCAAGCAAAGGCAGCATCGGCGTCGGTGGCTGCATTGATGCTGGGCGTCATCGCCATGGCAGCCTGGATGCTGCTCGACGCGCGCCAGGCCGCCTTCCGTCAGGCTGAGCAGGCAGCGGGCAACCTCGTGCTCAGCCTGGAGCGTGACATCTCGCGCAACATCGAACTCTACGACCTCTCCCTGAGGTCCGCGGCCGACAGCTTCGCCCTTCCCGGGCTTGCGGAGTTCAACCCTGCGATCCGGCAAGCCGTCCTGTTCGACGGTTCGACCGCCGCGCCCTACTTCGGCAGCATCGCCCTCATCGATGCGGCGGGCCAGATCGTCTATGCGTCCAACTCGGCCCGTCCCATGGAGGGCAACCTCGGCGCGCGGGACTGGTTCACCTACTTGCGCGAGCACCCGAACGGCGGGCTGCACCTGTCGCTGACGCCGTTGAGCCTGCTCAGCGGCAAGCCAAGCCTCGTGCTCAGCCGCCCCATCACGCGGGGGGACGGAAGCTTTGCAGGGGCGGTGGTCGGGGTCATCCACCTCGCCTACTTCAACCAGCTTCTCACCGGCTACTCCCTCGACAAGGAGAGCATGCTCAACATCGTCACCACCGCAGGACAGGTCGTCGCCCGCCAGCCCTATAACGAGCAGGACATCGGGCGTGACGTCAGCCAAGGCGATGAGTTCCAGCGTCAGCATCCGGCGTCCAGCGGCTCGTTCGAGGTGTCCAGCTCCCTGGACGGCATCGAGCGCCTGGTGGTCTATCGCCGGTTGGGCAGCCTTCCCCTCATCACGCAGGTCGGCGTCTCGACGCGCACCATCTACGCCGAATGGCGCTTCAAGGCGTGGGTCGCCGGCGGCGTGCTGGCGACGTTCATCACGATCACCGTCCTGCTGACCCGGGCGCTGCGCCGGGAATTGAGGTCCCGCGCGCGCTTGGCCGCGGAACTCAGCAAGAGCGAGACGGGCTTCCGCCTGCTGGCCGAGCACGCGAGCGACATGGTGTCCCGCGTGGGTCCGGACGGGGCGCACCGCTACGTCTCGCCGGCCTGCAGCCGGATCTTCGGCGTGCCCTCTGCGGCGTTGCTGGGGCATCGCCTGATCGAGCGCGTGCAGCCCAAGGACCAAGCCGCCGTCACCGCATCGACGAGGCGGCTCCTCGCCGGGTTCGTGGAGCAGGACAGCATCACCTTCCAGGCGCACCGCCCGGACGGGCGCGGCGTTTGGATCGAGGCGACGGCCCGGCCGCTGCGCGACCCCGCCACCGGCGCGCCCGACGGCTACATCGCCATCTTCCGCGACATCACGGAGCGCCACCAGATCGAGACCGAACGCGAGGCGCGGGGGCGCGAGTTGGAAACCGTCAATGCCGACCTGGAGCGCATGACGCGCCATCTCAGCAGGGCGCGGGACCAGGCCGAGCGGGCGAACCGGGCCAAGTCACGCTTCCTCGCGGGCATGAGCCATGAGCTGCGGACGCCGCTGAACGGCATCCTGGGCTATGCGCAGCTCCTGTACATGGAAGGGTCGCTGGACTCCAAGCAGCGGATGCGGGTGGACCGCATGCTGGAGGCCGGGCAGCATTTGCTGCACATGATCAACCGCGTGCTCGACCTGTCGGAGATCGAGGCCAGCAACTTCGTGTTGAACACCGCGAGCGTTGACCTGCCCCAGCTTGCGGAAAGCTGCCTCGACATCGTGCGGCCTGCGGCGGATGCGAAGGGGCTCAGGCTGCTGACGGCGCCGGGCGCCTCGTTGCAGGTGCTGGCCGATGCCCCGCGCGTTCGGCAGGTAGTGTTGAACCTGCTGGGCAACGCGGTGAAGTTCACCAGCCGCGGGACCATAGAGCTTCGCGTGCTGGCGGCGGCGGACGCCATGCTGCGGATCGAGGTTGCGGACACCGGCCCCGGCATCTCGCGGGATCAGAGCAGCCTGCTGTTCCGGGACTTCGAGCGGCTCAACGCCGGGGTTGACCACGTCGAGGGCGCCGGCCTGGGCCTCGCCATCTCGGCGCGCCTGGCGGCGTTGATGGGCGGGCGCCTCGGCCACGGCGACAACCCGGGCGGCGGCAGCGTCTTCTGGCTCGAGCTGCCCGTGGCAACCGTGCCGAGCGTCCCAGCCGAGGCGGCGGTGCCCAAGCCCAAGGCGCATGCGGGTCCGCGGCGTGTCCTGGTGGTGGACGACGTGTCGATGAACCGCGATATCGCCAGCTCCTTCCTGGTCACGGCCGGCCATGATGTGACCTGCGCCGAAAGCGGCGAGGAGGCCATCGAGCGGGCGCGCGCCGAGGATTACGACGTGGTGCTGATGGATGTCCGCATGCCGGAGATGGATGGGCTGGAGGCGACGCGGCGCATCCGGATGCTCGACGGCCCCCGGGGGCAGGTCCCCGTCGTGGCCCTGACCGCCCAGGCGTTTGCCGAGCAGGTGGAGGAGTGCCGCCGGGCGGGCATGAACAGCCACCTCGCCAAGCCGTTCGCGCAGTCCGCGCTGCTGGACGCGGTGGCGCGCGCTGCCACCGAGGCGGAGAGGGCGGCCGATCCGCCCGCAAGGAGGGCAGAGCCGGAGATGCCCGATCAGCCCGTCTGCGACGTCGCCACGTTTGACGGCATCGCCGCCTTCATCAAGCCCGACAAGTTCGTCGGCCACATGTCCAAGATCATCGAACGGAGCGAGGCCCTGCTGCATGGATTGCGCGAGCAGGCCCACGCCCGATCCGCCGCCACGCATGGCCTTGCCGAGGCGGCGCACAGCCTGGCGGGCAGCGCCGGCATGTTCGGCTACCAGCGCCTAGCGTTCAATGCGCTCCGCTATGAGCAGGCCATCGAAACGGCGTCGCGCGACATGCCGGCGGTGGTCGAGGGCCTGATCGCCGCCATCGAGGTGTCGCTCAAGCGGATGAAGGCGCAGTACGACGGCCTCGTCGAGGCATCATCCCAGACGCTTTCCGAAGACGTGCGGTGAGCCGAGGCCCTGGAAGCATCAAGCGGCCCGGCCCCGGTTGGCCGCGAGCGTCCAAAGCCCCGCTCAGAACACCCAAAGCCGTGCCGCCGGCAGATGCAGCCCATGCGTGCCTGCCGGCACCGGTCCGCCCAGCGCCCGGATCTGGTGCGCGCCCACGCGGAACACGTGCTCATACCGGCCGCCCAGATAGACGCTCATCTCGTGCGCCGCCGGCAGGATGTTCGGCCCGGCCTGGTCCGTGATCGCCACGTCCTCCACCCGGATCACCGCCGTCGCCCGGCCGTCCGCGCTGGCGCCGCGCGCCGTGGCATGCAGCACGTGGCCGTCCAGCGTCACCCCGGCCCGGTCCCCGTCGCGCGACTGCACGGATACGGGGAAGGTGTTGTTGCTGCCCATGAACTCGGACGCAAACAGGGTCGCCGGCTCCTGGTACAGCGCTTCCGGCGTGCCGGCCTGCACGATGCGCCCGCCGTCCAGCAGCACGATGCGGTCGGCGATGGCCATGGCCTCCACTTGGTCATGCGTCACGAACACCGCCGTCAGCCCCCGGCGCTTGATCAGCGCGCGGATCCACACCCGCGCCTCCTCCCGCAGCTTGGCGTCGAGGTTGGACAGCGGCTCGTCCATCAGGATCACCGGCGGCTCATAGACCAGCGCGCGGGCCAGGGCGACACGCTGCTGCTGCCCGCCCGAGAGCTGGTGCGGGTAGCGGGCACCGAGCGCGCCCAGCCCCACGCCCTCCAGCACCTCCGCCACGCGCCGGGTGCGCTCGGCCGAGGCGACGCCGCGCAGCTTCAGGCCGTAGGCGACGTTGTCCTGCACCGTCCGGTGCGGCCACAGCGCATAGGACTGGAACACCAAGCCCAGCCCGCGCCGCTCCGGCGGCACGAACACGCCGCGCTCCGCGTCCACCACCACCGAGCCGGCGATGGTGATGCGCCCCGCCGACGGCTGCTCCAGCCCGGCGATGGCCCGCAGCAGCGTCGTCTTGCCGGACCCGGACCGGCCCAGCAGGCAGACGACGTCCCCCTCCTCCATGTGCGCGTCGATGCCCTGCAGCACCGGCGTGTCGCCGTAGCGCAGATGCAGCCCGTCGATGTCCAGCTTCGCCATCTATTGTCCCGCCCGTTGCCCGAACCGCCGCATCAGCAGCAGCCCGCCGCCGATCATGGCGATGTTCACCGTGGACAGCGCCGTCACCAGGTCGATGGCGCCGGTGCCCCATAGGGAGACCAGCAGCGATCCGATGACCTCCGTGCCGGGGCTGAGCAGATAGACGCCGGTGCTGTATTCCCGCACGAAGGTGATGAAGATCAGCACCCAGGACCCGAACAGCCCCGCCCGGATCAGCGGCAGGGTCACGTCCCGGCTGACCCGCCCGGCGGTGGCGCCCACCGTGCGCCCGGCCTCCTCCAGTTCCGGCCCGATCTGCAGCAATGCGCCGCTGACCAGCCGCATCCCGTAGGCCAGCCAGACGACGGTGTAGGCCGCCCATAGCGCCACCAGCGTCTGACGGAGCGGCTGCAGCGGTGCTACGAACAGGAACACCCAGAACACCGCCAGCCCCGCAACGAGGCCCGGCATGGCGCGCGGCAGCAGCACGGTCACGTCCAGCAGCCACGTCCAGCGGGACACCCAGCGGTGCCCGGCGAGGTTCACCGCGGTATAGACGGCCACCGACACCGCGCCGCCGACGGAGGCCAGCAGCAGGGTGTTGACGATGCCGCGCATCAGGTTCGGGAAGCCCGCCAGCTCCTGGAAATGCGCGGTGGTCAGCGCCCCCAGGATGGACACGCCCTCCCCCCAGCCCGACAGGAAGGAGCGCAGCACCAGCCCCGCCACCGGCACCACGACGGTGAACAGCAGCCACGCCGCGATCAGCGCCAGCGCCGGCCAGCGCCAGCCGCCGAGGCCGATGGGCCGCTGCGCCGCCGCCTTGCCGCGCACGGACACGTAGCGGTTGGCCGTCTTCAGCAGCTGCCGCTGCATCACCACCAGCGGCAGGGCGATGACGATGATGACGACCACGACGACGGCCATCAGCTGGTAGCTCGGCACGCCCAGCTTGTTGGTCAGCTTGTACAGGTAGGTCGCCAGCACCAGGATGCCGTCGGGGTCGCCCAGCACCAGCGGCAGGCCGAACAGCTCGAACCCCAGGAAGAACACCAGCACGCCGCAATACAGCAGGTTCGGCAGGATCATCGGCAGCGACACCGTGAGCGCCACCCGGAGCGGTCCGGCGCCGGTGGTCCGCGCCGCCTCCTCCACGTCCGACCCCAGGGAGCGCAGCGCCGACGACGCATACAGGAACACGTGCGGCACATGCGTGAGCCCGGCGATCAGCACCAGCGACGGCAGGGAGTAGATGCTCCACGGCACCACGCCGAAGATGGACTTCACCCATAGCGACACGATGCCGACCGGCCCCAAGGACACCACGAAGCCGAACGCCAGCACGACGGAGCTGACGAACATCGGCACCAGCACCAGCTGCTCGATCCCGCGCCGCCCCGGCAGGTCCGTGCGCACCAGCAGGAAGGCCAGCATGGCGCCCACCGGCACCGCGATCACCGTCATGCCGGCCGCGATGATGAAGGAGTTGCGCAGCGCGTCGAAGAAGTCGTCATCGGTGAACACGAAGTCGTAGGCGGACAGCGTGAGCGCCGTGCGCGGCGCGAAGAACGGGCCGTCGAGGAAGCTCTGATAGACCACCAACCCCACCGGGGCGAGCACGCAGACCGCAAGCAGCAGGATGATCGCGATCCGCATCGGCCGGGTCATGGCGTGCTACTTGCCTTGCAGCGCCCGCTGCCAGTCGCGCAGGAAGCGCAGGCGCTTCGTCTGGTCGAGGTAGCCCAAAAGCTCCTGGTTGACCGGGATAGGCCGCAGCTTGCCGGCGTCGTATCCCGCCAGCATGGCGCCGCCGTCGGCACCCGTCATGTCGGTCCGCACCGGCCCCATGTTGCTCGTCGCCAGCGCGGCCTGGCCGGTCTTGGACAGCATGAAGTCGAGCATCAGCTTGGCAGCGGCCGGGTTGCGGGCGCCCTTGGGGATGAAGGCCACACGGCTCATCACCAGCGCCCAGTCGGTCGGCAGCACCACGCCCATCGTCGGGTCCTTGGCCCGGCGCGTCACGGCGTAGGACCCAATCATGTTGAAGCCGATCAGGTGCTCGCCGGACTGGATGCGCTCCATCATGGCGCCGCTGCTGGTGTAAAACTTGGCGCCGGCCGCCCCCAGGGTGCGGGCGAGCTTCATCGTCGCGTCCGCGCTCTGCTGCGCGTCCTGGGTGATGAACAGGAAGCCGACGCCGCTGCGCTCGGGGTCGTAGCTCGTGACCTTGCCTTGGTACGCCGCCTTCTTGTCGGTCAGCAGGCGTTGCAGGTCGGCATGGCTGCGCGGCACGTCCGCCTCCGGCACCAGGCGGGTGTTGTAGACGATGGCGATGGGTTCGGCGGTGATGCCGTACGCCTCGTTCTTCCAGACGGCCCAGTCCGGCAACGCGCGGCGCTCGGCGCTCTCGTACGCTTGGGCATAGCCGTCGTTGACCAGCTTGATTTGCAGGTCCATCGCGCTGGACCATAGCAGGTCCGCGGTGCCGCTGTTGGCGGCGGCCTCGGCGACGAACTTGTTGTACAGCTCCGTGCTGTTCTGGTCGGCGTATTCCAGGGCGATGAACGGGTATTCCTTGCGGAACGCCTCCAGCATCGGCCCGGCCTCCGCCGCGTCCGTGGTGCCGTAGATGCTGAGCTTGCCCTCCTTGCGGGCGGCGGCAACCAGCTCCGCCGGGCCGGTCTGGGCCAGCGCCGGGCGGGTGACGGCGGCAGCGGCGGCAAGGGCGATCAGGTGGCGGCGGTGCATGGACTGGTTCTCCCGGAAGGCCGCGTCTTCAGCACGGCGATGGAGGAACATTACGGACAGCCCGGCGGCGTGCCTAGCCCGGGGTCGGCTTGACGTGAGCCGAGCCCGTTTCAAAGCGGGCTGCGGCCCGTTGCCGCAGCGGCGGACAAAGAGGAACGGCTGCGCCCCAAGCCAACGCCTGCCCGCCCCGGATTCCAATTATTTATGCAGCATTGCATCCGAACCGCGTCGCGGCGGGTATTCATCATGTCGAGAACGTCGCCAAGCTTGCTCCGGCACAATCGGCGGGCATCTTCAGGAGAGAGAACGTGAAACATAGTGCTTACGCGGCAATGATTGCGCTTGTCCTTGCAACATCTCTTTCCACGTCTGGATGGTCCCAGGTCGTTGTTGGAGGTGCGCCGATGTATGCCAACAAAGATATCATCGACAACGCGGTCAATTCCAAAGATCACACCACGCTCGTCACGGCCGTGAAGGCGGCTGGTTTGGTGGAAACGTTGAAGGGGCCTGGGCCGTTCACCGTGTTCGCCCCGGTGAACGCCGCCTTCGCCGCCTTGCCGGCCGGCACGGTCGACACGTTGCTGAAGCCCGAGAACAAACCCATGCTGGCCAAGGTGCTGACGTTGCACGTCGTGCCGGGCCGCTTGGACTCGGCTGCGCTGAAGGCGATGATCGCCGGTCACCATGGCTCCGCCATGCTGAAGACGGTTGAGGGCGAAATGCTGACCGCCACGGTGATCGCCGGGGTGGTGACAGTCACCGACGCGGGCGGTGGCATGGCCCACGTGACCACGCCAGACGTCACCCAAAGCAACGGCGTCATCCATGTGGTTGACCGCGTGCTTCTGCCGAAGCAGCCGGCACCGAAGTAATAGCCGCGACGGCAGGCTGGCATTTGTCGGCCTGCCGTTATTTACCATCATTCTGAAAATCCAGGCATGATGGCTGCCGTTCCAGACCCAGCCCTTTCTGATGGGATTGCCATGCTGCTTGCGCGTTGCGCCCAGGCGAACGGAATCGCGTTCCGCTGGCTTCATGACCTTCAGTCGGCCACCCCGTACGGCGTGGCGCTGCGGGTCCCCCGCCCGTCGGCGCTCGCGGGGCCGCGCCCCGCCCGGGCCTGGTTGTCCGGCCTTCGCTCCTGTCTTGGCAGTCGGGCATGACCTTCGACCCCGGCGGCCCGGCATCTGCGGAGCCGTCGCCGGGCGACCGTGACCTCGATGCGGCTGAATACGTGCTGGGCCTGCTGCCGCCGGACCTGGCGCGCGCCGTCGAGGCGCTGGCGCTGCGTGATCCCGCGGTCAGCGTGAGCATCAATGCCTGGCAGGATCGCCTGGCCCCGCTCGCGGCGCTCATCGCCCCGCAGCCTCCGCCGCCGGAACTGTGGCAGCGCCTGGCGCTGGCGACCGGGTTGCACAACCGCCGCATCGCGCCGCGGCGCAGCGCCTTGGGGAGGATTTGGCCGCATCCGGCATTCTGGCACGACCTCGCGCTATGGCGCGGCGCGACGTTCGGCGCGCTGGCCTTGGCGGCCGGGCTGGCCGTCCTGGCGCTGTCGCCAAAGCCGCTGGTGCCGGAGCCTTTGCTGGCGGCCCTGTCGCCCCAGGGCAGCCCGGGTGCCGTCTTCCTGGTGTGGGTGGGGGAGAACGGGCAGGCTACGGTCGTCGCCGTGGGCCAGGCCGACATCCCGACCGGCCGCGCTCTGGAGCTGTGGGCGGTGCGCGACGGCATGACGGCGCCAGAGAGCCTCGGCCTGCTGCCGAGCGGCGGGCGCACCCGGCTCCAGGCGGCCGTCGGCGCCGGCACGCGGCTCTTGGTCAGCCAGGAGCCGACCGGCGGCTCGCCGACCGGTGCGCCCACCGGCCCCGTGGTCTATGCCGGCCTGCTCACCGGCGGCTGACTGGACCGCGCCGTGCCAAGTGCGTCGGACGCCCAGGCTTCGTTATGCTGCCGGATTTCAGGATTGCTTAAGAAGTGTCCGATACGATGGCATCTCGTTCTCTCCCCATGCCATCTTTCGATGGGGCGGCGATGGCTGCGTCGAAGGCACTTGGCAGGGCAACATGGATCAAAGCGGAGCATCACTGGCCCAACCTGACGGCGAGCTGGGCCGCCTCCGCGCGCTTGCAGCCTATGGCCTGGCTGAGACCGGCCCGGAACACGAGTTCGATCACTTCGCTGCAATCGCCGCCGATCTGCTCGGCATGCCTGTCGGCCTGCTCAACCTGGTCGGCGAGGACCGGATCACCGTCAAAGGCCGGTCGGGCCTGGATGTTGAAACCATGCCGCGCAACATCGCCCTCTGCTCCCACGCCATCCTGCGCGACGGCGTCATGTCGGTTCCGGATTTGACGAAGGACCCAAGGTTCGCCGCCCATCCACTCGTCCTGCAGGAGCCGCGGTTCCGCTTCTACGCCGGCGCGCCGTTGGTCAGCCCGGGCGATGGGCAGCGCATCGGCACGCTCTGCGTCCTCGGCCACGACCCGCGGCCGGCACTGACGCCGCATGAGGCCCGGCTGTTGTCGAGCCTGGCCTCTCTGGCCATGGACCGCATGGAGCTGCGCCGGGTGGAAACGGCGTGCCGCGACAGCCAAGCCCGGTTCAACTGCATGATGGACGCGGCGCCCGGCGCCGTGATCTGCGCCGATGGCGGCGGCGCCATCACGCATTGGAACGGCGCCGCCGAACGGCTGCTCGGCTGGGCTGCTGCCGAGGCGGTTGGCCAGGCGCTCGACATCGTCATCCCGCACGGGATGCGCGCGGCCCACGTCGCCGGCCTGTCCCGCCATACGGGGCAGGATGCCGACGCCTTTTCGGGCCGCGTCGTGGAGCTGCCGGCGTTGCGGCGCGACGGCACGACCTTTCCCGCCCACGTCGCGCTCTCCTGCTGGCGGGAGGAGAGCCGGACCACGTTCGGAGCCAGCATCCACGACATCACGGCCCGCCGCGCCGCCGAGGAGCGGCTTCGGTTCCTCGCCCACTACGATTCCCTGACGGGCCTGATGAACCGGCAAAGGCTGCTGGAGCTTATGGGCGAGGCTGCGACGGACGGACGGCCCGTCGGCCTGATCCTGCTCGACCTCGATGGCTTCAAGCACGTCAACGACACCATGGGCCATGGCGCCGGCGACCTGCTGCTGACGGAGGTCGCCGGGCGCTTCGCCCTTGCGACGCCGGATGCGTATTCCCTGGCGCGGCTGGGCGGCGACGAGTTCGCGGTCTTGCTGTCCGGGTGCGACGCGCCTGCCACGGCGGTCGGCTGCGCCCGCGCGCTGCAAGCCATGCTCGAGCAGCCGTTCCGCATCTGCGAGCGCAGCTTCCAGATCGGCACCTGCGCCGGGGTCGCATTGGCCGGGGCGACGGACGACACCAGCACCCTCCTGGCCAATGCCGACCTGGCGCTCTATCAGGCCAAGGCCATGGGGCGGGGTGCGCTTCGCATGTTCCATGCGGATTTGCGGCAGGTCTATGAGGCGCGCCGGACCCTTGAGGAGGAGGTGTGCGGCGCCGTCCTGGCCGGTGAGCTCGTGATGCATTATCAGCCGCAGGTCCGGTTGAGCGACAGGAAGCCGGTCGGGGCCGAGGCGCTGCTGCGATGGCAGCATCCCCGGCGGGGACTCCTGGCGCCGGGGATGTTCCTCGGGGCGCTTGAGGCCGGACGGATGGTTGGCCAGGTCGGCGACTGGACCATCGACCAGGCGTGCCGCCAGGCCGCGCGTTGGCGCCGGCAGGGAACGCCGCTGCGGGTCAGCGTCAACCTGTTCGCCGAGCAGGTTCGGGCCGGCACCCTGGAAGCCATCGTGCGGCGGGCCCTCCAACGCTGGGACCTGCCCCCCGCGGCGCTTGAGCTTGAGGTGACGGAGACCATAGCGTTCGTCCGCGACACGGACATGCTGGCCCCGTTGCACGCGCTGCATGCGGCAGGGGTGACCATCTCGTTCGACGATTTCGGCACGGGCTTCGCCTCGCTCTCCACCCTGCGGCAGTGCCCGCTGGACTGCCTCAAGATCGACCGCAGCTTCGTGTCCAGCCTCGGCGCGTCGGGTCCGCTGGGCGGGATGGCGGACCGGGGCAACGTGGCGATCATCGACTCCATCCTGGCGCTCGGGCGCGGTCTCGGCTTGCGGGTCATCGCCGAGGGCATCGAGACGCCGGAGCAGGCGGCGTTCCTGGAGGCGCGGGGGTGCGACGAGGGCCAGGGCTACCTGTTCGGCCACCCGTCCGCGCCAGGGGCGCTGCGGGCGGAGATGGCGATTGATGATGCGATGGTGCCGTAGCGGACGCAGGGACGCAGCTCAGCTTCCCGCGGTGCCCGGTGTCCGCATGGCCGCCGCCCCATGCGGATCAGCATGGCGGGGCGGCCACACGGATTGACCGGTGCCGTGCCGAGGCGTTGACTGCCCAAGGTTCACGAAGGACAATTCCAGTGGCAAGTCCCATCGGCGCGACGTCCAGCACCCGACGCCCGCTGCCCGGACCCCGATGATGCGGCTCCATGCCAGCCGTCCTGCCCGTGACCATGCCGGCGTCGCGGCATAAGCCACCGCCGACAATCATGGCGCGCCGGCGCAAACCGATCACAGAAGGAATGACGTCGATGTCCGATGCGGTCCGAGCGGCGCCGGCTGCGGCCAATCACGACCCGGCCTTCGAGGGCGGCCCGGAGGACGTGCTGCAGGTCGAGCGGCGCGACTACGTGGACCTGGCGCCCGCCCACCGTCCCCGCAAGCAGAGCCTGCGCGGCTTCGACCCGATCTACACCGACATCGTGGACTACATCGTCCGCTGCACGCACCGCATCTGGGACGAGCGCGACGTCGGGCTGATCTACACGCACTACACGCAGAACGCCCAGGTGTACTACAACCTGCACTCGGTCCACAGCCGGGAGGACATCGTCCTCGATACGATCCAGCGGCTGGTCTCCTATCCGGAACGCCGGGGCATGGCGACGCAGGTGATCTGGCGCGGCAACGACGTGGACGGGTTCTACACCAGCCACCTCGTCACCGGCTCAGGCCGGCACACGCAGGTCGGGCACCTGGGCAAGCCGACGGGCCGCAGCTTCATGACGCGCACCGTCGCGGACTGCATGATCTTCGAGAACCGGATTTACCGGGAATGGATCGTTGCCGACGGCATGGCCATGGCGCGACAGCTCGGGCTTGACGTGAACGCCATGGCGGGGGCCCAGGCGCGGGAGATGCTGGCGTCCGGGCGGGTTCCGGTCGACATCGGGGAGAACCGCCGCATGCTCGGCCAGTTGCCGCCGGAGTCGGAGCCGGACCTCTCGCTCGCCCACACCGAGACGGAGGCGTGGTGCCTGCGCTGGCTGCATGAGGTCTGGAACAAGCGCATGCTCGGCACGATCCGCGACGTTTACGCGCGCAACGTGCAATGGCATGGCCCGGTGATGAAGGAGCTGTACGGCCCGGCCTCCGTCCTGCACCAGATGCTTGCGCTGCTCGGCACCATGCCCGACTGCGCCCACATGCCCCAGCACATATGCTCCAACCCATCGGAGGAGGGCGGGGAGAAGGTGGCCATACGTTGGGTGATGGAGGGCCACCACCTCGGCTTTGGCCCCGTGCTGGGCGCGCCCACCGGGGCGCGGCTGTTCCTCCTGGGCATGACGCATCTCCACGTCGTCAACCGCAAGGTCGTGGACGAGTGGGCGGTTTACGACGAGATGGCATTGCTGACCCAGGTCAAGCTGCATGAACTCGCCCACCCGGCATAGCCCTGCGGCCCCCTGCGAGGCCGTATCGGCCGCGGGGGCGCTCGCCTAGGGCGGCAGCCGGATCAGGCCGGGGAGGCCAGCAGCGGGATCTCCGTCGAGCCGTCTGGATAGCCGCTGTATTGGCCCCGCAGGAACACCCCCTCGGCCGTCTGCGCGACGCCGATGTGGCCGGACAGGCCGGGGCCGAACGACGCGGCCACGATGTCAGGCGTGAAATGCACCTGGCCCACGGCCGTCCCGCCGTCGAACAGCGTCATCGTGTGGCTGAGGTCGTCGAAGCCGTAGGCGGTGGCAGTGAGGGTCTCCAGCGTCACGCTTTGCCCGCCGTAGGACTCGGGCTGGCCGGGAACGCTCTCGCTGGCGCGGAGGTCGATCCGGCCCGCGAACGCCAGGGGCTTGTCGATCTGCAAGTGGCCCATGCGGATGTCGATCGTCTCCCCGGCGCCGACGCTGCCGCCCAGTTCGAGGGTGCCGGCCTGCGCCTCTCCGAAGTAGAACACGTCGCCGCTGGTCATGAGGATGGTGCCGGTGCCGCCCAGCGGCGCGTTCACCACGACGCGCCCGCCCTCAATCGTGGAGTCCGCGGCGTTGAAGGAGGCGGTCCCGGCGCCGTTGACGGTCAGGGTGGACCCGTCCTTGACATCGAACGCCGTGTCCAAGGTGGCGGACCCGTCGAGCGCGATGGTCAGGGTGTCCGGCGCGGTCAGGGGGCCGTGGCCGTAAGGGGCCGGGGCGCGCACCATGTTGGCGAAGCGGCCGATGTCGAGGCTGCCGATGCTGCTGTGGCCGAAGACCCTGACGGTGCCGTATTCCGGCGGCGACTGGCTCGTCGCGTAGGGCTGCTGCGGCAGGTCGGCGGGCATGGTCAGCCGGCTGACCGACGAGTTGTGCAAATCGAGCGACGGCTGGGACGCCTCGTCGAGGCCGCCCAGCAGCACCGTTGCCGCGACATCCTGGCGCCGCATGACGGCCTCCCCCCGGTCGATGACCGCGGTCCCGGCGGCGTCCGGCACGCCGCGCGGGTCCCAATGCCGGGCGGTCCCGTACTTGCCGTACCCGCCGAACCAAGTGGATGTCGCCATGATGTTTTCCCCGCCTTGACGTGAGGCTTTTGCCTGCGTCAACACCTCGAACATATCGCCGTCACAGGCGAGGCTCCAAGAACCAATCACCAAAGACTTCATGAATTCTGTGAAACCGGCTATCGTGATAATACGGCATAGTGCTGAAATCATGGCGACAGACTTCCTGTCATGTCATGAATAAGCCTGAATGCTATGTCTGCCGGCAAAACCGGTGTTCCGATTTTGACCAGGCCGATCCCGCGCCGGCACGGCCGACACGAGGGCGTGTGACCCAGCTCCCTTGAATGCAGGGAACTCCGCACCGCAAAACGCCGCCGTCCCCTCTACGGCCCGGCGATGAGGCCCTTGATCCGGCTGGCCAGCGCCTCCACGGCGAACGGCTTGGTCAGCACGTGCATGCCGGGATCGAGGTGGCCGCGGCCGAGCGCTGCGTTCTCGGCATAGCCGGTGATGAACAGCACCTTGAGGTCCGGCCGCATTGCCCGCCCGGCATCGGCCACCTGCCGCCCATTCAGGCCGCCGGGCAGGCCCACGTCGGTGACCAGCAGGTCGATGCGCGCATTGGATTGCAGCACGCGCAGCCCGGCCGCGCCGTCCACCGCCTCGATGGCGGTGTAGCCCAGCTCCTGCAGCACCTCGGTGACGAGCATGCGCACGGTCGGCTCGTCGTCCACCACCAGCACCGTTTCGCCGGCTTCGGCGCGCGGGGGCTTGGCCGGTTCAGCCAGCCCCTGCGCGGCCTCGGCCTCGCCCAAATGCCGGGGCAAGTAGAGGGACACCATCGTGCCCTGGCCCGGTTCGGAGTCGATGCGCGCCTGCCCGCCGGACTGGCGCACGAAGCCGTAGATCATGGACAGGCCCAGCCCGGTGCCCATGCCGATCGGCTTCGTCGTGAAGAACGGGTCGAAGGCGCGGGCCATCACCTCCGGCGTCATGCCGGTGCCGCTGTCGCCGACGCAGAGCGAGACGTACTGCCCCGGCGCCAGGTCGCGCTCGCGTGCGGCGTGCTCATCAAGGCAGCGGTTGGCCGTCTCGATGGTGAGCCGCCCGCCGCCGGGCATGGCGTCGCGGGCGTTGATGCACAGGTTCAAAAGCGCGTTCTCAAGCTGGTTCGGATCGACCAGCGTGGCCCACAGCCCGCCGGCCGCGACCACCTCCACCGCGACTTCCGGCCCGGCGGTGCGGCGGACCAGTTCCTCCATGCCGGCCACCAGGCGGTTGACGTTGGTCGGCTTGGGATCGAGCGTCTGCCGGCGCGAGAAGGCCAGCAGGCGATGCGTGAGCGCGGACGCCCGCTTCGAGGCTCCCTGTGCCGCCACGATGTATCGCTCCAGGTCGCCCATCCGGCCCTGCGCCATGCGCGTCTGCAGCAGCTCCAGGCTGCCCGCGATGCCGGTCAGCAGGTTGTTGAAGTCGTGCGCCAGGCCCCCCGTGAGCTGCCCCACCGCCTCCATCTTCTGCGATTGCCGCAGGTGCTCCTCCGTCGCGCGCAGGTGGGTGATGTCGCGCCCCTCGGCGACGATGAACACCACCTGGTCGTGCTCGTTCCGCACCGGGCTCAACGAGAAATCGTAGGTCCTGACGCCGCCGTCGGGCAGCAACAGGGCAAACTCGGTGCGGATGAACTCGCCCGACGCGGCGGCGGGCAGCGCGACCTTCAGGGCCGCCACGGCCTCGGGCGTGCGGCGGAACCACGGCGTGGCCCAGAACGCCAGGCCGACCGCGCCAGACGGGTCGATCCCGGCCGCGTCCAAGGCTGCCCGGTTCACCTCCAGGAGCGTGCCGTCGAGGGCCACCAGGCCGATGAGCTGATAGGTGGAATCGAAGATGCCGCGGAACCGCGCCTCGGCGAACCGGGCCGCCCGGGTGCGCTCCGCGACGCGCTGCTCCAAAGCGTCGTTCAGCTCCTTGAGCTCAACCTCGGCCCGCCGGAGCGCGCTGACGTCGCGGGAGATCGAGAGCAGCTTCTCCGGCCGGCCATCCGCGCCCGGGATGGGCGTGACCTGCACGTCCCAGTACCGGGGCGTGCCCGCCATCGTGTCGGCCAGGCCCTGGAAGTGCCCCATGCCGCCGGCCTTGGCCGCGTCCACCGCGGCCCGGGCGTCCGCGTTCCCCTCGTCGCGCCAGAAGTCCGGCCAGGGACAGCCCCGGATGGCGTTGAAGTCGCTCACCTCCATGACGCGCTGTCCGCCCTCGCTCATGAAGACGAGCCGGGCGTCGAGGTCGAGCACCTTGATGCAGTCGCCGGAGGACGCGAGGACGCTGCGCATGAACTCGGCGTCGGCCCGCTGCGCCTCCGCCGCCCGCCGCTGCTCCGTGCGGTCGCGCAGGATTTTGAGGAAGCCGAGATGCACGCCGTCGTCCCGCAACGGCATCAGCTCGCCGCTGGCCCAGAAGCGAGAGCCGTCCTGCCTCATGTGCCACCGCTCGTCGCTGGCGCGGCCGGCGTCCAGGGCGCGGCGCATCTCGATGCCGGGGCGGTCCTCGGCCCGGTCCTCGGGCGTGAAGATGCGCTCGGCCGGCTCGCCGCGCATGGCCTCGGCCGACCAGCCGAGAATGCGCTCGGCGCCGGTGTTCCAGTCGCTCACCCGGCCGTCGCGGTCGGTGGCGATGATGGCGAAATCGACCGCGCTCTCCAGGATCGCCCGATGTCGGCGCTCCGCGGCCCGCAAGCGCGCGTTCTCCACCTCCAACTCGGCGCACCGCCGGCGGGAACGCTCGGCCCCTGCTTCAGCCATGCCGGATGTTTCGGTCCCGTTGGGGCGCGCCAGCACGTCTCGACACAGGCCCAATCACGGCGGCATGAAGGGTATGGATTGCTGACATCGACTACCGTAGCAAAAAGCCAGCCGGCTGTCACGCGCCTCCCCCCATCGCCGCCGGGCTACGCCGATGCCGCGCGCCGAACCGCGGCCGGACAGAAGCGTTGCCTTCGCGCATGGAGGGCGCAGCAGATGCCGCAGCACGAAGTTGAAGTCGCTGTTCTGGAATCGATTGAGCCCGGCGGCATGAAGCAGGTCGAACTGGGCGGCGAGACCATCCTGCTGCTGCGGGACGGCGACGCCGTGCATGCCGTCGGCGCGGTGTGCCCCCATGCCGGCGCGCTGCTGGCCGAGGGCGTCCGCCATGGCGGCCGGATCGTCTGCCCCTGGCACAAGGCGGCATTCTGCATCCGGACCGGGGCCGTGCTGGACCCGCCGGCGCTCGACGCGCTGCCGCGCTACGACGTGCGCGTGGACGCGGGCCGCATCCTGCTCGCCCCGGCCCCCGTCCCCGCATTGCCCGATCCGCCCGCGGCGCCCGACGAACGTTGTTTCGTCATCGTCGGCGCGGGCGGCGCGGGTGCCGTGGCGGCGCAGACCCTGCGCGAGGCGGGCTTCGCGGGCCGGGTCGTCATGCTCGACGCAGCCAACCGGGTTCCCTACGACCGCACCCTGCTGAGCAAATACGCCCTGTCCGGCCAGAAGGGCGCGGAGAAATCGCCGCTGCAAACCCAAGCCTTCTACCGCGAACACGGGATCGAGCGGCGCATGGCGGAGGTCACGCGCATCGACGCGCCGGCCCGCCGGATCACCTGCGCCGATGGCTCCGTGCTGAGCTACGACGCCGCCCTGCTGGCGACCGGCTGCGCGCCCGCGCGTCCCTCGATGCCCGGCGCCGGGCTGGATCACGTGTACACCCTGCGCAGCCGCGCCGACGCCGATGCCATCCTGGAGCAGGCCGAGCGCAGCCGGTGCGCCGTGGTCCTGGGCGCCAGCTTCATCGGCATGGAGGTGGCGGCGAGCCTGCGGGAGCGCGGGCTGGACGTGACCGTGGTCGGCAAGGAGGCCGCGCCGTTCGCCAAGCAGCTTGGCGAGCAAATCGGCCGCGCCTTCGTCGGCCTGCATGAGCGGCACGGGGTGACGGTCCGGCTGGGCCGCGGCGTGGCGTCGCTGGAGGGGGATGGGCAGGTGTCCCACGTGGTGCTGGACAACGGCGAGCGGATCGCCGCCGACCTCGTCGTGGCCGGCTTCGGGGTCAAGCCTGCCACCTCCTACGCCGAGAGCCTGGCCCGGCGCGACGACGGCGGCATCATCGTCGATGCCCATCTGCGCGCCGCGCCGGGGCTGTATGCGGCCGGCGACATCGCGAGCGTCCCCTATCGCGGCGACGGCCCGCCGATCCGGGTCGAGCACTGGCGCGTGGCGGAGCAGCACGGCCGGGTGGCGGCCCTCAACATGCTGGGCCGGGCGGTCCGCTGCGACGCCGTCCCGGTGTTCTGGACGATCCAGTACATGAAGCGGCTCGATTACGTCGGCCATGCGACGGAATGGGACAGCATCGTGCTCCATGGCGACCTCGGCACGCCGGAGTTCCTCGCCTACTACGTGAAGGATGGGCGCGTGGCCGCGGCGGCGGGGCTGGGCCGCGACCAGGACACGGCGGCGCTGGCGGAGCTGTTCGCCATGCGGCGCGACTGGCAGGCGGCCGACCTCGGCGAAAACCCGGCCGCCGTGCTCGCCGCCGCGCAATGAATGCCAGCCGTGGGCGCCGGATGTTCAATCCCGGCCTTTGCGGCCATCTTGCGGCCTGGCGTCCCTAGCTCCCGACGCACGAGGGGCCTGGACGTGACCGCGCGGCCGTCCCCATGCTTTACCGACGCATCAGAAAAGGATCCCGTTCATGTCGCAGAACCCGGCGCTCGCTGCCTTCGGCGCCCTCTATGCGTTCGGCGACAGCCTGTCCGACGCCGGCAACCTGTCGATCCTCACCTCGGCGACGGGCACGTCGCAGCCGGTGTCGCCGCCCTACTACAAGCAGCAGTACGGCTCCATCGGCGGCAGCGTGTTCAGCAACGGGCCCACCTGGACGCAGAACCTGTCCCTCGGCCTCAGCCTCGGCACGTTGGCGCCCAGCCTGGCGGGCGGCACGGACTTCGCCTATGGCGGCGCCCAAACCGGATCGACGCCGCAGAACAGCGGCGATCTGGCGATCCAGGCGATCTCGCTCTCGGCACAGTATGGACAGTTCAAGACCAGGGTGCCGACCCCGGCGGCCGATGCGCTCTACACGGTGTCGGTCGGCTCGAACGACCTGCTCGGCATCCTCGCCACCCCCGGCCTGACCGCGCAGCAGCAAACCGCCGACGTGAACGCCGCGGTCGCCAACGAGGTCGCCTTCGTGCAGCAGCTGATCGGCAACGGCGCGAAGACCCTGCTGGTGCTGGACGTGCCCGATCTCAGCAAGACGCCGAACGTGGCCCTGGGGCTGGCCGATGGCAGCAACGCGCCCTCGGCGGCGAGCGCCGCCGAGGCCGCGCAACTTGCCACCGCCTACAACACGGCGCTGGGCAGCCAGCTTGCCGCCATTGCCGGCACGGCGCGCATCCAGGTGGTGGGCGCCAACAGCCTGCTGAACGCCGCGATTGCCGACCCGGCGGCCTACGGCCTCGTCAACGTCTCTGCGCCGGTGTGGAGCGGCAACAACAGCAGCGCCAGCAGCGGCACCCTCGCCGCCGCCGGGGCCGCGGCTCAGGACCAGTATCTGTTCTGGGACGCCGTGCATCCGACCGAGACCGGGCACCAGGCGATTGCCGACCTGGCCGAGCAGCAGTTGATCGGCGCGCCGGTGCTGGGCGTCGCGGACACCACGACGGGCCGGCCGCTGGCGGCCCAGGGGCAGCCCTACACCGGGCCGGTCGGCGGGTTGCAGCAGCAGTATATCAACATCACCCCAGATAGCCTGAACATCACGGCCGCGACGCCGAACTGGTTCATCCACGGCGGCGGCGGGGAGGATGCGATTGCGGTCAGCAACGGCAACAACGTGCTGGACGGGGGCACCGGGTCGAACTTCCTGACGGGCGGCAGCGGCACGGACACTTTTTTCGTCGATGAGCGGGGGGCCACGGCGACGACCTGGAGCACGGTGGTGAACTTCCACGCGGCCGACGCCGTGACGCTGTGGGGCGTGTCGCAGAACGAGTTCCTGCTCGGCTGGCGGGACGGGGCCGGGGCCGCCGGGGCCACCGGCCTGACCCTGACGGCGCAGGCTGCGGGGAAGCCGGACATCCTGTTGACGCTCCCGGGCTTCACCCAGTCCGACCTGACGGGGCGGCTCGTTGTGTCGTTCGGCACGGATGCCGGGAGCGGCAGCGCCTACCTGAACATCCGCGCCACCGCCTAGCGGCCGGGTCGCAAGGACGCGCTGAGGGCGAGGCTGGTCGAGCCGGAGCGCCCGGCGGATCAGCCGTCCTTGCGTCCCTGGCAGAGGACGATCGGGCTGGACAGCGCATAGGCGAACCCGCTGCCCTGATACACGGCCGAGTTCGCCGTCCCGACCGGCAGCAGGAAAGACCCGCTGACCACGGATTGCTGGTTGCCCGCAGTCATCAGGGTCCAACTGAATGAGCAGGTCTGCGTCGGCGCGTCGGGATCGGTGTGGCTGCACAGCAGTTCCGCCCCGCCCGAGACCGCCGCCCCGGCGCAGGTGAACGGCGCCCGGGCCAGCGCCGGGGCGCCTGGCAGCGCGGCCAGCCCCAGCGCGAGCACGGCCCGCTTCGCCCCCGCGCCCATCTTTTCAAACGTCCGGCGTCTTTGCATGCAGATGACCCTGGCGCAAACTCGTAAGCAGCGTTATGATCTGTCTCGTCATGATAAGCAATGCCGTCAACACGCTGGCTGCCGTCACCCAGGGCACCGACGAGGCGCGGGCCGAGCAGGAGGCCCGGGTGCCCACCATCGGCTTCGTCCTGCACGATGTCGGGCGGCTGATGCGCAAACGCTTCGAGCAGCAGGCGGCGCATCTCGGCTTCACCCGGTCGCAATGGCTGGTGCTGCTGCACCTCGCCAAGAACGAGGGCATCCATCAGGCCGGGCTTGCGGAGATCCTGGAGGTCGAGCCGATCACCCTGGTGCGGATCCTCGACAAGCTGGAGGGCCGCGGCCTGATCGAGCGGCGGCAGCATCCCACCGACCGGCGCCTTTGGCTGCTCTACCTCGATCCCAAGGCGCGCCCGAGTCTGGAGCCGCTGCATGAGATCGGCGAGGCCACGCGGGCGGAGGCGCTCGCCGGGCTGTCGGACGCGGACAGGGCGGCGCTGCTGAGGATGCTCGGCGCCGTCAAGGCGAACCTGGTCGAGGCGTGTGCCCGGCCCGGCGCCAGGAAGAAAGCAAGTTAACCCCCAAGAGTATCGGCAAAGCCATGGATACCAACAACACCAGCATCGTTGACGACGAGCCGCTCACGCGCAGGGACGCCCCGGCAGCGCCGGAGCCGCGCGTCCGGCCCCCCGCGGCCCGGCGCCGCGTGCTGCGCCCGCTGCTGTTCGCGCTCCTGCCCGTGGCGGTGATCGCCGGGGCCTACGGGTACGTCACCGGCGGCCAGGTCATGTCCACGGACAACGCCTACGTGCAGGCGCAGTCGGTCGGCGTGGCCACGGACGTGTCCGGCCTGGTCGCCACCATCGAGGTACACGATAACCAGCACGTGAAGAAGGGCGACGTGCTGTTCCGGCTGAAGGACGCCTCGTTCCGCATCGCGCTGGAGGGGGCGGAGGCGCAGCTCGGCACCGTGCGCAACCAGGTGCTGACGCAGCAGGCCGCCTACAGGCAGTCCCTGGCGCAGATCGAGCAGGCCAAGTCGGACATCCCGTATTACGAGACGGTGTTCAAGCGGCAGCAGGACCTGGCCGCCAGCGTCGTCGCGTCGCGCGCCACCTACGACCAGGCGCAGCACGAGCTGACGTCGATGCGGCAGAAGGTGGTGGTGGCGCAGGCGCAGGCGCAGGCCGTGCTGGCGCAGCTCGGCTATGACGCGAACCAGCCGGTGGAGGACAACCCGTTCTACAAGCAGGCCAAGTCCGCGGTGGATGCGGCGGAGCGCGACCTCGACGACACCGTGGTGCGCGCCCCGTTCGACGGCGTGGTGACGAACGTGGACGCCTTGCAGGTCGGCAGCTACCTCCGCGCGTCGCAATCGGGGTTCAGCCTGATCTCCGACACCGACCTGTGGGTCGAGGCGAGCCCGAAGGAGACGGAGCTGACGTACGTCGTGCCGGGCCAGCAGGCGGTCGTGACCGTGGACACCTACCCGGGCACCGAGTGGACGGGCGTCGTCGAGAGCATCAGCCCGGCCTCCGGCTCCTCCTTCTCGCTGCTGCCGGCGCAGAACACCACGGGCAACTGGGTGAAGGTCGTGCAGCGCATCCCGATGCGCGTGCGGCTGGACCTGTCCAACAAGCCGCCGCTGCGGGTGGGCATGAGCGTGGTGGTGGCGGTCGAGACCGGCCACGCGCGCGGCCTGCCGACCGCCCTGCAGGCGCTGCTCGACCGGGTCCGCGGCCGGCATGCCTAGCGCGCTGTCCCCGGGCGGTGCCGGGCGCGTCGCCAACCGCGGGGCGATCACCGCCTGCGTGATCCTGTCGGTCATCATGCAGGCGCTGGACACCACCATCGCCAACGTGGCGCTCCCCTACATCCAGGGCAGCGTGTCGGCCAGCGCGGACCAGATCAACTGGGTGCTGACGTCCTACATCACGGCCGCCGCGATCATGACGCCCCCCTCCGGCTACTTCGCCGCGCGCTTCGGGCGCAAGCGCATGCTGCTGGTCTCGATCAGCGGGTTCGTCGTCGCCTCCGTGCTGTGCGGCATCGCGCAGTCGCTCTCGCAGATCGTGGCGTTCCGCCTGCTGCAGGGCTTCTTCGGCGCGGCGCTGGTGCCGCTGTCGCAATCCATCCTGCTCGACATCTACTCGGCGGAGGAGCGCGGGTCGGCCATGGCGCTGTTCGGCGTGTCCGTGATGGTGGGGCCGGTGCTCGGCCCGGTGATCGGCGGATGGCTGACGGAGAACATCAGCTGGCGCTGGGTGTTCTACATCAACCTCGGCATCGGCGCGGTGGCGTTCGCCGGGGTCAGCGCCTTCGTCACGGAAACCAAGGCGGACATACGCACCCGGCTCGACTGGCTCGGCTTCGGGGCGCTCAGCATCGCCATCGCGGCCCTGCAGGTGTTCCTGGACCGGGGCGAGCAGCTCGACTGGTTCTCCTCGGGCGAGATCGTGATCGAGGCGCTGGTGGCCGCCGGCGCGTTCTACGTGTTCCTGGTGCACAGCTTCACCAGCCGGACGCCGTTCGTGAACCCGCGCTTGTTCCTCGACCGGAACTTCGCGCTGGGCATGGTGTTCATCTTCATCGTCGGCATCACCTACCTTGCCTCCATGGCGCTGATGACGCCGTTCCTGCAGACCTTGATGGGCTACCCCGTGGTGACGGCCGGGCTGGTCATGGGGCCGCGCGGGATCGGCACGATGGTGTGCATGTTCGCCGTGGGCAGGCTGATCGGCCGGGTGGAGATCCGCTGGCTGCTGCTGATCGGGTTCGGCTTGACCGCCTGGGCCATGTTCGACATGACGGGATGGACGCGCGACGTGTCGCAGACGACGATCGTGGTCACGGGCTTCGTCCAGGGGGCCGGGCTGGGCTTCCTGTTCGTGCCGCTGTCCGTCGTGACCTTCGCGACCCTGCCGTCGGCCAGCCGCGGCGACGGGACGGGGCTGTACAACCTGTCGCGCAACATCGGGTCGAGCGTCGGCATCTCCGTCGTGACCGCGCTGCTGGCCGAGAACGTGCAGGTCAACCACGCCGGCATCGCCGCCTACGTCACCCCGTTCAACACAGCGCTGCGCATGCCGGCCGCCGAGCAGGCGATGAGCCCGTACACGGCGGCGGGCCGCGGCGCGCTCGATGCGATGATCACGTCCCAGGCGACCATGATCGGCTACATCGACGACTTCAAGCTGCTGATGCTGACCTGCCTGGTGGTGATGCCGCTCGTCTTCCTGCTGCGCCGGTCCGCCGCCCCGGCGGCCGTGGACCACTCCGCCATCATGGAGTGATCCACGCGCCTCCGGTCGTTGCCGGGCTCCGTTCGGCGTGTCCGGCCGCCCTGGCGAAGAAGTGGCTTGCATCATGCAAGTCACTTGGTTACTGCTTGCCTCATGCAACGCAAGAGCCTCGGCACGACGTCCTGTCCCATCGCCCGCAGCCTGGAGAGGGTGGGCGAGTGGTGGAGCATGCTGATCCTCCGCGACGCATTCGCTGGGCTGTCGCGGTTCGACGAGTTCCAGCGCAGCCTGGGCATCGCGCCGAACATGCTGAGCCGCCGCCTGGCCGCGCTGGTCGAGGCCGGCCTGCTGGAGCGCCGCCGCTACAGCGCCCGCCCGCCGCGCGACGAGTACGTGCTGAGCGCAAGCGGCCGGGATTTCCACGGCGTGCTGGTGGCGCTGCTGGCCTTCGGCAACCGGCATTACGCGCCGGAGGGCGAGAGCGTCCGGATCGTCGATGCCGCGACCGGCGTGCCCGCGGACCCGGTCCTGGTTGACCGCCGGTCCGGCCGCCCCCTGGCCGGACCCGATTTCAAGTTTGCGCCCGGCCCGGCCGCGACCCCTGCGCTGCACGCGCGCCTCGCCCGGTCCGGCGCCGGCCTGCCATCCGCGGCCTCGGCTGCTGGACGTTGGGAGCCAAGCCCATGAGCGCCGTCATCGCCGATCCGGCGGTTCCCTTGCCGGCCACGCTAAGCCCGCGCACCTGGCGGTTGCTGCATGGCCCGATCATCCCGACGCTGCTGCTGCTTGCCTGGCCGAACGTGCTGGTGATGATGGCGCAGGCTTCGACCGGGCTGATCGAGACCTGGTGGGTGTCGCGCCTCGGCACCGATGCGCTGGCCGGCATGGCGCTGGTGTTCCCGGGCTTCATGATGATGACGATGCTGTCGGCGGGCGCCATCGGCGGCGGCATCTCCTCGGCCGTGGCCCGGGCGCTCGGCGCCGGGCGGCGCGGGGACGCGGATGCGCTGGTGCTGCACGCCATCCTGATCAACCTTGCGCTTGGCCTCGCGGCGTCGGCGCTGTTCCTGGCGTTCGGCCGGCGCATCTACGGCGCCATGGGAGGGGAGGGCGCCTCGCTGGAGGCGGCCTTGGCCTATTCCAACGTGGTGTTCGCCGGCAACGTGCTGGTGTGGCTGATGAACGCGCTGGCCAGCGTGATCCGCGGCACCGGCAACATGCTGGTCCCGTCGCTGGCGATCTGCGCCGGGGTGGTCCTGCTGGTGCCGCTGTCGCCGCTGCTCATCTTCGGGTTCGGCCCGGTGCCGGGGCTTGGGATCGCGGGCGGCGGCGCGGCCATCCTGCTGACGACGGCGCTGATGATCGCGGTGCTGGCCTGGTACATCCTGTCCGGGCGCTGCGTCGTGCGGCTGCGCGGGGGGCGCCTGCGCTGGCCGCTGTTCGCCGACATCCTGCGCGTCGGCGCGGTGGGCGCGGTCAGCACGCTGCAGACGACGCTCACGGTGGCGCTGACCACGGCGCTGGTCGGCGCGTCGGGCGGGCCGGACGCGGTGGCCGGGTATGGCACGGGCGCGCGGCTGGAGTACCTGCTCATCCCGCTGGTGTTCGGGCTGGGCGCGCCGATGGTGGCGCTCGTCGGCACCAACATCGGCGCCGGGCAGGGGCGGCGGGCCCTGCGGATCGCGCTGACCGGCGGCGGGCTGGCCTTCATGGCGACCGAGGCCGTCGGGATCGCCGCGGCGATCTGGCCGGAGGCTTGGCTGACCCTGTTCGGCGCCAACCCGCGTATGCTCGCGACGGGCGTGGCCTACCTGCAGACTGTGGGACCGGCCTATGGGTTCTTCGGCCTGGGCCTGTCGCTGTACTTCGCGTCCCAGGGCGCGGGGCGGCTGGGGTGGCCGCTGCTGGCCGGGCTGCTCCGGATGGTGATCGCGGTGGGCGGCGGCTGGGCGGTGCTGCGCCTGACGGGTTCGCTGGGCTGGACCTTCGCGGCCCTGAGCCTGGCGCTCGTGGTGTACGGCGTCACGCTGGCGACCGCGGTGGCGTCGGGCGTCTGGTTCCGGGCGTCCAGGCCGGGCGGCGCGTGAGGCGGGAGACCCCTGCTGGACCGCCCCGGCCCGCATGTGTGTAAACAGCTACGCATCATACACACATGGACGTCATGCGCACAAACATTGACATTGACGACGCTCTTCTCGCGGAGGCAATGGCCGCGACGGGGCTTGCGACGAAGAAAGCGACCGTTGAAGAGGCGCTTCGGCGCCTTGTATTGCGTCGCCAGCGTCTGGACGCGCTGGCAGACATGGCCGGGCTGGGATGGGATGGCGACCTCGCCACGATGCGTGAGGGACGGGTGCCTGATCGTCAGCCGTGATCGTGGTGGACAGCTCGGTCTGGATCGCGACCCTGCGGGGCACTGACAGCGAACCCGTACGCAGGCTGCGTGCAATTGTCGAAATGGATGACGACCAAATCCTCATCGGCGATCTGATCCTGCTTGAGGTCCTACAGGGCGCTCGTGATACGGCGCATGCTGTCCGCATCGAACGGAGCCTCAGGCGCTATCCAGTTGCGGCCATGCTCGACGACCACTTGGCCGTCCGCGCAGCAAACAATTATCGAACCCTGCGCGGGCGCGGGATCACCGTGCGCAAGACCATCGGCATGATCATCGGGACGTTTTGCATCGAGGGCGGTCATCGCCTGCTGCACGATGACCGCGACTTCGACCCGATGGGGCGCTACCTCGGCCTGCGGGTCGCCTAATACGGGCGGCATCATTGATCGACCCGTGTGCGGCTGTTGATGGGTTTCACCCATCCTACGCGATCCGTACCGTCGGCGGATGACGGTCATTCAACCAAGCCGTCCGTATAAGGCCAGCCCTGCCGCGCTACCCCGCCTCGGCCTTCGGCAGACCCCTCTCTACCAGCCGCGCATACAGCCCGGCGCCGAAGGGGATCGCCTCGTCGTTGAACATGTACTCCGGGTGATGCGGAGAGAAGCCGGGGCCGTTGCCGACGTTCAGGTAGGCGCCGGGCACCTGCTCCAGCATGAAGGCGAAGTCCTCCGACCCCATCACCGGCGGCTTGCCGGTCACGAGCTTCGCATCGCCCACCAGGTCCCGCACGGCGTCCATGACGGCCGCGGTCGGCTCCGCGCTGTTGACCGTGGGCGCGAAGATCAGCCGCCAGTCCAGGCTGGCGGTGGCGCCGAAGCCCGTGGCCACGCCCTCCGCCAGCCGCCGCATCGCGTCCTCGATGGTCTGGCCGACCTCGCGCGCGAAGAACCGGGCCGTGCCGGAGATCGTGGCGGTCTGCGGGATCACGTTGTAGGCGTCGCCGCCCACCACCTTGGTCACGCTCACCACGGCTGGGTCGCGCGGCGAGAGATTGCGTGAGACGATGGATTGCAGCGCGGTGGCGATGTGGCAGGCGGTCAGCACGGGGTCGATGCTCTCCTCCGGCCGGGCGCCGTGCGACCCCTTGCCGCGGACCACGATGTCGAAGAACGCGCCGCCCGCCATCACGGCGCCCTCCCGCACGGCATAGCTGCCCACGTCCATGCCGGTGCGGTTGTGCATCCCGTAGATCGCGTCGCACGGGAACCGCTCGAACAGCCGGTCCGCCAGCATGGCGAGCGCGCCGCCGCAGCCCTCCTCGCCGGGCTGGAAGATAAGATTCACGGTGCCGCTGAAGTTGCGCGTCTCCGCCAGGTACTGGGCGGCGCCCAGCAGCATGGCGGTGTGCCCGTCATGCCCGCAGGCGTGCATCCGGCCCGGCACCGTGGAGCGGAACGGCAGGTCCGTCGCCTCCTCGATCGGCAGCGCGTCCATGTCGGCGCGCAGGCCGATGGCGCGGTTGCCCGATCCCGCGCGCAGCACCCCCACGACGCCGGTGCCGCCGACGCCGCGATGCACCTCGATCCCCCATTCCTCCAGCTTGCGCGCCACCAGGTCGGCGGTGCGGTGCTCCTCCATGCCCAGCTCGGGATGCGCGTGGAGGTCGCGGCGGATGGCCGTGAGCGCGTCGTGGCCGCGGCGGATGTGGTCGATGGGGGTCATGGCGTCGGCTCCTGCAATAATCGGCCCGGCGCCTGTCCGGGCCGCTTCGGGGGTGAGGCGGGGCAACAGGCTCAGGCGAACCGTTTCACGTAGAAGATGCGGTCATGGCCCGGCGGATACTCCGTGATCCGCCCGCATTCCGTGAAGCCCAGCTTCTGGTAGAAGCCCGGCGCCTGGAAGGTCCAGGTGTCCAGCCAGATCCCCAGCAGGCCCCGGCGCCTCGCCTCCGCTTCGGCTTCCGCCATGACCGTCCGCCCCAGGCCCTGACCCCGGGCCGGGCCGAGGGCGAGAAGCTCGACGAACAGGAACCCGTAGCCGGCCCGTCCCCACAGCCCGCCCACGACCTCGCCGGCAGCGTCCCGGACGGTGACGGCCAGCAAGCCCCAGCCGCCCGGCCCCGCCGCGCCCTCGTTGTGCGCGGCGAGCGGCTCCAGGATCTTTGCCCGAAGCGACGGGTCGGGGTCGGCTTCGAGGGCGACCGTCCAGTCCGGGTTCAACGCCGATTGCCCGCGGCGCCTGTCCTCAGCCGAGGTCCGGCTGGGTGTCCTTGAAGCTCTGCAGGGCCTGGATCTTGCTCCACCAGTCCCCAAACCCCTCGACGCCGAACAGCGCGTCCTTGTCGGGCGTCAGCGAGACGTAGAAGGCGACGGGCGCGAGGTACAGGTCGGCAAGGCTCAGCTCGCCCGCGATGAAGGGCGAGGCGCCCCGGGTCTTCATGGCGAACTCGATCACCTTGCGCCCGCTCTCGATGCCGCTGTCCCGCATCGCGTCGCTTTTGCCGCCGACGAAATCGGGAAAGAGATGGTAGGCCGCGACGCCGCCGACCAACGCGCCGTAGCCGTAGGAGTCGATGATGCCGACGACCATGTCCATCCGGGCACGGTCTTTGGGGGTCGCCGGGATCAGCGACCGGCCCGGCAGCACATCGTTCAGGTAGCGGGCGATGGCCGAGGTTTCGAGGATGCGCATCCCGTCATGGTCGAGCACCGGGACCTTGCCGAACGGGTGGCGCTCCAGGTGCTCGGGCTGCTTCGGCTCGCCCTCCAGCACGTTGAGCGGAACCTGCTTGAATTGCGTGACGCCCTTCTCGGCCAGCAGCATCTTTACCGTCCGCACGTAGGTCGAACCGTCGAAACCCCAAAGCGTGATGTCGGACATGGATGGTGACCCTGTTTCCCGGTGTGGCGGCCATCGTCATACAAAGCTTTCACCACGGCTGGAAGCCCGCGGCCCCGTCGCCGCCGCAGCACGGCGCCTGCAACTGGACGACCGGCCCGGCCGCCGCGGCGGCGTCCTCGGGGTCGTGCGTCACCAGCAGCACCGGCAGGCCCCGGGCCGCCGCGTGGCCGAAGACGAAGCGGCGGAACCGGCCACGTAGCGCCGCGTCGAGCCGGCCGAACGGCTCGTCCAGCAGCAGGGCGCGCGGCTCCGACAGCAGGGCGCGCAGCAGGGCGACGCGCGCCCGCTGCCCGCCGGACAGGGTGGCGGGGTCGCGGCGGGCCAGGCCGGGCAACTCGGCCTCCGCCAGCGCGGCGTCGATCCTCGCGCGCCGCCCCGGCCCCGCTGCCAGGCCGAAGGCGAGGTTGGCGCCGACCGAGAGGTGCGGGAACAGCAGGTCGTCCTGGAACAGGATGCCGATGCGCCGGCGCTCCGTCGGGAGGCGCGTGACGTCGGTGCCGTCCAGGCGCACCGTCCCGTGGCCGCGCAGCGCCGGGTCGAGCGTGCCGCAGAGATGGGCGAGCAGGCTCGACTTGCCGCTGCCGCTCGGACCCATCAGCGTGGCGATGCGGCCGGGCGCGATGGACAGCGTGAGCGGCGCGAACAGCGCCCGGCCGCCGGCCGACACCGCGACGCCGTCGAGGTCGAGGCTCACGCCGAAAGCGCCGCGCGGCGCCGCCAGACCAGCCGCGGCAGCAGCAGCGCCAGGGCGTAGAACAGCAAGGGCAGGGCCGCTTGGACCACGGCATACACCCCGAGCACCCGGCGGTCGCCGCCGGAGGCCAAGGTGACGGCCTCCGTCGCAAGCGTCGCGAGCCGCCCGCCGCCGGCGAACAGCGTCGCCAGGTACTGCCCGGCGCTGACGGCGACCCCCACCGCGGCGGCGGCGAGCAGGGGCCGCAGCAGGATCGGCAGCTTGACCGACAGCAGCGTGCGCAGCGGCGAGGCGCCGAGGCAGGCGGCCACCTTGGCGAGCCGCGGGTCCAGCGCCGCCCAAGGGTCGGCCAGCGACAGCAGCACGTAGGGCAGCACGAACACCAGATGCGCCCAGACCAGCGCGCCCCAGCCGCCGTCGAGCCCCAGGCCGAGCAGCGCCACCTGCATGCCGAACAGGAACGCGGTCTGCGGCACCAGCAGCGGCAGGGAGATCAGCGCGAGCCAGCGGGGACGCGCGGCGTCGCCATGCCGGGCCACGGCCTCAAGGGCGGAGACGGCGAGCGGCAGGGCCAGGGCGGTGGCGGCCAGTGCCGCCAGCAGCGTGGTGCGGAACGGCCCGGCGAGGCCCGCGGCCTGGGCGGTCCAGGCGGCCGGGCTGAGCCGTGCGGGCCAGGCGTCGGGGAACCGCCACGGACCCGCCACCGACCACAGCGCCGCCGCGGCGAGGCTCAGCAGCGCCAGCGCCAGCAGGACCGGCAGCGCCAGCCCGGCCAATCGCACGACGCCGGCGCCGCCCGTCCGGCCCGATGCGGCCCAGCGCGCGCCGAGCCGGGCCGCGGCGCGCTCTGCCGCCATCCACAGCAGCACGGCGCCGAGGGTCAGCCCCAGCAGCAGGCAGGACGTGGCGGCGGCGGGGAACACGCGGGACAGGTCGGGATCGAAGAACCAGCGCACCACGAGCACCGCCAAGGGCGCGGGGCTGTCAGGCCCGAGCAGCAGCGCCACATCGACCGCAGACAGCGCATAGGCCAGCACCGCCAGCACCGGCAGGCGGATCTGGCGGTAGACCAGCGGGAAGACGACCTTGAGCCAGGCCACCGGCGCGGGCTGGCCCAGGCTGCGCGCCGCCGCCAGCAGCCGCGCCGCCGGGATGTGGTTCAGCGCGGCGCCGGCCATCAGCAGCAGGTACGGCGCCTCCTTCAGCGCGAGGCCGAGGGTCAGCGACAGGCCCCAGGCGTCGTTGACCGTGGCGATGTCCGGCGGCTGCCGCCAGCCGGTGGCCCAGGGCGAGAGCAGCCGCGCCAGCACGCCGCTGGGCGCCGCCAAGGCGAGGAGGCCGATGGCGACGGCGACATGCGGGGTCGCGAGCGCCGGCGCCGTCGCGGCCTGCGTCCAGCGGAACCAGCGCGTGCCGTGGAACGCCGCGCAGAACAGCGCGACCGCCAGGAGCGACAGCACGGTCGCACCCAGCCCGGCCGTCAGCGTGAGGCGCACCGAGGCCAGGAAGCCCGGCTGCGCCAGCAGGACGCGCCACGGCTCCAGGCTCGGGGCCCGCCCGCCGAGCGCCGGCAGCAGCCCGAAGGCCGGCAGCAGCGTGCCGAGCAGGCCCGCCCCCACCGGGACCGCGACAACGCCGACCGCGAGGACCGTGGGGACCGCCCTCAGGTGGCGCTCGTCCGCCGTTCCCATTCGGCCGTGATGCGGGTCATCCAGGACGGGTGCGGCTCATTGAGCGGATGGCCCAGCTCGGCGTTGGTCATCATGCCCGGCACGCGCGGCAGGTCGTCGAACCGCTTGCGGTCCGTGGGCGAGAGGCGCGCGAGGTCGAGCACGGTGAAGTTGCCGAGCGCCGCCGGGTCCTGCGCGTGCGCCTGCGCCTCGGGGGAGAGCAGGAAGTTCGCCACCACCTGCGCCGCCTCGGGCGAGCCGGCGTTGGCGGGGATGGCGACGAAGCTCGCATTGCCGATGGTGCCGCCGTCCAGCACGTAGCCGCGCACCGTGTCCGGCAGCAGCCCGGCGGCGATGGACAGCGCGGCCTCCGACGGGTTGAACGACAGCATGAGGTCGATCTCCCCGTCGTTCAGCAGGTTGCGCATGGCCGGCCCGTTCTCCGGGAACTGCCGGCCCTGCCGCCACAGGTTGGGGCGCAGCGTGTCGTACCAGGCCCACATCGCGGCGGTGGCGGGCGCGAACTCCGCGTCGGTCGCCGGCGCTTGCAGCCGTGCCGCGTCGGGCGCCAGCTCATACAGCGCCTGCTTGAGGAAGGTCGCGCCGAGGAAGTTGCGCACGGTGGGGTGCGCGAGCCGCCCGCGATGTTCGGCCGCCCAGCCCGCCATGGCGCGCATGGTGCGCGGCGGCTGCGGCAGGCTGGCGGTGTCGTGGACGAAGACGATCTGCGCCATACGCCACGGCGCCTCCAGCCCCTCGACCGGCACGGTGAAGTCCGTGACCGTCGCGGGCTTGCCCACGGTGTCCACCAGGGCGAAGTTCGGCAGCGCCTCGGCGAAGCGGAGCAGGAAGCCCTGCTCCCGCAGCGCCAGGAAGTTCGGCCCGTTCATCCAGATCAGGTCCACGGCGCCGCCGCGTTCGCGCCCGGCGGCGCGCTCGGCGACGACGCGGGCCACGGCCTCGCTGGTGTCGCGCAGGCGGACGTGGCGCAGGGTGACGCCGTGCAGCGCCTGCACCCGCTCGCCGGCCCAGGCGATGAAGGCGTTGGTCTGCTCGTCCCCGGCCCAGGCGTTGAAGGCGACCGTCTGGCCGCGGGCGCGGGCGGCGATGGCGTCCCACGCCGCGCCCTGCGCCCGGGCGGGCAGGGCTGCTACGACGGCGAGTCCGGCCAGGCCGCGCCGGGTCAGCATGGGGCGGCCTCCACGAGGCGCCGCGCCGCGCGGCGTGCCCGGGCGGCGTCGGCGCGCGGCGCCAGCACCTCCGCATGGTAGCGGTCGCAGCCGATGCAGAGGTTGGCGTAGGGCAGGCCCTGCGGCGTGGTGGTATGGGATTTCGCCAGGAAGTCCTCCACGCTCCAGCCGGCTTCCAGCCCCATGCGCTCGGGCTGGCCGGCGTTGATCGCCTCGTAGGCCGGGTCGCCTTGCAGGCTGTCGAGGATGTCGATGAGCTTCTCCTCCGTCAGGTTGCCGATGGGGAGCTTGGTCTTCAGGCAGCAGGGATAGACGGCGCCGTCCGGCTCGATCGACACCTCCGACCCGGAGTGGCGGTGGCGCAGGAAGTTCAGCCCGCCGGACCAGCGGTTGCAGAAGTTGTCCGCCATCGTCGCGGTGGACAGCCCGTTCTCCCAGGACCGCCCGCGCGGCCAGAGCTTGCCGATCCAGCTGTCGGGCGTGGCGCCGAAGAAGCTGTAAAGCGGCCCCGGCTCCTCCAGCCAGTTGCGATTGACGGCGGCAAGGCTGGAGGCGCGCGCACCTTGCGCCTCCATCATGGCCGAGAGCTTGGCGCGGTAGGCGTCCTGCTTGGCCGCGCCCTCCATGCCGACGTGGAAATCGTCCATGCCGGCCACCGAGATCATCCACACGCCGCGGGCCAGCAGGTCGCCCACGATCTCCGGGGTGAGCAGGTCGCCGGTGGTCTGCACGACGACCTTCACCCCGCCCTGGCCGGCGTAGCGCGCCACCAGGCCCTCGATGACCGGGTAGGTGACGCGGGTGCGCACGCCCTCCAGCAGGCTTTCGCCGCCGGAGAGGATGATGCGGCCGGTTTTCTCCGGCAAGGTTCCGTCCGGCGCCGGGTCATTGCGGTCGAGGTAGGTCATGCGGTCGGGCAGGTTGGCGAGCACCCGGGGCGCGTTGCGCTCGGCCTCGGCCAGGACGGTTTCCAGCGCATCGCGGACATAGGGGCGGAAACGGCCCTCGTAGCAGTGCTTGCACTTGCGATGGCAGGCCCAGCACATCACCCAGTAGATCGATTCCATCCATCCCCCATCCAGCCGCTCGCGGCACCTTACCCGCTGCCGTTGCGGTTTGCAGCCCGGCTGGCCGCCTGGAGACCTTGCCTCCGCTGTGCCAGCCTTGTCATCCTCCCTCCCGATGCCCGGACCGATGCGCCATCCCGTGACGCCGGACGGCCGCTACTTCGTCGTGCGCGGCCGGCTGTGGCGCTGCACGGACCCGGCGCTCGACGCCGCGGCGCGGGCGGCGCAGACGCGGGAGCTGATGTCCGCCCGGCGGGCGAAGCAGGCGGCGCTGCGCGGCGGGGACGCCGCCGCGCGCGAGGCGGCCCGCCAGCGCATCGACGCGGCGAAGCGGGCATTGGGCGAGCGCGGGCCGGCCTGGTGGACGGACGGCGCACCGGACTACAACCGGCGCATGGCGCGCAACACGCCCTACGCCGCCTGGTTCGCGGCGCTCCCGGCGCCCTGAGCCTCGCAGCCCGGCGCGGCGGCGTGAAGCCGGCGAAGGAGGATGTTCTGCCGCCGCCGCGCTGGTTGGACAGGGATGCTTCAGTTGTGCCAATTTTTGCCGAACGCTGCTCTTGAGAGCAGGGGCGGCGCGGGGCCATTGTCTTTGACGAGACGCAGCAAGGACGCCCCGGCGATGCAGGAGGTTTGATGGACGGCTCGGTGTTTCCAACGCTTCACCCCGACGATGCGGACGTCGTGCCCGAGCTTGCGTTGCATGCGGCGCGGGTTGACCGCGACGGCGCCTTTCCGTGGGAGAGCCTGGACGCGCTGCGCGCCGCGGGGCTGCTGGCATTGACGGCGCGGCCGGAGGATGGCGGCCAGGGCGCCGGCCTGGTGCGGGCCACCGAGGCGGTGCGCCGCGCCGGCCGCGGCTGCGCGTCCACGGCGCTGATCCTGGCGATGCAGTTGACGCACCTGCGCGCCGCCGCGCGCTCTGACTGGCCGGAGCCGTTGCGGGCGGCGGTCGGGCGCGGCGCCGTGCGCTCCGGCGCGCTGATCAACGCGCTGCGGGTGGAGCCCGCGCTGGGCAGCCCGGCCCGCGGCGGCCTGCCGGCGACCGTGGCACGGCGCACGGAGGCGGGCTGGCGGCTGTCGGGCCGCAAGATCTACAGCACCGGCGCGCCGGGCCTGACCTCCATGATGGTGTTCGCCCGCACGGAGGAGCCGGTGCCGCGCACCGGCCTGTTCCTCGTGCCCGCGCGCAGCCCAGGCATCGCCATCGAGGACAGCTGGGACCAGCTCGGTCTGCGCGGCTCCGGCAGCCACGACGTGGTGTTCGACGACGTGCTGATCCCGCACGACCACGCGGTGGACCTGCGCCCGCCCGCGGACTGGATGCGGCCCGATCCGGAGGCCGCGGCCTGGAACACGCTGCTGGTCGCTGCCCTCTATACCGGGGTCGCAGAGGCGGCGCGGGATTGGATCGTCTCGTTCCTGCAAGACCGCACGCCCGCGAACCTCGGCGCGCCGCTCGCCACCCTGCCGCGCATGCAGGAGGCGGTGGGGCGCATCGAGGCGCTGCTGCTGACCAACCGCCGGCTCATCGCGGGCGCCGCCGCCGACGCCGATGCGGGCCGCCCGGCTGCGCCCGCCGAGAGCGGCCTCCTCAAGACGGTCGCGGCCGAGAACGCCATCGCGGTGGTGCAGGCGGCGATGCAGCTGGCCGGCAACCACGGCCTGTCCCGCGCCAACCCGCTGGAGCGGCATCTGCGCGACGTGCTGTGCGCCCGCGTCCACACGCCCCAGCCCGACGCCGCCTTTGCCGCCGCCGGGCGCGCGGCGCTTGGCCAGTAGGAGACCCAGCATGAGCCTTGAGTTCATCGGTATGATCCAGCCGCGCGAGCAGTCGGAGGTGCACCCGGCGCACGGCGCGGCCATCGACCCGGCCTACCTCGTGGCCTCGGCGCAGGCGCATGAGGCCCATGCGGACGAGGGCGGCGGGTTCGACCGGGTGCTGATCGGCTGGTTCAGCAACGGCCCCGACGGCCTGCAGATCGCGGCCCATGCGGCGGCGCACACGAAGCGGGTCGGCTTCCTGGTGGCGCACCGCCCGGGGTTCCAGGCGCCGACGGTGGCGGCGCGGGCGTTCGCGACGCTGGACCAACTGAGCGGCGGGCGGGCGGCGATCCACGTGATCTCGGGCGGCGACGACCAGGACCAGGCACGCGACGGCGACTGGCTGGACAAGGACGGGCGCTACGCCCGGACAGACGAGTACGTGGAGGTGCTGAAGCGGGTCTGGACCGCAGACGCGCCGGTGGACCACGAGGGCGCCCACTACCGCATCCAGGGCGCGTCGCCGGCCGTGCGGACGGTGCAGCGCCCGCGCATCCCGATCTACTTCGGCGGCGCGTCGGACGCGGCGCTCCGCGTGGCGGGCCGGCATGCCGACGTCTATGCGCTGTGGGGCGAGACGCGGGCGCAGGTGGCCGAGATCATCGGCCGGGTGCGGGCCGAGGCCGCGCGGCATGGGCGGCGGGTGCGGTTCAGCCTGTCGTTCCGCCCGATCCTGGGCGCCACGGAGGATGCGGCCTGGGCGCGGGCCGAGGACATCTTGGCCCGCACCCTGGCGCTGCGGGGCGAGGCGGCGCTGGGGCCGGGGCAGGGCGCGCCGGCCAACGCCGGGTCGCAGCGCCTGCTGGCGGCGGCGGCGCTGGGCGACCGGCCGGAGGGGCGGCTCTATACCGCCATCGCCCGCGTGACCGGCGCGCGCGGCAACACCACGGCGCTGGTCGGCACGCCGCGGCAGGTGGCCGAGGCGCTGCTCGACTACCACGCGCTGGGCGTCACCACCTTCCTGATCCGCGGCTTCGACCCGCTGGAGGACGCGCTGGAATACGGCCGCACCCTGCTGCCGCTCACCCGGCAGATGCTCGCCGAACGCACCCAGCACCAAACCGCGGCGGAGTAGTGCTGCGCCCGGCCCTACCCGAGAGGAGGCGCCCATGCCGTTGATCCGCAACACCTATGGCAAGGGCCGGGTCCGGGTGATGCGCGTGCACCGCGGCGGCGACCGCCACGAGGTGCGCGAACTCAGCGTGCAGGCCATGCTGGAGGGCGCGTTCGCCGCCGCCTACACCGAGGGCGACAACCGCGCCGTGGTCGCGACCGACACGATCAAGAACATCGCCTACGTCGTCGCGCGGGAGAACCTGGCCGCCGGCACGGAGCAATACGGCGAGGCGCTGGCCGCGCGGTTCCTGGACCGCTATCCCCAGGTCGAGCGGGTGCGCGTCTCGATGCGCGAAACCCGGTGGACGCGGGCGAGCTTCGGGGCCGCGGCGCACCCGCATAGCTTCGTGCTGGACAGCAACGGGGAGCCGACGGCGGAGGTCGTCGCCACGCGAGAGGGGGCGACGGTCGCGTCGGGCATCGCGGGCTATACCTTCATGAAGACGACCGAATCCGGCTGGGCCGATTACGTGGCGGACGAATACACCACCTTGCCCCCGACACGGGACCGCATCGCCGCGACGGCGATGGATGCGAACTGGACGTGGACGCGCCCGCCGGCGGATTACGGCGCCGCGAACGCGCGCGTCCTCGCGACCATGCTGGAGGTGTTCGCCACCACCTACAGCCACAGCATCCAGGACAGCCTCTACCGGATGGGCGAGGCGGCGCTCGCCGCGGTGCCCGAACTGGAAACGGTCCGCATGGCCTGCCCGAACAAGCACTACTTGCCGGTGCGGCTGGAGCCCTTTGGGCTGTCGTCGGACAACATGGTGTTCATCCCGACCGACGAGCCGCACGGCCAGATCGAGTGCGTCGTCGGCCGCTGATGCCCGGCGCCACCGCGATGATGCCGCTCAGGGCGAGCCATGCCTCACCCTGAAACGCCGAAGTCGCGCTAGATCTTGTAGTTCAGGTAGAGCGGGGTATGAGGCTCGCCGGTCGTGTTCTTGAATATCTTCAACGGGCTTGAACTGATCGATACCAACTTGGTGTCCTGAATGAGACCAGTGGTGTCGCTCCCATAGAGCTTTTCTGCATCGTCCCAGTACGCACCGTCCCGCCCTTCGGGACGACCGTCGTTTTCCCAGAGATGGTAAGCGGAAACGCGGACGCGATGCTCGTAGTTTTCATGTTCATTCGACATGATCCGGTGCTCCATAGTTGAACCGCTTGCTATCGAAAGCAGGTCGGATGGCTTTGTTGGTTCGAGGGCCATGAGGCGGGGGCTCCAGACTGGCCGGTGCGCCTGGCACAAGGTGACCCCGTTCCAGATCGAAGGCCCGTCACCCAGAAAGCATGGTGCGCGCGCTGCGAGACTGATCTCGATTAAGATGGGTCACCCGGAACGCCGGCGTCTCGCTTTAGTGATCCAACCGGCGGGTTTTAGTGCCGGTCGGCCCTGAAGCTGTCTTCCATCTTGGAGAGCAACGTCAGCGACTCCCGCATCCTGCCGTTCGATTCGCCCGCGGCGACGGCGACCTCCAATTTCACCTCGGCCGCGACGCGCACCACCTCGATGGCCTGGCTGTTGGTCAGCACCCGGGTCTCGACGAGCATGTGGATCAGGCTCTCGGTCAGCAGAAGCGCCGCTTGGCCGTGGGCGTCAGGCTCGACGGCCGCCGGCCTGTGAGCGGTGGGATTGGCGGAGGACATGAAGGTGCCTGCAGGTTTTCAGGCGGGAGTGCGATGCGTCTCTCTGCCGTCGGCGCCTGGGCCCACGTGCCGACGGTCCATCGACATTACGCCTCTCCGCAGGTTTATCCACAACCTGCATCAGCCTTGCGTCGGGCGCGGGCCAAGCCGTGCGCCGGTTTGCCTCATGCCTGCCGCGCCAGCCGGCGGTGCAGGTAGTTGTCGTCGAACCCGGCAACGAGTGCCAGCTTGCCGATGTCGGCGATGACCAGGCTTCCCGCGCTCAGGCCCATGACGCCGCTGATCCGGAGCCTCCGCAGCACCCGGTTCACATGCACCGGCGTGAGGCCGAGGGCGTCGCCCAGCACGGTCTGAGTCAAGGGCAGCTCGAACCGGCCGCCATCCGTCAGGCCGATGTTGCGGGCGCGGACATAGAGCTCGCACATCAGATGCGCGACGCGCTGGAGGCTGTCGCGCCGTCCCATGCTGACGATCCAGGCGCGAAGGGTGTCCTCGTCCACCAGCTGCGTCCACCAGAACGCGCGCGTGATCGCCGGGCGGGTCTCGATCAGCTCCTCCATGCGGGTCCGGGGCACCATGGCAACCCGCGCCGCCGTCAGCGTGGCGATCGAGTGCTCCATCTGCTCCAGCACCGAGGCATGGAGGTCGCAGCAGTCGCCGGGCATCAGGAAGGCGGTGATCTGGCGCGTGCCCTCGGGCAGCAGCTTGTAGCGGCAAGCCCAGCCCTCGAGGATGACGAACACCGGGCCGGGCTTGTCCCCTTCCCGGATGAGGTCGTGGCGGGCCGGAACGCTGTGCTGGACGGCGCAGGCCGCTTCGAGCAGCGCCACGTCCTCCGGCGAGAGGGCCGCATGCCCGCAGAGCTTGTCGATGAAGGCGTTGGCCATGATCAGCCAGTTCCGGAACGGGTTTGCGTGCGGGCCGTCGGCCTCAATACGCCGACGAATGGCCGAACATCGCGAGCGACTCCCGGATGCGCTCGGCGTCGGACTGTTTCAGGATGTGCGACGTGAGCCGCTGGCAGTCGCCGATCGTCGTGCCCCGGACCGCCTGCTTCACCCGCGGCACCGCGGAGGCGTTGGTGCTGAAGCTCCGCAACCCCAGGCCGAGCAGCAGCGGCGTCATGTCGGGGTTGGCGGCCATCTCCCCGCAGACCGACACCGGGATGCGGTGCAGCGCAGCGCCCGAGATCGTCATCTGGATCAGCCGCAGCACGCCGGGATGCAGCGGATCATAGAGTTCCGCCACCTCCATCTCCCCGCGATCCACGGCGAGGGCGTACATGCAGAGGTCGTTGGTGCCGATGGCGAAGAACTCGGCCTCGGCGGCGAGCATGTCGGCGCAGAGGGCCGCGCCGGGCGTCTCGACCATGATCCCGAGCGGCGGCAAGGCGGCGGGCAGCGTGACCCCGCGCTCCCGGAGGCGGGCCGCCACGCGACGGTAGATCGCCTTTGCCGTCCGGACCTCGGCGATGTTCGTCACCATGGGCAGCAGGACGCGGACCGGGCCTGCCTGGGCGGCGCGCAGGATGGCGGCCAGTTGCGTCTCGAACAGGTCCGGCTGCCGGAGCAGGAGCCGTATGCCCCGCAGGCCGAGCGCCGGGTTGCTGTCGATCAGCTCCGGCACCACACCCGCGGTGACGAGCGCCTCAATCTCCTTCTCGCCGCCCCAGTCGAGGACGCGGATGGTGACGGTGTCGCCCGCCATCGTCTCGACGACGTTGCGATACGTCTTGGCCTGCTCGTCCTCCGTCGGCACCGTGTCGCGGTTCATGAACAGGAACTCGCTGCGCAGCAGGCCGATGCCGTTGGCACCGGATTGTGCGATCATCGGAAGCTCGACCGGCAGCTCCAGGTTCGCCTGAAGGCTCACGGCCTCGCCGTCGAGGGTGATGCAGGCCAGCCGGCGCAGGCGGCTCAGCCGCTGCCGGTCCCGCGCGAAGCTCGCCACCGCCCGGCGCGCGCCGGACAGGCTCGTGCCCTCCGGGTTCAGGATCACGGTGCCCACCACCCCGTCCACCACCGCCGTCGCGCCGGCGTGCAGGCCCGCGAGCAGCCCCGGCACCCCGAGCACCGAGGGGATGCCCAGCGCGCGCAGCAGGATCGCGGTGTGCCCGTCGGTCCCGCCCTCCTCCGTCGCGACGCCCGCGATGCGTGCGGGGTCGATCAGCGCGGCGTCGGAGGGGCGGAGGCTCTCGGCGATCAGCACGGCGCCCTGCACCGCGCCGGCGAAGCTGCGGAACGGCGCGCGGGTCAGGTTGCGGACCAGGCGGCGCCCGATCTCCCGCACCTCGTCGGCCTGCCGCGCCGCGTGCTCCTCCTCCGACGCCGCGGCGAGCGTGGCGGCGATGGCGTTCGCCTCCTCCATGACCGCGGTCTCCGCCGAGACGAGCCGGTCCCCGATCCGCGTCCGCGCGCCCCGCAGCAGCCGGGACGGGCCGAGCATCTGGATGTAGGCGTCGAGCAGCGGCGCGATCTCGCCCTGGCTCTCCTCCGGCAGGACGGCCAGGCGGCTTCGCAGCTTCATCAACTGCTTGCGCGATTGCAGGACCGCCGCCTCCAGCCGGGCGCCCTCGGCCTGGATGTCGGAGGCGTGGATCTTGTGCCGGGTCACCTGGGCCGGCGCCTCCGTCGTGCGGAACACCGGGCCGATGGCGACGCCGGCGCAGGCGGCGATGCCGAACAGGCGCCGTTCGGCCGGCGGGTTGCCGCACGGAGGCTGCCGGGGGCGTTCCGGCCGGCCGCCGGCGTCAGTCCCGCTCATGGAAGCCGGCTTCCACCAGGGACGCCAAGGCGTCCACCGCCTCCTTGGCGTCCCAGCCGTCCGCCTGCAACTGGAGCTGCGAGCCTTTCCCGGCGCCCAGCATCATGAGGCCCATGATCGAGCGCGCCGAGACGGTCTGCCCGTCGCGCACCACATCGACCGACGCGCCGTACCGCTCGGCCAGCGTCACGAACTTCGCGGCGGCCCGGGCGTGCAGCCCGCGGGCGTTTGGGATGGTCACGGTTCGCGTGACCAGCGTGGGGCTGCTCGGCGGCGCTGGCGTCGGCCCGCTCACCCGCCTATCCGCATGGGTTCGGCTTCTTGCACGATTGCAGGATGTGCGACGCGGCCGCGATGTACTTGCGCCCGGCCGTCTGCGCGCAATCGACGCACTCGCCCAGCGTCTGGCTCGACCGCACCTTTGCCAGCTTGACCAGCATGGGAAGGTTGACGCCGGAGATCACCTCCACCCCGTCGCGGCACATCATGGAGATCGCGAGGTTGCTCGGCGTCCCGCCATACATGTCGGTCAGCAGCACCACGCCGTCCCCGGTATCGACCTGCGCGATGCTCTGGCGGATGTTGGAGCGGCAGCCTTCCATGTCGTCGTCGGGCCCGATGCAGACCGTGGCGACGTTTCGTTGGGTGCCCACGACATGCTCCATCGCCAGACGAAGCTCATCGGCAAGGCGCCCATGGGTTACCAGCACAAGGCCGATCATCGCGTTGCCTTACGCCTCCCTGACCGGGCGTGGCTCTGGCGCTGAGAGGCATGCGGGGTCGCCCGCGAGGCTGTCGTGGTCCGCAGGCGGGGCCGGCATCAATTCTTCTTGCTCCAGTTCACGATGCGTCACGGTCACGCGCCACTCCCTTTGCTCGGCCTGGTTGCCAGATGGCGCAGGCAAGTTGCGGGCCAAGAGGTCCACGATATGCACGGAGCGGTGCCGCCCGCCGGTGCATCCGACCGCAATCGTGGCATACTTCTTGCCCTCTTGCACGAAACGAGGCAGGACCAGGGTGAGCATCGCCTTGATGCCGCCGACGAAGCCAGCGAAGTCCGGATCGGCCTCGATATAGGACGCGACCGCCGCATCCAAACCCGTCCGGGGCCGCAGCACGCGGTCATAGTGCGGATTGCGCAGGAAGCGCGCGTCGAACACCATGTCGGCCTCGCGGGGCAGCCCCGCGGGGAACGCGAAGGAGACGAGCGACACGGCCATCCCCGGTTGCGGCACGCCGGTTGGGAGGTCGGGACGGAACCGCGCCTCGATCACCTTGCGCAGTTCGGCCAGCGGAAGGTCGGAGGTGTCGATCATCAGGTCGGCATGCTTCCGCAGGGACCGGGTCAGTTCGGCCTCCTCGGCGATGCCGTCGAGCACGCGGCCCTGCGGCGAGAGCGGGTGCCGGCGCCGGGTCTCGGTGAAGCGGCGGAGCAGCACGGTGTCGTCCGCCCAAGCATAGACCAGCTCGGGCCGTAACCTCGGATTCTGGCAGAGCGTCGCGATGGTTGACAGGACCAAGGCGGGGTCGAACCCCCGGCTGCGCGCGTCCAGCCCGATGGCCAGCGGACGTTCGCTGCGGACCACCAGCTCGGGCACCATGGTCAGAGGCGGGTTATCGACCGCCTCATACCCCAGGTCCTCCAGCGTGCGAAGGATCGAGGCTTTGCCGGCGCCGGACAAGCCGCTGACCAAGACGACGCGCAGCGTCGTCACGCAAACGCCCCGGCGACCTGGCTGACCCGCAGCAGGGCGCAATCGAGCGCCAAGGCGACCCGAATGGGCGCGGAGCACTCGGCCGGATCAATCGACACCAGGGGCAGCGCCGTTTCCGCATGCCGGGCGGGGCTCGGCATCCGCGGCGGCTTGGCCAACTGGACGGCGAGCGCCAGCCGGGTCCGCTTCACGAAGGGCCACCGCATGATGCCAAGGCCGCGCACCTCCATCAGGCCCGCCAGGCGGTCCGGCGCCCATGCCAGACCCTCCTCGATGCAGACCTGGTCGTCGGCCACAAGTGCAAAGCCATGCTCAAACAAACGCAACAAAAGATCAGACTTCCCCACGCCCGACGGCCCTAAGAGCAGCACGCCATAATCATCGCGGGCGGCGCAGCTTCCATGAATTTGCATGACATCCGTTATGTGGCCTGGATTGGGGCCGAATGGAAGCGTCTTGTCAATTTGCGGCACGGCGCCGCCTTGAAGCCCTCCGTTTCACGCAGGGTCCATCAGGCATGCGGCAGGCGCACGATGAAGCGCGCGCCCAGGACGTGGCCGGCGTCGTCCACCCGGTTCTCCGCCGCGATGCGGCCCTTCAGGGCCTCCACGATCTGCCGGCTGATCGACAGGCCCAGGCCGGAATGCTGCCCGAACCGCTCGCCCGCCGGGCGTTCGGAATAGAAGCGGTCGAAGACATGCTCCAGCTTCGCCGCCGGGATCCCCGGCCCCTCGTCGGACACGCTGATCTCGACGATGGCGCCGGTTTCCCGCGCCTGCAGGGAGATTTTGCCGTTTGTGGGGGAGAAGCTGCAGGCGTTGCCGATCAGGTTGCGCAGCACCTGGACCAGATGGCCCTCGACCGCCTGCACCAGCAGCGGCGTGCCGGGCGCGTCGAGCACGACGACGGGATCGTCGTCCCCGCGCGTGGCGTCGTGGATCTCCGCCAGCGTCGCCAGGATCGACCCGACATCAATCGCCTCCGTCTTGGTGCGCGACAACTCGGCATCGACCCGGCTCGCGTCGCTGATGTCGGTGATCAGGCGGTCCAGGCGCACCACGTCCTCCGAGATGATGGACAGCAGGCGGCGCTGCTGGTCCGGGTTGTCGATGCGCCGCAGCGTCTCGATGGCGCTGCGGATGCTGCTGAGCGGGTTCTTGATCTCGTGCGCAACGTCCGCCGCGAACCGTTCGGTCGCGTCCATCCGGCCCCACAGCGCCACCGCGCTCTCGGTCAGGGCATGGGCCAACTGCCCGACCTCGTCGGTGCGGTGCAGCAGGACCGAGGGGACGGTGCCCGAGCGGCCGCGGCCCTCCCGCATCTCATGCGCGGCGGCGGCCAGGCGCAGGATCGGGCGCGCGATGGTCAGCGACAGGTACCAGGACAGCGCCACCGTCAGCACGAGCGCGAGGGCGAACAGCCCCAGGATGCTCATCCGCACCGTCAGCAGGCTGTCATCCACCTCCCGCGCCTCCCGCGTCAGCAGGACGATGCCGACCGTGCTGCGGTTGCGGATGACCGGCTCCGCCACCGTCACCAGCAGCCGGTCCTCCTGGGTGCGCCGGATGTAGGGCGGCATCTCGCGCCCCAGGTTGGAGCCGGTCATCCGCAGCTCCTCCTTGACGTTCGGCTGCCAGTCGATGCCGGCGGCGTTCGGGCTGACCTCGACGAAGGGACCCTGCCCCTTGTGCGGCAGCAGGGACATCAGCCGGTCGTATACGGCGCCGATGGTGCCGAGCGTCCGGCTGCGCACGGCGGCGGGCGGCAGCGGCTCCGTGACCACCGCGTTGCCCGCGCCCTCCCGCACCCGGCTGTCCGCAATGAGCTGGCCGTCCGGCGCATAGAGCCGCGCCTGGGCGTTCGGCGTCGGCTCCGTCAGCCGCCGGAGCAGCGGCCGGGCCAGGTCGGGCTGGAGCGTCGGGGCCTCGGGACTCTGCTCGCGCACCGCGCTCTCGCCGAGCGCCCCGGCATAGATGCGCGCCTGTTCCCGCAGCGCCTGCACCTCGGCCTCCAGCAGCCCGTTCTGGTACTGGTCGAGGTAGAGCAGCGCCGCCACCAGCAAGGCGAGCGGCAGCGCGTTGACCAGCAGGATGCGGCGCAGCAGCGGGGAGGCCCAGCGCGGCCCGGCGGCGCGTGCCCGCCCGCCCGCCCGGCCCGTGCCGGCCCCGCCGGGCTCGTGCGCGCGTGGGGCAGGGGCCGCCACGCTGCCGCCGCTGTCAGGCATGCGCGACCTGCGCCCTCATCACTGGTCCTTGTAGCGGTAGCCGATGCCATACAGCGTCTCGATGTGGTCGAAGCTGTCGTCGGTGGTGCGGAACTTCTTGCGCACCCGCTTCACGTGGCTGTCGATGGTGCGGTCATCGACGTAGATGCTCTCGCCGTAGGCCGCGTCGATCAGCTGGTCCCGCGACTTCACCATGCCGGGCCGCGCCGCGAGCGCCTTGACCAGCAGGAACTCGGTCACCGTCAACTGGATGTCCCGCCCGCGCCACGCGCACTGGTGCTTCGTCTCGTCGAGCACGAGGTCGCCGCGCACCATGACCCCGCCCGGCGCCGCGCCGGACCCCTCGGCGCGGCTGGTCTCGTTGCGGCGCAGCAGCGCGCGGATGCGCTCGATCAGCAGGCGCTGGCTGAACGGCTTCGTGATGTAGTCGTCGGCGCCGAGCCGCAGGCCCATCAACTCGTCCACCTCCTCGTCCTTGCTGGTGAGGAAGATGACCGGAAGCTGGCTCCGGGCGCGGAGCCGCTGCAGCAGCTCCATCCCGTCCATCCGCGGCATCTTGATGTCCAGCACGGCGAGATCGACCGGCTTGGCGATCAGGCCCTGCAACGCGCTCTCCCCGTCCGTGTAGGTGCGGACCAGGAAGCCCTCCTGCTCCAGGGTGATCGAGACCGAGGTCAATATATTGCGGTCGTCATCTACCAGTGCGATGGTCTGCTTCATGGGCTGGTCGCCTTCCCTGGCCGGGCATGGTGGACGCTTGGCATATGCGCTCCAATGTGGGGGTGAACGATGGCGGAATGCAGGGAGCATCGATAATGTCCACCACCCCGGATGCCGCGTCCATGCCCACCTCTACGCCCGTCCCGGACGCCCGCGCCCTGCTGCGCGCCGCGCGGGCCGGCACGCTGGCGACCAGCGGCGACGGGCAGCCCTTCGCTTCCCTCGTGACGCCGGCCGCGGCGCCTGACGGCTCCCTGCTGCTGCTGCTGTCCGGCCTGTCGGAGCATACCCGCCATCTGCGTGACGAGCCGCGCTGCGCCGTGATGGTCGCCGGGCCGCCGGCCGAGGCCAACCCGCAGACCGCGCCCCGCCTGACCGTCACTGGCCTCGCCGCGCCCGAGCCTGATCCTGCGCTCAAGGCGCGCTGGGTGGCCCTGCACCCCTACGCCGCGTTCTACGCGGGCTTCGCGGATTTCCAGCTTTGGCGCGTCGCGCCGAAGGCCGGGCTGTATATCGGCGGCTTCGCCAGCGCCACGCGCCTCCGCCAGGCGGACCTGGCCTGGGACCCGGCCGCGGTGGAGGCGGTCGCCGACGCGGAGCCCAGCGTCCTCGCCCATTGCAACGACGACCATGCCGACGCGCTCGACCGGATCGCCTCCGCCCGCGGCGCGGACGGGCCGGGGTGGCGCATGGTGGCCTGCGACGTGGATGGCTGCGACCTCGCGCGGGAGGAGGCGGTGCTGCGCGTCCCCTGGTCCGCCCGGGTGTCCGATGCCGGCGGCATCCGGGCCGAACTGGTCCGCCTCGTCAAAATGGCGAAAGCTTAGTACGAAACGCCGCTGGACGGTGCGGTACGCCTCGCCTAATAGGCGTGAAAACCCAGCCAAAGATGTCCGCCCCGCAGGCAGGACCGTTCCAGGGAGCAAACCAGTGGCCTTGCCGACCCATGACGCATCCGCCCTTGCCGGCACCGGCGTGTCCCCCGGCGGCGTCGTGCACGCCAACCTTTCGGCGCCGCAGCTCGTCGGCCACGCGCTGCGCCGCGACGAGGGTACGCTCTCATCCGACGGCGCCCTGATCGTCAAGACCGGCGTGCACACCGGCCGCTCGGTCGCGGACAAGTTCATGGTCGATGAACCCGAGGTTTCGGCCGAGGTGTGGTGGCGCCACGGCAACCAGAAGTTGATGCCGCAGCATTACTCGATCCTGAAATCGCGTGTCCAGGGCTACCTGCAAGGCCAGGAGCTGTTCACCCAGGACCTGTATGCCGGCGCCGACCCCGCGCACCGGGTCCGCATTCGCCTGGTCAGCACCGAGGCGTGGCACACCCTGTTCGCCCGCAACATGTTCATCCGGCCGGACCCCTCGGACCTGGCCGGGTTCACGCCGGACTACGTGATCCTGCACGCGCCCCGCTTCCAGGCCGACCCGGCCATCGACGGGGTGCGCTCCACGACCGCCATCGTCGTCTCCCTGACCGAGCGGGTCATCGTGATCGCCGGCAGCGAGTACGGCGGCGAGATCAAGAAGTCGATCTTCGGCATCATGAACTGGACGCTGCCCGCCGAAGGCGTGCTGCCCATGCACTGCTCCGCCAATGTCAGCCGCACCGCGGACGGCAGCCCCGGCGAGGTCGCGCTGTTCTTCGGCCTGTCCGGCACCGGCAAGACGACGCTGTCCTCCGATCCGAACCGCCCGCTGATCGGCGATGACGAGCATGGCTGGGGACCCGGCGGCGTGTTCAACTTCGAGGGCGGCTGCTACGCCAAGGTCATCAACCTCAGCGCCGAGGCCGAGCCTGAGATCTTCGCCGCCACCCACCGCTTCGGCACCGTGCTGGAGAACGTGGTGGCGGACGCGCAGGGCCGGCTCGACCTCGCAGACGGGTCGCTGACGGAGAACACCCGGTCCTGCTACCCCATCGAGTTCATCCCCAACTGCGACCTGTCCGGCCGCGGCGGGCAGCCGCGCAACGTGGTGATGCTGACCGCCGACGCCTTCGGCGTGCTGCCGCCGATCAGCAGGCTCAGCACAGCGCAGGCGATGTACCACTTCCTGTCGGGCTACACCGCCAAGGTCGCCGGCACCGAGAAGGGCTTGGGGCGCGAGCCGCAGGCGACCTTCAGCACCTGCTTCGGCGCCCCCTTCCTGCCGCGCCGGCCGGAGGTGTACGGCGCCATGCTGTCTGACCTCATCGCCCGGCACGGCGCCGATTGCTGGCTGGTCAACACCGGCTGGACCGGCGGCGCCTACGGCACCGGCTCCCGCATGGGCATCGGGCACACCCGTGCCCTGCTGAACGCCGTGCTGGACGGCAGCCTGAAGCACGCCCGCTATGTGCGCGACCCGTTCTTCGGCCTGATGCTGCCCCAGAACATCCCGGGCATCCCGAACGAGGTGCTGGACCCCCGCCAGTCCTGGTCCGACAAGGCCGCCTACGACCGCGCCGCCACCGACCTGGTGGGCCGGTTCGAGAAGAACTTCGCCAATTTCCAGGGTGGCGTGACGGAGGATGTGAAGGCCGCCGCCATCCGGGCCGCGGCCTGATCCCGATGGCCCCGTCCCCCGTCACCCCGGAGCACTTCGACCGGCTGTATGCGAGCGACCCGGACCCCTGGAAGTTCGCCACCAGCTTGTATGAACGCGACAAGTATGCCGCGACGCTCGCGGCCCTGCCCCGCCCGCGCTTCGCCCGCGCGTTCGAGGTCGGCTGCAGCATCGGCGTGCTGACCCGGCAGCTTGCCGTGCGCTGCGACGCCATCCTCGCCGTCGATGTCGCCGACGCCGCCTTGCAACAGGCCGCCGCCCGGTGCCAGGACCAGTCGCACGTCCAGTTCGGCCGCATGGTGGTGCCGCAGGACTGGCCCCCCGGCGCCTTCGACCTGATCCTGTTCTCCGAGGTCCTGTACTACCTCGACGACGCCGACCGGGCCACCGCGGCCCGGCTGTCGCAGCAGTCGCTGTCCCCCGGCGGCGCGATCATCCTGGTCAACTGGCACGGCCCGACCGACGGGTTCTGCACCGGCGACGACGCGGCGGAGGCGATGGTCGCCGCCTGCGCCCCGGCGCTGCGGCCCGTCACGCAGCACCGCGCCGAGAAATACCGCCTGGACGTGCTGGCCGCTTAGCTATCCCGGGACGACGTAGCCCTTGCTCCTGACGCAGGACCGGATCGCCTCGCGGATCTGGAACGGGCGCCGCACCGGAGAGCTGAACCAATCCAGCCCGTGCTTGGCGTTGCGCTTGTTGACCGCATCCACCGACGAAGCCTGGCATGACGCCAGGTCCGCCTGGTATTTCGGCGCGGAGCGGTCGGTCTCCACCCGCGGCTCGTAGCCGGAGCAGCCCGTGACGGCCAACACACCCAGAAGGACCATCATGCGCCTCATGCCGCCCATCCAGCCGCTCCCCGCCCTCCTGTCAAGCGTGCGGCTATGAACGCGCTCGCCCGCCGCTTCGACGTGGCGCAGCGGCTTGCGGAGCAAGGGGGCGCGCTGGCGATGCGGATGCGCCCGCCGCCCGGCGCCGCCCAGGCGACGCTCAAGGACCGGCAGGACTGGCTGACGGAGGCGGACGGCGCGGTCGAGCGTCTGCTGTCGGATGGCCTCCTCGCCGCCTTCCCGGAGGACGGCTTCCAGGGCGAGGAGGCCGGCCGCACCCGGGACGGCCGCCTGCGCTGGGTCGTGGACCCCATCGACGGCACCAGCAACTACGCCCGCGGCGCCCCCCGCTGGTGCGTCTCCATCGGCCTGGTCGAGGGCGACGCCTTCCTGCTCGGCGTGCTGGCGGCGCCCGCCTTGGGCGAGACCTTCGCCGGCTGCCAGGGCCGGGGCGCCACGCTGAACGGCGCGCCCATCCGGGTGGCGGCGACCGAACGCCTGGACCGCGCGATCATCGAGGCCGGCTGGTCGCCGCGCGTCGCCGCGCCCGACTATTTGGCGCTGTGCCGCCGGGTTCTGGACGCGGGCGCCATGCTGCGCTCCGGCGGCTCCGGCGCGCTGGGCCTGGCCGACGTCGCGGCCGGTCGGATGGACGGCTATGCGGAGCTGCACATCAACCTGTGGGACTGCGCCGCCGCCTTGGCGATCCTGACCGAGGCCGGGGCGGCGGTGAACGCCTTCCTGCCGGGTGGCGCCGCGGCGGGCGGGCCGATCCTGGCGGGGGCGCCGGGCATCGCCTGGGCGTTGGCCGAGGCGGCGGGGCTGCCGGGTCCAGCCTAGCTGCGACGCGGGTGGAGGCAAGGATGCGTATCAAGACAGCAATGGGCCCGCTCGCCGGCCTGATCCTTGGCGTCCTCGGCCTCCCCTGCCAAGCCGCCGCGCAAGAGGGCGCCCGGGTCTTCCAGCCAGCGCCCTGTGATCTGCCGGGCGTCACGCCGGATCTTGCGCCCCGGCTGCAATGCGGCACGGTGGCCGTTCCGCGCGACCGTGCCTCGCCCGAGGCCGGAACATTCAGGCTCGCGGTCGTCGTCATCAAGGCGGTAAACCGGCGACAGGGCGACCCGGCCGTTTATATCGCCGGCGGCCCCGGATCGCCGCTGACGAGCCGGGCCGCGCTGATCGCCAAGCACGAGGCGGAGGTCGTCGCCCCGGACCGTGACCTGATCCTGGTGGACCAGCGAGGAGCCGGACGCTCCGAGCCTGCATTATGTCCGGGGCTGGCCCGGCGGCACCTGGCGATCTTCGCGGCGGGGTCCGAGCAGCAGGCATTGGTGCAGGCTTGGCGGGAGTCCTACGGCGCCTGCCGCCAGGAGATGGCCGCCGATGGGCTGCAGCCCGAATGGTTCGGCACCCAGGTCACGGCCGCCGATTTCGAGGACGTGAGGCAGGCGCTCGGGATCGGCCGCTGGAACGTCTATGCCTTGTCCTACGGCACTGCGGTCGCGATGACGATGATGGCGATGCATCCGGAGAGCCTGCGCGCGGTGGTGCTCGACTCGGTTTTGCCGCCCGACCCGCTGCCGATGACGCTCTCGCAGAGCTTCGGCCTTGCGCTGGACATGCTGTTCGCCGCCTGCCAGGCCGACGCGGCTTGCGCGACCGCGCATCCCGGCCTTGCGGCGTCCTTCGGCGAAGCGGTGCGAGGGCTGGACGCCGACCCGCTGCCTGTGCCCATGCCGCCCGGACTTGGCGTGGTGACCCTGCATCTCCGCGCGCAGGTGTTCCGGCTTATGGTCAACCGGGCGCTGTACTCCCGGCAGGCCATGGCCGGTCTGCCCGCGTTCATCGAAGCCGCGCGGGACCGCAGGCCGATGGCGATGCAGGGGCTGATCGGCACCATCGCACGGGGCTACCTTGCCATGTCGCTCGGCGACATGGCGGCGGTCGAGTGCCGGGACCGAGCCAGGGGAGGTGACGTCGCGCCGTCCAATGACCGGGACGACCCTCCCGTGAGCGCCTTCGTGGCCGGGATGTGCAGGAATTGGTCGGCGCCCGGGCCGCCCCCGCTGCTTGCCAAGGACACCGCCATATCGACCTTGGTTCTTGCCGGGATGGTCGATCCCATCACCCCGCCCGCCTTTGCCCGTTTGGTGGCCGCGCGGTTGGGAGCGAAGGCGACGGTGGTCGAGTTCGCCCATGTCGGCCATGGCGCTCAGCAGGCATCAGCGTGCGGGGAGGCCCTCGTCACGGCGTTCATCCGCGACCCGTCGAGCACGGCCGATCCGGACTGCGCCGCCCGGGTTCCGCCAGTCAGCTTCCGATGACGTCCGGAGGCCGGCAAGGGATGGCAGATCAACGCCGAACCGATCACAGGCCAACCTGACCAAGTTGGACACGTCGTCCCGCCGGCTCACGTCCATGCCCGCAGGAGGCAACGTCGCCGCCCGTTGCCGCGATGCGGCCAGTGAGCGCCTTGAGCTTATCCGCCCCGCGCGCCGAGCACGACCGTCGCACCCCGTTCAGCGAGCAGCAGCGCGGCGGCTTCACCTACTCCTCAATGCGCCGCCAACCCGAAATCACCCGGCCGCTCACCCTGTCAAAAGCATAAGCATGGCCGCCCCCGCCGCCAGGCTGATCCGCATCGCGGCTGATCGGCACGCCTTGCAGATGGCACAGCAGCAGGGCGCCGACCCCTCCGTGCGAGACGATGGCGACGTCGCCTGTGGCCGGGGCAAGGGACATGGCCTGCTCGACGGCTTGGACGATCCTGCGCTGCGCGTCGACTGCGCGTTCCCATCCGCGCACGCTGTCCTCCGGGTGCGCGAAGAACTCGTCCGCGACGGCCTCGAACTCGGCCTTTGGCAAGTAGCCGGTCGCGGAGCGGTCGTTCTCGCCCAAGCCTTCGAGGACGACGGGGCTGATCCCGAGGCGTTCGGCCAGCACGGCCGCCGCGTCCCTGGCCTTGCGTTCGGCGCTCGTGAAAACGGACCGCACCCCCGCAAGCCAGGGCCGCCCGACCGCCAGGCGCATCCGCCGCAGCCCGGCCGCCGAGAGCGGCCAGTCCGGGACCGGCACCGCCGGGTCGATCATCACCTCCGGATGCGTGATGAAATGGATGGCCGTCATTCCGCCGTCGTCACCCTGCCGCCGCCGTCCCGCGCAGCACCGCCGCACGCGCCTGGTCCTCCGGCATCGGCCGGCCGGTCAGGTAGCCCTGGACCAGGTTGCAGCCCAGGCGGCGCAGCGCGTCGAGCTGCGCCTCGGTCTCCACCCCCTCGGCGACCACGGCCAGCCGCAGCCGGGCGCCGAGCAGCAGCACCGCCTCCACGATCGCCAGCGAGCTGTCGTCATGGCCCATCTCCTGGACGAAGCTCTTGTCGATCTTGATGCGGTCGAACGGGAAGCGGCGCAGCGTGCTGAGGCCCGCATAGGCGGTGCCGAAATCGTCGAGCGTGAGGCGCACCCCTTGGTCCTTCAGCGCCCGCATGGTCCGCAGCACCATGCCGGAGTTGCTGAGCAGCAGGCCCTCCGTCACCTCGATGTCCAGCCGCTCGCCGGGCAGCCCGGCGCGTTCCAGGGCGCGGGCCACCTGCTGTGCCAAGTCGGGCTGGCGGAACTGCAACGGCGAGACGTTGACGGACAGGCAGACCGGCGGCTCCCACCCCGCCGCCTCGATGCACGCGGCCTCCAGCGCCCATTGGCCGAGCGGCACGATCAGCCCGTTCGCCTCGGCCAGCGACACGAAGTGCCCCGGCAGAAGCTGCCCGCGGACCGGATGGTTCCACCGCAGCAGCGCCTCGAACCCCCGGACCCGCAGCGACGCGGCGTCGCAGATCGGCTGGTAGGCCAAGGTGAAATGACGCTGGTCCACGGCATCGCCCAGGTCGCGCTCCATCAGGGTGCGCTCAAGCTGGCGCGCCTCCATGGACGGCTCGAACAGGCGAAAGGCGTTGCGCCCGCTGTCCTTGGCGCGATACAGCGCCGTGTCGGCGTTGCGGAGCAGCTGGTCCGGGGTCTCCCCGCCCGTGGGATGGACAGCGATGCCGATCGACAGGCCCACCATCAGGCGCTGCTCGCCGATGTCGAACGGCTGCTGGAGGGCATGCAGCAGGCGTTGCGCCAGCGCCGTGGCCGCGGCGGGCTGGCTGCCGACCGGCTGGATGATCGCGAACTCGTCCCCGCCGATCCGGGCCGTCGTGTCGCACGCCCGGCAGTTGTCCCGCAGCCGGCCGGCGACGGCGGCGAGCAGCTTGTCCCCGGCCTCGTGCCCGCGCGTGTCGTTGATCAGCTTGAACCCGTCGAGGTCGAGGTACAGCAAGGCGAGGCCAGGCTCCTTCCCCTCCGCCGCGGCGATGGCGCTGTTCAGGCGCTCCTGGAACGTCAGGCGGTTGGCGAGCTGCGTCAGGTCGTCGTGATGCGCCACGAAGCGGATGCGCTCCTCCGTCACCTTGCGGAACAGCGCCGGGCGGATCGTGTTGGCGAGCGACGCGATGTCCGCCACGATCTCGTCGAGGTCCGGCCGCTCGGTGGAAAAGGCGAGCGCCACGCCGAACCGCTGCTCCTGCACCCAGATCGGATAGCTTACCTGGGAGGCCAGCCCGGAGGCGACGGCGGCGGCGCGCAGCACGAACCGCTCGGGATGCTCGACCTGCGAGTAGATGACGGCATGCGGCTCGTTGCGGCGGATCGCCCAGGCGGTGATCGAGTTGCTGCGCGTCACCGGCGCGGTGGGCGGCTGGCGGTAGTAGGAGTGCTCGTCCAACCCGTCGCCGTTGAACCGGCTGACCTCCAGCATGCGCTCGTCGGGCTGCGTCAACTGCCAGATGCGGCCGACCGTGGCGCCATGGTGGCGGCACAGTTCATGCAGGAGGCTGGTCAGCGCCTCGGCGCACGTCCCCGCCTCCGCCACCAGATGCAGCATCCGGTCCGCCCGAAGCGCGTGGGCGGTGGCGTGGGCCAGCCGCGCGAGCCGCTGTTCCCGCTCGCAGGCCGTGGCGATCAAGCCGGCGACGTCGCCCAGCGCCTCCCGCTGCGTCGCCGCCAGGTGGGCGCGGGGCGCCGGGTCAAGCACGCACAGGAAGCCCAGGCGCTCGCCAGTGGCGGGGAACAGCGGCAGGTGGGCCAGAAACCTCAGATGCGGCGGGCCGGCCACCAGCGGGTGCCCGGCGAACCGCCCATCCCGCCGCAGGTCCGGCAGGATCGTCAGGCCGGTGCCGTGGGGCAGGGCCGCATCGAACCCGGCCGCTGCCTCCGCCTGCGGCGGGGACAGGCCGAACGCCGACGCCGTGCCTGCTGGCCGGGCGAACACCGCGGCCGCCGCCCCCGTGACGCGCGCCGCCAGGCGGACCAGGCGCTCCAGCACGGCCCCCATCGCGATGGGGGGGACGTCTGGCATCGCGGCGGCATCATCGCGACGGTCCACGGTCATGCTTCCCCGCATTGCCTGCAGATTTGAACCGATAGGGGCCTGGGCCTGGAAACTCAGCCCGCCGCATCCCGCGTCATGCAGCGCGGCCCCCTCCGCTCGGATCGGGCGGCTCAGCCGTTCCCGGACGTCTGGATGCCCGGCCCCTGCTGCTCGGACTGGACGGGGCGCGGCGCTGGCCGGGGGTGGCGCGCCGGGCTGCGGCGCTTCACCGTGCTGCTGCGTCCGTTCGGAAGCGTGCCGGCCGGCGGGGTGGCATTGGGCGCCGACGGCGTTTGCAGCCCCTGGGACGACACGGGCGCCGCAACCGCGAGCGACAGGATCGGGATTGCAGCCAAGATCAGCTTGCGCATGACGACTCCTTGCATGGCGGGGATGATGCGCCCAAAGCGGCGCGGCTGTCTCTGCCCGTTAATCGAGACTTGGCGTTTTATTGAGACCGCCGCTTGCGCGGCCATCGGCGTCAGTCCTGGCCGTCCTGTGCCGCGAGCGCCGCCCAAACCCGGTCCGCGGTGAAGGGCGGGGCGGTGAAGCGCAGGCCGGTCGCGTCCGCCAGCGCGTTGGCCATCGCCGGGCCGACCGGGTTGAACGGGCTTTCGCTCATGGACTTGGCGCCCATCGGCCCGAAGGCATCCGACGTGTCGGCGAACAGCACCTCGGTGCGCGGCACGTCGGCCCAGGTCGGGATGTGATACTGGCGGAAGGCCGGGTTGCCGACCGCGCCGTCGTCGCCGATCCGCACGGCCTCGTGCAGCACGGCGCCGAGCGCCTGCGCCACACCGCCCTCGACCTGGCCGCGGCACTGCATCGGGTTCAGCACCCGGCCGGCATCGGCGGCGTGCACGCTGCGCAAGATGCGGATCTCCCCCGTGCCGCGGTTCACCGCGATGCGGAAGCCCTGCACGTTGAAGGCGAGCGAGCGTGGCGCCGCGTCCGCCTTGCGCATCACCGCGAGGCCCGCGCCGGCGCCGGGCAGGTCGGCCAAGGGCAGCGCCCGGTTGCCGCACAGCACGGCGCCCTCGATCAGCCGGCACTCCGCCACGGGATGGCCGGACAGGGTTGCGGCGGCCAGCAGGATGCGCTCCCGCAGCGCAAGGGCCGCCGTCTCCGTGGCGCGGGCCGCCACCACGGTGCCGGTGCTGCCGAACGCGCCGGTGTCGTGGCCGACCAGGTCCGTGTCGGACTGCCGCAGCCGGATGCGGCCCGGCGCCGTCCCCAGCACGGCGGCGGCCACCTGGCAATGCGTGGTGGAGGTGCCGTTGCCGAACTCCGCCGTGCCGACGTGCAGGTCGAACCCGCCATCCGCCGCCAGGAACAGCCGCGATTCCGCCCGGTGCCCGAACGGCGGCGCGGTCGCCAGCATCCCCATCGCGACCCCCTGGCCGACCTGCCACTCCGCCCCCTCCGGCGCCGGGGGGCCGGGGTCCGCGGCCAGGGCGCGCTCCACGAGGTCGAGGCATTGGTCCAGGCCGTAGCTGCCGAACTCCACGTCGTCGAGCAGGCCGTGCGGCTCGTCCAACCGGTCGCCGGGCCGCACCATGTTGCGGCGGCGGAACGCGAACGGGTCGAGGCCGAGGCCGCGCGCCAGGGCGTCCACCGCCTGCTCCAGCGCGAACAGCGTCTGCCCCATGCCGTAGCCGCGGAAGGCGCCGGCCGGCACGGTGTTGGTGTAGGCCGCCACCGCATCGACCGCCGTGTTGGGGCAGCGGTACAGGCTCATCAGCTCGTTGCAGCTATGCGCCAGCACGGCCTGCGTGTGGTTGCCGTAGGCGCCCGCATTGGCCACCACATCGACCGCCAGCGCCGTCAACGCGCCGTCCTGCGTGGCGCCGATGCGGACCGTGACGCGCATCGGGTGGCGCGTGGTGGTGGCGGCGAACTGCTCGGCGCGCGTCAGCTCCAGCCTGACGGGGCGGTTGAGGCGCAGGGCGGCCAGGGCGGCGATGTCCTCGACCAGCATCTCCTGCTTGCCGCCGAACCCGCCGCCCACCCGGGCGCACAGCACCCGGACCCGGTGCGGCGGCAGGCCGAACAAATCCGCGAGCGCCTGGCGCGTCAGGAACGGCACCTGCGTGCTGCTCCGCACCACCAGGCGGTCCCCCTCCATCCAGGCGAGGGCGCAATGCGTCTCCATCGCGGCGTGCTGCACCCGTTGCAGGTCGCAGGTGAGCGTCTCGATCCGGTCCGCCGCCGCGAAGCCGGCCTCGACGTCGCCATGGCGGCTGCGGAGTGCCGCGACGACGTTGCGGGCGGGATCGGCAATGCGGCTCGCGGGCTTGTCGTGCAGGACGGGGGCACCGTGCCGCATGGCCGCGGCCGGGTCGAACACGGCGGGGAGGATGTCGTACTCCACAACCAGCGCGCGGCAGCCGGCCTCGGCGGCGGCCTCGCTGTCCGCCACCACGGCGGCGACACGCTGGCCGGCGAAGCGCACCACGTCGTCCAGCAGGCGCGTGTCGTCGGGGTCGGCGCGGAAGTCCTCGTGCCGGGCGGAGGAATACAGCCGCGCGGGCGCGTCCTCGTGCGTGAACACCGCGGCGACGCCCGGCACGGCCAGCGCCGCGGCACGGTCGATGGCGCGGATGCGGGCATGGGCGTGGGGCGAGCGCAGCAGGCGCATGTGCAGCAGGCCCGGCATGTCCAGGTCCAGCGTGTAGCGGGACGCGCCGGTGACCACCGCCTCCGCATCCGGCGCGGCGGCGTTGCCCGGCAGGCTGCCCACGTGGCGCAGCCCGGCCATGGCGTCCGCGATGGCGCGGTAGCCGGTGCAGCGGCACAGGTTGCCCTTCATCGCCCGCGGCAGGTCCATATGCTGTGCCGGGTCGAGGACGCTGGCGGTCAGCAGCATCCCGGGGGTGCAGAAGCCGCACTGGAAGCCCTGGGCGTCCATGAACGCACGCTGCAACGGGTGCAGGCCCCCCGCGTCGCCCAACCCTTCGATGGTCGTGACGGCCCGGCCCTCGGCGCGCCAGGCCGGCACCAGGCAGCTTTGCACCGCCTGCCCGTCCAGCAGCACGGTGCAGGCGCCGCAATCGCCGGCGTCGCAGCCCTTCTTGACCCCGAACCAACCGAGCGCCCGGAGCTGCGTGCGCAGGCATTGGCCCGGCGCCGGGTCGCAGTGCTGCACCTGGCCGTTGACGTGCAGGACGGTCATCCCAGCAGCTCCTCATGCAGTTGCGACGCGAGCCGCCGGGTCATGTGCCGGCGCCAGGCCGGGGCGCCGTGCACGTCGTCATGCCACAGCGCCGCCGGGACGGCCGCGATGTGGGCGTCCAGCGCCCCCCGCGACGGCGCCGCCGCCCAGGCCAAGTGCACCGGCCGCACGGTGCTGGCGGTGATGGTCAGGGCGAAGCGGCCCGCCTCCACCGTTGCCGCCAAGAGCGCGGCGGAGCGTCCGTGCGCCGTGAGCGACGCCTGCCGCATCGCGCCGCGGCGATGCAGCGCAGCCGCCGGCAGGTCGATGCACCGCAGCAACTCGCCCGGGCGTAGGACGGTGCGCTGCGGACCCGTGGTGAACCCGGCCATCGGCACCCCCCGCTCCGTCCCGTCCGGCCGCCACAGCCGGGCCACGCCGTCCAGCGCCACCGTCAGCGCCAGCATCGGCGCGGCGGGCAGGGACAGGCAGACGTTGCCCCCCACGGTCGCCACCGCCGCGATCTTGAACGATCCCAGCAGCGCCTGGCAGCACCCGGCGAACAGCGGTGCCGTCGGCCAGTCCATGGCGGCGGCGAACGCCTCCAAGGCCCCGATGGTGCAGGTGGCGCCGATGCGCAGCCCGGCCGCGGACGGCTCCAGCGCCGGCCAGCCCAGGCCAGCGAGGTCAACGAGCGCGTGCAGTCCCGGCTGCGGCTCGGAGAACAGCCACGTGCCGCCCGCGAGCCAGGCCGACCCCGCGCTCCAGGGCGGCAGCTCGTCCCGGGCGCGGGGCCGGGCGACGGCGCGGATGCCGGGCAGGTCCATCCGGGGGCTAGGCCGGCAGCCCGGCGGCGAAGCGTGTCCAGTCGGTCATCGGGCGGGGACTCCTGGCGGGCGACGGCGCGCTTGGGCGGCATCTGGGCCTCGGCTGATAAAGCACATCCTGTGCCGCTGGCGAAACCGGCGCCCATGGGGTCATGCTGGGCGGCACGGAGACCGAAGTGCCGCCCGGCAAGCGGCGCGGTCCCAACAAGTTAAGGAGCGCGCCGATGCCTGACCCTTTCCTCACCCTCCCGGCATCCCCCAGCCTGCTGCTCCGGCGTGCCCGCGTGCCGCGCTGCCTGCTGGACGCGCCGGCCGGCGCCCCCGATCTGGTCGAGTGCGACATCCGCATCGCCGACGGCGCCATCGCGGAGGTCGGCCCGGCGCTCAGTTCGTCCGGCCCGGCGGCCGACCTCGCGGGCGGGATCGTGTTCCCCGGCTTCGTGGACATGCACACCCACATCGACAAGGGCCATATCTGGCCGCGCGCCGGCAACGCGGACGGCACCCACGGCGCGGCGCTGGCCGCCGTGAAGGCGGACCGGGAGGCGAACTGGAGCGCGGAGGACGTCGCGGCCCGGGCCGGGTTCAGCCTGCGCTGCGCCTACGCCCACGGCACGGTGGCGCTCCGCACCCATTTGGACAGCCTGGGCGGCCAGCTCGACCTCTCATGGCCGGTGTTCAAGGCGCTGCGGGCCGAGTGGGCCGGGCGCATCACGTTGCAGGCCGCCGCCCTCATCCCGCTCGCGGCCTACGGCACCCCGTCCTGCGAGCGCCTGGCGGACGTGGTGGCCGAGGCGGGCGGCCTGCTCGGCGGGTCCGGCGCGTTGGAGCCGGACGCGGCGGCCCTGATCCGCCGCCTGTTCGACCTCGCGGCCGACCGGGACCTCGACATCGACCTGCATGTGGACGAGACCGGGGACCCGGCCGCCCGCACCCTGCGCCTGATCGCGCAGGAGGCCATCCGCCGCCGCTATGCCGGGCGCGTCACCTGCGGGCATTGTTGCAGCCTCGCCGTGCAGGACCCGGCGGAGGCGCGGGACACCATCGCGCTGGTGGCCGACGCCGGGCTTACGGTGGTCAGCCTGCCGATGGTGAACCTGTACTTGCAGGGCCGCCGCGCGCCGGGCACGCCGGCCTGGCGCGGCGTGACGCTGCTGCATGAGCTGCGCGCCGCCGGGGTGCGCGTGGCGGTCGCCAGCGACAACACGCGGGACCCGTTCTACGGCTTCGGCGACCTGGACATGGCCGAGGTGTTCCGAGAGGCCGTCCGGATCGGCCACCTCGACATGCCCGTGGGCGACTGGCCGGCCGCGGTCGCGTCCCTGCCGGCGGCGGCGATGGGGGTGCCGGGCGGGCGGGTGCGGGCGGGGGAGGCGGCCGACCTCGTGCTGTTCTCCGCGCGCGGCTACAGCGAGCTGCTGTCCCGCCCGCAGGCCGACCGGGTCGTGCTGCGGGCGGGGCGGGCCATCGACGCCATGGTGCCGTCCTACCGCGAACTGGACGTGCTGCGCGGAATGGGGGCGTAGGATGGCGCGTCCAGCCCCCGGCATGACGGCCGGCCCCTCCGCGCTGTGGCTCCGCAACCCGCTGGCCGTGCTTGGCGACGCCGCGGGCGGGATCGTCGTCGAGGACGGGCGCATCGCCGAGCTGGTGCCGGCCGGCGGCGCGCCGAGCCGGCCGGCCGCGGTGTTTGACGCCGGCCGGCACGTCGTGCTGCCCGGCCTTATCAACACCCACCACCATTTCTACCAGACCCTGACCCGGTGCTTCCCCGCCGCCCTGGACCGCACCCTGTTCGGCTGGTTGCAGGCGCTCTATCCCGTCTGGGCGCGGCTGACGCCGGTGGCGCTCGACGCCGCCGTCACGGTGGCGATGGCCGAACTGCTGCTGTCGGGCTGCACCACCACGACCGACCACCACTACGTCTTCCCGCCCGGGTTGGAGGACGCCATCGCCATCGAGGCCGCGGCGGCGGGACGCCTGGGCCTCCGCGCCGTGCTCACCCGCGGCTCCATGGACCTGTCGCAGCGGGACGGCGGCCTGCCGCCCGACAGCGTCGTGCAGGACGCCGACACGATCCTGGACGACAGCAGCCGTCTGATCGACCGCCTCCACGACCCGGCGCCGCACGCGATGCTGCAGATCGCCCTCGCCCCATGCTCCCCCTTCTCCGTCACCACCCGGCTGATGCGGGAGACGGCGGCGCTGGCGGACCGGCGGGGCGTGCGGCTGCACACCCACCTGGCCGAGACCGTGGACGAGGCCGCGTTCTGCCAGGGCCGCTTCGGCTGCACGCCGCTCGACTACCTGGAGGATTGCGGCTGGCTGCGGCCGGGCACCTGGCTCGCGCACGGCATCCATTTCGACGCGGCGGAGATCGCGCGGCTCGGGCGCGCCCGGGTCGGGGTGACGCATTGCCCGTGCAGCAACCAGCTGCTCGCCTCCGGCACCTGCCCGGTCTGCGCGCTGGAGGCGGCGGGGGTTCCGGTGGGCCTCGGCGTGGACGGCTCGTCCTCGAACGACGGGTCGAACCTGATGCAGGAAGTGCGGGCGGCGTTCCTGCTGCAACGCGGGGTGAACGGCATCGGCGCCGTGAGCCATCGCGACGCCCTGCGCTGGGCCACCGAGGGGTCCGCCGACTGCATTGGCCGGCCGGAACTGGGGCGCATCGCGGTGGGTGCCGCGGCGGACCTGGCGCTGTTCACGCTGGACGAGCTGCGGTTCTCCGGGGCGGGCGACCCGTTGGCGGCGCTGGTGATCTGCGGCGCGGCGGGGGCCGACCGGGTGATGGTGGCCGGGCGCTGGGTGGTGCAGGACGGCGGCATCCCCGGCCTGGACCTGGCCGCGCTGCGCCGCCGGCACGGGGCGGCGGCCCGGCAGCTTGCGGCGGGGTAGGGACGGCGCGGGCGGCAGCATGAGACCCGGCCGCTTGTGGCGTCAACGGCAAAGCGGCTGTAGCCTTTCTCGGCAGGCAACAGAGGGAGCGCGGCGCGATGGCGGAGTTTGATGCGACGGCCACGCCGTCAGCCGCGACCATCGCCGCGGCGGAGGGCCTGCTCGGCGTCCGCTACACGGAGGCGGAACGCGAGCTGATGGCGGACAACCTGCTCGCCCAGACCGAGCTTGCGCTGCGGCGGCGCGCGGTGCCGCTGCCGCCGACGCTGGCGCCCGCCACCCGCTTCGACCCGCGCCTGCCCGGGCACGTTGCGCCGCAGGAGGACGGGCTGCGCCTGTCGGAGGGCGCCCCGGCGATGCCGGAGGACGACGCCTCCATCGCCTATGCGCCGGTGACGCACCTGGGCGCCTGGCTCCGCCGCGGCGACCTGACCGCCGCGCGCCTCGCCGACATCTACCTCGCCCGCATCGCCGAGATCGGCCCGCGGCTCGAATGCTTCGCCACCGTGACGGCGGACGCCGCCCGGGCGCGCGCGGCGGCGCTGGACCGGATGGCGGGCCGCGGCGAGTGGCTGGGGCCGCTGCACGGCATCCCCTACGGCATGAAGGACATCATCGACACCGCGGGCGTCGAGACCGCCTGGGGCGCGGAGCCGTATCGCGGGTACATCCCGGCGGAGGACGCGCACGTCACGGCCCTGCTGCACGCCGCGGGCGCGGTGATGCTGGGCAAGACGACGGTGGGCGCGCTGGCCTACGGCGACATCTGGTACGGCGGGCGCACGTCCAACCCGTGGAACACCGGGGAGGGGGCGAGCGGATCGAGCGCCGGCTCCGCCTCGGCGACCGCTGCCGGGCTGGTCGGGTTCTCCATCGGCACGGAGACGCTGGGGTCCATCGTCGCGCCCTCGACGCGGTGCGGGACGGTCGGGCTGCGTCCCACCTTCGGCCGGGTGTCGCGCCGGGGCGCCATGGCGCTGTGCCCGTCGCTCGACAAGATCGGGCCGATCTGCCGGGCGGTGGAGGACGCGGCGCTCGTGCTGGATGCGATCCGCGGCGCCGACCCGTTGGACCGCGCACAGATCGTCGAGCCGTTCGGCTGGGACGGCGCGCAGCCGGTGGCCGGGCTGCGGCTCGGCTACGTCGAGGCGGACTTCGCCGAAGGGCACGAGATGGACCGCGCGGCGCTGCGGGCCGCAAGCGAGCTGGGGATGGTGCTGGTCCCCCTGTCCCGGCCCGATTTGCCCTATGACGCGCTGACGAGCGTGCTGTTCGCCGAGGCCGCCGCCTCCTTCGAGGCGCTGACGCTGTCGGGCGGCGACGACGCCCTGACCTGGCAGGCGAAGGAGGCATGGCCGAATGCCTTCCGCAAGGCGCGCTTCCTGTCCGCGGTGGACCACGTGCAGCTCGACCGGTTCCGCATGATGGTCATGCAGGCGATGGCCGAGATGTTCCGCGGCGTGGACGCGGTGATCGGGCCGAGCCTGACCGGCCCGATGCTGGTCATCACCAACTTCACCGGCCATCCCTGCCTGTGCCTGCCCACCGGGTTGCAGCGCGCGCCCACCCGCGGGCCGCTGTCGCTCGCGCGCGCCAGGCTCGACCTCGGCGAGGCGGAGGCCGGCCCGGAGCACGACGTGCCGCACACGATCTGCCTGTGGAGCGGGCTGTTCCATGAGGCGCCGGCCCTTGCCCTCGGCCGGGCGCTGGAGCGCCGGTTCGGCTACGCCGCGCGCCGCCCGCCGGTCGGCTGAGCGGCGCCGATGGGCATCGCGCCGCGGCGGGCCGGGGCGGCCTTGGTCGTCTCGACCGGCCGTACGTGCTTGGAGGCGGCGCGCTCCATCCGGTTCCACAGCCGGCGGATGCCCTCGGTCACCGCGAGGTAGATGAGCGCCGCGTAGAGATAGACCGAGAAGTCGAACGTGCGGGCGAAGATCAGCCGGGTCTGCCCCATGAGGTCCAGCAGGGTGACGATGGCGGCGAGCGCGCTGGCCTTGATGACCAGGATCAGCTCGTTGCCGAGCGGCCGCAGCGCCGCCAGGAACGCCTGCGGCCAGACCACGTGCCGCGCCACCCGGTAGGGCGAGAGGCCGAGCGCCGCCGCCGCCTCCTTCTGGCCCCGGGCGACGGAGCCGAGCGCGCCGCGCAGGATTTCGGCCTGGTAGGCGGCGGTGTTCAGGGAGAAGGCCAGGATGCAGCAGTAGAACGCATCGCGGAAGAACCACCAGAGCCCGAGGCTGGTCAGCCAGGGCCGGACCTCGCCGGCGCCGTAATAGACGAGGTAGAGTTGGCACAGCAGCGGCGTGCCGCGGAACACGGCGATGTAGCCGGCGGCCCCGCTCCGCAGAAGCAGGTTGCGCGACATCCGGGCGCGACAGAGCGGGTAGGCCAGCACGAAGCCGATGCTGCATGACAGCAGCACGACCTCCGCCGTGATCCGGACGCCGCTCAGCAGCCGCCAGCCGTGTTGCGACAGCAGCTCCGCGTTGAACACGAAGCCGAGCAGGCCGTGCAGCGCGTCCATCAGGCGAGGCCCCGGCTGGCACGCCGCTCCAGCGCCGCCTGGCCGACGCCGGAGGCGAGGCTGAACACGAGGTAGATGGCGGCCGCGGCGCCGTAGAACAGGATCGGCCGGGTCGTGTTCTTGCTGGCCTCCGACGCCGCGCGCAGCAGGTCCGTGACCGCCAAGGTGGAGATCAGCGACGTGTCCTTGAGCAGGACCGTCCAGACATTGCCGAGGCCGGGCAGGGCGACCCGCCCCAGTTGCGGCAGCACGACCAGGAAAAAGGCGCGCTTGCGGTCCAGCCCCAGGGAGCGCGCGGCCTCGACCTGGCCGGGCGGCACCGTCTGCAGGGCGGCCACCCAGACCTCCCCCGAATAGGCCGCCACGACGACCGACAGCGCGATCACCCCGGCGAAGAAGGCGCTCAGTTCCAGCCGCGACGCCAGCCCCAAAGCCTCCCGCGCATGGTCCAGCAGGGCTTGCAGCCCGAAATACACGATGAACAGCGCCAGCAGGTCCGGGATGCCGCGGAAGAACGTCGTGTAGGCTTCGGACAGCGCCCGCATGGCCCGCCAGCGCGACAGTTTCAGCCCGGCCAGCGCCAACCCGCCGCCGAAGCCGAACGGCACCGCCGTGAGCGCCAGCCCGATGGTGACGAGGGCGCCACGCAGCAGCAGCGCCCCCCAGCCATCCGGCCCGAACAGCAAGCCGGCCGCAGTCACGGCCGTCTCGCGATCACGACGGCCTCGCGGTCACGGTCGCTTACTTTCCGCGGATGTCGATGGTGAAATATTTCTTCGCAAGCGTCGCGTAGGTCCCGTCCGCGTCCAACTCGGCGATGGCCTTGTTGAACAGGGATTGCAGGTCGGTGTCGCCCGGGCGGAACGCGGCGCCCACCCCGGGACCGTGGATGGCCGGCACCCGCTGGATCTCCGACAGGACCGTGCAGCAGCCGTTGCCCTTGTTCTTCACGAAGTCCTGTTCCACCAGCACGTCGCCGACCACGTAGTCGAGCCGCCCGCTGGCGAGGTCAAGGTTCGGCTCGTCCTGGGTGGGATACAGCTTGATGTCGGAATCCGGGTAGAACTTCTCCAGGAAGTTGGCGTGGGTCGTGGAGGACTGGGTGCCGATCGACTTGCCTTTCAGCTTCGCCGGGCTGATGTCCTTGGAGGTCTCGCTGGCCTGGCCGACGAAGACGGGCGACGTCGCGTAGTACACGTCGGAGAAGATCACGCGGGCCTTCCGCGCGTCCGTGACGTTCATGGAGGAGAAGATCACGTCGAACTTGCTGGACAGCAGCGACGGGATGATGCCGTCCCAATCCTGGTTCTGGAACGTGCAGGCGGCTTCCAGCTTGGCGCAGATGGCCTTGGCATAATCCACCTCGAACCCGACGATCTCGCCCTTTTGGTTCACGCTCTCGAACGGCGCGTAGCTCGCGTCCATGCCGAACCGGATGGTCTTCCACTCCTTCGCCGCCGCCGGGTGGGGGCCAAGGCCGGCCGCCAGCCCGCAGGCGAGGCCGATTGCGAGCAGCAGCTTCGGAACACCCATTCTGATCTCCTTCGTCTCAGGGGACTGGCGGCAAACTGAGAGTATGGCAAGCGGCGCTGCAAAGCCCATGCCACATGGCCCGGCGGCATCGGCCGCTTGCGGCCCTGCACCCCGCGGAACCGGCACGGCGTACGATGTGCGCCTCATGCGGGCGGGGCGCACAAGCGGCAAGCAGGCGCGTCCGGTTCTCCTACGCCGCGTCCCGGCCGGCTGCGGGACGGCCTACTCCTCCCGGCGGTGGACGGCGCCCGCCTTCATCACCAGCCGGATGGCGCGCTGCGGCTCGGCCAGGATCGCCACGTCCTCCAGCGGCGCGCCCTGCACCACCAGCAGGTCGGCGATGGCGCCCGGGGCGACGACGCCGAGCTTGCCCTCCATGCCGATGAGGCGCGCGGCGACCGTCGTGGCGCTGGCGAAGACCTCCGCCGAGGGCAGGACGCGGGAGCGGATCGCGAACTCCTCGCTTTGCCGCACGTGCGTCTCCCCCAGCAGGTCCGTGCCGAAGGCGATGGTGACGCCGGCGTCGCGCAGGATGGACAGGCTGCCCAGCCCGGCCGCGCGCACGTCCTCGATCTTGGCGATGGACTCCGGCGGCAGGCCGAAGGAGGCGCCGTCCTGCGCCAGGGCCTCGTATGTCACGAGCGTCGGCACCGCGACCGCCCCGGCCTCCGCCGCGAGGCGCGCGGTCGGCGCGTCGATGCGGTTGCAGTGCTCCAGCGAATGGACGCCGCAGCGCAGGGCCCGCGCGATGGCCTCCGACGTGTAGAGGTGCGCCGAGACGTAGGTCTGCGCGTCCTGCGCCTCCTCGACGATGGCGGTCATCTCCGCCACCGAGTAGCCCTGCCAGGCAATCGGGTCGGTCGGGCTGGAGACGCCGCCGTTCGCCATCATCTTGATGAACTGCGCGCCCTGGCGCAGCTCCTGGCGGCAGGCGCGGCGCACCTCGTCCACCCCGTCCGCCACCCGGCCCAGGGCGCCGAAGTTCCGCTCCCACCGCCGGGCGTCGTGGGTGTCGTAACGGGGCCGGCCGTCGGTGTGGCCGCCGGTCTTCGAGAGCGCCTTGCCGCACACCACCAGCCGGGGCGCCGGGGCCAGGCCCTGCTCCACCGCCTCCGCCAGCGCATGCGGCGCGCCGCCCACGTCGCGCACCGTGGTGAAGCCGCGGTCCAGCATGCCGCGCATGATCGGCAGCGAGCGGAGCACCGCCATGGCGTCCGGCAGCTGCGCGTTCATCGTGAGGTTCATCATGCTCGCCACCACGTGGACGTGGCAGTCGATCAGGCCGGGCATCAGCGTGCGGCCCCGGAGGTCGATGACCTCGCGGTCGTCCGCCGCCCCCGGCCTCGCCTCGACATCCCGGATCACGCCGTCCTCCACGAGGACGTGACCTTCGCGCGGCTCGGCCCGCGTGGCGTCGGTGATGGCGGCGTTCAGGAACAGGAACTGCATGGCTCGGCTCGCTTCGGCTGCATCGACTGTAGGGCGGGCACGGCAGGCTGCGCCAGGGGCTATGGCCGACGCCTGCGAGAACCCAGGCAGGCGCCCTGGCCCATGGATCAGGTGAGCATCGGCTCAAGGTCCGGATCGCCCTTGGCCATGGCCCGGCGGTAGGCCGGCCGCGCCCCGATCCGCTGCAGGTAGGCCAGGATGTTGGGATAGGGCCGGAGATCCAGCGGCTGGAACAGCCGCATCGTGGTCAGCGAGAACACGCTCATGATGTCCGCCGCCGTGAACTCGCGGCCCGCCAGGTAGTCCGCCTCGCCCAGCCGCGCCTCCACCAGCGCCATCACCCGGTCCAGCCGGTCCTTCACCGCCTTCTGCACGGGATGGTCCGGCGCCAATCCCGCCCGCCCCACCATCATCAACCGCCCGATCACCGGCTGAAGGTTGCCGTTGGCGAAATGGAACCAGTAGAGGTAGGACGCGAAATCCGGGTGGTCCGGCCCGAGCCGCAGGCGGCCATTCCCATGCTTGACGATGATGTACTCGACGATTGCCGCGGACTCTGCCAGCAGCAGCCCACCATCTTGGATCACCGGGGCCGCGCCGATGGGGTGGAGCGCCCTCAGCGCAGGGGGCGACAGGATGGTGACGGGATCCCGTTCGTGCCGGGTCAGCCCATACGGGACGCCCAGCTCTTCGCAGAGCCACAGGATCCGCTCGGACTGCGAATGCCCGAGATGATGGATGGTCAGCATTGCTCATCCTTTGTGCAGCTTCAATCCCGGCCGCTCCAACCCAGGCCGGCCCCGCGTCGATGCTATCGCAAGCCGGCCGCCCGGCGTTCCGGGATCATAGCATCAGGTGGCGGCGAACCTCGCTGGCCGTGACGCAGCCCGGGGCGACATTGGCGACGATGCGTCCCTTGTCCATGACGTAGCAGCGCCCGCTGATCGCCAGGATCGTGTCGAGGTTCTGTTCCACGAACAGGATGGTCGTGCCAAGCTCCCGGCAGAACGATTGCAGCGCCGCGCAGATCATCTGCACGATCGAGGGCTGGATGCCCTCCGACGGCTCATCCAGCAGCATGAGCGCCGGGTTGCCGATCAGGGCCCGCCCGATTGCCAACTGCTGCTGCTCCCCGCCCGACATGGTGCCTGCAAGCTGCTGACGGCGCTCCTTCAGGCGTGGGAAGGAGTGGTAGACGAGGTCCGGCAGCTTCCGGCCGGACGCGCCGCCGATGAGCCGGCCGACATCCAGGTTCTCCTGCACCGTCATGCGCGGGAACACGTATCGGCCTTGCGGGATGTAGCCGATCCCCAGCCGCGCGCGCTCGTCGGCCGTGAGCCGCGTCACGTCCCGGCCGAGCAGCCGGATGGAGCCGGTGGCGGCGCGCAGCAGGCCGATCAGGCACCGCATCGTGGTGGTCTTGCCGACGCCGTTGCGGCCGATCAGGCTGACGATCTCGCCCTTGCCGACGCTGAGGTCGACGCCCTGCAGGATCGGCGTGGCCCCGTAGCGCGCCCACAGTCCGGACACCTCCAGCACCGGCTCAGTGCTCATGCGCCGTTCCCAGGTAGATTTCCGCCACATGCGGGTCGGCGACGATGTCGGCGACGGAGCCGCGGGCGAAGACGCTGCCGAAATGCAGCACGGTCACCGATTTGGCGATCTGCCGCACGAACGCCATGTCGTGCTCGACGACCAGCATCGTCATGCCGTCAGCGTTGAGCCGCAGGATCAGCTCCCCCGTCCTGTAGGTCTCCTCCGGCGACATGCCGGCGGTCGGCTCGTCCAGCAGCAGCAACCTGGGTTTCAGGGCCAGCGCCATGCCGATCTCCAGCCATTGCTGCTGGCCGTGCGACAGCTCGCCGGCGGGCTTGTCCGCGTCATGGTCGAGGTCCAGCAAACGCAGCAGCCTGTCCTCCTCCGAACCGAGCTGGCCGCGCGCCACGTGGTGCTGCAACGCCACGTGGATGTTCTGCCGCACCGGCAACTCCTTGAACACGCTCGGCGTCTGCATCTTGATGCTCATGCCGCGCTGCACCCGCTGATACGGGCGTTCACGGGTCACATCGACGCCGCCGAACTCGATGCGGCCTGCGGTGGGCGGGTAGGTGCCGACGATCAGGCGGAACAGCGTGCTCTTGCCGGCGCCGTTGGGGCCGATCAGGCAGTGGATGTCGCCCTCCTGCACCGCCAGCGAGACATCCGACACGGCCGCCAGCCCGCCGAACGTCTTCGAGGCGCCGAACGTCGCCAGCATCGGTCCCACGCGCCTACTCCCCCGCCGGCTTCAGCAGCACCGGCGGCGCCCGGCGATAGCTGGCGACCCATCGGGCCAAGCGGGTCAGGCCGACGACGAAGCCGTCCGGGACGAACATCACCGTGAGCAGGAGCAGCAGGCCGGTCAGCACCAGCGCGGCCTGCTGGCTGTAGATGGTGATGGCCTGGTAGCCAAACAGGAAGATCAGCGTGCCGACCAGCGTCGCGGTCAGCTCGCTCCGCCCGGAGAACGCCACCCAAACGATCGGCATGGCCGCGGCGGGCAGGCCGATGCTGGCCGGCGTGATGAACTGGCCCCAGGCGGTGTAAAGCGCGCCGCTGAGCCCGGCCAGCGCGCTGCCGAGGCAGAAGATGGCCAGGCGGTACTTGCGCACGTCGTAGCCGAGCAGCTCGGCGCGCTGCTCGTCCTCGCGGATCGCCACGACGACGTTGCCGAACCGCGAGTTCACCAGGACGCGCAGGCCGAGATAGACCGCCAGCAACAGCCCGATCAGCAGGAAATACAGCGACACGCCGTCGAACACGAGGGTCTGGTGGCCCCAGGGGATATTGAGCGGCTTCATGCCCTTCATGCCGTTGAAACCGTTCAGGCGCGCGCGCCCGATGTGCCATTGCGGCCCGGCGGTCTGCCCCAGGAAGAACGCCAGCACCAGCGTCGTGGCCAGGGTGACGATGCCGAAGAACACGCCGCCGACCCGGCCCCAGATCATGAAGTATCCAAGCACCGCGGCCGCGGCCGCGGCCAGCGCCACCGCCAGCAGGAGCGCCACGAAGGTGGTGCCGTCCCTGCCGCCGAGGTCGATGGCGATGACCCCGTAGGCGTAGCCGGACACGCCGAAGAAGAACGTCTGGCCGAACGACATGATGCCGCCATAGCCCCACATCACGCAGAGCCCGAGCGCCATGAACACCCAGATGAAGAAATAGGCGAAGTTGCCGACGTCGTAGGCACTCGCAAACAGCGGGTAGAGCAGCAGGACCCCGAGCACCGCGATGAATGCCGACCAGAACCACGGCCCGTTGCCCATGGTCTGCGGCCCGTTAAGCAGCTTCAACATGCCGGCTCCCTCAAACTCCGCACGAACACACTCAGCGTGAATGCCGGGCGACCCAGCCGGTGATCCCCTCCGGCAGGACGCGGATCACGAGGATGACGGCGACCAGCATGCCGATCTGGCCGATGATCTGGCCGTTCCAGGCATTCAGGCCCGTGCGGACGATGGCCAGGAACACGCCGGCCGGCGCCGTGCCGAGCAGCACGTTGGCCCCGCCGATCACGACGGTGACGAAGCTTTCCACGACGAAGGTCGCCCCCATCGTCGGCAGCATCGTCATCGTCGGCGCGTACAGCCCGCCGCACAGCCCGGCCAGGGCGGTGCCCAGCCCGAAGCTCAACGCATAGACCCAGTTCACCCGCACGCCCAGCGCCTGCGCCATGTGCGCGTGCTGCATGGTGGCGCGCGCCAGCGTGCCGAACTGGGTGCGCATGAACACCAAATAGATCAGCGCCAGCACGCCGAGGGACGCGCCGAACAGGATCATGCGGTAGGTCGAGAAGGTGTAGTCCCCCACCGCGAAGCTGCCCGGCGGCGTGCCGATCCCCTGCACCGTCGAGCCGATCAGCAGCAGCGTCCCCTGCGTGACCAGCAGGCTCAATCCCCAGGTGGCCAGCAGCGTGTCGGCCGGGCGCTGGTAGAACCGTCGGATGATGGCGACCTCGACCAGCACGCCGACCAGCCCGGCGACCAGCGCCCCGGTCAATTGCGCCAGCAGCAGCGGCAGGCCCAGCTTGACCATGCCGACCGTCACGTAGGCGCCGCACATGATGAACTCGCCATGCGCCATGTTGATGACGCCCATCATGCCGAAGATGATGGCAAGCCCCGCGGACGACAGGATCAGGAAGGCGAACACGTCCGCGAACTGGTAGAAGTAGGAGAACAACTCGGCGAACATCTCGGCCCTACCTCAGATGCTGCGCAATGCAGGGGATGCCATCGCCCGCGGCGGTCACTTCGCAGGCGGCAGGTTGGTCGGGCTGTACTGCTCCTGAGGGTTGTCCACCGTCAGGTCGCAGCCGACCTTGGCGAGCCAATAGGGTTCAATCGTGCCGTAATCCTTGATCACGTGCACATCATGCTTCGCATCCACCGACAGCAGGCGCATGCGGTGGCTGACGTGCTGGCTCTTGGGATCGATGCAGATCTTGCCCTCGGGGGCCTCGATGCAGGCGTCGCCCTGGGCGATCACCTTGCGGGCGTCCTCCAGCTTGGTGGAGTGCGCGCGTTCGACCAGCATCTTGTACATGTAGATCGTCGTATAGGCGTTGTAGCCCATGTCGTTGATGTAGGGCTCGTCGGGGAACTTGGCGTGCCAGCGGGCCTTGAAGGCCACGGCCTCCGGCGTGTCGAGCTCCTCGAACCAGTTGGCGGTCGCGTGCATGTTGTTGAGCGCCGGCGCCTTGAACCGCTTGTGTTCGAAGCCCAGCATGATCTTGATCGACGAGCCCATCGGCAGGTTGAGCTTGGCCGCGGCGGCCTGCTCGAAGAAGCTGTCCTGCGCGGAGCCCACGTTGATCGTCAGCAGCCAGTCCGGCTTGGCCTTCTGGATGTTCTGGATGGTCTGCGCGAACTGGCTGACGCCGAGCGGGATGAACTCCTCGCCGACGACGGTGCCGCCGAGGTCCTTCAGGATGCTGCGGTTCCACTCGGCGGAGAGCTGGCCGAAGTTGTAGTCCGCCGCGATCACGTACACCCGCTTGCCGAAGGTCTCCACCATGTAGGGGATCAGGGTCGAGAACTGCTGCTCGGGCACCGCGCCCGTGCTGATCTCGTTGGCGTCGCAGACGCCGCCCTCATACTGGTTGGTGTAGAAGTAGAAGGCGTTGTCCTTGTCGACGATGGGCCGGACCGCCTCGCGCGATGCCGATGTCTCGCCGGCGATCAGCACGTCCACATGGTCCCGTTCGAGGAAGCGCCGCGCGAACTCCTGGTAGCGCGCGTTGTCGCCTTGCGGGTCGAGGTGGGTCATGTCGATGGGCCGGCCCATGATGCCGCCGGCCTTGTTAATCTCCTCGACCGCCAGCAGCGACCCATGCAGCTTGGGGATCCCATACGGCGCCAGGTCGCCCGAGATGTCCTCGATCAGGCCGAGCTTGATCGGCTCCGCGGCCAGGACGGCCGAGGCCGGCAGCATGGCGAGCATAAAACCCGCCGCACTTCGAAAGAGGCTTGCTGATAGCTTCACGATTGCTCTCCTTGTTCCGTGCACGCGGCGCTTAAGGCCAAGCCGGTCGTCGTCATGCGACCAGGTATTTCTTCAGGATGGAGCTGCCGATGGTGTATTTCGGGTCCACCATGTTCCCGAGGCGCACCCGGCCGGCCTGGCTCAGCAGCATGTACGCGTCGAGCTCGTCGAAGCCGTAGTCGGCGGCCATCCAGCGCACGAGCTCGCGGTAGGCGATGCGGGCCGCGTCCTCCATGGGACGCGCGCTGCCGATCGTCATGATGAAGTCGGCCGTTTCCAGGCGCGGCCAGCCGAAGGCCCACCCCTTGATCAGGTCCACCTGCAGGGTGACCGTCGCACGCTGCTCGACGGCGACCCCGCTCAGCTCGCCATCGCCCTGGGTGGCATGGCAATCGCCGACGAACAGTCGGCCGCCGGGCACGTGGACCGGGAGGTAGATCACGCAGCCCGGCGCGACATCCGGCAGGTCCATGTTCCCGCCGTGGCAGTCGGGCACGACGGAGGAGACCGCCTCGATCTCCGGCGACGTGCCGATGGTGCCGATGAACGGCTCGTAGGGCAGCACGAGGCGGTCGCTCCAATGCACGCCGGCCTCGTCGATGCGCATCTTACGCACGCGCTCGGGCAGCGGTGGGTTGAGCATGGCCGTCATGCCGGTGCTGACCAAGCCGCCGAATTCGGGGATGAGGCAGGTGGTGCCGGCCGGCTGCGCGCCGCGGGTCTCCACGGCCTGGATGTGCACGGCCAGGCAATCGCCCTTCTCGGCGCCGCGTATCGAGATCGGGCCGCTCTGCGGGTTGAGGAACGGGTGGCGCAGCTTTTCGCTCGGCTTGTCCTGCTCGGACGTGATCTTGCCGCCGAACGCATCCTCCGTCTCGACCCGCACGATGTCGCCGGGGTCGATTTCGAGGACCGGCGTCGAGTAGGGGCCATAGACGTAGTGGTGCTCGCCTTGGCTGGCGTCCGTGATGGAATGGTGCCGCCCGGGTGCGCCCCGTGCCACGCCCCGCGCCGCCATGATGGAGCCAGGCAGCCAGTCGGATGCCGTCATCGCAGTCGCCTCCTTCAGAGTGGGGGATGCGCGCGGTGCCAGTCGGTCGCCGACTGGAACGCGGCACCCGCGCGCACCAGCAGGTCCTCTTCCAGCGGACGGCCGACGAGCTGGAAGGCGACCGGCATCCCGGCCTCCGTGACGCCGCACGGCATGGTGAGGGTCGGATGGCCCGTCGCGTCGAACGGGCAGGTGAAGCGCAGCAGCCGCATCATCATCTCCGGCTCCTCGCCCAGGGTTGCCATGGTGGCGAGGGTGGGGGAGGCGAAGGACTGGGCCGGGATCAGCAGCAGGTCGATGTCCTCGAACAGGGCGGCGACGCGGCCGCGGAAGTCGGTCCGGTGCAGGAGGATCTTCTGGTAGTCCATGCCGGACAGCGCCCGTCCGGTCTCGATCAGGCCGGCCAGGGCTGGCCCGTACTCGGCTTTGCGGGCCGGGTAGGTGGCCTCGTGGGCGACGGCAGTCTCGACGGCGCAGTTCGCCCACCAGTCCGAGACGACCTGGCGGGAGTCGGGGAAACGCACCTCGCGCATCTCCGCGCCGAGCGAGACCATGACCGCCAGCGCCGCGGCGACCGCCTGCGTCGTCACGGCATCCACGCCGGTCGTGCCCCAGACGGGATCAACGCCGACCCGCACGGCGCGCACGCCGCGCCGGATGCCCGCGAGGTAGTTCGGCACGGCATCCTGGACTGCCGTCGGGTCGTGGGGATCGGCGCCGGCGATCACGCCCAGGATCGCGCCGGCATCCGCGGCGCTGCGCGCCATGGGACCGACATGGTCGAGCGATGCGGCCAGCTCGAACACGCCATGGCGGCTGACGCGCCCCCAGGTCGGCTTCAGGCCGGTGATCCCGTTGGCGGCGGAGGGGAAGCGGATCGAACCGCCGGTATCCGACCCGAGCGAGCCGTAGCAGAGGCCGGCCGCCGTTGCGACGCCTGAGCCGCTGGACGACGCGCCTGACCAATGCGCGGGGTTCCACGGGTTGCGCGGCGGCGTGATGGCCGGGTGATGATCGGCAAACGCGCCTTCGGTCATCTGCAGCTTGCCGAGGAGGACGGCGCCGGCATCGGCCAGGCGCCTGACGACGGTGGCATCCTCGGCCGGCAGGTTGTCCCGATGGATCGTCATGCCGGCGGCGGTCGGCACGCCGCGCGTCCAGCAGAGGTCCTTGACCGCGATGGGGACGCCGTGCAGCGGACCACGGATCTCGCCGCGCCCGATTTCGGCTTCGGCGGCCCGCGCCTGCGCGAGTGCCGAGGCCGCCATCACCGTCGCGTAGCTTCCGAGAGTGCCGTCAAGCGCCTCGATGCGGTCGAGTTGGCTTTGCGTGACTTCGACCGGCGAAAGCTCACGGGAGTGCAGGCGTCGGGAAAGCTCGGTGAGTTCGAGGTAGTGGTAATCAGTCATATCGTTGAGAACTCGCGATTTGCTGAGGGCTTACTCAATAAGGATCGGCTTGATGCAGCATAAGGCTTGTCCACTTGCACTTTCGCAGTACGAAACTTTCAATATCGTATCAATCAGCCATGCTCCAACAATTCATCCTCAAACATGGCCGTTGACTGCCTCGACTGTCTATACAAGCTCCTGCAAACGACATGCCACCGCAAGCGAGATGCCGTTATTGGCAGGCCGACACCGCTTTGCACTGGTTGATCGACGTAACGCTTCGCAAGGAGGACAGGCACATGCTCCAACCCTTGGTGGAGATCGCTGACGACTTCTATGCGTGATCGGCGCAGGACGTCATGCGTGGTCCCTGAAGACCCGATAAATGCTTGTGAGATTAAGCACTGCTTTTGAGCATAGTGCACGACGATGCGGGGCAGAGAACGTTTCCGGAGATCGGCGTCCGATGGGGTGCTGGACCACATCCCCCCGGCACGAGACGCTTGTTCAGGCCCGCTTTCCTTCCCGGTCCAGCCGCGCCTCAAGCTGTCCGGCTGCGAAGGAAATCGGCCAGCATATGGCGAAATAGAGCGCGGCCACCAGCGGATAGACGACCAAAGGCTGATACGTCACGTTGACCATCAACTGCCCGGCGCGCGTCAGCTCGACAAAGCCCACAATCGCCGCGACCGAGGTGTTCTTGATCAGCTGCACCAGAAATCCCACCGTGGGCGGAATGGCGATGCGCGCCGCCTGCGGCAGGATCACGCGCCGCATCACCTGCCGCCGGGGCAACGCCAACGCGGCCCCGGCCTCCCATTGCGCCAGCGGGATCGCCTCAATCGTGCCGCGCCAGATGTCGCCCAGGAACGCCGCCGCATACAGCGTGAACGCCAACGCCACCGCGGGCCAGGCGTCCAGCCGCACCCCGGTCAGCACGGCAAGCCCATAGAATGCGAGGAACAGCTGCATCAGCAGCGGCGTGCCCTGCAACAGCGTGACATACAGCGCCGCGACGGCGCGCACCGCCCGCCGCCGGGACACCCGCATCATGGCGACCGCAAACCCGCCGATCCCGCCGCCCAGACATGCAATCAGGGTCAGCGCAACGGTCCAGCGCAGCGCCGCCAGCAGGAACATCAGCTCGGCCGGTCCGAAGTCACGGTTCATGCCCGGCCGCCGCCCAGACCAGGACGCCCGCGGGTGAAGCCGAGCCAATACACTGCGTCGAGCAGGAGCCGGGCGGCGGCCGCCATGCCGAGATAGATCAGCGTGGCGGCAAAGTAGAATTCAAAGCTGCGGAAGGTGGTGGACTGCAACGAGTTCACCGTCGATGTCAGCTCCTCCGCCGAGATCGCCGACACGACCGAGGAGCCCAGCAGGACCAGGATGAACTGCGCGGCAAGGCCGGGGTAGCTGACCCGGATGGCCGGGAACAGCACGACATGCCGGAAGATCCGCATGCGCTTCAACCCCAGCGCCGTCGCGGCCTCGACCTGGCCCTGCGGCACCGCCTCGATGCCTGACCGCAGGATTTCGGTCGCATAGCCGCCGAAGTTGAGCCCAAGGCCCAACACGGCGGCCTCGTCCGCATCAAGCCGGAGGCCGAGTGCGGGCAGCGAGAAATAAACGATGAACAGCTGCACCAGCAACGGCGTGTTGCGGATCACCTCGATGTAGCCGCGCACCACGGCCCGCAGCGCACGGACCCGCGATCCCGTCGCGTAGGTGCAGGCCACCGCGATCAACAGGCCGAGCGCCAAAGCGGCCACTGACATCCACAGCGTCGCCGCCGCGCCCTCGGCCAGGACCTGCCAGTTGTCCCGGACAACGCCGAACTGGAAGACGTAGTGCACGGCCGGCCTAGAGGGTCGGCAGCTCCGGCAGGTCCACGTTGGTGTAGCGCCTGTAGGTTTCCGCCAGCACGCCGTTGCGCGCGTTCAGGAACGTCCAGGTGTTGATCCAGGCCCGCAGCTCCACGTCGGCATGCCGCACGATGGGCGCGTAGAAGGCGCGGGTGACGAGGAACTTGATCTCGATCCCGGCGCCAGGATTGCGGGCGATCACGGAGTTCATCGCGAACTCGGTCATGGCGATGGCGTCCACCTGGCCCGACAGCATCGCCTGGATCGTCGCGCTGATGTCGTCGAACCACACGATCTTTGTGCCCGGCGGCGTCACCTTCGGCACGGTCGCCTCCTCGAGGGTGGCGCGGGTGATGCCGATGCGCTTGCCGGCCATCTCCTCCGCCTTGGTGATCGCGGTCCTCTTTGGGCCGAACACGACAATCGACAATGCGCCGTTCGGGTTGCAGAACGCCACCGTCTTGGCACGGTCGAACGTGATGGAGATGGACGACAGCGTCACATCGCACCGGCCGGCGAGCAATGAGGGGATCCGTTGCGTCGATACGACCTGCACCAGGTCGAGCTCCACGCCCAGGTCCTTGGCGAGCTGGCGGCAACAGGCGACCTCCACCCCGTCCGGCTTGCCGTCCGCGCCGATGATGCCGAACGGAGGCGAGCTGGTATCACAGGCGATCCGGACCACACGCTCCTTTAGGATACGGTCGAGCGTGGTCGCACCGCCGCCGCTCTCGGCCGCCGCCGGGGCAGAGGCGGCGAGCGTCAAGCCGGCGAGGCCGGAGCCTGCGATCAGAGTGCGGCGGTCCATGGCGTTCCCTTGGTTTATTGCAGCCGATTGTCCGGCTGAACGACGGCCCTGGCAAGCGGCATTCGGATCGACAGGCATGGCGCAGCGCCCGGCGGATCGAAGGTCGCCGCCCCGGGTGAAAGCGGTTTGGACGCAGCAGCCCCAACCCTCTTTGAGGTCGGGCGGTGCGGGCGTCGCTCGGGCGTCCAAGCCCCACCATATGGTTGAGGGCGTGGACGGCGACGGCACTTCGCGACGGTCCGAGACAAGGTCGAAGTCACTCGGGCGAAGGACGGGTCTTTTTCGGAGGCGGCGAACGCCGGGGCTTGGCCGGGCCGTCCTGGACTTCAGTCTTCGCCATGATCTCCTTGATCGCCGCAGTGCGTGAAGCCGCGAGCTCGCTTGCGGGACTGGGTGCGGAGTGCCCAATGGTGCCTTCAACCGCCTTCTTCGCCTCGCTGATCAGCTGGAACGCGTAATCGCGATCAATGCCCTGGTGACGATTGCCGCCGATGTTCAGCGGCTTGCCCTCGGACTTGCTGATCGCGTTCACGATGTCGCGGACGAATGCCTCTGAGCTGTACAGTTCCATTGGCATGGTGGGGATCCTTGTTGCAAAATGAACGGCAGCGTGTTGGCTGACAGCCTCGACGTCAGCCCAGTTGCCGGAACACGACCGCGAGCACGGTGAGGACGAGCCCGATGATGGCAGCGCCCGTGACAGTGCGGGCGTGAGATGCCGCGGCGGGTGAAAGCCACCACCCGAAGCGATTGCTCGCCCAAGGAACCAGCCAGTTGAGCAGCCCAATGCTCACGGCGTTGCCGACCAGAAGCGCCACGGCGAACGGAATGCCGAGGCGCCCCTGCAGAATGGGCACCTGCACGAAATGGCCGAACAGGAACACCACCGGGAACAGCATGAGCAGAACGACCATGTTCTGCTTCCAGACCGGCGGAGCACTCCCATTGGCCGCAGCGATGGGGAACCACTGGTCAAACCCGGACCGGGTGATGCGGTAGTCGAAGCCCTCCGTCAGCGGCTCAGCTTCCGCAAGGATTTGCCGACGGATGGGGGAATCGAGCCATAACTGTAGGTTGTCCTGCGTGTCGAACCGCAGGATGGTCAGCCAATCAGCCTGAACGCCTGGAATGGGAGGCTCGAAACGGTAGCCCACGAGGCCCTTGGCCGCAGTCTGCGCGACGGCGATTTTCTGCTCCCATGCGCGGTAGGCGGGTTCACAGCCGGGCTTCACGCGCGTCGACATGATGGCCGAAACCGGCGCGGACGCCGGTGCGTCGGCCATGCCGCGGACAACATGCACATCCGCGCGGCCGGTCAGCAACGGCTGCACCATCGTAAGCCGCTCCAGTCGCTGCGGCGAGTTCAGCCAGCCGATGGCCGTCGTTGAATCCGAGAAGCGTTGCAGGACGACCCAGTAATCCTGGGCGGGCGGGCTGGGCGGCAGCAACGTCTGATGCAGGAAGCCGGGAAAGGTGGCGATGATGCGGTTGGTCTCCGTCTGCCACACCTCGAACGCAGCCATGCTGTCCGGCCGCACCGTCGTTTGGGTGATGATCGTCACGGCCGAGCCACTCGCTGGCATTCGAACTCCATCGCGGGCCGTGTTCGCGCTCGGCAAGGGGATCGGACTGACCCGGCGCCAGCACGTCGTTTTAGTAACAACACTTTTGCAATAACGCAACTGATTGTGGTTCGGGCGTCCAAGCGCCACCATGCGGCGGTCGCGCTGCGTGGGCGCGGTCGCCGCCGCAAAGGCCAGGTATTGGCCGGTTACCGGACGATCCATTGCAGTTCATAGCCAAAACTACGTTGCAGCCTTTGCAAGACTATGGCGTGTATCGACGCTTCCGAAATTGATGCGACCGAGGTTTCCTTGCCAGACATGATGCTGACCGAAGCGAGTTTCGGGATAGGGCGGGTCGTCACGCGGACGGTCGGCGCAATCCGGCGCAACATCGTGCCCATCATCCTGCTCTGCTGCGTCGTCCATATGGCGCAGACCGCAGCGTCCTCCCTGCTGGACGGCGCACTCCTCAAGCTCCTCCCAAGGCAGTCCTCGTGGTCCGCGCGTCTGCCGTCGGCCGCCATCGGCTTCGCATTGCAGGCCGTGCTCACAGGCAGCGTCATCTACATCGTGGTCGAGGACCTCGACGGCCGCCGAGCCCGATTGGGGGCGGCTGTGCTTTTCGGCGCGCGCATGATGATCCCGGTCGTCCTCCTGACGCTGCTGGTGAGTGTGAGCGGGCTGGTGGGATCGCTGCTGATTGCGCCGGGGCTGATGTTGGTGATGCGCTGGTTCGTTGCCGTCCCGGTGCGGATCATCGAGGGGCCGGGATTTCGGAGCGTCCTGTCGCGGAGCGCCGCCTTGACGAAAGGCTATCGTTGGAAGCTGCTCGCCTTGTCGGTCGCATACTATGCCCTGGTCACCGTTCTCACCTACCTGTCCGGCTTCCTCGTCAAGCTGTTTGACGGCCAGGCCACCTGGATAGGCGGCCTCAATCCGGGCGCCTACCTCACGACCATGATCCTCGCGGTCATTGCGAACTCCATCCACATGGCGGGAAGTGCGACCGTCTATGGCGAGCTGCGCCGGGTCAGGGACGGTGGCCTGCCGAACCAGTTGGCGGCCGTGTTCGAGTGACCCGCCGCACGTCGCTGTCGAACTTGTCGCGCCGGCGCTGCCCGAACAGCAGGCCGCGCTCCAGCCGGGCGCGCAGGCCCGCGTAGAACGCCTGCAGGAACGCGAGGTCGGTTTCCGAACCGCGGGTCCAGCCGATCTTGCCGGCGATGCGCCCCGCCACCGCGGCCAGGGTGGCCGGGCTTTGCGCGCGCAACACGTCCTCCAGCACGTGCAGCTCCTTGATGCCATAGGCGCCAAGCTGCGCCGCGGTGAAGGTCAGCGCGCCGGCCGGGCCAGGCGGCGCGAGGGCGAGATCGGCGAGCAGCCGCCGGCGCGGCACGCCGACCACCCAGGTCCCGGCCAGCAGGTCGCCGACGCGCAAGCGGTCGCGGTTGAACAGCGGGAACAGCGTGAACACGCCGACCCAGCCCAGTCCGAGCAGCATCAGCCAGCCCCCGGCGCTCCGCCCCTGCAGCCCGAGCAGGCTGAGCGGCAGGAACAGCTCAAGCTCGCGCACGAGGTTGCGGGCGAGGATCGCGTCCACGGTCAAGCGGCCGCCGCTTTGCGTCGCGACGCGGATGCCGAGCATGCGCTTGCCCGGCGTCGCCGCCCGGGGCCGCAGCTCGAACAGCGCGAAGTAGAAATTCCGCAGCAGGAAGAAGCCGAGCAGCCACACGATCCCGGCCACCTCGATCCCAGTGCCCCGGAACAGCGCCGCAGACAGGATGGTCAGCGCCACGAGGAGCGCGCAGATCACCGCGAGGTCGAGCAGGAAGGCGCAAAGGCGCTCGCTCACTTCGGCAAGGCGCAGATGCAAGGCCACGCCCTCCGGCGTCACCAGCTCGCGGATGCGGCCCGCTGCGGCGTTCACGGGGTGCGGGTCCCGCGCAGGCGCCTCGGCCAGTAAAGGTAGCCGTACCAGAATGCGGCCGTCAGCCCGGCAATCGCATAGCGTTCGGCGTCGCCGGTCACGACCTGGCGCACGATGCCCTCCAGCAGCCCGGCGCACAGCAGCATGACGAACACGCCGGCCATCAGGGTCGCCGCCTGCCGGCCGGCGGCTCCCATCGCAGCCATCCTGCTGTCCTGGCCCGGCGCCGCCACCGCCGTGCCGATGCGGAACCCCGCCGCCCCGGCCAGCACCACCGCCGTCAGCTCCGTCACGCCGTGGACCGACAGCCACCCGCCCAGCCCGACGCCCAGGCCGCGCCCGGCGAACAGCGCGACGAAGGCGCCCAGCGTCGCGCCGCTATAGGCCAGCAGCGCCGCGGTCGGCAGGCAGAATGCGAAGCCGAGCGCGAATGCGCCGATGGCCACCTGGGCGTTGTGGGTGAACAGGTACGCGGCGAACAGGCGGTTGCTCTGGTCCCCGCCGCCATCATAGAGCGTCCGCCGGAGAACCTCGGTGGCGGCGGCCGGGTTCCGCCCGCCCGCCAGGCCCGCCGGCACGAAGGCATAGAACCAGTCGGCATCGCCCAGGACCAGCACGAGCGCCAGCGCCATGCCGCCGCCCAGCATCGCCCAGGCCGCCAGCGTCTCCCGCCACAGCGCCTGCGCGGCCCGGGGCCATTCGGTGGCGAAGAAGCTGGCCAAACGGCGCCCCAGCCCGGTGCGCGTGCCATAGACCAGGAAATAGGCCCGGGTGCTGAGGTCCTCCAGGTACTCCACCATGTTGGAGTCGAGCGAGGTGGCGCGCGCGACCGAAAGGGCGGACAGCGTCGCGCGGTACAGCGCGGGGATCGCGATCAGGTCCGCGTCCGACAGCCGCCTGAGCGACCCGCGCTCCAGCTTGGCGATCAGCGCCTCCAGCTTCTGCCAGACGGCTTCCCGCTCGGCGCGGAACCGCTGGCTGCGCAGCGCGCCGCTCACAGCCGGTCCTGCCGCTTCAGGTCGAGGTAGCGGCGGATCAGCGCCGGGCCGAGCTGCTGAGCCGGCGCCGAGATCACCTCCGCCCCCATCCGGCGCAGTCGAGTCAGCACCAGGTCGCGCTCGGCCAGCAGCGTGCCGGCCACCACGGCGCGCGACACGTCATCCGGCGTCCGAGGCTCGGCCTCGGCCAGCCCGGTCAGCTCGTCGTCCTGGAACGCCACGAACAGCACGAGATGCCGCTGCAGCAGGCGCCCAACGTTCTCGATCATCAGCTCCGCCCCGGTGGGATCGGCGAAGTCGGTCATGACGATCACCAGCGCCCGGCCACCCAACGTGCCGCCAAGCTCGGTGAGGCCCAGGGTGAAGTTGCTCTCCTCCGTCGAGTATTCGAGCGCCGCGGCCATGCGCTGCAACGCGCCGAACGCGGCCGTGCCGCGGACCGTGCCGCTCGCCAGCACGGGCCGCGCGTCGAACGCGAACAGCCCGACCCGGTCGCCGAGCTTCAGCCCGGCATAGGCCAGGACCAAGGCGGCATTCAGCGCATGGTCCAGGCGCGGCAAGCCGCCGGCCAGCGGTTCGGACATCAGCCGGCCGGTGTCGATCGCCAGCATGAGGCACCGGTTGCGCTCGGCCCGGGTCTCGCGCACCAGCAGCTTGGCGTGACGGGCGGATTGCCGCCAGTTGACGCCGCGCGGGTTGTCGCCGCGCTGGAACTCCCGCAAGGCGTGGAACTCCATGCTCTCCGCGGGATCGGGCTGGAGCGCGTGGCCCATGGCGCGGCTGCGCGAGAACAGGCGCGCCGCCTCCTCCCGCACGCGGCTGATCTGCGGGATGACCGCGACCGTGCGGTCCAGCGCCAGCGCCCGGACGCGCCCCGTGAGGCCGAGCGGCCCCTGCCAGCGGAGGTGCAGCCGCGCAAACGCCGCCGTGCCGCGCCGGCGGGGGGTGAGCGTGAACCGCAGCGCGTCCGTGCCTGCCATGGCCTGCATCTGCGGCTGGACATCCAACCGCATGTCTGCCTCCAGCGAGGCTTCGAGCCGTGGCGGCGGCCGTCCTTCGAAGCGGAACAGCACCTCCGCCGGGCGTCCGGCTTCGAGCGTGGAGGGTAAGGACGACGCCGCCAGCCGGAACTGCGCGGGCCGCCGCATCGCCAGCGTGTCGGCGCCCATCAGCGCGAGCGTCGCGAGGATCCAGGCGGGTCCCGCGATCCACAGCTCCGCCTGCGCCACGCCGAACGCCAGCGCCACCGGTACGCCGGACGCCATCACCGCGACGGCCCGCCAGCTCGGCACGATCACGGGCCGCGCCCCCGTCGGCTGTCCGTCCCTACGCCAGTCATCGCGGCGCTTCGACCTGCGCGATCAGCCCTGCCATGACGTCCGCCACCTTGCGCCCGTCGATCTCTGCGGAGGGCGACAGGATGACGCGGTGGCTGAGCGCCGGGACGGCCAACGCCTTCACGTCGTCGGGGATCACGTAGTCCCGGCCGTCCAGCGCGGCACAGGCGCGGCTGGCGACGGCGAGCATGGCGGCGGCGCGTGGCGAGGCCCCGGCCTCAAGGTCGCCCGTCGCCCGCGTCGCGCGCACGAGGGCGACGACATAGGCGATCACCGGCTCGGCAATCGTGACGCGCGACACCGCATCGACCACGGCCGCGATGGTCCCGGCATCCGTCACCCGTTCGACGCCGAAGCCCGCCGGGTCCATCATGCCGGCGCGGGTGCCGTGGCCGACCACGATGGCGTGCTCCTCGGCCTCGGTGGGGTAGTCCAGCACCTGCTTGAACAGGAAGCGGTCGAGCTGCGCCTCCGGCAGCGGGTAGGTGCCCTGTTGCTCGATGGGGTTCTGGGTGGCGATCACGGTGAACCGCGGGCCGAGGTCGTGGCGAGTGCCGTCGATGGTCACGTACCGCTCCTGCATGGCCTCCAGCAGCGCGGCCTGGGTCTTTGGCGGCGTCCGGTTGATCTCGTCCGCCAGCAGCAGCTCGCAGAACACCGGGCCGCGGGTGAGGGTGAACTGGCTGGTTTGAAAGTTGAAGATGTTGGCGCCGATGATGTCGCCGGGCATGAGGTCGGGCGTGAACTGGATGCGGCCGAACTGGAGGCCGAGCGTGTGGGCGAAGCACTGGGCGAGGAACGTCTTGGCCGTGCCCGGCGGCCCTTCGAGGATGATGTGCCCGCCGGCGAACAGGGCCGTGGTGACGAGGTGGATCGTCGCGGCCTGGCCGACCACGGCGCGGCCGACCGAGGCGCCGATCTGCGCCCCAAGGCGCTTGATGTCAGCGATGTCCATGGATCAATCCCATCCTCCAGCGGTGCAGGCGATCAGCGAGGCGCACCAGCCCGACACGGTCCCGCACGGCGTCGGCGTCGGCCAGCAGCGCCGTGAACCGGTCCGGAAGGCCGCGCATGGCAGCGGCGCGGTCGAGATGGGCATCCATTTCCGCCGGGCTGAGCCGCCGGGGCGCCGCGGTCGCGCGGGCGGCGAGGCCGCGCGTCAGCTCCGCATAAGGCCGCGCCATGTTGGGTTCGCGGCGCGCGAGGGCGATCAGCCCGGCGGAATTATCCGCAAGCGCACGCTTCCCCGCGGCGATGGTGCGGTCCGGGACGCGCACGGGACCGAAACGACGGAGGGAGAGCAGGCCGATCAGCGCCGCGGCGGCGACGGCGCACAGGGTCGCACCCAGCAACGGCGGCTCGAACACCAGCCGCAGCAGCTCCCGCGAACGGCCGAAGCCGTTCAGGGAGACGTCGAACGCGATGGGCCGGCCGTCCGCCAGCGTCGTGAGGAGCGTGACCGCGCCCGTGGCGCCGGCGAGGTCGGCGAGGGCGAGATTGCTCAACAGGTCCGGGTCGGCCAGCACGTAGGGTCCGTGCTCGTGCCGGCCCAGCACGATGCCGCCGGCGGCATCGCGCAGCACGGCGGTCCAGCCAGGGGCCGCAAGCGTCTGCAGCCGCCGCACGTGGGCGATGGAGGGGACGGTGCCGAACGGGAGGCCGGCTTGCAGGTCCGGGTGCTCGGCCGCGGGCTGCCGGCGGAGCGTAGGCTTCACCCAGTCGGCGGGAAGCACGCTCAGGACCTGGCCTGCGGAAAGCGGCTCATCCCGCGCGACCCAACCGGGATGGTGCGGGGCCGGGTTCGCCGGCCATTTCGGCAGCACGATCAGCACCGTGCGGGCGGCGAAATGCGGCATGGTGGGGGGGCTATGCTCGGTCGGCGCGGGCGTGAGCACCAGGAGCCCGGTATCCGGGCTGCCGCCAAGGGCCGGCGCACGGCTGACCAGCACCTGCGAACCGGTGTCCTGCAGCAGCTGCACGATGCCGGCAAAGCCGATGGCCGAGCGCGACAATGCGTGCGCGCCGCCATCCGCCTCGTTCGGTCCGGTCGAAAACGCGAGCAGGATCGCGAACGCGGCGAAGCAGGCGAGGCCGCCGCCGATCATCCCGGCCAGGACCAGGGGGGAGAAGGCCGGCGGCGCGGCCTGGGCGCCGCTCAAGAGGGCACGTCCGGCGCCGGGCCAAGCAGCCCGGCATAGAGCGCGCGGCACGCTTCCCACTCCTCGCGCCCAAGCGGGACCCTGGCGAACACGGCGCGCTCCGCGTGGCCCGCTATGGTGGAGAACACGGTGCGGAGCGCGGGCGGGAGCACGCCGAGGGCGGCGATGTCGCGGCTGGTGTGCGCGCGGGTCAGCGCGCGAGGGAAACGGTCCTGGATCACGCCCACTCCGCGCAGCAGGAGCGCATGAACGGCCGCGCCGTAGCGCCCGGCCTCGGCGAGCGCGTCCGCGTCGGCCAGGGCGGATGCGGGGATGATGGCCGGCAAGACGGCTTGGTCCGGGAGCGCCACCCCGCCCCGCGGCAGCCCCGGCACGCGATGTCGGATCACCTGTATGAGGATGACGACGATCCCGGTCGCGATCACCGCGACAAGAGGCCAGAACAGGGTTTCGCCGATCTTCAGCAGCCACCATGCTCCCGCTGGCTCGATGGCGGGCGGAACTGGCGCTTCAGCGTCGAGGAACCGGACTTGAAGCACGGCGTCCTTCAACAACCGCGCATGAGCCAGAGTGATATCGACCATATGCTCCCAGCTCGCCCTCGCCGAGTCTTGCCAGTGATTCGCCGGGACCGCTATGAGTGTTCCTATTAGTAATTGTTTGATTGTCGTTCGATCCATGGCCGGTGGCAAAACGACGGCCCGATCTGCCCGGATGGCTGGATTCGCCGCGGCGCGTCGCACCGCTTGCAACGGGATCGCCGGGGCGTGACGGCAAGGCGCTACCTTGACCAGAAGCTTCGCCTCCAGCACCTGCGGGCCGTCGATGCCATGGAGAGGCATGGCAGCCTGCTGAAAGCCGCCGCCGCCCTCGGCGTAAGCCAGCCCGCTTTGACCAAGAGCCTGCACCAGGCCGAGGACATCCTGCAGCTCCGGTTGTTCGACCGGCACCCGCGCGGCGTGCATCCGACCGAGGCCGGCGCGGGGTTCGTGCGCTCGGCCCGGCGCATCCTCGCCGAGTTGCGCCGGCTGGACGAGGAGCTCAACGAGATGTCCAGCGTCGGGGGCGGGACCTTGGCCCTCGGGGCGCTTCCCGTGGCGGCCGCGGGGGTGCTGCCTGGGGTGCTGACCCGGCTCAAGGCCGCGCATCCGAAGATCAAAGTGCGGCTGCAGCAAGGGCGCCTGGAGGAGCTGCAGCCGCTTCTTTCATCGGGCGAGATCGAGCTGATCGTGGGGCGGCTGTACGAACCGGCCGTGCCGGACGGCTACGAACGGGAACCGCTGTGGACCGAGCCGATCTCGATCCTGGCGCGGGCCGGGCACCCGATCTTCTCCGAGACGGTGACGGTGGACGCGCTGCGCCGCCACGACCTCGCCTTGCCCACCATCACCCAGCGCGTCGGGCAGGAGATCGACCACCTGCTGTCCCTGCTCGGGATCGACCCGGCCGCCTCCCTGCGCTCCAGCTCCTACGTGTAGCGGCTTGCCTTCATCGGCAGTCATGCTCGCCATCATCGGCGATTTCTGCTCACGTTTGCTGACAATGGCGGCGCGCTGATGCTCGCGCTTTCTGCCCGCCTGCTTGCAATCAGAGCGGCGTGCTCGCAATCGGAGGATCGTGCTCACGTTCGGCGCCACTGGGGCGTTCGCACAAACCCTGGTTTCTGAGTGGACCGGGACTGTGCTGCTTCAAGGCTGCGCGAGCAGCCGAGATCCTTCTCAAAACAGTTCTTGATTGCCTGTTCTCGAAATGCCACGCTCGCCACGGCTTTCGAGAACGTGGAGGCGCTGGATGCGGGCGGGCTACGCCAGGGTCAGCACGACTGACCAGTCGCCCGAGCTCCAGCTTGAGGCGCTCCGGCGAGCGGGATGCGAGCGGGTCTACATCGAGCGCGCGTCCGGTGCGCGCGACGACCGGCCGGAGCTGGCCCGGGTGCTCAGGGACGTGCTGCGAGCCGGGGACACCCTGGTGGTTTGGAAGTTGGACCGCCTCGCGCGATCGCTGAAGACCCTCATCGCCACGGCCGAGTCGCTGGAGCGCCAGGGCGTAGGCCTGCTGTCGCTGACGGAAAGCATCGACACCACGACGCCAGGCGGGATGCTGGTCTTCCACGTGTTCGGGGCCATCGCGCAGTTCGAGCGCGCCCTGATCCGCGAGCGCACGGCCGCCGGGCTGATCGAGGCGCGCCGTCGTGGCCGCAAGGGCGGGCGCCCGCCCGCCTTCACCGCCGATGACGTGCTGGCCGCCCGCGCGCTGATGGCCGAAGGCAAGCTGCCCGTGCGCGCCGTCGCCAAACGCATGGGGGTGTCGGTGGCGACGCTCTACCGGCACCTTGGCCGGCGCGACACCCCTGAGCGCCTGGCCGGCGCCGAACCTGCGCGTGCCTGACCGCGCGAAGCGGCCGCCGGGGGAGGCGCTCGTCGACCTGCGGCGCCGCCTGTCGCTGCTGCCGCTCCGCGATCCCGCCCGCGCCGAGGTGGTTGCCCGCGCGGCCCAAGCCTACGGGATCTCGGCGTCCACGGTCTACCGGAGCCTGCGCGAGCTGACCCGGCCCAAGCCCGTGCGCCGGGCCGACCACGGTCTGACGAAGGCGGCGCCGCAAGCCGAGATGGAGCGCTACGCCGAGATCGTCGCCGCGCTGAAGGTGCGCACATCCAACAAGAAGGGCCACCGGCTTTCAACCCGGCGCGCGATCGAGCTGCTGGAGGACACCGGCGTCGAGACGCCCGACGGGCTGGTCAGGGCGCCCAAGGGGCTGCTCAGGCGTCCGACCCTCGACCGGTTCATGCGCGGCGCGGGCCTTGACCACGCGCGTGTCGTCCGCCCGACCGCCGCGGTCCGCTTCCAGGCCAAGCGCGCCAACGAACTGTGGCACTTCGACATGAGCCCGTCCGACCTGAAGCACGTCAAGGCTCCGCTCTGGGTTGAGGAAAGCCGCGGCAAGCCGACCCTCATGCTGTTCTCCGTCGTCGATGACCGCTCGGGAGCCTCATACCAGGAGTACCGTTGCGTCTACGGCGAGGAGGCAGAGGCGGCGCTCCGCTTCCTGTTCAACGCGATGGCCGCCAAGCCCGAGGCCGAGCTGCCGTTCCAGGGCATCCCCGCCGCCCTCCATATGGACAACGGGCCGGTGCTCCGCGCCAAGGTGTTCCAGCCGGTGATGGGCAGCCTGGGTGTGCGCGTGCTGACCCACATGCCGCCGTCAGCGGACGAGCGGCGGACGCCGGCCCGCGCCAAGGGCAAGGTCGAACGGCCGTTCTGAACGGTCAAGGACGCGCACGAGACGCTTTACCACTTCCATGCGCCGGCCGATGAGGCGGAGGCGAACCTGTGGTTCCGGCGTTTCCTGGTCACCTACAACAACGGTCGGCACCGCTCGGAGGAGCACAGCCGGATCGAGGACTGGCTGACGCACCTGCCCGCCGGCGGCGTGCGCGCCATGTGTTCGTGGGAGCGGTTCTGCGCTTTCGCGCGCGAGCCCGAACGGCGCACGGTCGCCGGCGACGCCACGGTGTCGGTGGAGGGCACGGCCTACGAGGTCGAGCCCCAACTCGCGGGCGAGACCATGACGCTGCTTTGGGGCCTGTTCGACCAGGACCTTATGTCGAGCACGGCGGCCGGCGGTTCGGTCCGTATCAGCCGTCGCGCGGCGCCATCCCGCTTTACCGCTACCGCAAATACCAGAAAAGCCGGGCGCCAGAAAAGCCGGGAGGAGGAGCGGCTCGACCGCGTGGTGCAGCTGGCCGACCAACTTGGCCTGCCCCGGGCGGCATTGTCGGGGGGCGACCGGCCGCTCCCCTCCTTGCCGCCGGGCGCGGCCGCCGTGGCCCTGCGCAGCACGCCGTTCCCCGAAACGCCCACCGAAACCGCGTTCCCGTCGCGCCTAGCCGCCCGGTTCGCCATCGCCGACCTGCTGGGGCATCCGCTGGGCAGGCTTGGCCCCGATGACCTCGGCTTCATCGATGCGCTGCTATCGGAAACGCTGGTGCGCGACCTCGTCGTCAGCCGCGTGCGCGAGCGCTTCCAAAGGGGCCTGGGGTCCTGATGCTGGCCGATGTCCAAGCGCATTTCGGCTTCAAGCGCCCGCTCTACGGCGCAGGGGTGTTCGAGACCGATCACCAGCGCACGGTGGTGCGCGAGGTGTGCTCGGCCGTGCAGACCGGCCGCCTCGTGCTTCTGTCCGGGCTGGTGGGGTCCGGCAAGACGCACCTCCTCGCCCGCATCGAGGACGAGCTGACCCGCGCCGGCCGCGTCGCGGTGTCGCGCAGCCTGGCGGTCGAGAAAACGCGCGTGACGCTTTCGACCGTGATCGAGGCACTGTTCTATGACCTGGGCGACAAGAACGTCGTCATCCCCAAGCCGCCGGAAAAGCGCGAGCGCGAACTGCGCGACTTGGTGCGCAAGGCGCGCCGCCCGGTGGTATTGATTGTGGATGAAGCCCAGGACTTGCACCCGAAAACGCTGACCGGCCTCAAGCGCCTGATGGAAGTCGTCGCCGGCGGAGGTGGCCTGCTGTCCATGCTGCTCGCAGCCCATCCCAAGCTGCGCATTGACCTGCGCCGGCCCGACATGGAGCAGGTCGGCTACCGCACCTCGGTGTTTGAATATGATGGGGTCGCCGGCCACCAGCGCGACTACATGGCCTGGCTCCTCGCTACCTGCGCCGAGGACGAGGTCAAGGTGGCCGACGTGATCGACGCCGACGCCCTCCACCTGCTGGCCGAGAAGCTGCGCACGCCGCTGCAGATCGAGATGCACCTCGAACTGGCCTTCGAGGCGGCGTTCCGCGCCGGCGCCAAGCCGGTGCCGGTCGAGATCGTCGACGGCGTGCTCAGCCGCGCCATCGACGACCTGGAGCCGCGCCTCATCCGCAACGGCTACGACGCCGCAACCCTTGCGCGCGAGTTCGGCGCCAAGCCCGCCGAGATCCGGACCTTTCTGGCCGGCACCCTGGGAGCGGATCGGACCCGCGAACTCACCGACCAAATGCGCGCCGCCGGTGTGCCGCTGTGACGGCCGTCCCTCATTGGCGTGGAGCGTGAGCACGCCCTTTCGATTGCGAGCACAGCCGCTGATGAGGGCAAGCCGCTATGCATACTCCCCGACTGCGATCATTGCCCGTTACCTAGCGTCGGCGCGGAGGGGTTGATTGGGACAGCCCGCCACCGATCACCCCTCCTGCTTTGCTGGCGCGTTTGGAGGCCCAGCGACGTCACGCTCCGACTTCGAAGGATAGAACCGCTTCTTTCGGGTGAGTTCATAAAACAACGTGCCATGAATGCCGACAACATCCGGTTTCCTGACTGGTCGTGCCCAGACTTTCCCAAGAGCTTCGTCCAGTGCCTCAGTCCCAAGTCGCTCTTGGGCGTCTTCGATGAACTCTACGTCCTGCCCAGGGGAAGGAAAGATCTTCAAGAACTCCTCATCTGTAAATGCGTAGACCGAATAGGTGCAGTTATCTGCGCCATCTATGATTTGAACGTTCTTCATCGCCCTGGCCTCTCATTTCCGCCTGGATAGACATTCCTGTATCCGCCGCCTGGAGACTGTACATCCCAGTGCGGGCCTCCGTGGGCTCTCCCTCCAGGGCCGGTCGGGACCCAAACGTCTCCGTTTGCATCTTGCCATCCTGACCCGCTGCCATTGGGATTCGGGACCCAATTCTCACCGCCTTTCGGGTCCCGAAATCCCTCGGCTGCTCCTGGTTTCCCGGGCGCTTTGGCTCCATCGGCGTTCTTGGCGTCTTGTGGAGGCGCTGCCATCACGGTTGGCGGTGAGACGACGTGCGGCATCTCGGGAACCGGAGTGGCCGCCGGCCCCGGCATCGCCCGTTTTGCCGCCTCTTCCTGCTGTTGGCGGAGGTAAAGGGCGATCGCGCCCAGCACGAGGACGGCTCCGCCCGCCCGAGGCAGGTCCATGCCGTCAGCGCTGACCTGGACGATCTCCGAGCCCGCAGGCGCACCCTCCGCCGCCACCGGCGCCAGGAAGGGGCAGGCCGGCATCTTGGCCGTTCCCAGCTCCTGCGGGACTGCCGCCGGGTCGCTGCTTCCGACCACGGCCTGCAGCCCGTCCGCCTGTGCCCCCACGCTGTTCCGCAGCGTCCCGCTTTGCAGCCAGGGTTCGTCGTGCCCCGCAGCGCCCGGCGGCTCCGACAAGCCGTCCTGCACCCTGGCCGCTATGCGCGAAGCTTGCTCGGCCAATGCTCGCGCCATCACCTCTTCGGGGCGCAGGCGTTCGAGGCGTTCACGAAGCTCGTTCAGTCCTGAAATTTTCAAACCCATCTGCCGCTCGCCTGTTCATCGGCGAACGTTCTTCATTTGTTCGACATGATATGCAAACGGAAAGGAAGCTTCGGTTGGACGGACTTGAACCTACCGGCGCCGGCGCACGCTGGTTGAAACTGAGCCGGGCAAGAAATCAGGGTTTGTGCGAACGCCCCAGTGGCGCCGAACGTGAGCACGACCCTTCGATTGCGAGCACGCCGCTCTGATTGCAAGCAGGCGGGCAGAAAGCGTGAGCATCAGCGCGCCGCCATTGTCAGGCAGCGTGAGCCAAAGTCGGCGATGATGGCGAGCACAGCCGCCGATAAGTGCGAGCGGCTACACCTACGGCTTCATCCGCGAGATGCTGCACGGCACCGACATGCTCTCCGTCATGCCGCGGCTGATGATGGTCGGGGACCTGCTGAGGGGCACGCTGCGCGTGGTGCCGCTGCCCATCCCGGCGCCGGACCGACCGGCCGGGCTGATCCAGCTGCGGGGACGTGCGCTGTCCGGGGCGGGCCAGGCGTTCGCGGCCGGCCTTCGCGTCTATGTGGCCGAGATCACGGGCCGTGGCATCGCATCACCTATAACCAAAGGTGATAACTACGACGAAAAAGACGATATGATGGGCAGGCTCGCGCGGGGATAGGACAGGCGATCAACGCAGGTGCCGAACCAACGGCCATTGCACAGAGGAACGCCCCATGGCCGCCATCCCAGGCGCAGGACCGTCCGCGACCGTGGACATCAAGGCTTTCATCGACGCCCGGCCGATCTCGGCATTCCAGTGGTTCCTGGTCGCCATGTGCTTCCTGGTCGTGGTCGCCGACGGCATGGACGTGGCCATCATGGGGTTCGTCACCCCCTCCATCTCCGCGAGGACCACGGCATCCGGCCAGAGGACGTGCGCTGGGTCACGTTCGAGGGCGCGCACGTCGCCGAACACCAGGACCCGCCCTGGGCCGCGCGGGCCACGCCGGGAGAGGACATGCTCGCCATGCTGCACGCGGGCGAGCTGGACGCGGCCGTTTTCGGCAACGACATGCCTGACGACCCGGCGCTCCGTCCGGTCTTCCCGGACCCGGCCGCCGCGGGGGAGGCGTTCTGGCGCAAGAACGGCTTCGTTCCCGTGAACCATTTGGTGACGGTCCCGCGCATGCTGGCCGACACGCGCCCCGACCTGGTGGCGGAGCTGCTGCGCATGTTCCGGGCGGCGCGTCCCGTCGGCCAGGCCGGCCGCGACGCCCTGCCGATGGGCCGCGCCGCCCTGCAACCCGCCATCGACCTGGCGCTGCGTTATTGCGCCGAGCAGGGCCTGCTGCCCAGGCCCTTGGCCGCCGACGCGGTCTGGGACGGGCTGCCCCCGGAGGAACGCCGATGATCATCGACTGCCACGGCCATTACACGACCGCGCCGGCCGCCCACGACGTGTGGCGGAACGCGCAGATGGCCGCGTTCAAGGCCGGCGGCGACCCCGACCCGGCCTACCCCGCCATCTCCGACGACGAGATACGGGACACGATCGAGCGCAACCAGCTCCGCCTGTTGCGTGAGCGCGGCGCCGACATGACGATCTTCAGCCCCCGCGCCTCCACCATGGCCCACCACATCGGCAACGAGGCCGTGAGCCAAGCCTGGACGCGCCGCTGCAACGACCTGATCAAGCGCGTGGTGGACCTGTTCCCCGAGACGTTCGTGGGGGTGTGCCAGTTGCCGCAATCGCCGGGCGTCCCGATCAGCCACGCGGTCGCCGAGCTGGAGCGGTGCGTCACCGAGTTGGGTTTCATCGGCTGCAACCTCAACCCGGACCCGTCCGGCGGCCACTGGTCCGGCCCGCCGCTGACCGACCGCGCCTGGTATCCCTTCTTCGAGAGGATGGTCGAGCTGGACGTGCCGGCGATGGTCCACGTGTCCGGGTCGTGCAACGCCAACTTCCATGCCACCGGCGCCCACTACATCAACGCCGACACGACGGCGTTCATGCAGTTCCTGGAGGGCGACCTGTTCCGGGATTTCCCGACCTTGCGCTTCATCATCCCGCACGGGGGCGGCGCGGTGCCCTACCATTGGGGCCGCTACCGGGGGTTGGCGGACATGCTGAAGCGCCCGCCGCTGGCCGAGCACGTCATGCGCAACGTGTTCTTCGACACCTGCGTCTATCACCAGCCCGGCATCGACCTGCTGTTCCGCGTCATCGACGTGGACAACATCCTGTTCGGCTCGGAGATGGTGGGGGCGGTGCGCGGGATCGACCCTGAAACCGGGTTCCCGTTCGACGACACCAAGCGCTACGTCGATGCGCTGCCCATCCCGGACGCGGACAAGCGCAAGGTGTTCGAGGGCAACGCGAGACGGGTGTTCCCGCGCCTCGACGCGATCCTGGCGGGGCAGGGCCGGTGAAGGGGCACGACGCCCCAGCGCCCTGAGCCGCAGGCCGCCGATGCCGGATGCGGCTACGGCCCTTTGTTGATGTCCCTCTGCTGGCTCAACCCCGCCACCAGTTCCGCCAAGCCGTCGTGCAGGCTCACCCTCGGCACGTATCCCAAATCCCGCCGGGCCGCTTTCAGCAGCAAGGGACCGAGATAGCCCTCGTTCCAGGCCGGGGGGCCCGGCACCGTCGCCAGGCCCGGCACCAGCTCCTGCAGCATCGCCGCGAGCGCGGCCTCGGTGACATAGGTTCCGCCCGTGACGTTGTAGAAAAGCTGCGGGGTGGCGGTTGCGGACAGGGCGAGCAGGACCGCGTCCGCCGCGTCGTCCACGTGGATATACTGGCGGAAGCTCGTGCCCTCCGCGGCGACCGCGGCCGGGCGCCCGTCCAGCCCGGCCTCGATCACCAGGCGCAGCCGGCATTCCGTCTGTCGCCGCAGGCCGAACACCGAGGACAGGCGCAGCGCCACCGCGTTCAGCCCGTATTTCGCGACATAGCCGTGGAGCAGGATCTCGCCGGCGGCCTTGGTGTGGCCGTAGAAGCTCTGCGGGTTGAGGGCGGCCGTCTCCGGGATCGGGTCCAAGCTGGGCTGGTCGCCGTAAACGGCGATGGAGGACAGCCACACCAGCCGGCGCACCGCGGCCTGGCGGCACGCCTCGAACACGGCCATCGTGCCGCCCAGGTTCGCCTGCGCGATGCCGTGCGGGTTGTCGAGCATCAGCATCGGGCCGGAGACCGCGCCGGAATGCACCACGTTGGGGCGTCCCTGCATCAGGCGCTGCATGAGCGGCAGGTCGGCCGCGTCGCCCGCCACGGAGGGGAACGGTCCGTCGCCGGGCCGCAGGTCCACGCCCAAGATATCGACCCCCGCCTCGTGCAGCCGTTCGGCCACGCGATGGCCGACCAGTCCGCCGCTGCCCGTCACCAGAACCGGGTCCATCACGCCTCCTTTGCACGTTCTTTGGGCATTGCTGGCCCTCATGCGTCCAACCTGCCGCAGAATGGCGGGACTTGCTTGCGATGCAAGCAGCTTTCATAGTGTTGGGCAACGTCGAATGGAGCGCACCGTGTCAGCCATGCCAAACGTCATCACGCCCGCGGTGCTCCGCGCCATCAACCAGCCGGTGACGGAGGCGCGCGGGTTGCCGCGGGAAGCCTATACCGACCCGGGCTTCCTGGCGCTGGAGCGGGAGCATGTGTTCGACGCGAGCTGGGTGTTCGTGACCGCGGCCGAAAGCCTCCCTGACCCCGGCGACACCATGCCGCTTGATCTGATCGGCCGGCCCATCGTCGTGGTGCGGCAGCGGGACGGCGGCATCAAGGCGTTCCACAACGTCTGCCGCCACCGGGGCGTGGTCCTGGTGGAGACGGCGCAGAAGCAGCGCCCGACCCTTGTCTGCCCCTACCACGCCTGGGCCTACGGCCTGGACGGGACGCTGCTGAAGACCCCGCACTTCGGCGGCGACGGCAACCACAGCACCGGACCCATCGAGCGCGACTGCCTCGACCTCAAGGCCATACGCTGCGACACCTGGAACGGGTTGGTGTTCGTCAACCTGTCCGGCGCCGCCCCGCCGCTGTCCGAGCACATGGCGCCCATCGGGCAACGCTATCCCGAGCACGACTTTGCCGGCATGCGGCTCGGCGGGGTGATGGAGTTCGAGCTGGCGGCCAATTGGAAGCTGCCGATCGAGAACTTCATCGAGGGCTACCACCTGCCGTGGACGCACCCGTTCCTGAACTCGGTCTCCTCGATGGCGAACCATTACAGCGTGGTGGAGGAGCCGATTGCAGGCCAAGGCAGCGACCTCTATGAGCGGGACAAGGCGGGGCATGGCGCGCTGCCGATGTTCCCGCGCATCGGCGAGCATTGGCGGATCCGGGCCGAGTATCCCTCATTGATGCCCAACCTGCTGCTGGGCGTGCATGCCGACCACATCAACGTCTGGGGCCTGTACCCCATCGGCACCGACCGGGTGCTGGAGCGGCTGTACTTCTTCTATGCCGGCGACGCCGCCCTGGCGCCGGAGATGGCGGCCGCGCGCGACACCGTGGAAACCAACCTGCGCAGCATCAACCTGGAGGATGTGGGCGTGGTGGAGGCCATGCAGCGCGGCCGGTCCTCGCCGGGCTACGTGGATGCGCGGTTCTCCCCCTACCATGAGGCGTGCATCCACTCGTTCGAGAAGCGCATCGCCAACGCCGTCGGCGCGGGCATGGGCCTTGCCTGAGGCGCTCGACGACCGGGACTACGTCGGCTACGGCGATGACCTCCCGCACGCGCAATGGCCCGGCGGCGCGCGCATCGCGCTGAACATCAACGTCAACTTCGAGGGCGGCGGCGAGCGCTCGGTGATGGACGGCGACGGCACGTCGGAGGGCGTGCTGACGGATATCGGCGCTCCTGCCCTGCCGGGCCTGCGCAGTCCCCTGGTGGAGAGCGTGTTCGAGTACGGCTCCCGCGTCGGCGGCTGGCGGCTGCTGAAGCTGTTCCGCCGCTTCGGCATGAAGGTCTGCCTGCTGGCCGTTGCCCGCGCTGCCGAGCGCAGCCCGGCGCTGACCCGCGCCTATCTCGATGACGGCCATGAGCTTGTCAGCCACCACTATCGCTGGCTCGACTACCAGCTCATGCCGGAGGCCGAGGAGCGCGAGCATATCCGGCTCGCCTTCGAGACCTTCGAGCGGGTCTGCGGCGTGGCCCCCGTGGGCTGGATGAGCGGGCGGCCCGGCGTCAACACGAGGCGGCTGCTGGTCGAGACCGGGCGGTTGCTGTACGACCGCGACGCGCTGAACGACGAGCTGCCGTATTGGCGCACGGTCGGGGGCCGGCCGCATCTGGTGATCCCCTACTCGTTCGAGACCAACGACAACCGGTTCGATCAGAACCACGGGTTTTCGAGCGCCGACGACTTCGCGCGCTACATGATCGACTGCTTCGACGTGCTCTATGCCGAGGGCGCCGAGCGGCCGCGGCTGATGTCGCTCGCGGTGCATGACCGGCTGATCGGCCGGCCCGGGCGGATCGCCGGGCTGGTGCGGTTCCTGGAGCACGTGCGGCGGCATGACAAGGTGTGGGTGGCGACGGGGCGGGAGATCGCCGAGCATTGGCGACGGGTGCATCCGGCGCCGGGCTGAGCGTCAGAAGGTCGGCGGCGTGTTGACCCATATGACGCGACAGGCGTCGGCGGAGGCGGCACGGTAGCTGTGAACGTGGTCGGACCTGAAATAGAAGCTCGATCCCGTGCCGATGACATGGGCCTCGCCGCCCACGATCAGTTCCAGCGCCCCGTCCAGCACCAGGCCGACCTCCTCGCCGTCATGGCTGAACGGGCCGCACAGGGCGCCATCGGGCGGCAGCCGCACGATCAGCGCCTCCAACTGCCGGTCGGCGGCGTAGGGGACCAGGCTTTCGGCGGTGGAGCCGTCGCCCTCGGCCGGGTCGCCCTGGGCGGTGCGGGACCGGGTCTCCGGCGAGTAGACCGTCAGGATTTGGTCTTCGGGATCGTCCAGCAGCACCGCCACGTTCACCCGCAGCGCACGCGACAGCCGGTGCAGCGTGCTGAGCGAGGGCAGCACCCGTCCCGTCTCAATGCGGGACAGCAGGCTTTCGGAGCACTCGGCCCGCTCCGCCAGGTCAAGCAGGCGGAGGCGCTGCATCTTGCGGAACGCGCGGATGCGCCGGCCGATCTTCGGCATCGATTCCTGCAGGCTGGACTTGGCCGTCAAGACTGAGGATCATCCCTTGGGTCGGCAGCGATGGGCCCATGATCCCATTCCTGATCCGCCCTGGCAACATCCGGCCGGCCGGGAGCGTCGGCGGGTGCTGCATGGGGACGCACGCGATGGGGCCGCGCAGGCACGAACGCCTAAGCCGGCATTTGTAGATTGCGCCACGAATGCCCGCTCAGGAGGATCGTAGGGCGGATAAGCGGAGCGCCATCCGCCTCCTGTTCGCACCGCCCGTTGGCGCATGGCGCTCCGCTTATGCGCCCTACCCGTACGGCTTGGCCCAGCCAGCCGTGGCCCAGACTGCAAAAGGCTGCCTAGACGATGCCCATCTCGATGGACAGGCGTACCAGGTCGCTGGTCCGGGTGACGCCGAGCTTGGCCTTGATCCCGCTGCAGGCGTTCGCCACCGTCTTGTAGCTTACTCCAAGCGCCTCCGCGATCTGCGCCAGGCTCTGGCTGCCGCCGAGCAGGCGGAGGATCTCCAAATCCCGGCTGGTCAGCTGTTCCACCGTGCCGCCGGTCGCGGCGGTCTGCAATGCGAGCTCCTGGGCGATCTCGCCCTCGATGTAGCGGCCGCCCGCCGCCACGCGCCGGATCGCCTCCAGCAGCTCCTCCGGGCTGGCGTTCTTGCTGAGGTAGCCGGCAGCGCCCGCCTGCAAGGCCCGGGCAGCGTACAGCGCCTCGGCGTGCATGCTGAGCACCATGACCCGCGCTGCCGGGTGCTCCAGCAACACGCGGCGCAGCAGCTCCAGCCCGCCCAGTCCCGGCAGGTTGAGGTCGAGCAGCACCACGTCGGGCCGCTCCGCCCGCACGGCGGCCAACGCGGCGCGTCCCTCGGCCGCCTCGCTGATCTCCACTCCGGGCAGGTGGGCCAGCAGGCGCCGCAGCCCGGAGCGCACGACGGCATGGTCGTCCACCAGGAGGAACCTCATGCCGCCGCCGCCAGGGGGCGGACGTCGCTCTCCGGCTCCCGGCAGGGCAGGCGTGCCGTCACCGCCAGGCCCGTGCCGTCCGGGGTGTTGGCGACATGGAGGGCGCCGCCGAGCGCCGTGACGCGCTCGCGCATGCCGGCAAGGCCGAACCCCGGCTCGTTCGCATCCGTCATCCCGATGCCGTCATCGGACACGCGCACGACCACGCCGCCATCCTCTCCGGGCACGACGGCGACCTCGATCCGGCCGGGGCGCCCGTGCCGGACGGCGTTGCTCAGGCCCTCCTGGGCGACCCGGTAAACCACCGCCTTGATGGCTTCGTCCAGGCTGTCCTCGGTGATCGCGACCTTGAGCTTGAAGACCACCGTGGGCCGGTGCGCCTGCCAGAACGCGACGATGGTGCCGAGCGCCGGCGCGAGCCCGACCTCGACGGGGCTTGCCAGGCGCAGGCGCTTCAGCATGGCCCTGACCTGGCGCTGCATGTGGCCGACCGCCTC
>CAXULX010000001.1:0-161247 GCA_964252005.1 uncultured Acetobacteraceae bacterium | reverse complement strand
TGGGTGCACAGCAAGCGCGACCATGGCGGCCTGCTGTTCATCGACCTGCGCGACCATTACGGCATCACCCAATGCGTGCTGCCGGCGGGCACGCCGGCCTTTGCCACCGCCGACGCGCTGCGGGTCGAGAGCGTCGTCACCGTCACGGGATCGGTCGTGCCGCGCAGCCCGGCCACGGTGAACCCCCGCCTGCCCACCGGCGAGATCGAGGTGCAGGTGTCGGACCTCGCCGTGCAGTCCGCCGCCGACGTGCTGCCGATCCAGGTGGCGGGCGACCAGCAGTACCCGGACGAGCTGCGCCTCAAGTACCGCTTCATCGACCTGCGCCGCGACAAGGTGCACCGCAACCTCATGCTGCGCGCCGGCGTCATCGCGAGCCTGCGCCGCCGCATGATGGAGCAGGGCTTCACCGAGTTCCAAACCCCCATCCTCACCGCCAGCAGCCCGGAGGGCGCGCGCGACTTCCTGGTGCCGTCGCGCAGCCACCCCGGCACCTTCTACGCGCTCCCGCAGGCGCCGCAGCAGTTCAAGCAGCTGGCGATGGTGGCGGGCTTCGACCGCTACTTCCAGATCGCGCCCTGCTTCCGCGACGAGGCGAGCCGCGCCGACCGCAGCCCCGGCGAGTTCTACCAGCTCGACTTCGAGATGAGCTTCGTGACCCAGGAGGACGTGTTCGCCGTGCTGGAGCCGGTGATGGCCGGGGTGTTCGAGGAGTTCGGCGGCGGCCGCAGCGTGACCAAGCCGCCGTTCCCGCGCATCCCCTACGAGCAGGCCATGCTGGAATACGGCTCGGACAAGCCGGACCTGCGCAACCCGCTGCGCATCGCCGACGTGACGGCGCATTACGCCGGGTCGGGCTTCGGCCTGTTCGCCCGGATCGCCGCGTCGGGCGGCATCGTGCGGGCGATCCCGGCGCCCGGCGCCGGGTCCCGCCCGCGCGGCTTCTTCGACAAGCTGAACGAGTGGGCGCGCGGGGAGGGCGCGGGCGGCCTCGGCTACATCATCTTCGAGGAGGATGGCGGGCGCGGCCCCATCGCCAAGAACCTGGAGGCCGAGCGGATCGAGGGCATCCGCGCCGCCTGCGGCCTCCAGCCCGGCGACGCCGTGTTCTTCGCCGCCGGCCAGCGTGAGGAGGCGGCGAAGTTCGCCGGCCAGGTCCGCACCCGGCTCGCCCACGACCTGGGCCTCATGGAGCAGGACTGCTTCCGCTTCTGCTGGGTCACGGACTTCCCGATGTACGAGGTCGTCGAGGAGACGGGCGCCATCGACTTCAGCCACAACCCGTTCTCCATGCCGCAGGGCGGGCTGGAGGCGCTCGACAGCCAGGACCCGCTCACCATCAAGGCGTTCCAGTACGACATCGTCTGCAACGGCATCGAGCTGTCGTCGGGCGCCATCCGCAACCACCGCCCGGACATCATGGTCCGCGCCTTCGAGATCGCCGGCTACAACGCCGCCGACGTGGAGGCGCGGTTCGGCGGCATGTTGGCGGCCTTCCGCTACGGCGCGCCGCCGCATGGCGGTTCGGCGCCGGGCATCGACCGCATGGTGATGCTGCTCGCCGACGAGCCGAACATCCGCGAGGTCATCCTGTTCCCGCTGAACCAGCAGGGCGAGGACCTGATGATGGGCGCCCCCGCCCCGGTGGACGCGAAGCGGCTCAAGGAGTTGTCGCTCAAGCTCGACCTGGCCCCGCGGGCGAACTGACGCCCTGGTGCGGACGGGCCGGCGGGCCTATGTCCAGCACTGCACCGAACCGGAGTAACCGCAGTGCGCCTGCGCCTTCTCGCCGCCCTGCTCGCAATGAGCGCCCCTGCCTTGAGCGCCCTGACCCCGCCGGCGCATGCCGCCGACCCCGTGCCGCTGACCGCCCACCGCGCGCTGTACCGCCTCAAGATGGACAGCGCCCGCGGCGACGTGCAGGCCGCGACCGGCAGCATGGCCTACGAGATCACCGACGCCTGCGACGGCTGGGCGACCCGGCAGCGCCTGTCGCTCGACATCACCAACAATGACGGCCAGGAGATCGCCCTGGTCTCGGACTACGCGACCTGGGAGAGCAAGGACGGCCTGTCGATGCGCTTCCGCATGCGGCAGACCACCGACACCGCCGTGACCGAGGCGGTCGAGGGCGACGCCTCCCTCGACAAGCCTGGCGGACCCGGCGCCATCCGCTACAGCGTGCCGGAGGAGCGCACGGTGCCGATCCCCGCCGGCACCGTGTTCCCCATGGCGCACACCGCCGCCATCATCGCCGCCGCCGAGGCCGGCAAGCGGTTCATCGCCGTGCCGATCTTCGACGGCACCGGCGACAAGGGCACCCAGGACAGCTCGGTCGCGATCACCAGCTGGACCCCGACGCCCACGGCATCGCCGTATCCGGACCTCGCCAAGCTGCCGAGCGGCCGGGTGCACATCGCCTTCTTCGACCGCAACAAGCCCGCGAACGACGCGAAGCCCGCCGGCAGCCCGGACTACGAGGTCGGCATGAAGTACTGGGCCAACGGCGTGGCCGACGACCTGACGATGGACTTCACCGACTTCGTCATGCTGGGCAAGCTCAGCGAGTTCAGCATCCCCGAGCCGCATTGCTGACACGCTCGGCACCCGGCCGCGCCGTCGTCACCGGGGCGACGGGCGGCCTGGGCTATGAGGCCGCGGCGGGCCTGGCGCGGGCCGGCGCGCATGTCGTGCTGGCCGGGCGCGACGCCGCCAAGGGCCGGGCGGCGCTCGAACGGCTGCGCCGGGCGGTGCCGGGAGCGGTTGCGGAGTTCGAGATGCTGGATTTGGCCAGCCTCGCCTCCGTCGAGGCGTTCGCCGGACGGATGCTGGCGGCGGATACGGCGCTTGACACGTTGGTGAACAACGCGGGCGTCATGGCGCCGCCCGCCCGGCGCATGACGGCGGACGGGTTCGAGTTGCAGTTCGGCGTCAATTACCTCGGCCACTTCGCGCTGACCGCCCGGCTGATGCCGGCGCTGCTGCGGGCGGAGGCGGGCGCCCGCGTGGTGCAGGTCAGCAGCCTCGCCCACCGCCGGGGCCGCATCGCGTGGGATGACCTGCAGGGGGAGCGCCGCTACAGCCCTTGGGCGGCCTATGGCCAGAGCAAGCTCGCGATGCTGATGTTCGCGCGGGAGCTGGCACGGCGCGCCAAGGCGCAAAGCTGGCCGCTCGTGAGCATCGCGGCGCATCCGGGCTGGGCCGCGACGGACCTGATCGCCAACGGCCCCGGCGGCCTGCAGGCCCGCCTGCTCGACGCGGGGTTCCGCCTGTTCGCGCAGTCCGCCGCAGACGGGGCGCTGCCGCTGATCTTCGCCGCCGCCTCGCCCGACGCGAAGCCGGGCAGCTACTACGGCCCGACGGGCTTCGGCGAGATCAAGGGCCCGCCCGGCCCCGCCCGCGTCATGCCGCAGGCGCAGGACGCCGCCGCGGCGGCGCTGTTGTGGGCGGTCTCTGAAACGCTGACGGGCGTTGGCTTTCCGCCGTAGGTTCGGACACCTGACTTCGATAGGACGTGCCTCAAGCGACTGCCCTGCCCAGGGCCGCCTCCTCGGTTGCGGCGGGCCGCGCGACCGGTTTAGGGTCGTGCTCCGACGCCAGATCGGGCGCCGGCCAAAAAGAAGCCCCAGGGAGGAAAATATGCTGATCCCGAGTTCATCCGCACTCACGCGCCGGCGACTCGTTGCCGCCGCCGTCGGCAGCGCCGCACTGGCCCTGCCGGGGCGCTCGCTGGCCAAGATGCCGTCGGGCCAGCCGCAGGCGGCTTATTTCTACCGCTTCAAGCTGGGCGGCGCCGAGTGCACGGTCGTGTCCGATGGGCAACTCCCGCTCGGTGACCCGAACGTGGCGTTCCTGAACATCTCCAGGGACGAGATCGCCCGGGAACTGCGGGACAACTTCCTGCCCGCCGCCAATGCGGTGCTGGAGCAGAATGTGCTGGTCGTGAACTTCGGCGAGCGGGTGGTGCTGTTCGATACCGGGATGGGCACCGACAAGCTGTTCGGCGACACGACCGGCAAGCTGCTCGTCACCTTGCGCCAGGCCGGGATCAATCCGGCCGACGTGGACGCCGTCGTAATGAGCCACGCCCACATAGACCATTGCGGCGGCTTGATCGCGGACGACGGCAAGCACAATTTCCCCAACGCCCAGTACTATATCGGCCAGGCGGACTTCGATTACTGGACGGACGACGCGAAGATCCCGGCGAACTATCCAGCCCGGCCCAGCTTCCTCGCCCAAGCCCGCAAAAACTTGCTCCCGGTCAAGGACCGCATTCACTTCTACAAGGACGGCGAGCAGATCCTGCCCGGCATCACGGTCCTGTCCGCACCCGGGCACACGGTCAGCCACTCCATCTTCATGATCGAGGCGGGCGGCCAGCAGCTTTGCTACACCGGCGACCTCGCGCATCATCCGGTGCTGTTGCTGGAGCACCCGCGCACCCAGTTCGCCTTCGACACCGATCCCGTGCAGTCGGGCGAAAGCCGGGTCCGCATGCTGGGCATGCTGGCGGCCAACCGCGTGCCGGTACTTTCTTACCACTTCGCATGGCCCGGCATAGGCCATGTCGCGAAGCAGGGGGACGGGTTTCACTACATCCCGACCCCGCCGGAAATGGGAATGGTGAGCGGCCTGTAGCTTCGGCCCGAACTCAAGCTCCGGCCCGGCGCTCAGCCGTTCGGGCGCAGCACCACCTTCGTGCACTTGTCCTTCTTGTCCCGGAAGGTCTTGTACAGCTCCGGCCCGTCCTCCAGGCTGTTCGCCCGGTGCGAGATGATGAAGGACGGGTCGATCTCCCCCTTCTCGATCCGCTCCAGCAACGGCTTCATGTAGCGCTGCATGTGGGTCTGCCCGGTCTTCATCGTCAGGCCCTTCTGCATGAAGGCGCCCATGTTGATCGGACCCGTGGGACCCGCGAACACGCCCGGCAGTGACACGATGCCGCCGGGCCGGCACGCCATGATCGCCTGGTTCAGCGCGAACGGGCGCTCCAGGCTTACGGTGTGGCTCATCACGCTGGAGATGGCGCCCGCGATGGTGCTCGCCCCGTGGCTCTCCATGCCGACCGCCTCGATCACCGCGTCCGGCCCCAGGCCGTGCGTCATCTCCATGATCTGCGCCTGCAGGTCGCCCTTGGCGTAGTCGATGGTCTCGGCCCCGGCCTCCCGCGCGAGGGCCAGGCGCTCCGGCACCGTGTCGATGGCGATGACCCGCTTGGCGCCCAGCAGGAAGCAGGACTTGATCGCCAGCACGCCGACGGGGCCGCAGCCCCAGACGGCGATGGTGTCCTCGGGCGTGATCTCGCAATGCTCGGCCGCCATGTAGGCGGTCGGGAAGATGTCGGACAGGAACAGCACCTGCTCGTCGGTGAGGCTGTCCGGCACCTTGATGGGACCCACGTCGGCATAGGGCACGCGGACGTACTGCGCCTGGCCGCCGGGGAAGCCGCCGGTGATGTGGCTGTAGCCGAACAGGCCGGCCAGCGGGTAGCCGTAGACCTTGGACTGCATCTCGCCGTTCGGGTTGGTGCGCTCGCAGGCCGACCAGTTGCCCCATTTGCACTGCCGGCACTCGCCGCAGCAGATGGTGAACGGCACCACCACGCGGTCGCCGATCTTGAGCGCCTTGTTGTCGCGGCCAACCTCGACCACCTCGCCCATGCACTCGTGGCCGAGCACGTCACCCTGCTCCATCGTCGGCACGAAGCCGCCCATGAGGTGCAGGTCGGAGCCGCAGATGGCGCAGGCGGACACCTTGATGATCGCGTCGCGTCCCTCCTGGATGGTGGGGTCCGGCACGGTCTCGCAGCGTATGTCCTCTTTGCCGTTCCAAATCAGTGCGCGCATGGGCCGGGTCCTCGCAATGGGGTGCGGCGAGAACCCGGCAGGCCCGCCTGGGATGCCGGGCCTTCGCTGAACATTGCGTGACCGCGTGCGGCCCGGCAGCCGTCAGGGGTTCGAGACGCTCAGCAGGTCGGCCGGCCGGCCCACGTCGCCGTGCCACGCGCCGCCGCCCGGATGCGACGGCGACGCCTCGGCCACAAGCTGATCGACCACCTGCCGCCCGGTGCCCGGGAAGTCCGTGAAGAAGCCGTCCACGCCCGCCGCGATCAGGTTCAGGTACTCCTCCGTCGGCCCCGCCGGCACCGAGCCGTCCGCGTTCAGCGTCTGGAACGCCTCGTCGTCGCGCAGCGTGTAGGGGATGACCTTGAGGCCGGCGGCGTGGGCGTCGGCGACCAGGCTGGTCTCGGTGCCGGTGTACTGGCGCGCGATCAGCGCGACGCCGTCGCCGTTGCCGTCCACCGGCGGCGTGATGGTCTTGGCCGGCAGGATGTCGTCCTTGTAGGGCCCGATGGCCTCGGCATACAGGGCGTGCATCGCCTTGAGCGCGGCGGGGTTGTAGAGGTCGTTGTTGGTGACGCTCTCCGCCGTGATCGGGTAGTCCAGCGCCTGATAGGCGCCCGGGTCGGCGCCGAGGCTGGCCTTAGCCGGGTCGAAGTTGAAGGTGATGTCGTAGCCGCCCTCGTTCAGCAATTGGAACAGCTGCGCGTCGATGCCGGCGGCGGGCATGATCCGGGTTTGCAGGTCGATCAGGTTGGCGACCTCGAACGACTGGATGGTGACGCGGGACGGGTCGGTGAACTGCTCGGCGACCAGGTTGTCCACCAGCATCTGGCTGGTGTCCATGTGGATTGGCGTGCCGTCGAGGTGGGTGCCCTCGTACTTGAAGTAGGTCGGGTGCTTGGTCTCGGGGATCAGGCCGACCTGGCGGCCGGTCTCGATCTCGGCCTGCTTGACCACGTCGATGACCTCGCTCAGCGTCGCGACCCGGAACTGGCCGTCGTACTGGGTGTTCTGCGGGCGGATCTCCGGGATGCGCTCCCGCGCATAGAGGGTCTTGACCTCGGCGAGCGTGAGGTCCTCGGCGAACCAGCCGGAGACCGGAGCGCCGTCGATCATCTTGGTGGTGTAGCGGTCGGCGAACTCCGGATGCTCGGCGATGTCCGTGGTGCTGCCGAGTTCCGGCTCGTGCCGGGCGATCAGCACGCCGTCCTTCGTGGGCACCACATCGGGTTCGACGAAATCCGCCCCCTGCTGGATGGCGTAGCGGTAGCCCTCCAGGGTCTCCTCAAGCCGCACCCCGGCGGCGCCGCGATGCCCGACGACCACGGGCGCCTGCCCGTCCAGCGTCGGGAAGATCGGCCCGGCGCCCGCGCCCGGCCCTGCCTGCGGCGTGGAGCCGACGAATGACGGCGTGTGCGGGAAGCCGATCATGCTGAAATCGAGGCCGGCAAAGGCGTGCCCGTCCGCGAACAGTCCCGTGAACGCATCGCCGGACGCACCGTCGCCTGCACCGAACAGGGATGCGATCTGCATGCGGAGGTCGTCCGGGATCGAGGTGGCCGTCTGGGCGGTCAGGTGTCCGCCGGGTCTGAACGTCATCAAGCGTCTCCGTGGCTGCGCCGGGCGTTGATCGCCGGGCGGCCGCACCAGAGGGCCGCCGCCGAAACGGCTCAATCCCCGAATGATGACGTTACGGTTCCCGGAGGAATGCGCCGCCTGCGTCCGCGGCCGCGGCGGGGGCTGCCCGGGACCGCGGGCCTATCCGCCCTCCGCCCCAAGCGGCCACAGCCACGCCGCCCCGCGCACGCCGCTGCTGTCGCCGTGGTGGTTCCGCAGCACGGGCGTCGTCAGCGCGTCGCTGAACACGTAATGCGCGAGCAGGGCCGGCACGCGCTCATACAGATGCGCCATGTTCGACACCCCGCCGCCGAGCACGATCACGTCGGGGTCCAGCACGTTGACCACCACGGCCAGGCCCCGCGCCAGCCGGTCGGCATGGCGGTCGAGCGCCCCGGCGGCCGCGCCGTCGCCCGCCTCCGCCCGGCGCACCACAGCGGCGGCGTCCGGCGCGTCGCAGGACCGGGCGAGGCCGGGGCCGGCCAGATAAAGCTCCAGGCAGCCGGCCTGGCCGCACCAGCAGGGCGGCTGCGGCCACTCGTCTTCGCGCGGCCAGGGCAGGGGGGTGTGGCCCCACTCGCCCGCCACGCGGTTGCGGCCCGGCAGCACCCGCCCGTCCACGATGACGCCGCCGCCGCAGCCGGTGCCGAGGATCACCCCGAACACGCAGCGTTGCCCGGCCCCGGCGCCGTCCGCCGCCTCGCTCAGGGCGAAGCAGTTGGCGTCGTTCTCCACCCGCACGGGCCGCGCCAGCGCTGCGGCCAGGTCCTGGTCCAGCGCGTGGCCGATCAGGATTTGGCTGTTGGCGTTCTTCACCAGGCCGGTCGCCGGGCTGATGACGCCGGGGATGCCGACGCCGACGCTGGCCTGCACGCCCGTCTCCGCCTCCGCCGCCCGCACCAGCCCGGCGATCGCGGCGATCACGCCCTCATAGGCGCGCGGCGTGTCGATGCGTCGGCGCAGCGCAATCCCGCCGTGCGGGTCGAGCATGGCGATCTCGATCTTGGTGCCGCCGAGGTCGATGCCGATGCGATGCGCCGTCCGATATGTCATCTGGGCACGATAGCGGCCCGGCCGCTGCTTGCTCAAGCGCGGCACTTGCGGATAATGCCGATGGACGCGACGCGCCATGGCGCGATGGAGGTGCGGCATGGCGGACACCATCCTCGACGTGAAGGACATGAAGTGCCCGTTGCCGGTGCTGCGGGCCAACCGGGCGCTGCGCGGCATGGCGGCGGGGGAGCGGCTGCGCGTGCTCGCCACCGACCGCGCGGCCGTGGCCGATTTCCAGGCGTTCTGCCGGGAAACCGGCCACGCGCTGGTGGCGCAGGCGGAGGATGCGGGCGTGTTCAGCTTCACCATCCGCTGCCGCGCCGATCCCGCCCCCGACCCCACCGCCGATACCCTCCCTGGGGCCGCGCCGGACGCCCCCGCGTGACCGTCGCGCTGTTCACCCACCCGGCCTGCCTCGGCCACGACAATGGCGGGTTCCACCCGGAATCCCCGGAGCGCCTGCGCGTCGTGCTGCAGGCGCTGGAGCATCCGGACTTCGTGCCGCTGCTGCGCGAATCGGCGCCGGAGGCGACGGCGGCGCTGCTCGAACTGGCGCATCCGGCGGAGTACGTCCGCGCCATCCTGGCGATCCGGCCGCCGCCGGGCGAGCACGTCCGGCTCGACGGCGACACCGGCATGGGCCATGGCAGCCGGGAGGCGGCGTCGCGCGCCGTAGGCGGGGCGGCGGCGGCGGTGGATGCGGTGATGGAAGGGTGGGCGCGCGCTGCCTTCGTGGCGACGCGCCCACCGGGGCACCATGCGGAGCGGCGCCGGGCGATGGGGTTCTGCCTGTTCGGCACCGCCGCCATCGCGGCGCTGCATGCCCGCGCCCGCTGGGGGTTGCGGCGGGTCGCGGTGGTGGATTTCGACGTGCACCACGGCAACGGGACGCAGGACATCCTCGAATCCGACCCGGACATGCTGTATGTCAGCAGCCACCAGTCGCCCTGCTACCCCGGCACCGGCTCGCCGGAGGAGCGGGGCGTCGCGGGCAACGTGCTGAACCTGCCGCTGGCGCCGGGCACGACGGGGATCGAGTTCCGCCGGGCGTGGGAGCGCAACGGCCTGCCGGCGGTGGCAGCGTGGGCGCCGGAGCTGCTGATCGTCTCTGCGGGCTTCGACGCGCACCGGGCCGACCCGCTGGCGGAACTGCGGCTGGACACCGAGGATTTCGGCTGGCTGACCGACCGCCTCGTGGCGCTGGCCGACGCGCATTGCGGGGGGCGGCTGGTGTCGGTGCTGGAAGGCGGCTACGACCTCAAGGCGCTGGCTGCGAGCGCCGCCTTGCACGTGCGCCGGCTGATGCGGGTATGAGGCGCGGTCAAACGATCATCGAGAGCGTGCGATGCCCGTATCCGAGGATGAGGAACAGGAGCTGAGAATGGCCGTGATGGAGGCAGACCTCAAGCTGAAGCAGAAGCAGGCGTTTTGGGAAACGCCGCGGAATATTGCGCTATTGCTCGGCGTGGCCGTCGCCATTGCCGGCGTGCTGGGTTTCAAGCTGGGACAGAACAGCCCGCCGGTGCAGGTCATCTTCCAGCCGGGGTCGATTGTCGCCCCGCCGGCCCCGGCAAAGTAGCAACAATGATGGATATGAAACCCTGATGGCGGATGACGTAACCGGCCTGTCGTTCGAGGACGCGCTGGCGGAATTGGAGCGTATCGTGCGCGGGCTGGAAGGCGGGCAGCAGAAGCTGGAGGAGGCGATCACCGCCTATGAGCGCGGCGCGCTGCTCCGCCGGCTCTGCGAGGCCAAGCTGGCGCAGGCGGAGGCCCGTGTGCAGGCCATCGTCGAGCGTGCCGACGGCGGCGTGGCCCTGAAGGCGATGGACTGATGGACGCGCAGGACGCCGACATCCCGGCGGCGCTGGCCGAACATGCGGCCACGGTCGAGGAGGCCCTCGACGCGCTGCTGCCGCTGCCGGACGGGCGGGAGCGGCGCCTGGTGGAGGCGATGCGCTACGCGACGCTGAACGGCGGCAAGCGGCTGCGCGGGTTCCTGGTGATGGAGGTGGCCGGGCTGTTCGGCGTGGCGCGGGCGTCGGCGGCGCGGGTCGCGGCGTCGGTCGAGATGCTGCACGCCTATTCACTGGTGCATGACGACCTGCCGTCGATGGACGACGACGACCTGCGCCGCGGCCAGCCGAGCACGCACCGCAAGTTCGACGAGGCGACGGCGATCCTGGCCGGGGACGCGCTGCAATCCCGCGCCTTTGAACTGTTGGCCGGGCCGGACACCCATTCGGACCCGCTGGCGCGGTGCGAGCTGGTGGCGGCGCTCGGCCTTGCCTCCGGCGCGCGCGGCATGGCGGGCGGCCAGATGATCGACATGGCGACCGAGGGCGAGGCGCTCGCCCCCGACGAGGTGACGCGGCTGCAGGCGCTGAAGACCGGGCGGCTGATCCAGTACAGCGCGGAGGCCGGCGCGATCCTGGGGCGCGCGGCGGCGCCGCTGCGGGCGCAGGTGGCGGCATACGGCCGGGACTTGGGCGCCGCGTTCCAGATCGCCGACGACGTGCTGGACGCGGTCGGCACCACGGCGGGCATCGGCAAGACCGCTGGCAAGGACCAGGCGGCGGGCAAGGCGACCGTCGTGGCGCTCCTGGGCGTCGAGCGCGCCCGGGCGCAGGCGGCCATGCTGGCGGAGCAGGCGACGCGGCACCTCCTGGCGTTCGACGAGCGGGCCGGGCGGCTGCGGGCGCTGGCGGACTACGTGGTGTCGCGCGGGCATTAGCGCAGGAGGGCGTCGGGCACAACGGGTTTCCCGGCAGCGCATTCCTGTGTCAATTGAAGACATAGATGACTTATGTCATTGTATGTCTCAATGCCGAAGGCCACGCTGATCTTCCACAGCAAGCGTCGCTACGACGACGGGACGGTCTTGGAATTGAAGCTCTGGCAGGTGCCCGTCGCCGTTCCGGGATCGGCGCATCTGTTCAAGTACTCGCTGTTCTACGGCAGCAATGGACAGCGGCTGATCGGCTACGACAACGAGGCCGGCAAAGGCGACCACCGCCACTATTCCGGCCGCGAGGAAGCCTATGCGTTCACATCGTTCCGTCGGATGCTGACGGATTTCCTGGCGGACGTGCGCCAACTGCGGGGAGGCGAGCTATGAGTGAGGACATGTCGGCGCAGACCAGCGGTTTCGCCAAGATCACGGTGGGCGGCACGGCGGAGGATGACGCCGCCGCGTTCCTCGACGCCGTCGGACGGGCGGAGCGTGGCGACGCCGTGGATGAGCGGGTGCTGTCTTTTCAAAGCTGGGAGGGTCTGGCCTCGGTGATGACCGGCGAGCGCTATCGCCTGCTGCGGCACCTGCACGCGCACCCTGAGCCGTCGGTCAGCGCCCTGGCGCGGGCGCTGGGGCGTCAGTATCGCCGGGTGCATGAGGACGTGACGGTTCTGGAGGGGGCGGGCCTGGTGGTGCGGGACCACGCAAATCCGTCGCACGCCCGCCTGCGCCAGCGCACGACGGATGCAGCCGCAAACGCATTGCGTCTCGGCGACGCCGAGGCTTCGGTCTCGACTGCGAAACGGGGCCTTCTGCGCGTGACCGCCGACACGATCCAGGCAGAAATCCGCCTTTAGCAAAACCCGGCCAGCCGGCGCCAGCAGTGGCCCTGAGGGATGGCTGCGCATTGCGTGGTGTCCCCGCCCGCATCAGCGCAGCAGGGACGCCAACGCCACCACCACCGGCACCGTCGCGGCGCTCACCAACCCGGCCGCGAGCGGCACGGCTGCGAGGCCGGGCAGGCGCAGCGGGCGCAGGCAGGGGAGGGCGACGGCGAGGAACGGCAGCAGCGGCAGGAAGTAGCGGCCCTGCACGCCGGCGATCACCGTGGCGCCCACCGGGGTCCAGCCGAGGTACTGCGCCAGCATGATGGCCCAGACGCTGAGCGCCACGCCGAGCAGGCCGGCCAGCGCGGGCGCCGGCGCGGTGCCGCGCTCCGTGAGCAGACCGAGCGCCGCAAGCGCCAGGGCGCCGGTCCACAGCGTGTAGAGCCAGTCCGGCATCTCGATGCTCAGCCAGCCCAGCACGCCGATCAGGTTGCGCCAAAGCTGGGTCTCCTGCTGCACGGTGCGGACCACGAGCCACACCACTTCCTTTGGATGGGCCAGCAGCACCTGAAGCTGCGCGGCCGGGTCGATGGCGGCGAACAGCCGGGGCGGCCCGGGCCAGAGCGGCCCGGCCTCGTAGGGCGGCAGGCTCGTGATCCCCATCACCGTCGCCTGATGGTATGCCGCCCATCCCAGCATCAGGACGGCCGACAAGGCGGCGACGCCGAGCCGGACCGGGAGCGCCGGGCGTCCCGCCGGGAGCAACGCCAGCAGCAGCGGCGCATAGGGCAGCTTGGTCAGGCCGACCAGCGTCAGCAGCGCCGCCGCCGCCCACCACGCCCGAGGCCCGTCCCGGGTGAGGCACGCCGCCGCCAGCGCCGCAGCGGCGATCAGCATGGCGTCGCCGCTCAGGCTTGCCGCCAAACCCAGCGACATCGGCAGCAGCAGGGCGGCGGCGATCAGCGCCCGGCCGCGCCGCGCCGCCCCCACCGCAGCCGCGCCCAGCAGGGCGAAGGCCAGGATGTTGGCCCGCCGCCCCGCCATGAACGCCTGCGCCGGGGTGGCATGCAGCCGCCGCGCCGCGAGCACGGCGGCGGCTGCGGGCAGGTAGGCCAGGGGGAAATAGGTCGCGATCGTGCCCAGCTCGTTGAACCGCCGCGGCGCGTCCCAGCCCACCGCCTCCGCCGCGTCGCGCTCCGCCCGGGTCTGGGGGTGCCGGGGAAACGTCTTGAACGCCACGTCCGCCAGGGTGGGCTGCGTGGTGAAGCCCCCGGCCGTGCCTTCCCGATGGCCGAGCCACCGGCCGTGCGACAGGGCATCGACCCGGACGGCGTGCGCCGCCTCGTCCGCCGCCTGCCCCATCGGCAGCACGCCCGCCAGCAGCCAGCCGGTCAGCAGGGCCAGCGCGAAGAAGCCGGCGGGAAGCGCGAATCGGCGGAGCGTGTCGGGGGTCATGGCCGGGTTGTCCGTGCAGGCCCGCCCTGGCGCAAGCGGGCGGGGCCGGGAAGAAAGCGCTGGCTAAGCCGCCCCCCGCCTGTTTCACTGGCCGGCCCGGCCGAAAGGGCGCCCCTCCTTGCCGAAACGACGCGCGGATCAGTTGCTGGTGGACCGTGGCCTGGTCGAAAGCCGCACCCGGGCGCAGGCGCTGATCCTGGCCGGCAAGGTCTGGAGCGGGGAGCGCCGGGTGGACAAGGCGGGCGACGGCCTGCCGGAGGACGCGGCGCTGGAGGTGCGGGGGCAGGACCATCCCTGGGTATCGCGCGGCGGGCTGAAGCTCGACCACGCGATCCGGCATTTCCGGCTGGATGCCGCGGGGCGGACCGCGCTCGACGTGGGGGCGAGCACCGGGGGCTTCACCGACGTGCTGCTGCACCACGGCGCGACGCGGGTGCATGCGGTCGATGTGGGCCACGGCCAGCTCGCCTGGCGGCTGCGCGGCGACGCGCGGGTGGTGGTGCATGAGCGGACCAACGCGCGCTACTTGACGCCGGCGCAGGTGCCGGACCCCGTGCAGGCGCTGGTGTGCGACGCGGCGTTCATCGGGCTTTCGACCCTGCTGCCGGCGCCGCTCGCGCTGTGCGCGCCGGGCGCCTGGGCGGTGGCGCTGATCAAGCCGCAGTTCGAGGCCGGGCCGGGCCAGGTGGGGTCAAAGGGCGTGGTGCGGGACGAGGCGGTGCACCGCGCGGTCTGCGCCCGGGTGCGCGCGTGGTGGTCGGGCCTGCCGGGCTGGCGGGTGCTGGGGATCGAGGCCAGCCCGATCACCGGGCCGGAGGGCAACCGCGAGTTCCTGATCGCGGCCGAGCGTGATGCGCCCGGGCGCGGTCATCCGCCGATGGGTTGCACCCATCCTACGGTATGGATCGCGTAGAAACCCATCAGCACACAGGTCGATCAATGATGCCGCCCGTATTAGTCCAGCCGCACCAAGGCGTCCTGCCGCGAGATCTCCGCCAGCAGCGCCCAGACGCGCGCCGGCTCCATGGGCACGTCGGGGTCGTTCAGGATGCGGTCCAGCTCGGCCAGCTTTGAATTCTCGTCGCATTCCGTCACGCCGCGGTTCCTTCTTCAATGGAGCCAAGTTCCTGCATGAACGTGGCGGGCGTATGGCGGTTCGCCGATTGTCTCAAAAACACGTCATCACATGGAGGACAGCACGGCGGGCGCCAGGGCGGTCGCCTTGGCGGCGGGATGGGCCGGGTTGCGGAAGCGCAGCTCGCCGCCCGGCGCGCTGTCGGGTTCGGGCAGGCCGAACAGTTCCAGGCGGGAGGCGCAGGTGACGGCCACCACGTTGCGCGCCTCCGGCCGGGTCATGAACTTGCGCGCCTCGCCTTCGAGTTCGAGCTTGTCGCGCAGGCTGCGCCATTCCGGGCGGTCGGTGTCCTCGATGAACATGGCGAGGATGCCGGCCCGCTTGCCGCTCAGCCGGGTGGGCGCCAGGGCGGACAGGCGGCGGTGGATGGCAGCGGCGACCGCATCCTCCCGCCCGGCGCGGGCGGCCATGACGAACACCCCGTTGCCGGCCGCCGTCACCGACAGGTGCGCCTCCGGCCCGAACTCCCGGCGCAGCCGGGGCATCAGGCTCAGCTCGTCCGCCTGCGCCGCCGCCAGCATCAGCGGGTCGAGCCGCAGCACGGCGGCCTCGTCATGGTCCGTCCGGCGCGACTGCGCGAGCATCGCCACGATCCGCGCGTGCAGGGTGGCGACCAGCCCGTCGCCCTCCGCCTCCCGCAAGCCCTGCGGCAGCGTCATCTTCAGGATGTAGCGGCCGGAATGCGCGCACAGCCACGCCTGCAGCTCGGCGTCCAGGCGGTCCACCAGGCTGGACCACGCGCTCCGGTGCACGTCGCGGCCCTCCTCGGCGGAGATGACGTCGCAGACGACCTCCGCCTCCGTGCCGTCGCGGTGCAGCAGCAGGTCGAACGGCGCCGCGTCTTCCAGCCCGGCGAACGTCACGTCGAAGCCGCGGGAGCGTTGCAGCGCCGCGGTGCGCAGCAAATGGAACGGCGGCACCAGGCAGGCGTCGTCCACCATGGCGGAGCGCAAGGCGGCGACGAGCCGCAGCCGCCCCTCGTTCGACAGGTCGGTGAACAGCGTGACGGCGGCGGCGGCGAAGGCGGTGATCCAGCGTTCGGCCATGCTGGGCGCGCGGTTCAGCGCGCCGCGCCGCAGCCGCTCGATGGTGAACTCGATGCAATGGCGCTGCGCGCGCTGCCGCCCCGCCCGCGTCTGCGCGGAGGCGCCGGACCGCAGCACGCCGAGCCGGTCCCGCCATGCGTGCGGGCCAACGCATTCGATGAAGGCGTTGAGCACGGCGGGATTGATGGGGTCGGAATACGGCTGCATCTTTCCGTCATCCCTGCCACCGCCATCAGTTGCGCGCAATAGACCTCAAAGGCGAACCCGTCGGTTATGCTGCAATTGCACAATCACTTACGTAGCAGCCGGGCCATTGCGCGGCAGCCGGGCCGTCTCCGGCGCGTCCGGCACCTGCGCCCGGTGCCGCAGCAGGTGGTCCGCCAGCACGCAGGCCAGCATCGCCTCCCCCACCGGCACGGCGCGGATGCCGACGCAGGGGTCGTGCCGGCCGCGCGTCACCACATCGACCTCCCGCCCAGCCCGGTCCACCGCCCGGCGCGGCACCAGGATGGAGCTGGTGGGCTTCACCGCGAAGCGCGCCACCACCGGCTGCCCGGTCGAGATGCCGCCCAGGACGCCGCCCGAATGGTTGGAGCCGAACTGCACCACCCCGTCCTGCATCCGCATCTCGTCGGCATTGCCCTCCCCCTCCAGGGCGGCCGCCGCGAAGCCGTCGCCGATCTCCACGCCCTTCACCGCGTTGATGCCCATGAGCGCCGCCGCGATGTCGGCGTCGAGCTTGCCGTAGATCGGCGCGCCCAGGCCCGGCGGCACGCCGTCCGCCACCACCTCGATCACGGCGCCTACGCTCGATCCGGACTTGCGGATCGCCGCCAGCTGCTCCTCCCACGCCGCCGCGGCGGCCGGGTCCGGGCAGAACAGCGGGTTCTCGCCCACGGCGTCCCAGTCCCAGCGCGCGCGGTCGATGGCATGGGCGCCCATCTGCACCATGGCGCCGCGCACCCGCACGCGGTCCCCCAGCACGATGCGCGCGATGGCGCCGGCGGCGACGCGCATCGCCGTCTCCCGCGCGCTGCTGCGCCCGCCGCCGCGGTGGTCGCGGATGCCGTACTTCAATTCGTAGGCGAGGTCGGCGTGGCCTGGGCGGAACTGCTGGGCGATGTCGCCGTAGTCCCGGCTGCGCTGATCGACGTTCTGGATCTCGAGCGCGATGGGCGTGCCGGTGGTCAGGCCGTCCATGGTGCCCGAGAGGATGCGGACCTCGTCCGGCTCCTGACGTTGCGTGGTGAAGCGCGACTGGCCCGGCCGGCGGCGGTCAAGCCAGGGCTGGATGTCGGCCTCCGTGAGTGGGAGGCGGGGCGGGCAGCCGTCGACGACGCAGCCGATGGCGGGACCGTGGCTCTCGCCCCAGGTGGTGACGCGGAACAGGTGGCCGAAGCTGTTGTGGCTCATGGACTGTGGCTCATGGGGCGGTGCGGGGTCCTAGGAATCGCCGGCCACGTTGATGTCGGGCGCGGCCGGGTTCTTCATGCCGACGACGTGGTAGCCGCTATCGACATGGTGCACCTCGCCGGTCACGCCAGATGACAATGGGCTGAGCAGATACAGTCCGGCGCCGCCGACCTCCTCCAGCGACACGTTGCGCTCCAGCGGCGAGTTGTACTGATTCCAGCGCAGGATGTAGCGGAAGTCGCCGATGCCGCTGGCGGCCAGCGTCTTCATCGGTCCCGCCGAGAGCGCGTTCACCCGGAGGCCCTGGCCGCCCAGGTCGGCCGCGAGGTAGCGCACGGAGGATTCCAGCGCCGCCTTCGCGACCCCCATCACGTTGTAATGCGGCATGACGCGCTCGGCGCCCAGGTAGGTGAGCGTCAGCAGCGAGCCGCCGGGGCGCATCAGCGGCACCGCGCGCTGCGCCACCGCGGTGAAGGAGAAGCAGGAGATGTCCATCGCCACCAGGAACGCCTGGCGCGGGGTGTCCAGGTACTTGCCGCGCAGGTATGCCTTGTCCGCCCAGCCGATGGCATGCACCAGGAAGTCGATGCCGGGGCCGTCATGGCACCAGGCGTCGGCGATCGTGGCGAAGGCCCCGTCGATGCTGGCGTCGTCCGACACGTCGCAGGGGATGACGAGCGAGCTGCCGACGCTTTCGGCCAAGGGGCGCACTCGCTTGCCCAGCGCGTCGCCCTGGTAGGTGAAGGCGATCTCCGCCCCTTGGCCCGCGCAGGCGGCGGCGATGCCCCAGGCGATGGAGCGGTCGTTCGCCACGCCCATGACGACGCCGCGCTTGCCCCGCATCAGGGTGCCCTGGGGAATCGGGCTGGCATCCGGCATGGAGGGACCTCGCGGGGTTGTGGGATGGGGCGTGGTGGCACATGCGCGCGCAGGGGGGAAGCCCTCGGGGTGCCACTTGGCGGCGCGGGCCCACATCGGCATGGTACGCCCAACTCGGAGACCCCCTCATGCCCGACACCCCGCTTCCCTCCCCCACGCTTTCGTCCCCTGGGCTTCCCTCCATCGAGACCCGCGGCATCCCGGACGCCGCCGACCCGTTCCGGCTGTTCCAGACCTGGCTCGACGAGGCCGGGCGGACCGAGCCGAACGATCCCAACGCCATGACCGTCGCGACCTCGACGCCCGGCGGCGTGCCCTCGGCGCGGATCGTGCTGCTGAAGGACTTCGACGCGCGCGGCTTCGTGTTCTACACCAACCGGGAGGGGCGCAAGGGCGGCGAGCTGATCGCCAACCCGCGCGCGGCGCTGCTGTTCCATTGGAAGACCCTGCAACGCCAGGTCCGCGTCGAGGGCGACGTGGAGGCGGTGACGGATGCCGAGGCCGACGCCTACTTCAACAGCCGCGCCCGCATCTCGCGTCTGGGTGCCCTGGCCTCCGACCAATCGCGCCCGCTGCCGGCGCGGGCCGAGCTGGAGCGGCGGGTGGCGGAGCTTGACGCGCGCTACCCCGGCGACACCATCCCGCGCCCACCGCACTGGTCCGGCTTCCGCGTGCGGCCCGCGTCCATCGAGTTCTGGCAGGACATGCCGTTCCGGCTGCACGACCGCCGGGTGTACACGCAGGCGGGAGAGGGATGGAGCGTGGGGGCGCTGTATCCGTGAGGGCCGGTCAGGCGTTCGGAGGGTGCGAGTTCCCCGCTGCGCGGTAAAGCGCGTGGCGCCGGAATGGATGCCCCTCGGGCAGCGCGGGATGGTCGAAGTCGCCGTCCGGGTCGTGCGTCATGCCGATCCGCTCCATGACCCGGCGAGACGCGAGGTTGCCGGGCACGGCGAAGCTCACGACCTCCGACAGGTCCAGCGGCCCGAAGGCGTGCTCAAGCGCGGCGCGGGCCGCCTCCGTGGCGTAGCCCATGCCCCAATACGCGCGCGCCAGCCGCCATCCGATCTCCACCGCTGGGGCGAAGGGGGCGGCGAACGTGACGTGCTGCAGGCCCACGAGGCCGATGAACGCGGCGGTTCCGGGCGCCTCCACGGCCCAGAAGCCGAACCCGTGCGTGGTGATGTGCTTCTGGTGCCGGGCGGCCTGGGCGTCGCTGTCCTCGCGGGTCAGCGTGCCCGCGAACCAGCGGCGCACCTCGGGGTCGGCGTTCAGGGCGGCGAAAGGGGCAAGGTCCGTGTCTCGCCAGGGGCGCAGCAGCAGGCGCGGGGTGCGAAGCGTCGTCATGCCGGGTGCCGTTCAGAGGCCGTGGGCGAGCGGGCGCTGCTACTCATCCCATCAGCGTCTTGCGGAGGATGTCGTTGAGCCTGGTCTGCCAGCCCGGCCCGCCCTCGCGCAGCTTTGCCAGCACGTCCGGGTCCAGGCGGATCGACACGAGCTGCTTGGGCACGTCGCTTTTGGGGCGACCGGCGCGGATGAGCACCCCGTTCTCACGGATTTCAGCACGCTCGAAGAAATCGTCGGTCAGCTCCGGCGCGTCGTCCGGGTCAACCCAAGTGCTTTGCCCAGCGGCGTTGCTCTTTTGCATGCGCGTGCCTCATTGAAATGATATGCCGTGCCTCGCCGCGCGGCGTCCAAACTACAATGACCATGCGGCCATTGAGAAAACCGGCCGTGATGCGGCGCATCTCGCCGTAATCGAATCGCTCGTCATCCAGGGTGGCTTCCCTGCCGTTGAACACCGCCCCGGCATCTGCGAAATCCAGTCCGCGCCCTTGTAGCGTGGCGGCTCGTTTTACAGGATCGAAGGTGACCGTCACCGTATGACCGTAGCTACGGAAGAGCTGCTTGGCAATTTATGTATCTACAAAACCCTGGATCGCTGCACGGCGCGGCGTCGACGCCTGAGCCAGCTTCCGTCTTTCTAAATTACGACGGCTCTCCAGACATTTCGTCGAAGAACGCCTTATCAGCCAGCTCGCCAGTCACGGGCGGCAGCGGACACGCGGCGCGACGGGCGGCGAAGCGTAACCGCCGGGGTGGCGGGCGGAACGGTGCCGCCACTGCTCTCAACTGTGCCGATCCAGTCCGCAACGGCCGCCGACGCCTCCCGTAACCGCTTGGTCCCAGGTATCGCCCATGGCCGTGCAGCCCGGCAGATCGGGAAACACCACGCCGTACGCCCCGGGCTTACCGTCGATGAGAGCAGAATAACGCACGTCGCCTGTCCCCTGGGTCATATCCAGCCCGCATTGGCTCGGCGGGTATACGGCACTGATCTCCGTTGCGCTCCGAAGAAATGTGCTAGCGTCCCCGCATCACCCCGGACACCGAGGAGGGACCGCCATGCCGATCCGCAAGCTGCTGCTGCCCTTGACCGGCACCGCCGCCGGGGAGGCCGCGTTGGCCACGGCGCTCACCGTCGCGCGGCTGTGGAACGCGCACCTCACGGCGCTGCATGTCCGCGTCGATAGCCGCGACGTGGCGCCCCTCGCAGGCGAGGGCCTGTCGGGCGCGATGATCGAGGAGATGATGTCGGCCACCGAAAAGGAGAGCACCGACCGCAGCAACGCCGTCCGCACGATGTTCGACCGCTTCGTCGCCGCCCACGGCGTCACCGTGACGGAGCCGACCGGACCCGGCGCCACCGCCGACTTCGCCAGCATCACCGGGCGGGAGGAGGACCTGGTGGCCCAGCTCGCTCGCCTCGCCGACCTCACCGTCGTGCCGCATCCGGAGGCCGGCGACGACGTGTCCAGCAGCGACGCGCTCCATGCCGTGCTGTTCGACAGCGGGCGCCCGGTGCTGATCGCGCCGCAGGTCGCAGGCGCCACGGTCGGCACCCGCATCTGCGTCGCCTGGAACGGCACGGCGGAGAGCGCCGCCGCCGTCCACGCCGCCATCCCCTGGATGCAGCGGGCGCAGGCGGTGCGCGTGCTGTCGGCCGACGAGTACCAGCGCCGCGGACCCGGCGCCGCCGACCTGCTCGGCTACCTCGCGCTGCACGGCATCCGGCCGGAGGTCGCGCAGTTCCGCCCCATGGAGCGCGACGTCGGCCGCGGCATGCTGGCGGCGGCGCGGGAGTACGGCGCGGACATGCTCGCCATGGGCGCCTACAGCCACTCGCGGCTCCGTCAGCTCATCCTCGGCGGCGTCACCCGGCACGTGCTGGAGAACGCGGCGCTGCCGGTGCTGATGGCGCGCTGAGGCAGCCCAGCGAACCCGCGGGCGCCCGGCGGCGTTGCAGGGCGGCAATCGGGAGGATGTGATGCGCAAGTTCTGGATGGCGGCGGTCGGCGGGGTCCTCGCGGGGCCGGCGGCGGCGCAGAGCCTGAACGACGCCGGGCGGCTGTTGCAACAGGTGCTGCCGGGCCAGCAGCAGCCCGGCCCGAGCCAAGCGGACCGCGACCGCGCCATCTACGAGCAGGGCCGCCGCGACGCGGAGCAGACCCGGCGGGGCCAAGGCCGCGACGACGGCCGCTACGACGCGCGGCGCGACGACACCCGGCGCGACGACCGGCCGCGCTACGACCGCGACCAGGACCGCCGGCGCGGCGACCCGGACCGCCCCTATGACGACGAGCGTCCCGCGCCGCGGCAGCCCGGGCGATACTAGCCGCCGGACAGGCGGTAGAGCCGGGTGGGCCGTAAGACGCGGTCCTCCAGTTCGAGCGAGGTCGGCACCGCGTATTCGCCGAGCGGCGTGAGGCCACTGCGGGGCAGGTAGGCGCGGCCGGGGTCGGCGAGCCAGACCTCGCACGATGCCGCCATGCGTTGGAGCCAGGGCAGGATGTGCCGGGTCATCGGCGCCTCGTAGCAGACGTCGCCGCAGAGGATCAGGTCCCAGCGGCAGGGCTGTCCCACCACATCGCCGGTCTCCGCCTGCACCGCCACCGCGTTGGCCCGGGCATTGGCGAGCGTCGCGGCGGTAGCGAGGGCGTCGATCTCCGCGGCCTCCACCGACGCAGCGCCCGCCATGGCGCAGGCGATGGCCGCGATGCCGCACCCGGCGGCGAAATCGAGCACCCGGCGTCCGTGGACCTGAGCCGGGTGGTCCAGGACGTGCCGGGCCAGCGCCTGTCCGCCGGGCCAGGCGAAGGCCCAGAACGGCGGCTCGACGTTGCGCGCGTTCAGCCAGGCTTCGCTCGCTTGCCAGATCGGCGTGATCTCGGTGGCGAGATGGAGCGCGATCTCCGGCACCAGGGGCGCGCGGGACAGCGTGGTGTGCGTCTCGATGAAGGCTTGGGCAGCGTCCGGGGTCACTCGGCCGCCAGCGTCCCGAACTGCGCGTCGTGCAGCCGCCAGTAGGCGCCGCGGGCCGCCATCAACTGCTCGTGCGACCCCTGCTCGGCGATGCCGGCCTCCGTCACGACCACGATGCGGTCGGCGTTGCGGATCGTCGCCAGGCGGTGGGCGATGATGAGCGTCGTGCGGCCGGCGGACAGCTCGGCCAGTGCCAGCTGGATGGCGCGCTCCGTCTCGCTGTCGAGCGCCGAGGTCGCCTCGTCGAGGATCAGCAGCGGCGGGTTCTTGAGGAAGATGCGCGCGATGGCGAGCCGCTGCTTCTGCCCGCCCGACAGCTTCACGCCGCGCTCGCCGACCACGGTGTCGAGGCCCTGCGGCAGGCTGTCGATCAGGTCGCCGAGGCGGGCGCGATGGGCCGCGTCCAGCACCGCCGCCGGGTCGGCGCCGAGCCGGCCATAGGCGATGTTGTCCCGCAGCGACCCAGCGAACAGGAACACGTCCTGCTGCACGATGCCGATCTGCCGGCGGAGCGAGGCGCGGGTCATGGCGCGGATGTCGAGGCCGTCGATGCTGATGCCGCCCGCCTCGACCTCGTAGAAGCGCGGCAGCAGGGAGCACAGCGTGGTCTTGCCGGCGCCCGACGGCCCCACCAGCGCCACCGTCTCGCCCGCGCGGATGTCGAGGCTGATGTCCCGCAGCACCGGGCGGCCCGGCTCGTAGCCGAAGGTCACACGGTCGTAGCGCACGCGGCCCTGCAGCCGGGGCGCCGTGACGGCGTCCGGGCGGTCGGCGATGTCGGGCGCGATGGCCAGGAACTCCAGATACCGGCGGAACCCGGCGATGCCGCGGGGATAGGTCTCGATCACCGCGCTGATCTTGTCGAGCGGGCGGTAGAACACGCCGACCAGCAGCAGGAAGGCCACGAAGTCGCCGATGGACAGCCCGCCGCGCACGATGAACGCCGTGCCGGCCAGCATGACCACGATCTGCACGAGCCTCATGCCGAGGTAGTTGAGCGCCAGGCTCACCGCCATCGCCGCATAGGCGCGCAGCTTCTCCGCCTGGTAGCTGGCGTTGTCGGCGGCGAACAGCGCGCGCTCGTGGTCCTCGTTGGCGAACGCCTGCACGACGCGCACGCCGCCCACGTTCTCCTCGATGCGGGCGTTGAAGCCGGCGATGCGGCGGAACTGCGCCTGCCAGCTCCGGTCCATGCGCCCGCCGTAATGCGCCACGATCCCCATCGCGAGCGGCACCACCAGCGCCGCGATCAGGGCGAGCGGCGGGCTGATCTGCACCATCAGCGCGAAGGCGCCGAGGAAGGTCAGCAGCGCGATGATGAGGTCCTCGGGACCGTGATGCGCGACCTCGCCGACATCCACCAGGTCCGTCGTCAGGCGGCTGACCAGGTGGCCGGTCTTCTGGTTGTCGAAGAAGCGGAAGGAGAGCTTTTGCAAATGGTCAAAGGCGCGGCGGCGCAGCTCCGTCTCGATGCTGATGCCGAGCACGTGGCCCCAGTAGTTGATGACCGCCGTCAGCCCGCCATTCGCCACGTACACCACGAGCAGGACCGCGATGGCGGTCAGGATCCACGTCAGGTCGCCCTGCGGCAGCAGGCGGTCGATGAAGGCGCGCACCGCCATGGGAAAGCCCAGCTCCAGCACGCCGGAGATGGCGGCGCAGCCGAAGTCGAGCAGCAGCAGGCGGCGGTGCGGGCGGTAGTACGCCAGGAACTGGCGGAGCAGCGTCATAGCCGGCCGATCAGGAGCGCCGCGGCGGCCAGCAGCCCGGCCTCCCGGTTCAGGTGGAAGCGCCGCAGGCAGCCGGCGGGGTCGTCGATGTCGAGCGTCGCGACCTGCCACGCCAGCAGCGCCGCCGGCAGCAGGAGGCCCAGGAAGAACCAAGGCCCCAGCCCGGCGAGCCAGCCCGACACCGCCAGCAACGCGACCGCCGCCGCGTAGCATGCCGCGAGGAACGGCCGGGTCCGCCCGGCGAACAGCCGCGCCGTGCTGCGCACGCCGATCAGCGCGTCATCCTCCCGGTCCTGATGGGCATAGATGGTGTCGTAGCCGAGGATCCACATGAACGCCGCCGCATACAGCGCCAGCGCCGCCGCGTCGAGATGCCCGGCCGCCGCCGCGTAACCCATGGGCGCGCCCCAGCCGAAGGTGACGCCCAGCATCGCCTGCGGCCACCACGTCACCCGCTTGGCCCCAGGATACAGCGCCGCCAGCACCAGCGACCCCACCCCCAACGCCCGCGCCAGGCCGTTCAGTTGCAGCAGGACCAGCAGGCCGATGCCGAGCAGCGCCAGGAGGAACCAGGCCGCCTGCCGCATCCGCAGCGCGCCGCTCGCGAGCGGCCGCCCGGCGGTGCGCGTCACCCGGCGGTCCAGGTCGCGGTCCCACATGTCGTTCACCACGCAGCCCGCGCCGCGCATCACCACGCTGCCCACGCCGAACAGCAGGATCAGCCACGCCGCACGCGCATCGGGCGGGCCGGCCAGCAGGATGCTCCACAGCCCCGGCAGGAACAGCAGCCAGGCGCCGATGGGCCGGTCGAGCCGCGCCAGCACGGCGTAAGCCCGCCATTCGGAGGGCAGCCGCGCCACCCATCCGTCCCACGCGATGTCCGTCCAACCCGCCATGCCCCTCCAATAGGGGCCGGGCTGGGTAAGCGCCAGCCCTGGACGGATGCTTAGTGTGTAGGCTGGATAAGCAACTGGAGGAACCGCCGCGTTTTGCCATCCTCAGCGGGAGCGCGCCGCCTGGATCAATGAGGACGAGCGTACCGGTCGCGTTCAATTCGTACCACCGGGTCAACGACGCCTCCTCGTTGCCTTGGGCCGCCAGCGGCGCTACACCGGGGTAGATCATAGGGCCAAACATATTGGAGCAGAGACAAGACCTCTCAGATCTTCTCCTGCTTTCGCGGTGGCAGGGCGTCAGGTGTCACATAAAAGCTGTTTATTCTCCATCCATCGTCGGTCTTTATCAACATAACATTAATCGTTACTGATCCTTGTTTGCCGGGTTCTCTGCAAATGTACTTGCCTGCTGTCTGGGACTTCTGATTAAGTCCTACAAACACTGTAGTTCCTCCTTTACAGTTGTCATGAGGTTCTACCGAAGGAACAAACGTATTGAATTGATTGAATAGAGATGCAACCTGACCAGGTGTTGCCGCCGCACGCAGTTCCGGCGTAGCCCTTTCGAACAAGGCTTGCGGGTCCCAATTCGTCAAGATTGCAAGTACGGCGTGATTCGCATAATCCCGGGCTTCGTTGTCGAGTGCAGAGCCTACGCGAAAAACGTAGAGGAACCCGACTACAAGAACTACGGCCAGAGCAATCGCAGCAGAGCCGATCCAGACGAGTATCGTGCGCATCGCAGAAGCTTTCCTTGTTGGGTACGGCGGTTTTGGATTTATTCGGGATAATGGGCGTGCTGCTCTTTTCAGCGCGCAGACTGCGCCAGCACCTCCAACTGCCACCGCATCTCCTCCTCCGTCAGCGGGAATGCGCCGTCCGGGCTGGCCGTGAGGAGCGTGCCGGGGCCGAGCCGACCGAGCGCCGCCTGCGCCACCATGGCGGCGCGCATGCTGAACCCCGCCTTCCACGTAAGGCTCACTAGACCCCGGGCGTTGCGCAGCGCCGCTGCCCGGTCCACCGCCGCCAGCGTCAACCCGCTCGCGACCGAGAGCGCCGCCGCGACCCGGCGCAAATCCCCGGCGCGGGCGGCGTCGATCAGCGCGGCCTCGTTCAACGCGCCGGCCGCGTCCAGTTGGCGGAGGGAGGCCAGCAGCGCCTCCTCGCCCTCAGCCGGCGCGGGCGCGGCGCCGGGGCGCAGCCCAACCGTCACCCGGCGCCTGAGATCCGCGATGGCGGCGGGGTCGAGGTCCGCGCGCTGCAACAGCACCTCGATTAGTTGCGCCGCGACGAAGCCCGACAGCGCCTCCATCGCGCGCGGCGTCAGCAGCGGGCGCCGCACCAGCGGGGCGTGCCAGTCGGGATGCGGCGCCGCCTGCTCGATCAGGGCGTCGAGCGTCGCTTCCTGGATGGTGGCGGAATGGTTGCAGAGCAGCGCGCGGATGGCCATGCTGTCGGCCTGTGCAGCCACCGCGTCCGCCACGGCGGAGCTGAGGCCAGGACGGCTCGCGACCGATGACGCGATGGCCGGGTGCGGCGGCGTCGCCAGCAGCGCCAGCAGGTCCGCATCCGTCAGCAGCGGCGACAGGCGCACGACCGGGTCGCACACCGCCAGCGCCGTGTCGCGCGCCAGCTTCAGGATCAGCTCGCGCGGCGCGTCCGGCATCGCCTTCACGCAGTCGGCGATCACCACCCGCACGCGCAGGGCGGCGTCCGCGGCCAGGGCGGCGAGCGTCGCGCGCATCTGTCCGCACGCCTGCGCGTGCTCCGTGCCCGAAAGCGACGGCGCGAGCTGCGCGAGCTTGCGGGCCAGCAGGATACGCACACGCTCGTCGCCGTCTTGGCTGATGGCCTGGTCGATGTGGGGCGGGCAGGCAGGGTTCATCGCGACTGCGGCGCGCACGGTCACGGCCGGGTCCTGCGCCAGTTGCGCCAGCACGTGCGCCGGGGTGTGGGCGCTGCTGCCGAGCTTCACGCGGCCCGCCTCCGTGCCGTGCCCGCCGGCCTGGAGGATCGCCTCCGCCACCGCGCCGCTCATGGCATCGGGCCGGTGTGGGACACGCGCCAATGGCCGGGGCCGGCGCGCTTGGCATCGTGCATCGCCTGGTCGGCGCGCTGCATCAGGCTGTCCAGCGTTTCCCCGTCGCCGGCGCGGCGGGTGGCGATCCCGATCGACATGGACAGGCCCGCCTCCCCATCGGCGCCCGCCAGATGCGCCGTGACGCGCGGAAAGCCGGTCCGCAGCCCGTCCGCCCGTTCCGCGGCGGTCATCTCGTCCGACCCGTCCATCCACACCGCGAACTCGTCGCCGCCCAGCCGGGCGATCACGTCCGTGGGCCGGAAGGTGCGGCGCAGCAGCCCCGCCGCCAGCGTCAGCGCCGCGTCCCCGGCCGCATGGCCGGACCGGTCGTTGAGCGCGCGCAGCCGGTCCAGGTCCACGAACATCATGGTGCCCGGCAACTCCTCCCGCTCCAGCCGGTCGATCCGCCGGCCCGCGTCCTCCAGGAACGCCCGGCGGTTCAGCAGGCCCGTGAGCGGGTCGGTCCGCGCCTGCAGCGCCAGCGCGCGCTGGATGCCCTCATGCTCCAGCATCATGCGGATCAGCCCGGCGACCGAGGCCGCCAGCGTGCGGTCGTCGGCGTCCCACGCCGTGCCGCCCGCGTCCCGCCAAACCACCAGCCCCGCCCGGTCGCCGAACCGGGTGCAGGCGGGGCAGGCCAGCACGGCGCAGCCCTGCGGCGTCCGCTCCGCCGCCACCGCGCCATCCCCGTCCTCCAGCAGCGCCAGCGCGTCGGCCAGCACCGGCAGCGGGTCGTCGCCCACCTGGTGCAGCACGGGCCAGGGCAGCGCCGGCGGCTCGTCCAGCGGCGCCTCCGCCAGGTCCAGCAGCGCGGCGCCCCGCGCGCCCACCGCGCGCATGATCGCGAGGAGGCCCGCCTCGATCATCCGCGGCGCCGTCAGCTCCTGGCGCATCTGGTTCATGGTGTGGTCCAGCACGTCCGCGCGGCGCAGCGCCGCCGCGGTCGCCATGTCGCGCCGCTCCTGCGCCGTCACGTCCACGGCCACGCCGCGCGTGCCCACCCGCTCGCCGGCCTCGTTCAGCATCGGCTGCGAGGACACCGCCAGGCACACCGACGCCCCGGCCGCGTCGAGCAGCCAGACCCGGCGGCCCCGCACGGGCGTCGCGGGGCGGAGCCGGTCCCCCGGCGCCGCGTCCCCCGCCGCCGGCCCGGCCAGCAGCGCGTCGGCGGCGGCGCCATGCAACGCGGCGGCGGGCCAGCCCAGCACGTGGTCCGGCGCGAGGAAGGTGATCCGGTCCTCCAAATCCGTCTCGAACAGCAAATCGGCGGCGAGCAGGCCGAAGTCCCGCCAGCGCCCGCGGCTGTCGAGCAGGCTGGCGCCCAGCGGTCCCATCCGCGGCGCCGCCTCGGCCGTCGTCGTCGTCATGCCCATGTCCCGCACTATGCCCCCGGCTTGCTGAACAAATCGTTATCATAACGTATCGTGTTTTGCGATGCCGGGCGAAGCGGCGGCATGAATTGACACCGGCGGGCCGCCTGCGCATGGTCCGCGCGTGCCAAACGAGAGCCGCATCCTATGTCCCTGACCGCCCTTCGCCCCGAGATCGAGCAGCTTTGGGAGCAAAGGGACCGCCTGTCCGCGCAGACCGCCGGCCCGGCACGGCGGGCGGTGGACGACGTGCTGGCCGCGCTCGACACCGGCGCGCTGCGCGTGGCCGAGCCGGGTCCCGGGGGCTGGGTGGTGCACGAATGGCTGAAGAAGGCGGTGCTGCTGTCGTTCCGCCTGAACGATTCCGTGCCGATGCCGAGCACCGGGGCGCCCGGCTTCGACAAGGTGCGGCTGAAGACTGAGGGCTGGGGGGAGAACCAGTTCGGCGCAGCCGGCTTCCGCGCCGTGCCCGGCGCCATCGTGCGGCACAGCGCCTACGTGGCGCCGGGCGTCATCCTGATGCCGAGCTTCGTGAACGTCGGCGCCTACGTGGACCGCGGCACCATGGTCGATACCTGGGTCACCGTCGGAAGCTGCGCGCAGGTCGGGCGGAACTGCCACCTGAGCGGCGGCGTCGGCCTCGGCGGCGTGCTGGAGCCGCTGCAGGCCAACCCGACCATCATCGAGGACGACTGCTTCATCGGCGCGCGGTCGGAGGTGGTGGAGGGCGTGGTCGTGGAGCGCGGCAGCGTGCTGTCGATGGGGGTGTTCATCAGCGCGTCCACCAAGATCGTGGACCGCGAGACCGGCGAGGTGTTCATGGGCCGGGTGCCGGCGTACTCCGTCGTGGTGCCGGGCACGCTGCCGGGGCGGCCCATGGCGAACGGGCAGCCCGGCCCGTCGCTCACCTGCGCCGTGATCGTGAAGCGGGTGGACGAGCGCACGCGGGCCAAGACCTCGATCAACGACCTGCTGCGGGACTAGTGGGCGACCCGCTCCCGCTGGCGCAGGCGCTGATCCGCTGCGCCTCCGTGACGCCGGCGGATGGCGGCGCGCAGGACGTGCTGGCGGCGGCACTGGAGGCGCGGGGCTTCCGGGTCTGGCGCCTGCCGTTCGGCACGACGCCCAACCTGTTCGCGCGCCGGGGGGAGGCGGGGCCGCATCTGTGCTTCGCCGGGCACACGGACGTGGTGCCGCCGGGCGGCGGCTGGGACGCCGACCCGTTCGGGGGCGAGGTCCGGGACGGGATGCTGCATGGCCGCGGCGCCTGCGACATGAAGGGCGCCATCGCCGCCTTCGTCGCCGCGGCGGCGGACCATGGGGGGACAGGGTCCATCAGCCTGCTGATCACCGGGGACGAGGAGGGGCCGGCGGCCGACGGGACGGTGCGCGTGCTCGATTGGATGGCGGCGCACGGCCATGTGCCCGACTTCTGCCTGGTGGGGGAGCCGACCAACCCAGAGCGTCTGGGCGAGGTCATCAAGATCGGGCGGCGCGGCAGCCTGAATGCGGTCATCGCCGTGCATGGCATCCAGGGCCACGCCGCCTATCCGCAGCGGGCGGACAACCCGGTGCACCGTCTGGTGCGGGCGCTTGCGGCGCTGACGGCGGCGCCGCTCGATGCCGGGAGCGAGTGGTTCGAGCCGTCGTCGCTCCAGGTCACCAGCGTCGATGTCGGCAACCCCGCGACCAACGTGATCCCCGGCGTAGCCCGCGCCCGGCTCAACATCCGGTTCAACGACCGCCACACCGGCGCCTCGCTCGAAGCCTGGCTGCGCGCGGCGCTGGCGCAGCATGCCGAGCGGTTCGAGTTGGAGGTGGCGGTGAGCGGAGAGGCGTTCCTGACGGCGCCGGGTCCCCTGGTGGACCGGCTGGCGGCAGTCGTCGCGGAGGCCGCGGGCGTCGCGCCGCGGCTCGACACCGGGGGCGGCACCTCGGACGCGCGGTTCATCGCCCGGCACTGCCCGGTGGCGGAGTTCGGCCTGGTCGGCGCCACCATGCACCAGGCGAACGAGCGGGTGCCGGTGGAGGACGTGCGGCACCTCGCCCGCATCTACGGCGCCGTGCTGGCGGCCTTCGCGTGATGATGCCGAAGCGGGGGCCGGGGCCGGCGGCGCCGGGGCTGCGCCCGTTGCTCGGCATGTTGCGCCTGGCGCGCGGCCGGGTGGACGGGCTGGCGCAGTTCGGCGACACGCCGCAGGCGTTCCTGGCGAGCCTCACGCCGCCGCTGGGGTTCCTGATCGTGGGCGCCGTGCTGATGCTGGCGTCGGACGGGCCGGTGCGGGCGCTCACGACCTTCCTGGCGACCCTGGTGATGCAACTGGCCCCGGCGGTGCTGTCGCACGCCCTGGCCCGCGCCTGGGGGCGGGAGGCGCTGTGGGTGCGCTACGCCACCGCGTTCAACTGGTGCCAATGGGCGTTGCCGCTCGCCGTCATGGCGCTGCTGATCGTGTTGCAGGCGGGGATGCAGCTCGGCCTGCCGGAGTCCGCCGCGGACGCCGCGCTGGTGTTTGGCATGGGCGCCTACGGGCTGTGGCTGAACTGGCTGCTGGCCCGGCACGGGTTGGACCTGTCGCGCGGCCGGGCGGCGCTGCTGGTGGGGTTGACCAACCTCGGCACGGCCCTGCTGGCGCTCGGGCCGAGCCTCGTGGCGCGGTGGCTGGCGGCGTAGGGCGGGTCAGGCACTTCCGGAAGCGGTCCGGCGTCAATGGCCGGGCAGCAGCCGCAGCAGCACCGGCGCCGCGGCGATGAGCGACGCCGCCGTGCCGACCAGCACCGCAATCGGCGTCACGACGCGGATGACCCGCAGGTTGGACGCCTCTGCGAAGAGCTTGGCTTGCTCGGCGCCGAACTTGGCCTGCTCGGTTGAGAGCTTGGCCTGCTCGGCCACGAACTTGCGGGTCTCGGCCTGACCGCGCTCGATGCGCGCGATCTGCTCCTGCATGTCCAGGCGCTCTTTGTAGGGACCGAATTCGCTCATGGGTCGCTCACTCATGTCAAGCGGGGACCATCCCGTACTTGAACGCACATCAATAACAACCGACGCCGAAAAGCAACCAGCCGCCGAAGTGCGCCCGGCCGGCTACTTGACGGTCTGGATGACCTCGAAGCCCTCGAACTCCGGATGGCCGGCATAGAGCGGGGTGTCGCCCCGTCCGGCGCTGCCGGCGTTGCGGTGGGCGGCGCGGAACGCCTCCGACTTGGTCCAGCCCTCGAAGGAGGCGAAGTCCGACCAGATCGTGTGGCTGGAATACAGCACATGGTCGTCGCGCTGCGGGCCGCGCAGCAGGTGGAACTCGACGAAGCCGGGCACGCCGCTCAGGTGGGACTCGCGGCTGGTCCAGAGGTGCTCGAACGCGGCCTCGGAACCGGGGGAGACCTTGAAGCGGTTCATGGCGATGTACATGCGGGGCGTCCTGTGGCGGATCGGGGTCCCTTAAGCATAGGGAGGCCGTGGCCGCCGGCAAGCCGGGCCGGCCGGCGCGGCCATGGTTGCGTCGGCGCGGCGCGGCCTGCACCATGCGCCCCGGCGTGGCGGGGATCGGCGTATGACGGGCAGCCAGGGGCGCGATGCGGGTGGGGTGCGGCGCCTCCGTTGGGGCTTGCTCCTCGTGCCGCTGCTCGCCGCGTCCTGCGCCGGGCTGGACCGGGCCGATCAGGGCAACTTGCAGCCGCAGTCCGTGAGCGGGCCGTGCCAGGTCAAGAAGTTCTTCGTCCTGCGCACCACGGCCGTGCGGACCGAGATGACGGTCGGCAACGTCGGGCAGGCGTGCAGCCTCACGATCTTCAACCCCAACCTGCAGATCGCGCTCAACGCCGCCCTGGTCACGGAGCCGCGGCCCATGGGCGGGCCACGGCGGCGCTGATCTCCGGCCGGCGGCAGGCGGTGATCTCCTACGAGCCGCAGCCCGGCTACACCGGGCCGGACCGGTTCAGCGTCACGCTGGAGCCGGATGCCTGGGGCATGAGGTTCGCCGTCACGGTGCAGGCGTCCCCGCCGGCCCCATAGCAGCGGCGCGGCCCTGTCCGGCCGCGGAGCGGGTGCGCTGTCGGACGGGAGCGGACCGGTCAGGGCCAGGGTGATCGCCGGCGGGACGGGCCCCGTGCCCCGAATCAAGGGCCAGATCAAGCTCGGCTTCTGCAACAAGCAGCAGATCACGTCCACCCGTCCCCGATTGCAATATTGGCCGGGTTATCAGTGCTGACCAAGAGCCCGTTCCGGGAAACCGCCGCGATGCGGATTCTCGTTGAACTTGTGCTGTGGTATTCACGTTAACCTGGCCGATTATACTTATGCCGAGAAACGGCATTTGACAGTAAAACGCTTACGTGTATTATGTGACTTCTAACGTATGTTCCCTACCAAAACAAATTGATTCTTGACTCTGTTTGTGCTGGATTCTCTGCACGATGGTGATGCCACGTTCAAACGTGAGCAAATAAAATCTGGAGAATTCCGGTGCCCTTTTCGAACGCCCGCAACGCCGCCGCCAACCCCCCATCGCCGCGTGCAAGGATGGTCCTTCGTCTTGGACTGGGCCTCGCCGTTCTGACCGGCGCCGCGCAGGTCGCGCCGGCCGCGGCGGCGGTGGTGAGCGCCAACAGCGTCGCCTTCGGGGAATCCCTCACGATTGTCACCACGGTGCCGCTGGTGGCCCCGGTCACCCTCGTCGGACCGCCGACGCCGAACGCGGCCGGCACGGCGCCAGGCCCCTACAACGTGACGCAGACGTCCATCCCCGTGGCCGTCGGCACGGTGCTGAGCACGGGCACGATGTCGAGCACCGCGGCCTCGAACGTGGACGGCCTGCCGGGCGCACGCACCGTCAACGCATCGAGCACGGTCCAGAACCTGGCCATCAGCATCCTGTCCGTCCTGGGGCTGAGCGCCGACAGCGTGTTCTCCTCCGCCGACATCAGCGGCAGCCCCGGCGCGCTGACGCCGCTCGCCACCACCACCATCGCCAACCTGCGCCTGGCCGGCTCCGTGGTGCCGACGGGCGCCATCGCCCCGAACACGGTGATCCTCAACGCGGCCGGGGTGAAGGTGACGCTTAACGAGCAGACCCTCACCGGCGCCGGCACGAACGACGAGTCCCTGCTGGTCAACGCCATCGACGTCAGCCTCGCCGATGTCGGGCAGCCCATCCCCGGCAGCCTGACCGGCGGGACCCAGCTCCTGAACGGCAGCATCCTGATCGGCCAATCGAGGGCGAGCCTGACCGCCGTCGCGGACAACACGCCGGTCTCGGAGCCGGCCTCCATGCTGCTGCTCGCCACCGGCCTGTGCGGCATCGTCCTGTGCCGGGGGCGCCGCACGTGACCTGACGCGCGTCACCGCACGCCGTTGCCCTCCTCGGGACGATCCTCCCGCTCGACCGCCGCGTCGAACGGGTCCTGCTTGTAGCGCACGGCCAGCAGCGTCAGCCCGTCCGGCGGCGCGGTCGGGCCGGCAGCCCGGCGGTCGCGCGCCTCCAGCGCCGCCTGCACCTGGGCAGGACGCCAGCGGCCCTCGCCCACGAGCTTCAGCGTGCCCACGATGTTGCGGACCTGATGGTGCAGGAAGCTGCGCGCCTCCGCGGCGATGGTGAGCGTGTCGCCGTCACGGGCCACATGGAGGCGGTCCAGCGTGCGGACCGGGCTTTTGGCCTGGCAGGCGCTGGCGCGGAACGAGGTGAAGTCGTGCCGGCCGAGCAGCAGCGCCGCCGCCTCCGCCATCGCCCCCGCATCCAGCGGGCGCTCGACATGCCAGGCGCGGTGCCAGTCGAGCGCCGGGCGGGCGCGGCGGTTCAGGATGCGGTAGGCGTAGGCGCGGGCGCAGGCGTCGAACCGCGGGCTCCATCCCGGCGCGGCCGGCGCGGCGCGCAGCACCACGACGGGATGCGGCCGGAGGTGGAAGTTGAGCGCGTCCCGCACCTGCCCCGGGCGGTAGCGGTCCGGCAGCGACACCAGCACGACCTGCCCGGCCGCATGCACCCCGGCGTCGGTGCGCCCGGCGGCGACGGCGGGCACCGGGACGCCGCCATGGAGCCGGGCGCAGGCGTCCTCCAGCACCGCCTGCACCGAAACGCCGATTCCCTGCCGCTGCCAGCCGACAAAGGGCGTGCCATCGTATTCCAGCAGCAGCGCCCAGGCGGTCACACCCCCGGCGGTCACGCCCCAGCCCTCACGTCAGGACGGTGCCGGGCGGGATGGCGAAGCCGCGCAGCAGGGCGTCGGCCTCCATCGGCGCGCGGCCGGGCCGCTGCACGCGGAGCAGACGGAGCGCGCCCGCCCCGCACGCCACCAGCAGCCCGCCGTCCAGCACGGTGCCGGGTGGCCCGGCGCCGTCGGCCGGTTCGGCGCGCAGCACCTTCAGCGCCTCCGTCCCCAGCATGGCCCAGGCGCCGGGCCAGGGGGTGAAGGCGCGCACCTGGCGGTCGAGCCGGGCGGCGGCCCGCGTCCAATCGAGCCGTCCGCTGTCGCGGGTCAGCTTGGCGGCGTAGGTGGCGCCCTCCGACGGCTGCGGCACCGGGGCGGGCGGGTCCTGCAGTGCCCTCAGCGCGAGGCCGGCGCCCAGGGCGGCGAGGCTGTCATGCAACTCGGAGGCGGTGGTGCGGGGTCCGATAGGCACGCGGCCCCGCAGCAGCATGGGGCCGGTGTCGAGGCCCGCGTCCATCTGCATGATGGTGATGCCGGTCTCCGCATCGCCCGCCAGCACCGCCGACTGGATGGGCGCCGCGCCGCGCCAGCGCGGCAACAGGCTCGCATGCACGTTGAGGCAGCCGCGGCGGGGGGCGGCGAGCATGGCGGGCGGCAGGATCAGGCCATAGGCGGCGACCACGGCGGCGTCGAGGCCGAGCGCCGCGAAGGTCGCGTGCTCGGCCGCGTCGCCCCGCAGCCGGGCCGGGGTGCGGACCGGCAGGCCGAGCGCGAGGGCGGCTTCGTGCACGGGGCAGGGGGTGACGGCCCGGCCGCGGCCGGCGGGACGCGGCGGCTGGCTGTACACCGCCGCGATGTCGTGCCCGGCGTCGTGCAGCGCGCGGAGGGTGGGCACCGCAAAGCCCGGGCTGCCCATGACGGCGAGGCGCAGCCGCGTCACCCCACCGCACCCTGCTTGATGTCCTTGGCGAGCTTCCGCATCAGCATGTTGCGCTTCAGCGCCGACAGGTGATCGACGAACAGCACGCCGTCGAGGTGGTCGATCTCGTGCTGCAGGCAGGCGGCGAGCAGGCCGTCGGCCTCGATGTCCCGCGTGGCGCCGTCGGCGTCCTGGTAGCGCACGGCGACGCGGGCCGGGCGGGTCACGTCGGCATACTGGCCCGGCAGCGACAGGCAGCCCTCCTCCCGCACTGCCCAGTCCTCGCTGACGCGGATCACCTCGGGGTTGACCAGCACCATCGGCGCCGGGGCCTCGTTCGGCATGAGGTCGACGACGGCGAAGCGCAGGCCGACGCCGACCTGGGGGGCGGCGAGGCCGATGCCCGGCGCCGCGTACATCGTCGCGAACATGTCCGGCAGGAGGGCGCGGACCTGCGCCATGTCGGCCGGGCCGACCTTGCGGGTCTTGGCGCGCAGGATCGGATGCGGCGGCATCAGGATCGGCAGCTTCGTGCCGGGAGGGGCAGGCGGGGCAGGGGTCATGCGCGCGGTGTAGCGGGGCGGGCGGATGGGTTCAATGTTCGTTCCCGGGGTTCGTTCCTCGGGTTCGTTCCCGGGGTTCCGCCGTGGGTCCGGTCCTGGGCCGGCGGCTCTTGCAACGCTGCGCGGTGCTGCCAACATCCACGATGCCGGATGCCGCGTCGGGTCCCGCACCACCGCTTCGCTCGTAGGAGGAGGCCATCATGTCATCCACACGCATGTTCACGTCGCCGCTGTTCCTGGGGTTCGACCATCTGGAGCAGATGCTGGAGCGCGCGGCGAAGTCGCCCGCCGACGGGTATCCGCCCTACAACATCGAGCAGACGCACCCGACGGGGCTGCGGATCACGCTGGCGGTGGCCGGGTTCACCATGGGCGATCTGCAGATCACGCAGGAGGACAACCAGCTCGTGGTGCGTGGGCGGCAGTCCGACGACACGCAGGGCCGGGTGTACCTGCATCGCGGCATCGCCGCCCGGCAGTTCCAGCGCGCCTTCGTGCTGGCGGAGGGCATCGAGGTGAAGGGCGCCTGGCTCGACAACGGGCTGCTGCACATCGATCTCGCCCGCCCGCAGCCTGAGATTCGGGTGCGGACCATCGAAATAACCAAGCCGAATCCCACTGGTCGCGATCAGGTGATGGATTCGACCTCAGAAACAACTTGATTGCCAAGTTGTAACGGCATTTAAATCAGGCGTGTAGCGTTTGGTCCTCGCACCGGGCGTTATGAGTCTGGAATCAGCCGCTGTTTGCCGATTGTTAAGTTGACCTTTCGCACCCACCCTTTGGGCGGCCGGGCCGCCCGGGAGATTTTGCCGTGGACATGACCTTGAAGGACTTCCAGACCGACGCCGGCTTGGACGAGGACCTGCTGCAGGACGACATCGACATCGACATCCGCAAGCTGACCCAGGCGCAGCTCATGCAGCTCGGCATGTCGCAGCTCGCCTACGTGAAGCCGGTCTGGATGGATGGGGAGACGGCGTTCGCGATCTTCGCGGCGGACGGCTCGCCGATGGCGGTGGCGGCCGATTGCGACTTGGCCGTGGCGGCGATCGTGCAGCACGAGATGGTGCCGGCGCTGGTGCATTAGGACGCTGGCACTGCGTCCGGGGCCGCTGAAGCAGCGTTCGAGGGTATCGGGGCACCGTCCCCGCCGTCCCTCGCGCCGCCTTGCAAGGCGACCAGCCGTTCGAACTCGACGCTGCGGCAGGGGCGGCCGAGCAGGTAGCCCTGGGCCTCGTCGCAGGCCATCGTGCTCAGCATCTCGAACTGCGCCTCGGTCTCCACCCCTTCGGCGATGACGCGCATCGACAGGCTGCGGCCGAGCGTCACCACCGCCTGCACGATGGCGGCAGTCACGGTGTCGGCGGCCATCGACCCCACGAAGCTGCGGTCCACCTTCAGCTTGGTGAAGGGGTAGCGGCGCAGATAGCTCAGGCTGGAGAAGCCGGTGCCGAAGTCGTCGAGCGCGATGCTCACGCCCAAGGCCCGCAGCCGGTTCAGCGTCGTGAGCGTCTGCGGCGTCTCGTGCAGCAGGCAGCCCTCGGTGATCTCCAGCTCCAGGAGGCACGGCGGCAGCCCGGTCTCCTGCAGGACGCTGGCAACGAGCTCGACGATGCCGGGGCGGCGCACCTGTTCCGGCGAAAGGTTGACCGCCAGGCACAGGCCGTCCCATTGCGCAGCCTGGGCGCAGGCGGTGCGCAGCACCCAGGCGCCCAACTCCCCGATCAGCCCGGCCCGTTCCGCCAGGGGGATGAACTCCGAAGGCGGCACCATGCCGTGTACCGGATGCGACCAGCGCGCCAGCGCCTCGGCCCCCACGATGCGCCGGGAGCCAATGGCCGTGACCGGCTGGAAGTGCACCTCCAGCCCGCCGATGGCCAGCGCGTGGCGCAGGTCGCGTTCCATCTGCTTCCGCCGGTGCAGGGCCGCGTGCATCATGGGCTGGAAGAAGCAAAAGGTGCCGCGGCTCTTGGTCTTGGCGTGATACAGCGCGATGTCGGCCTGGCTGAGCAGGACCGGGGCCTCCACGACCTCGTCCGCATGGGAGCAGAGGGTGATGCCGACGCTGACGCCGATCACCACCTCATGCCCGTCCAACTCGTAGGACACCGCGGCCGCGTCGATCACCCGGCGGGCCACGTCCGCCACCTGCTGCTCCGTCGCCACCTCCTCCAGCAGCACCGCGAACTCGTCGCTGCCCATCCGCGCCATCCTGTCCCCGGGGCGCAGGCAGCGGCCGATCCGCTCGGCCACCCGTTTCAGCAGCACGTCGCCGGACACGTGCCCCAGCGTGTCGTTTACGTCCTTGAAATGGTCGAGGTCGAAGATCAGCACCGCGGCCGACCAGTCCCCCTCCGGCAGCGGCAGCCGGTGGTCATCCTGATGGTTGTCGCCGCGCAGGCGGGCCAGGGCGCGCTCCACCGCAGTGGTGAACTCCGCACGGTTGGGCAGGCCCGTCAGGTCGTCATGCAGCGCCATGTGGCGGATGCGCCGCTCCGTTGCCCGGCGTTCCGTGACATCCTCGACGGTCCCGACCCAGCCGCCATTCGCCGTGGCCTCATGGTGGATGATGTGCACGCGGCCGTTGCGCAGCGTCACCTCCGCGTCGCTGATCGGGTCGGTGCTGTTGACGCGCTCGCGCCAGGCAGCGTACTCCTCGGGCGGCATGTCCACCCCGGTTCCGGCGGCGTTGCGCAGGTCCACCACGTTGCGCAGCGTCATGCCGAGGCGGATCTGGCTGGGCTTCAGCCCGTACATCTCGGCATACTGCCGGTTGAACAGCCGCAGGCGCTGGTCCTTGTCGAACATGCACAGGCCGTGCTGGATGCGGTCCAGCGCCAGGTCGCGCAGCCTGAGCTCGCGGAACAAGGTCAACAGCCTGTTGGTCCCCTGCGCCGGGGCGCGGGATTGTGGCCACTCCAGGCTTGGCTGAGGGGTGCTCATGGGCTGACCACTGAGTAGTGCTGCGACCAGCATAGCATCGAACAGTTTGGAACGGTAACGGTTTTTCAACCTCCGGTGTCAACGGGCCATGGTCCCACGCTGAAACGTAGCCCGGCCATGCCGGCCGGCTTGACCATGGCGCCCTGACGCCGGTGCGCCCGTCAGGGCCTAATGCGGCTTGGCCGGGTCGATCCAGCCGATGTTGCCGTCGGGGCGGCGGTAGATCACGTTGAACTCCGCGGTGGCACTGTTGCGGAACAGCAGCACCTGCTGATCCGCGAGGTCCATCCGCATGACGGCTTCGCCCACCGACAGGGTGTTGATCTCGGTCAGGCTCTCGGCGATGACGGTTGCGTAGGCGGGCATGTCGCTCTGGCCCTCCACGCCGACGGGCTGGGCGTCGTCGTCCTGGCGCAGCACGTATTGCCGCCCCGCCTCCGGCCGGGCCCGGGTGGACAGGTCGCGGGCGTGGTCGTTGACCCGGCGGCGATAGCGGCGCAGGCGCTTGGCGATATGCTCGGCCGCGTCGTCGAAGGCGCTGTGCGCGTCGGCCGCCTCCCCCTCCCCGCGCAGCGTCAGGCCGCGTCCGGCGTGCAGGTTGATGTCGCAGGTGAAAAAGCTGCGGGCGCGGCTGAAGGTCACGCTGGCGTCCAGCGCGCCGTCGAAGTACTTGTGGGAGATCAGGTCCAACTGCTCCGACACGCGAACCCGTAGCGCGTCCGAAAGCTCCATCTGCTTGCCGGCGACCGTGATCTGCATGGGTACCCTCCGCTGGTTAGAACCTGCTGGTGCCGGGTTGGCCGCACCTTGCGGGGCGCGGGTCTAGGCCGGCATCGCCTTCTCCCGTTTGCGTTGCACCGAGCTTGGAATCCGCAACGCTTCCCGGTATTTGGCCACGGTCCGGCGGGCGATGTCCACGCCTTCTCGTCTTAAAGCCGCAACAATCGCGTCGTCGGACAGCACATCATCGGGATGTTCGGCCTGCACCAGGCTGCGGATGCGGTGGCGCACCGCCTCGGCGCTGTGGCTCTCGCCGCCCGACACCGCGCTGATCGCCGTGGTGAAGAAGTACTTCAGCTCGAACACGCCGCGCGGCGTCGCGATGTACTTGTTGGCGGTGACGCGGCTCACCGTGCTCTCGTGCATCTCCACCGCCTCCGCGATGTCGCGCAAAATCAGCGGGCGCAGGTGGCCGACGCCGCCGCGGAAGAAGGCGTCCTGCTGCCGCACCACCTCGGCGGCGACGCGCAGGATGGTGGCGGCGCGCTGCTGGAGCGACTTCACCAGCCAGTTGGCGCTCGACAGGCTTTCGCCCAGGAAGGTCTTCTCCTCCCGCCCGGCGCGCATGCTGACGCGGGCATGATATGCCTCGTTCACCAGCACGCGCGGCATGGTGTCGGGGTTGAGTTCCAGCAGCCAGTCGCCGTGGGGACCGTGGCGCATCAGCACGTCGGGGATCACCTGATGCAGCGGCCCGCCGTCGCCGGCGCCGGGCTTGGGATCGAGCGCGCGAAGCTCGGCGATCATGTCGGCGAGGTCCTCGGAATCGACGCCGCACACCGCCATGAGGCCGCGCAGGTCGCGGCGCGCCAGCATCTCCAGGTGGTCGAGCAACGCCGCCATTGCGGGGTCGAGCCGGTTGCGGTCGGCAAGCTGTGCGGCGAGGCAGTCGCGCAGGTTCTCCGCGAACAGCCCGGCCGGGTCGAAGCGCATCATCGCGGCGCGCACCCGCCCGACCCGGAGGGCGTCGAGGCCCATGTGACGGGCCAGCTCCTCCGTCGAGTGCGGCACGCGGCCGGCGGGGTCGAGCAACGCGATCAGGTGGGCGCCGATCATGCGGTCCACCGGGTCGGGGAAGCCCAGCCGAAGCTGCTCGCCCAGGCGGACGCGCAGGCTGCGCGGCGCCTCCGCCAGGTCGTCGATGCCCGACATGTCCATGTCGTCGCGCTGGCCGCTGCCGCGGGGCAGGCTCGCGTAGCCGCCGTCGAGCGTGCCGGGGCCGCCGCTCCCGTCGGCGGCGCCGCCCACGTCGTAGCTGTTGCTGTGGTCGGCCTCGACGGCGTCCGGCAGCTTCTCCCGGCGCAGCAGGGCGACGGCGTCGAGCTCGCCCAGCCCCTCCGGCCGCTGGTCGGGCGCCGGGCGTTCGGGCGGGGTGTCCGTGCGTTCGTCGCGTTCCAGCAACGGGTTGCGCTGCAACTCCTCCTCGACGAAGGCGGCGGCTTCGAGGTTGGTGAACTGCAACAGCTTGATGGCCTGACGCAGTTGCGGCGTCATGACCAGGGATTGCGTCTGCCGGAACTCTAAACGGGGGCCCATCGCCATGGGCGGCAATCTACAGGCTAAACCTTTCGCCAAGATAGACCCGGCGCACGTCTTCGTGGGCCACGACCTCGTTCGGCCGGCCCTCCATCAGCACCTGGCCGTCATGCATGATGTACGCGCGGTCGGTGATCTGCAACGTTTCGCGCACGTTGTGATCGGTGATGAGCACGCCGATGCCGCGGTCCTTGAGGTGGGACACCAGGTCGCGGATTTCGCCCACCGCGATCGGGTCGATGCCGGCCAGCGGCTCGTCCAGCAGGACGTAGTTCGGCTGCGTCGCCAGCGCCCTCGCGATCTCCACCCGGCGCCGCTCGCCGCCCGAGAGGGCGAGCGCCGGGGTGCGGCGCAGGTGGGCGATGCCGAACTCCGCCAGCAGCTCGTCGAGCATCAGGCGGCGGCGGTCCGGGTCGCGCTCCACCACCTCCAGCGCCGCCAGGATGTTGCGCTCGACGTTGAGGCCGCGGAACACGCTCGCTTCCTGCGGCAGGTAGCCGATGCCGAGGCGGGCGCGGCGGTACATCGGCAGGCCCGTGATGTCCTGTCCGTCCAGGCTGATGATCCCGGTGTCCGGCCGCACGAGGCCGGTGATCATGTAGAACGTCGTCGTCTTGCCGGCGCCGTTGGGGCCGAGCAGGCCGACCGCCTCCCCCCGGTGCACGCGCACGGTGACGTTGCGGACGACGGGACGCTTCTTGTAGGTCTTGCCGACGCCGGTGGCGACCAGCCCGCCATCGCCCTGGATGACGCGGCGGGGGCTGCCCATGGGATTCGCCAAAGGGGCCACGTTCATAGCGGCACGTTCATGGGGCGACGTTCACGGTGGGGCGGCCTTGGCGGGCGGCTTCTTCGCGTCGGGGGCGGCGTCGTTCGGCACCACCAGGCCCTCGACGCGCTTGCCGGGCGTGCGGGACAGGGTGGAGATGCCGGTCCGCATGTTGACGAGGGCCTCGTTGCCGTTGAGCTGGCTCTGGCCGCGGGTGATGCGCACGTCGCCGGCCAGGCGGGCGATGCCGGTGTCGGCGACATAGACGCCGCGGGCGCCGCGGATGGTCTCGGTCGCGGTGCGGACCTCGACGTTGCCGAAGCCCTCGACGCGCTGGAGCTTGCCGGACGACATCAGCGGGTCGGCGCCGGGGAGGGCGGACGCCTTTGGCGGTGGGGCGCCCGGCGCGTCGGGCGGGGTGGTGTAGCCCACCAGCGTGTCGCCCGCGAGCCGCCGCCCGTCCGCCGTGGTGACGGTGGCGAGGCCGCGGCCCACCGCCATGCGCTTCTGCGACCAGTACTCCATGGTGTCGCGCGCCGTCAGCACCTGCTGCGGCGTGGTCAGCTTCATGTCGCCGCCGGTCATCAGCAGGACCGCCTGGTCGATGTCGTACACCGCGTGGTCGCCCACCGCGAGGTCCGTAGAGGTGAAGATGTGGACGTGGCCGTCGGCCTCCAGGCGGTAGATCTCGTTGTTGCCGGTATCGGCGCCGGGCGCGCCGGGGGTCGCCGCGGCTGAAGACAGCGCGGCCTTGCGGCGGTAGCGGGCGGTCAGGCGGTCGGCGGTCACGGTGACGTCGCCCCGCACGGCGCGGGCGGCCCCTTGGGCGATCACCTCCTGCTCGTTCTGCCGCCATTCCATGCCGTCGCGGGACGTGACCTCGATGGGGCCGCCCTTGGAGAAGTCGATGGCCTGCGCCATGGCCGTGCCCGGCAGCAGAAACAGCGCCAGCAGGAGGCGGCGCATCACTCGTGGCCGTTCAGGACCAGCTTGGCCGGGCCGTGGAACTGGATGGCGGCGCCCTTGTCCACCAGGGTGAATCCCTGGGCGTCCATCACGCCGAACGGGCCTTCGGCGTGGGTCATCTCGTCGCTGGCGGCCGCCCCTTGCCGCACGTCCACGGCGGCCGATTGGGTCCGCATCACCGTGCCGTCGTCCCGGTATAGCACCACGTCGTGCGACAGGTCGAGCTGACCTGCCCGCTGGATGTACACGCCGTCATGCGCCTCCACCATGACCCAGCTTCCGTTCTCGGTCACGAGGTCGCCCTTCGGCTCCGTGAGGTCGATGCGCACGGGACCGGCCTGCATCGCCGTGTCGGCGGTGACGGTGTAGGGGCGGCCCCGCTCATCGACGCCGCGGTAGCGCGCCTGCTTCATCCGCCCGCTGTCGGGTTCGACGCTGAAGGCCCGGCGGAAGGCGATGCGCCCCTGGTCCCGCACCCGCGCGATCTCCGGCCACAACGCGATGGAGGCCAGCAGCAGCAGGGCGGCGACCGGCAGCAGCCATTTGGTGACGTTCACCATGATGCGGCGCCGGGCGATGCGCGACGCGGTGGGTGCCTGCCGGATGCGGGCGGCGCCGGCGGCGGACAGCCGGTCCGGGCGCACGAGGCGCGCCGGCTCGGGGCCGTGCTGCACGAGGGGGGCGGCGGCCATCAGGCGACGCCCGCGCGCAGCAGGTCATGGACGTGCAGGATGCCGAGCGGGCGGCGCCCAGCGTCCAGCACGAACAGGCTGGTGACCGGGCGGGGCTCCGCGTTCATCGCGCGCAGCGCGTCGGCGGCGAGGGCGTCGGGTCCGATGGTGCGGGGATGGGTGCTCATCACGTCCTCCACCTTACGGCCCAGCAGGTCCGGCCCCATGGCCCGGCGCAGGTCGCCGTCAGTCAGCACGCCCGAGAGCCGCCCCTCCGCATCGAGCGCGCCCAGGCAGCCGAACCCCTTGCCGGTCATCAGGATCAGCGCCCGGTCCATCGGCAGGCCCGCCTCCGCCAGCGGTACCGCGTCGCCCCGGTGCATCAGGTCCGACACGCGCCGAAGCTGCGCGCCGAGCCGCCCGCCGGGGTGGTTGGCGGAGAAGTCGCCCGCGGTGAAGCCGCGCCGGGTCAGCAGCGCCACCGCCAGCGCGTCGCCCAGGGCCAACTGCATCGTCGTGCTGGTGGTGGGGGCGAGGCCCATGGGGCAGGCTTCGGCCGCGGGCGGCAGCAGCAGCAGGACGTCGGCGGCGCGGGCAAGGGTGGAGGCCGCGCGCCCGGTGATCGCCAGCAGCGGCAGGCCGAAGCGGCGGGCATGGGCCACGAGGTCGGCCAGCTCCGCCGTCTCCCCGCTGTTGGACAGCGCGAGCACGGCGTCGCCGGGCAGGATCATGCCGAGGTCGCCATGGGACGCCTCCGCCGGGTGCACGAACAGGGCCGGCGTGCCGGTGGAGGCGAAGGTGGAGGCGATCTTGCGCCCGACCTGGCCGGACTTGCCCATGCCGGACACGACGACCCGGCCCCCGCAGGCGGCCAGGCGCTCCACCGCCTCGTCGAATCGCGCGTCGAGCGAGGCCGACAGCGCGCGCAGCCCGGCCGCCTCCGCCGCCAGCACGTCGCGCGCCACCGCGAGCGCCGAGACTGGGGCCACTGCGATGTGCGAGACAGGGGCGGACGAGGAGCTTGGCGAAGCGAAATCGGCGCGCATGGGAATCCCGGGCATCCCGCCTGTATGGGCGGGTGCATGCCGGGGGTCAATGGAAAGCGACCGAGGGAGGATCGGTATCTTACATAAACAGCGGCTTAGTGGGCAAAGATATCCGGCTCCTCGTAGCCCAGCAGGTCCAGGCGGCACCGGGTGGGCAGGAAGTCGAAGCAAGCCTGGGCGAGCGCCAGCCGGTCCTCCCGGATCAGCAGCGCCTCCAGCCGGGTCCAGAGCGCGTGGAGGTGCAGCACGTCGGAGGCGGCGTAGGCCATCTGCTCCGCCGTGAGGTCGGGGGCACCCCAGTCGGAGGTCTGCTGCTGCTTGGAGATCTCCACGCCCACGAGTTCGCGGCACAGGTCCTTGAGGCCGTGACGGTCGGTGAAGGTGCGGACGAGCTTGGCGGCGATCTTGGTGCACTTCGTGGGCGCCACCGTGATGCCGAGCGCCCGCTGCAGCACGGCCACGTCGAACCGGGCGAAGTGCATGAGCTTGGTGACGGAGGCGTCGGCCAGGAGGCGCGCGAGGTTCGGCGCATCGTAGCCGCGCCCGCCGAGGGAGGGGGGGATCAGCTGCACCAGATGCGCCGCGCCGTCGCCCGCGGACATCTGCACGAGGCAGAGGCGGTCGCGGTGCGGGTTGAGGCCCATCGTCTCGGTGTCCACGGCGACGACCGGGCCGAGGCTGAGGCCGTCCGGCAGGTCGTGCCGGTGCAGGTGGATGGGGCCGCTTGGCATGAATTGAACCGTCACAGTGGTGCCCAGGAAAAGACTCGAACTTTCACAACCTTGCGGTCACAGGTACCTGAAACCTGCGCGTCTACCAATTCCGCCACCTGGGCCGCCTGCGCGGTGGCGGGTGAGGTAGCGCCAAGGGCGGCGGGCGTCAAGGCGGAATTGGCGATGGCCGCGGCGGCCAGCCTCGGATAGAGTTGCCCCATCTCCAAGGGTGAGACCATTGGCCGTCCAGAAGGCAGCACGCATCCCGTCCCGTCCCGAGCCGTCCGGCTACGAGCACGACGTTGCGGCATGGTCGGTCGAGCAGGCGCGGCTCCTGCGCGCCGGGCTGTTTGACCAACTTGATATCGAACACATCGCGGATGAGATCGAGGACGTGGGCAAGAGCGAGGCGCGCGAACTGGCCAGCCGCATGGCCGTGCTCCTGGCGCATTGGCTGAAATGGGAATACCAGCCGATCCTTCGCAGCCCGAGTTGGCAGAACACGATCCGCGAGCAGCGCCAGCAGGTCCTGCGGCGATTGAAGCAGACGCCGAGCCTGCAACCGAAGCTGGAAGACCCGGATTTCATCGAGTCCGTCTGGGGTGACGCGCGGCTCGCGGCGGCGCGGGAGACCGGCATCGACATCGCGCGCTTCCCGCCGGAGTCCGTTTGGCCGTTCCCCGAGGTGCTTCGCGAGGACTGGACCCCCGGCCAACCTGGGCGGTAGCGGGCCGCGCCGCTCACGCCCCGAACGCCGTCCGCCCCACCGCCTGTCCGGTGGCAAGGAAGCTTGCCAGCGGATCGGTCCCGCCCGCCCGCACGTCCGGGTAGGCCGCCAGGTACTGGGCCGTGGAGAAGGCGGCGGACGGGTCGCGCCCCTCCTTCCAGCCGTACTCCTCGTAATGGCGCAGCGGGTTGATCCCCGCCGCGCGGACGTCGGGGTTGTGCGCCAGGTAGTAGGCCGTGTCGAAGAACGCATCCGGGTCCAGGCCCGCGCGCCAGCCCGCCTGGTCGTAGCTGGCGGCCGCGTCGGCGCCCGCGGGCACGATCGTCGCGACCTGCGCGAAGTAGAACGCGCGGTCGATCAGCGGGTCCGGCGCGGCGCTGGGCGAGGGGGCCTGCGGGGCGTTGATGAAGGCCGGGCGGCCCTCCGCCCGGCCATACGCCAGATAATGCGCCAAGGGGTTCAACCCGGCGGCCGCGACATCGGGATTGGCGGCCAAATAGCCGCGGTCGCTGAACGCCAAGGACGGCTCCCGGCCGTCCCGCCAGCCCGACGCCTCGAACTGCGTCAGCGGGTCCAGCCCGGCGGCCGCCACGTCCGGGTTCGCCCTGAGGTAGTACGTCGTGTCGAAGGCCGGGTCCGGGTTGTAGCCCAGCCGCCAGCCGATCCGGTGGTAGTGGGCGCTGGCGTCCTCCCCCGACGCCGCGACGTCCGGGTGCTGCGCCAGGTACCAGGCGCGGTCCACCAGCGTGTCCTGCGGGCCGACCGGGCGGGGCGCGGCCGGGGGGGCGGCGCGGCCCTCCGCGCGGCCATGGGCCAGGAAATGCTGCAAGGGGTCCATCCCGGCCGCGGCCACGTCCGGGTTGGCGGCGAGGTAGCCGGCGGTGCTGAACTTCGGCCCGGGGTCGCGGCCCTCCCGCCAGCCGTGACGCTCGTAGTGCAGCAACGGGTTGACGTGGGCGGCCGCCACGTCGGGGTTCTGGTTCAGGTACCACGCCGTGCTGAAGAACGCGCTGGGGTCGCGGCCCTCCTTCCACCCGTAGTCCAAATAGTGCCGCAACGGGTCGAGATGCGCCGCGGCCACGTCGGGGTTGTGGGCGAGGTAGTAGGCCGCGTCGAAGTCCCGGCCCGGCCCAACCACCGGCTCGTTCAACCGGTGCGTGGTCCGCAGCAGCGTGCCGCCGGCGCCGTCGGAGGAGAGGCTGAACTGGTCGGCGGCGTAGGCGCCGCCCGAAAGGTGGAAGGTTCCCGCCGCGGCGCCGCCCTGGCGGACTTGTACGGCGTCGCCTTGCAGGGCGACCGAGAGGCCGGGGCCGTAGGCCAGGCCCTGAAGGTCGATGCTGTCGCCCGCCTGGAAATCCCGCAGCGTGGCGCCGACGCCGACGCCGCCCCCGAACACGAGCCGGGCCGTCGGGTCCAGGAAGGCGATGGTGCCGCCGAGCGTCGCGGGCGCGCCGACCGTGAGCGTCGCGGCGTCGAGGGTGATGAGGCCGGTGTTGGCGAGCGTGCCCGCCCGCGCCGTGCCGTGGCTCACGGCGATGGTGCCGCTGTTGGTCAGCGCGACGTAGTCGGCGTCGCCGGCCTGCGTGACCATGCCGGCGTTGCTCAGGCCCGACGCGACGCCGCGCGCCGGGGAGACGGTCGAGAAGCCGCCCTGGAGGGAGAGGGTGGTCCCGGCGCCCAGCAGCACCGGGCCGGCCGCCGTGGACAGCGCGCCGCCGCCCATCCGCAGGTCCGTGTTGTCGAGCGCCCCCGACAAGTCGAGGCTGGAGCCGCTGGCAGCGAGGTCGATCAGCGCCCGGCCGCCCAAGCCCTGCACGGTGGTCCCGCTCTTGAACTGGAACGCCGCCCGGGCCGCCGGCGCAAAGGCGCCCCGCCAGGTCACGCCGTCCAGCACGGCCGTGCCCGTGAGGCCAAGGCTGCCGCCCGCGTTGGTGACCGTGCCGCCCTTGATCGTCGGGTTGAGCGCCGCGAGGCCGTTGAGCCGGCTGCCGGCCAACAGGACCAGGGTCGCCCCGGTGTTGTCCAAAATCGCGTTGGGCGCCAGCCCCACCGTGCCCGGCCCGGCCGCGCCGCCGACCAGCGTCGCCAGCCCCGCCGTCGTCACCGTGCCCGACAGGTTCAGCCGGCTGCCGGAGTTGAGGGTCAACGCGCCGTTGTTGACGAACCCGCCATCGACGGTGAGCGTCGCGTCGCCCTCCACCGTGATGCTCCCCTGGTTCGTGGTGTTGGCGAGCGCGCTGCTGCCGGTCACGTCGAGCGCCAGCCCGGCGCCCAGCGTCAGGCGCGACCCGTCCGCGGCGGAGAGCGTCGCGTCCAGCAAACGCAGTGCCGCGTTGTCCAGACGCTCCGTGTCCGCCGCCTGCAGCGACAGGCGGCTCAGCGTCAGCGCGCCCGGCCCGGCGCCCGACGCGCCGAGCAAAGACAGGCCGCCGCGGAAGAACGTCGCGGGCGGCGGGGTCTCGATGGAGCCGCCGGGGCTGCCGGCCAGCGTCGCCGGGCCGCGGAACGCCACGCCGTCCAGCACCGTGGCGCTGCCGAGCGTCAGCGTGCCGGCCGTCACCGTGCCGCCCTTGAGCACCCCCGACAGCGTCAGCCGGCCCGCCACCGTGCCGCCCGGCGACAGGGTGGCGCCGGTGTTGTCGAACGTGCCGCTGAACCGCACCCGGCCCGCGCCGGTCACGCCCCCCAGCGCCGCCGCATAGGCCGCGCCGGTCAGCGGCCCCGAAAGCGCCAGCGTCCCATCGACCACCGCGCCCGCCAGCCCGTCCAGCGGGGCGGCGCCCGTCCAGGCGAGCGACAGCATTCCCCCGGCCGCCACGGCGAGGCTGCCGCCGTCGGCGCGGGCAAGCGTGGTGCCGGGTGCCATGGCGAGGGTGCCGCCGGGCCGCACCGCCACGGCGCCGGCATAGCGGAAGGCGCCGCCGCCCCCCACGGTCAGCAGGCCCCCCACGTCCAGCGAGGCGTCGGGGCCGAGCGCCAGCACGGCGCCCGGCGCGGTGGTCAGCGCCTGGCCGACCAACTGGCCCGGCGCGTCGAAGCGGAGGTCAACGTGGTCCAGCGTCTCCGCATCGAGTGCGCGCACCTCCGACGCGGGCCCCGTCACCGTGACCGACCCGCGCCCGGCGCCGGACAGCCCGGCGAACGTCACCGTGTTCCGCAAGCCCAACACCGCTCCGTAGCCCGGGAACAGGTTGGCGCCCCCCGCCACCGCGAGGCCGCCCAGCACCCGCACGCCGTCCAGGGTGCCGACCACGTTGTAGGCGCCGTCGCTGTTGAGCCGCAGCGCGCCACCGGCCAGGCGCAGCGTGCCGCCTCGCACGGCGCCGCCGTTCAGGTTGACCTGGCCGAGCGTGGTGCCCGCCTTGACCTCCAGCACCGAGCCGGACGCCGCGTTGTCGACGGTGCCGCGCAGCGTCACCGGGGCGTCCGCGGGGCCACCCATCAGGCTGGCGAGCAGCGCCGCCGTGGTGATGTCGCCATAGGCGGAGGGCGCGGCCATGGCCTGGGCACGCGCCGGCGCCACTGCTTGCATTGTCGGGGCGCCCCATGCCGATTTTCGCTGCGAAGGGGTAGAGAGTGCCACAGGACAGCGCCGAACTCAATACGTTTCCGGTTTGAGCGATTCGGGGCCGGGCCGCGTTGGGTGTATGGTCGGGCGGCGCATGGCGCATGGCGCATGGCACGGCAGCGGCAAGGGGATAGGGTCTGATGGCGACGCGCAGTGTGGCGACGGTGTTCGGCGGCAGCGGCTTCATCGGGCGCTACGTGGTGAAGCGGCTCCTGGCGCAGGGGCACATCGTGCGAGTGGCCGGGCGCCGCACGGAGGCGGCGCGCGGCGCGATGATGGCCGGGCGGGTGGGCCAGATGGTGCCGCTGTACGTGAGCCTCGGGAACGAGGCGGCGGTGCAGCGGGCGACGGAGGGCGCCGACATCGTGGTGAACCTCGTCGGCATCCTGAGCGAGAAGCGGCCCGGCGACTTCGAGCGCATCCAGGCGGAGGGCGCCGGGCGCATCGCGCGCTCGGCGGCGTCGCACGGGGTGGGGCGCATGGTGCAGCTTTCGGCCATCGGTGCCGACGCGGCCAGCCCGAGCGCCTATGCGCGCAGCAAGGCAGGCGGCGAGCAGGCGGTGCTGGCGGCGATGCCCGGCGCCACGATCCTGCGCCCGTCCCTCGTGTTCGGGGCGGAGGACAAGTTCTTCAACCGGTTCGGCTCCATGGCGATGACGCTGCCGGTGATGCCGGTGATCTCCGGGGCCACAAGGTTCCAGCCGGTGTATGTTGGGGACGTCGCCGACGCGGTCCTGGCCGTGCTGGATCGGGCCGAGGCGCGGGGCCGGACCTACGAGCTGGGCGGGCCGCGGGTGTGGACGTTCCGGGAGATCCTGGCGTGGATCCTCAAGGAGACCCGGCGCCGCCGGCCGCTCGTGGAGGTGCCGATGGGCCTGGCGCGCGTGCAGGCCCGGCTGGGCGAGCTGATCCCCGGCAAGCCGTTCACCCGGGACCAGTTGGTGTTGCTGGGCCGGGACAACGTGGTGTCGGAGGGGATGCCGGGCCTGGCCGACCTCGGCATCGTGCCGACGCCGGTGGAGCTGGTGGTGCCGGAGTACCTGGACCGCTACCGCGCCGGCGGGGGGAAGCGGGAGGAGGTCCCGACGTAAGGGCCCGACGTAAGGGAGAGAGCCGATGGGCGATTTGTACGACGACGACATCCTGGAATGGTCGGAGCGGCAGGCACGGCTGCTGCGCGACGTGGCGGAGGGACGGCGGGGTAACGAGGCGCCCGACTGGGCCAACGTGATCGAGGAGATCGAGAGCGTGGGCCGCAGCCAACTGTCTGCCGTGCAGTCCCTGCTGGTGCAGGCGCTGCTGCACGACCTGAAATGCACGGCCTGGCCTTTGTCGCGGGACGTGCCGCATTGGCAGGCGGAGGCACGGGGGTTCCGCGACGAGGCAGCCGAAGCCTATGCGCCTTCCATGCGCCAGCACATTGACGTGGCCAAGCTTTACCGCAGGGCATTGCGGCGGCTGCCGGAAAGTCAGGACGGTCAACTGCCAATGCCGGTGCCGGGCGTGTGCCCGGCCACGTTGGACGAACTGCTGGGGGCCGGGCCGTAACGTTGATGGCTTTGGCGCATCAGGCGGGCCTGGACCAAGGCCGCGCCGGATGATGCTAGCGACGCAGGGCGCTACGCGGTCCCGCATCCCAATGGTTTTCCCACCGGAAAGGTCCGTATCGGCTCTACCTTAAAAGGCTTTACTCGGGGAAACACAAGCGAGGCGCCCTGATCGCTGGAATTAGGGCAGTACTACTGTCACAACTGCCGATTTACTGTCGCTAATCCACCAGCAGGCTCTTATATCGCACTGAGAACACGATACTGAACTCGTCCGGAGGAGGATGACCATGGCTGACCGCATGCTGCAATTCGTGAGCCTGGCGCAGCACCAGCCGGACAAGCGCGCCTCCTCCATGCGGCGGGAGGACTTCGCCGAGATTTATGACAACTTCGACCCCGCCCAGGCCGGCGCGCAGAGCAGCCGGTGCAGCCAGTGCGGCGTGCCGTTCTGCCAGGTGCATTGCCCGCTCGCCAACAACATCCCGGATTGGCTCAAGCTCACGGCGGAGAACCGGTTGCAGGAGGCGTACGAGGTCAGCGCCGCCACCAACACCTTCCCGGAAATCTGCGGCCGCATCTGCCCGCAGGACCGGCTGTGCGAGGGCAACTGCGTCATCGAGAAGGGCTTTGAGAGCGTCACCATCGGCGCGGTGGAGCGGTTCATCACCGACCATGCCTGGGAACAGGGCTGGGTGACGCCGCCCCGCCCGCGTCAGGAGCGCCCGCAATCCGTGGGGGTGATCGGCGCCGGCCCCGGCGGGCTGGCGGCGGCGGAGCGGCTGCGGACGCTCGGCTACCAGGTGCACGTGTACGACCGCTACGACCGGGTGGGCGGGCTGATGATCTACGGCATCCCCGGCTTCAAGCTGGAAAAGGACATCGTGCTGCGCCGCTGGAAGCTGCTGGAGGAGGGCGGCATCCGGTTCCATCTGGGCGTCGAGATGGGGCGCGACCTCTCCTTCGCCGAGCTTCGGGCGCGGCATGACAGCGTGCTGATCGCTACCGGGGTGTACAAGGCGCGCGACATCGGCGGACCCGGCGCCGGGCTGCCGGGGATCGAGCCGGCGATGGACTTCCTGACCGCCAGCAACCGCCAGGGCCTGGGCGACGAGGTGCCGAGCTTCGCGAGCGGCCAGCACAACGCGGCGGGCAAGCGCGTCGTGGTGATCGGCGGCGGCGACACGGCGATGGACTGCGTGCGGACCGCGGTGCGCCAGGGGGCGGCGAGCGTCGCCTGCCTGTACCGGCGCGACCGCGCCAACATGCCGGGCTCCATGCGCGAGGTGAAGAACGCGGAGGAGGAGGGGGTGCAGTTCATCTGGCTCTCGGCGCCCGAGGCGTTTTTGGGGGATGACCACGTGACCGGCGTGCGGGTGCAGAAGATGCGCCTGGGCCTCACCGACAGCTCCGGCCGGCAGGCGGTGGAGGGCACGGACAGCCGGATGACGCTGGAGGCGGATTTGGTGGTGAAAGCCCTGGGCTTCGACCCGGAGGACCTGCCGCGTTTGTGGGAGGAGCCCGGCCTGGAGGTGAGCCGCTGGGGCACGCTGAAGGTCGAGCACCGGACGCAGATGACGGCGATGCCGGGCGTGTTCGCGGCGGGCGACATCGTGCGGGGGGCGAGCCTCGTGGTGTGGGCGATCCGCGACGGGCGGGACGCTGCGGCGCGGATGCACACATACATGCAGCAAGGCGCCTTGCGCGCCGCGGCGGAGTAGGGCGATGCGCTGGACGGGGCTATTGCTGGGTGGAACGCTTGTGCTCGGTCCCGTGGCAGCCTGCGTCCTTCACGCTCAGACCGAACAGCCGGCACAGGCGGCAACCGTGCACCAGCTTGCCCGCGCGATCCTTTCCAAAATCAACGTGGACCGCGTGCTTGATAGCACCATCGACGCGAGCCGGGGCGTGATGATTGGCAATCTGAAGCGCCTTGGCAAAGACGACGCACAAGCGGCTGACCTGATCGACCAATTCATGCTGCCGGAGTTCCACGCCAGGACGCCAGAACTGCGCGCGCTATTTGAGAATATTTTGGTGCTGGACCTCAACCCCGACGAGATGCAAGCGACGCTGAGCGGCGAGAACAACGCAGCGCGGCAGAGCGCCAGAGCCAAGGCGCCGCAGATACAGGCGGACTTCACCAACGCGGGGCGAAGTTGGGGCGAGGCCGTGGCGAACGACGCCATCCGCAAGAATGCTGAAGAACTGCGCCGGCGTGGCGTAACGCTGTAATGGAGTGACTCATGCCTGAAACCGCCGCCGACTTTCCCGCAGCCTGGGCCGCCAACGCCGCCCGCCTCGAGCACACCTACGACCCCAGCCAGGAACACGACGCCTGCGGCGTCGGCGTCGTCGCGGCGCTGGACGGCGTCGCCCGGCGCGACGTGGTGCAGGCCGGCATCGACGCGCTGCGTGCCGTGTGGCACCGGGGCGCCGTGGATGCGGACGGCAAGACCGGGGACGGCGCCGGCATCCACATCGAAATCCCGCAGGACTTCTTCGCGGAAGCCGTGCGCCGCAGCGGGCACGCGGAGCCGCCGGGCCGCATGGCGGTGGGCATGGTGTTCCTGCCCAAGACCGACCTCAACGCGCAGGAACGCTGCCGGCAGATCGTGGAAACCGAGATCCTGGCGCTCGGCTACGGCATCTTCGGCTGGCGGCAGGTGCCGATCCACGCGGACTGCATCGGCGAGAAGGCCAACGCGACCCGGCCGGAGATCGAGCAGATCATGATCCGCGGGCGCCCCGGCCTCGACGACGCGGCGTTCGAGCGCGACCTCTATGTCATCCGGCGCAAGATCGAGAAGCAGGCGATCCTCGCGCAGATCTCCGAACTGTATATCTGTAGCCTGTCGTGCCGCTCCATCATCTACAAGGGGATGTTCCTGGCCGAGAGCCTCGCGGACTTCTACCCGGACCTCACCGACGCCCGCTTCATCAGCCGTTTCGCGATCTACCATCAGCGGTACTCCACCAACACCTTCCCGACCTGGAAGCTGGCGCAGCCGTTCCGCATGCTGGCCCATAACGGCGAGATCAACACCGTTCACGGCAACATCAACTGGATGAAGTCGCACGAGACGCGGCTGGCGGCCGGCCCCTTGGAGGGCCTGATCGACGACGTGAAGCCGGTGGTCCAGGCCGGCGGGTCCGACACCGCGACGCTCGACAACGTGTTCGAGCTGATGGTGCGCGCCGGGCGCGACGCGCCGATGGCCAAGGCGCTGCTGATCCCGGCGAGCGTCGGGCAGGACGCGACGATGCCCGCGGCGCATCGCGACATGTTCCTGTACTGCAACGCCGTCATGGAGCCGTGGGACGGCCCGGCGGCGATCACCGCGACCGACGGGCGCTGGGTGATCGCAGGGCTCGACCGCAACGGCCTGCGCCCGCTCCGCTACACCGTCACCGACAGCAAGCTGCTGGTGGTCGGCAGCGAGACCGGCATGGTGAAGTTCCTGGAGAGCGAGATCGTCGCCAAGGGCCGGGTCGGGCCGGGCCAGACCATCGGCGTCGATCTGGAGACGGCGCGGTTCTACCTCGATGACGAGCTGAAGGACCTGCTCGCGGCGCGGCAGCCGTTCGGCGACTGGGTGCGGGGGATCACCAAGATCGACCGCATCATCAAGACCGACGCGCCGGAGGCGGTGCTGTACTCGGCCGAGGACCTGCGGCGGCGGCAGCTCGCGGTGGGCACGACCATGGAGGAGCTGGAGATGATCCTGCACCCCATGGTGGAGGACAGCGCCGAGGCCATCGGCAGCATGGGCGACGACACGCCCATCGCCGTGCTGAGCGAGCGGTATCGCGGCCTGCACCACTACTTCCGCCAGGGGTTCAGCCAGGTCACCAACCCGCCCATCGACAGCCTGCGGGAATCACGGGTGATGACGCTCAAGACCCGGCTCGGCAATCTCGGCAACGTGCTGGACGAGGACAGCAGCCAGTGCGACCTGCTGCAGCTGGAAAGCCCCGTGCTGAGCAACGCCGAGTTCCTGGCGATGACGGCGGGGATGGGGGAGGCGGCGTGCCGGGTCGATTGCACCTTCCCGGTGACGGAGGGGGAGGCGGGCCTGCGCACCGGCCTCGACCGCATCCGGCGCGAGGCGGAAGAGGCGGTGCGCGCCGGCTGCGCCCATGTCGTGCTGACGGACGAGGCGCAGGACGAGGACCGCGCGCCGATGCCGATGATCCTGGCCACCGGCGCGGTGCACACGCATTTGGTGCGGCAGTCGCTCCGCACCTTCACCAGCCTCAACGTGCGCAGCGCCGAGTGCATCGACACCCATTACTTCGCCGTGCTGATCGGGGTGGGCGCCACGACGGTCAACGCCTACCTGGCGCAGGAGGGCATCGCCGACCGGCACCGGCGCGGGCTGTTCGGGCCGATGAGCCTCAAGGAGGCGGTGGGGCGCTACAAGAAGGCCGTGGACAAGGGCCTGCTGAAGATCATGTCCAAGATGGGCATCTCGGTGGTCAGCTCCTACCGCGGCGGCTACAACTTCGAGGCCATCGGCCTGTCGCGCGCCCTGGTGGGCGAGTTCTTCCCCGGCATGCAGTCGCGCATCTCCGGCATCGGCCTCAGCGGCATCGCGCGCAAGGTGCTGGGGCTGCACGAGGCCGCGTGGGACGGGGAGGCGGCGACGCTGCCGGTGGGCGGCGTGTACAAGCTGCGGCGGCGCGGCGAGGTGCACGCCTTCGACGGCGGGCTGATCCACACCTTGCAGACGGCGGTGGCGACCGACAGCTTCGAGACCTACCGCCGCTACGCCGACGGGGTGCGGCGGCAGAAGCCGGTGGCGCTGCGCGACCTGCTCGACTTCCGCACCGACAAGGTCACGCCGATCTCGGTCGATGACGTGGAGAGCATCACCGAAATCCGGAAGCGCCTGGTGGCGCCCGGCATCTCGCTCGGCGCATTGAGCCCGGAGGCGCACGAGACGCTGAGCATCGCGATGAACCGCATCGGCGCGCGGAGCGACAGCGGCGAGGGCGGCGAGGACCCGGCGCGCGCGACCCCGCGCCCGAACGGCGACAATGCGTCCTCGGCGATCAAACAGGTGGGGTCCGGGCGGTTCGGCGTCACGGCCGAGTACCTGAACGCCTGCCGCGAGATCGAGATCAAGATGGCGCAAGGGGCGAAGCCCGGGGAGGGCGGGCAGCTGCCGGGCTTCAAGGTGTCGCCGCTGATCGCCAAGCTCCGGCACTCGACGCCCGGCGTCACGCTGATCAGCCCGCCGCCGCACCACGACATCTACTCCATCGAGGATCTGGCGCAGCTCATCTACGACCTGAAGCAGATCAACCCGGATGCCGGGGTGTGCGTGAAGCTGGTGTCACGCAGCGGCATCGGCACCATCGCGGCCGGCGTCGCCAAGGCGAAGGCGGACACGATCCTCATCAGCGGCCACAGCGGCGGCACCGGGGCCAGCCCGCAGACCTCGGTGAAGTACGCAGGGCTCCCCTGGGAGATGGGGCTGTCGGAGGCGCATCAGGTGCTGACCTTGAACCGCCTGCGCCACCGGGTGCGGCTGCGGACCGACGGCGGCATCAAGACCGGGCGGGACGTGGTGATCGCCGCCATGCTGGGGGCGGAGGAGTTCGGCATCGGCACCACGAGCCTCGTTGCCATGGGTTGCATCATGGTGCGGCAGTGCCACAGCAACACCTGTCCCGTGGGCGTGTGCACGCAGGACGACACGCTGCGGCAGAAGTTCGACGGCAGCCCGGAGAAGGTGATCAACCTGTTCTCCTTCATCGCGGAGGACGTGCGGGGCATCCTCGCGTCGCTCGGGGTCAGGCACCTGACGGACGTGATCGGGCGGACGGACCTGCTCCAGCAGGTGAGCCGGGGGTCGGACCTGCTCGACGACCTCGACCTCAACCCGTTGCTGGCGCAGGCCGACCCGGGGTCGCACGCGCGCTACTGCACCCAGATCGGGCGGACCGAGGTGCCGGAGACGCTGGATGCGCAGATGATCGGCGACGCCGCAGCACTGTTCGAGCGGGGCGAGAAGATGCAGCTCCAGTACAACATCCGCAACACGCACCGCGCCATCGGCACCAAGCTGTCGTCCCGCATCACCCGGCAGTACGGCATGTCCGGCCTCCAGCCCGGCCACATCACGGTGCGGCTGCGCGGCACGGCCGGGCAGTCGCTGGGGGCGTTCGGGGTGCAGGGGCTGAAGCTGGAGGTGCTTGGCGACGCCAACGACTACGTGGGCAAGGGCCTGTCGGGCGCCACCATCGTGGTACGCCCGGCGCCGAGCAGCACGCTGGTCAGCCAGGCCAACACCATCATCGGCAACACCGTGCTGTATGGCGCGACCGCCGGCGAGCTGTTCGCGGCCGGCCAGGCCGGGGAGCGGTTCGCGGTGCGCAACAGCGGGGCGGTGGCGGTCGTCGAGGGCTGCGGCAGCAACGGGTGCGAGTACATGACCGGGGGCACGGTGGTGGTGCTGGGTGCCGTGGGCGACAACTTCGGCGCCGGGTTCACCGGGGGCGTGGCGTTCGTCTATGACCCCGATGGGCTGTTCGAGAGGCGGGTGAACCCGGACACGCTGACCTGGCAGCGGGTGGGGTCGGCGCATTGGGACACGGCGCTGCGCGACCTGGTGGCCCGGCACGCGAAGGAGACGCACAGCCGGTATGCGGCGATGCTGCTGCTGGATTGGCCGCAGGCGGTGGGGCGGTTCTGGCAGGTGGTGCCGAAGGAGTACGTGAAGTACCTGGAGGCGCCGTTGTCGGACGCGGCGGAGCCGTTGCGGGCGTAGAGGGGGGTGGGCGTGAGCTTGGCGGTTCCCTGGCTCCGGGAGCTTGGCCGTTGGCGCACGCCGCACAGGGTGCGATAACCGGCCATGCGCCTCCTCCATCACCTGCCGCTCTCGCCGTTCTCCCGCAAGGTCCGCCTGGTGCTGAGCGAGAAGCGCCTGCCGTTCGAGTTGCAGTTGGAGAAGGTGTGGGAGCGGCAGCCCGGCTACCTCGCCCTCAACCCGGCCAATACGGTGCCGACGCTGATCGAGGAGAACGGCCTGGTGATCCCCGATAGCGGGGTGATCTGCGAATACCTGGAAGACGCCTACCCCGACACGCCGCTGCTCGGCGCGACGCTCGCGGAGCGGGTGGAGGTGCGGCGCCTGGTCGCCTGGTTCGACGGCAAGTTCGCGCGCGAGGTGACGGCGAACCTGTTGGGCGAGAAGTTCATGAAGCGGCTGATGGGCCGGGGCAACCCGGACGCCGGGGCGTTGCGGGCGGGGTATGCCAACCTCCGGGACCACATGGGCTACATCGGCTGGTTGGCGGAGCAGCGGACGTGGCTTGGGGGGGCGTCGCTGTCGCTCGCGGACTTCGCGGCGGCGTCGCACCTGTCGGCGCTGGATTTCGCCAGCGACGTGGATTGGTCGGTGTCGGCCTCGACGCGGGATTGGTATGCCCGGATGAAGTCGCGGCCGAGCTTCCGCGCGCTGCTGGCGGACCGGGTGCCGGGGGTGATGCCGCCGGCGCATTATGCGGACTTGGATTTCTGAGGGGGCCATTCCGGCCCCGCAGCGTTGGAGAACCACGATGCCCGTCGGCTACGACCAAGATGTGGTGGCATAGGCGGCCGAGCAGGCTCGGCTGATCCGCGAGGGCCGGTTCGAGCAGCTCGATATCGAGCATATCGCAGACGAGATCGAGGACGTGGGCAAGAGCGAAAAGCGCGAGTTGGCGAGCCGTATGGCGGTCCTCCTGGCCCACCTGTTGGAATGGCAGGTCCAACCCGTGCGCCGCAGCGCGAGTTGGGACCGCACGATCCGTGAGCAGCGCAAGCAGGTCTTGCGCAAACTGAACGAAACCCCGAGCCTCCGCCCGCTTCTGAGCGACCCGGAGTGGGGCGAGGGCGCGTGGGGCGACGCGGTGACGCTGGCGATCAGCGAGACGGGCCTCGATGCGTTTCCCGAGGCGTGCCCGTGGCTCCTGACCGATGTGCTCGAAGATGGATGGCTGCTGGGTTAGCCCCTTCAAGGCGCCGTGACCGCCAATGACGCAGGCAGGCGCCGCGAGCGCGCCTGTTTGAACAAACCTGACAAGTCATGACTGCTTACTGGTAACGGAGACGTGAGATATAACATGCCATCAGCAAAAGTTGCACATGCGCAAAACATTGTTCATACTTTCGGTGGCGATGCATTCCGTATATACAATAATTGTGAATGGAAGCAGTCAAGCCGCGCCTTTGCGCCCGCCAGCGCGCGTCGTGGGCACGCGCACGCCAACGTGCGACGGGCAGGGCCGGTGATTGAACCGATGATGGCGTTCGCGCTGATCCTCGCCTATATGGCGCCCTTCCTGGTCAGCATCGCCCGTGGCCTTGACGCCCCGTTCGCCTTCCTGTTCGCCAACCTGTTAGGTGGTGCCACCGTACTCGGCTGGTTCGTCGTGCTCTACGTCGCCTTGACCGCGGAGGCGCCGGGCACGCCCGCGCCACGCCGGGAGCGCCGCCGCGCCGATGCCCAGCCTGCCCTCCATGTCCAGCACATCTACAATTTCGACCGGCCCACCCTGGTCAGCCCCGTCTTCGTCATGCCGCAGCGCGCGCAGGACGGCGCGGCGCAGCAAGCCAGGCCCAGTGTGCGCGCCCTCGCGTCCGACCGCTGGCCGGCACGCACATAGCCCCCTAGCGCGATCAAAACGTGACGGTGTCCACCAGCCCGCCCGGTGCAAGCTGCACGCTGGACCGGGTCGGCGCGCGGGTCGGGGCCATCTCGGCAACGCCGGGCAGCGTGCGCCTGGACAAGAGCGAGAACGACCTTTCGGTCACCTGCGCCAAGGACGGGTATCAGACAGCCACCGTCGCGCACGCTCCCAGCTTCAGCGGCGCAACCTTTGGCAACCTCATCGCGGGCGGCATTGTCGGCGTCGTCGTGGACGCGGCTTCGGGCGCCAATTACAGCTATCCCGACGACATCCGCATCGACCTGGCGGCCAACCCGGGGCTGGCCATGCCGCCGATGGCGTCGCAAGGCGCGCCGGGCGGCCCCGATGCGTCGATCCGCCTCCTGCCGGCGGCGGCCCAGTTCGAGGCCCAGCCCGCGCGGATCAGGCCGACGAGGATCTCCGCGACCGCCGGTTCCTACCCGCGCTAACTCAGTCCGGCGCGGGCGCCCCATGCCCGCGCCGCCTCACCCCAACAACCACCGCATCGACCGCCGCAGCGCCGCCGCTCCGTCCCGCTCGAACCACCGGCCATGCGCGAACACCACCCGCTCCGGCTCCAGCGCCAGCAGCGCCTCCATGGCCGCCGCCGCCGCCCGGCGGCGCAGCTTGAACACCGCGCGCACATAGGCCGGCGGCATCCCGTCCGGCGCCAGCGTGCCGAGCAGCCGGGCCACCGGGCGCACCGCCGCCGGCAGCATCGGCGCCTCCAGGTTCACCACCAGGTCGGTCAACACCAGCGTGCGCGTCGCCCGGTGGAACAGCGTCGTCTCCTGCACCCCCAACCCGCCGGGCACGGCGGCCACATCGAGCGCGCCGCCCCACTCCGCCGGCGCCGGCCCGCTCAGGTCGTGGTCCAGGTGCACGCCGCTTTTCCGCACCGGCGACCGCCGGCGCAGCCCGGGCGCCGCCCAGGTCGTGGCGCCCGGGCAGGCGCCCTGCCACTCCGACAGGTGCATCCAATGCGCGAGGTTGGGCGCGACCAAATGGCGGACCGGGCCGACCTGCTCAAGCTCCTGCATCAGCGCCGGGCTGAACCGCGTGGGGGAGTGCAGCAGCAGCCCGTCCGGCAGGCGGATCACCGTCATGCGCGCCGGCAGCACCCGGCCGATGGCGCCGGGCAGCAGGCTGTCGACGATGAACACGCCGTCCGCCACCGGCTTCATCGTATCGAGTGGCGGGTAGCCGAACGGGATCGCTGCGTGGAGCGGGGTGGGGGTCATGGGACGCCTCCTGTGTCCCCCCTGCAACGGCGCGGGCGCGGGTTGGATGCAGCCGCGGGATCGCCGGTCGCGGCCGTTAGGGATTCCTTGACCTTGCGCGGTCACAATTCGAACACGGGGGGATGCAACCCTATGTCCCGGAGATCACTGTCCTTGACCTATTCAGCGGAATCGGCGGCTTCAGCCTCGGCCTGCACTGGGCCGGCATGCGAACCGTCGCCTTCTGCGAGGCGGCGCCCTTCGCGCGCGGGGTGCTCGCCCGGCATTGGCCCGGCGTCCCCCTGTATGACGACATCCGCACCCTGTCCGGCCCGCGGCTGCGCGCCGACGGGGTGCCGCGGCCGGACCTGCTCTGCGGCGGCTTCCCGTGCCAGGACACGAGCCTCGCCGGCCGCGGCGCGGGGATCGAGGGCGTCCGTTCGGGCCTGTGGTCCCACATGGCGCGCCTGGTGCGGGAGTGCCGACCGCACTGGGTGGTGGCTGAGAACGTTCCTGGCCTTCGAGGCCGGGGCGCGGACCGGGTGCTCGCTGAGTTGGAGGCTGCGGGCTACGCCTGCTAGCCGCTCGTGGTGGGTGCTGTCCATGCCGGCGCGCCGCACCGCCGCGCCCGGGTCTGGCTGGTGGCGCAAGCCGCTGCTGCCGACGCCGGTGGCGCGGGACTGGAAGCATGGCAGCGTGCATCAGCAGCGCCGGCGCCGGGCCTGCCAGTTGAGCGACGCCGTGGGTGGGCGGCTGCACCCGACATTCGCCGAGTGGATGATGGGGTTCCCGCCGGGGTGGAGCGACTGCGGCGAAGGCGTATCGAGGCGCTCGGCAACGCCGCCGTCCCGACAACTGTTGCGATGATCGGTCGCGCTATACTCGCGTCAACAGCGTGAAAAGAATGTCATATCGGTGAGCTACGTCACTCTCCGACGAGGATTGCAATTGTAGGTTTCACGTTGGCGTGTGCCTAATGAGGTGCCTGGGCTGCTTCGGACCGGGTGGATGAGGACGCAAGATGGCCGCGAAGACAGATTTGGAACCCTTGCTGTCTCGGTTGTATGAGGCGGCACTCGATCCCGACCTTTGGCCGGCCGCCTGGGCCGAGGCGACGGCGGCGGGGGGGATGGCGCCCACGCTCATGGTCGTGGCCGACAATGACGGCGCGGCGCCGCTCGCGGCGCCGGGCTGGGGCGGGCACGCGGTGAAGGCGGCGCTGCCGGCGGTCGTGCAGGCGGCGGCGCCCTATGCCCGGCCGGAGCGCGCCGTGCCGCCGCCCGCCACGGAGGAGGAGCGGGCGGTCGCCGCCCAGCTCACGCTGCATCTGCGCCGCGCCGTGCGGCTGCGCGCCCGGCTCGCCACGGCGGAGGCGGTGCAGGCGGCCAACTCGGCGGCGTTGCGGGCGGCGGAGACCGGGGTGATCCTGGTCACGGCCGGCGGGCGCGTCGTCCACGCCGACCTGGCGGCCCGCCATCTGGCCGACAGCATCGGCCTCCTGCTCGACGGCCGCCGGGGCGCGTTGCAGGCGCTCGACCCGGCCGCGACCCGGCATTTGCAGGGCCTGGTGCACGACGCCGCCGCGGGCGGGATGGGTGGCGACATGCTGATGCGCGCCGGCGACGGCTCCGCGGTGGCGGTGGCGGTGTGCCGGATGACGCCGCCGCCCGGAAAGCCGGAGGACGCGGACCACACGGCCGAGGAGGGCGAGGCGGAGCGCAGCGCCGGCCAGGCCCTTCTGACGCTGCGCCATCTGGGGCAGGTGCCGACCAGCCCGCGGCGGGTGGCGGCGCTGTTCGGCCTGACGCGGGCGGAGGCGGACGTCGCGATCGCGGTGGCGGCCGGGCAGCACGTCGCGGCGGTGGCCGCCGGGCGCGGCGTGTCGGCCAGCACAGTGAAGGCGCAGGTCCGCTCCGCCATGGGCAAGACGGGCGTGCCGGACTTGCAGGAACTCAGCCTGCTGCTGGCGCGGCTGGGGTAGGGCCGGCCCGAAGGCACGAGAGGGAAGGGACCATGCCGTTGACGCCCGCGCGGGACCCGTGCGGGCGGCGGCGGAAAGGCTAGGAGCCTCGGGCCCGATAGGTCCGGAAGCCCTCTTGCGCCTCGGCCATCTGGGCGGGGGTAAGCAGCCGGGGGGTGCCGGCAGAGCGGGCCAGCAGGTACTGCCGCACCAGCATCTCCAGGGTGAGCGCCGCCGTCACCGCCGCGTCCGGCGCCGGCCCGGCGGCGACCATGCCGTGGTTGGCCAGGAGGCACGCCGTCCGGTCCCGCATCGCGGCGGCGGCGGCGGCGGCGAGCGCCGGCGTGCCGAAGGTCGCGTAAGGGGCGCAGCGCACGTCGTCCCCGCCGAAGCCCGCGACCAAGTAGTGGAACGCCGGCAGCGGCTCCCCGAGGCAGGCGAGCGCTGTGCAGGCGTCGGCGTGGGTGTGCACGACGGCGCCGGTGCCCGGGTCGGCTTGATACAGGGCGGCGTGCAGCGCCCATTCGCTGCTGGCGCCGGGCGCCGGGCTGTCGAGGCCCATGCGGACCAGGTGCCCCGGCTCGATCCGCTCCGCCGTGGTGCCGGTGGGGGAGATCAGCATGCCGTCCCCGTGCCGCACGCTGACGTTGCCGCTGCTGCCCTGGATGAGGCCGCGGCGGCCCAGCGTGCGGTAGGCCTCGCAGAGCGCCGCGCGGGCGGCGTCGGTCACGCGGCGGCTTGCTGCTTCAGGCGGTCGCTGAACAGCTTGCGGAGCTTGGCCACCTTCGGGTTGATGACGGCGCGGCAGTAACCCGACCAGGGATTGCGGGCGTAGTAGTCCTGATGCTCGTCCTCCGCCCGGTAGAAGGTGGTGAGCGGCTCGATCCCGGTGACGATGGGGTTGGGCCATACACGGGCGGCGTCGATCTCCGCCTTCACGGCCCGCGCCGTCTCCGCCTGGTCGTCGGAATGGGTGAGGATGATCGAGCGGTATTGCGGCCCGGCGTCGGCCCCCTGCCGGTTCGGCGTCGTCGGGTCGTGCAGGGTGAAGAACACGCGGAGCAGGTCGGCGTAGCTAATCTGGGCCGGGTCGAAGGTGACCTGCACGACCTCGGCATGGCCGGTCTGCTTGCCGCAGACCTGCTCATAGGTGGGGTTCGGCACGGTGCCCCCGGCATAGCCGGAAACGGAGCCGTGCACGCCGCGGAGGGACAGGAACACCGGCTCCAAGCACCAGAAGCAGCCGCCGCCCAGGGTTGCGATCTCGGTTGTCATGATTTGGGTCCTTTACCGGAAGGGCTTGGAGATGGCGAGGGTCGAGAGGGAACTCAAGGCGGGGGGAAGGCGGTCAGCATGATCGGTTGTCATACGATCCGTATCTTCAATCCCCGCGAAAAGGTGCGTCGAAGAACCTGTCCCAGCTTGGATCAACCGGCGGCAAGCGGACGGCTTACGGGCGGGCGGGCACGGCTTGGGTCACCGCCGCCTGCCGTCCTCTGGCGCCGTCGGCCTGGCACCCGGTGCATCGGCGTCGCGTCCGGTTCGTGAAATCCGCCAGGCCGCAAACACGGACACGGCCAAAAAGAGGACGGCCGGAGCGAAGGCCAGAAGCTCGGAAGCGTTCATTCCCTCAAACCTTTGAGCACCCGCCGGGCCGCTCCATGCAGGCTCGTTGTGGACCAGGTTCGCCATGCGCGCAGCTATGGCGCCTGGAGCACCGCCTTCACTCCTTCACCGCCCCAGTCAACGAGCTCACATAATACTCCACAAAAAACGAATACAACAACGCCACCGGGATCGACCCGAACAGCGCGCCGGCCATCAGCGCGCCCCATTGGTAGTCGTCCCCCTGCACCAGCTGCGTCAGCACCGCGACCGGCACCGTTTTCTTCTCCGAGGATTGGATGAAGGCGAGCGCATAGATGAACTCGTTCCAACTCAGCGTGAAGGCGAAGATGCCGGCGCTGATGAGGCCGGGTACGGCCAGCGGCAGGGTGATGCGGCGGAGGATCTGGAGGCGTGTGGCGCCGTCGATCAGCGCGCACTCCTCCAATTCATACGGAATCGACTTGAAGTAGCCGATCAGCAGCCAGGTGCAGAACGGGATCAGGAAGGTGGGATACGTCAGGATCAGGGCGAGCGGGCTGTCGAACAGGCCGAGCTTGAACACCATGGTCGCCAGCGGGATGAACAGGATGCTGGGCGGCACCAGATAGGCCAAGTAGATCGACAGCCCCACCCAGTTGCTGCCGCGGAAGCGCAGGCGCTGGATGGCGTAGGCCGCCAGCACGCTCGCGACGATGCTGATGACGGTCGCCGCCGCGGCGACGCCCATGGTGGTCATCAGCCATTGCGGATAGTCCGTGTCGAACAGCAGCTTCTTCACGTTCTGCAGCGTGGGCGAGTGCACCCAGAACGGGTTGTAGGTCTTGTAGTCGTACAGCTCGTTGTTCGGCTTGAACGTCGTCACCGCCATCCAGTAGAAGGGGAACAGCAGCACCACGATGAACAGCACCAGCGGCACATAGACCGTCACCACCCGGCGCGGGATGCTGTCCCACGACAGCGCGCCCTGGCGTTCTGCCGAAGGTTTGGCCGTCTTGTCAGTCATTGCTCTCGCCTTGCTGCCACTTGCGCCGGGCCAGGCCGAAGTAGCTGATGAGCGTCGCCGCCACCAGGAACGGGATCATGGCGACCGCGATGGCGGCACCCTCCCCAAGCTGCCCGCCGGGGATGCCGCGCTGGAAGGCGAGCGTCGCCATGAGGTGCGTGGAGTTCACGGGGCCGCCGCGGGTGATGGCATAGACCAGCTGGAAGTCGGTGAAGGTGAACAGCACCGAGAAGGTCAGCACCACCGACAGCACCGGCATCAGCATCGGCAGCGTCACGTGGACGAAGCGCTGCCACGCCGTCGCCCCGTCCAGCATGGCGGCCTCGTACAGCGACGGCGAGATGGTCTGGAGCCCCGCCAGCAGGCTGATGGCGACGAACGGGATGCCGCGCCAGATGTTGGCGGCGATCAGGCTGAGCCGCGCGTGCCACGGCGTGCCGAGGAAGTCGATGTTCCCCTCGATCAGCCCGGAAGCGCGCAGCACGTAGGAGATGATCGAGAACTGCGGGTCGTAGATCCACCAGAACGCGATGGCCGACAGCACCGTGGGCACGATCCAGGGAACCAGGATGATGGCGCGGACCAGCGACTTGAACGGGATGTTCTCGTTCAGCAGCAGCGCCAGCCACAGCCCCAGCCCGAACTTCCCCACCGTGGCCACGCCCGTGTAGATCAGCGTGTTGGTGACGCTGAGCCAGAAGATGCGGTCGTGATACAGGCTCTCGAAGTTCTCCAGCCCCACCCAGACGCCCGCCCGCCCGATCCGCGTGTCGGTGAAGGCGAGCCACATGCCGAGGCCGAGCGGATAGGTCAGGAACACCAGCAGCAGCGCCGCCGCCGGGAACAGGCACAGCGCGGCCAGGAACGGCTTGTGGTCGAACAGCCGGATCAGCCAGGTGTCGCGCGGCGGCGACCAGCGCCAGGGATGCGCCGCCGTCCCCGGCGGGGCCAGGCCAGTGCCCGGCAGGACCGCGTTCTCGCTCATTGGCTCCCCGGTGCGTTCTTTGACGGCAGTATGCGTGAGCCGGGCGCGACACGCCACAGGACTTTGCCCACGCCGCCGTTGCGGCGTAGGAACGGGCCATGCCGCGCCTGCTTGCCGTCTGCACGCTGCCGCCCTGGCCGATCCGCGACGGCTACTCGCTGCGGGTCGCGAACCTGCTGCGGCGGCTGGGGCGGCAGTGGGACATCACGCTGCTGGCGCCGGGCGAAACGCCGCCCGGGGTCGCGCGGCATGTGGTGCTGGCGCTCGACGGGCCGGGCCTCAGCTACCCCTGGCGCTTCGACAACCGGCCGCTGCGGGCGGCGCTCGACGCCGTGCTGCCGGGGGCCGGCCCCGACCGCGCCCTGATCTGGCCCGGCGCCGAGCGCGCCTGGCTTGACGCCGCGCCCCCGACCCCGGCCGTGCTCGACATGATCGACTGCAACGCGCGGGAGTTCTGGGGGGCCATGCGCGCCGCCCAGGGCCGGGACCGGCTGCGGGCGGGGCGGGAGGCCGTCCTGGCCGCCCTCCTGGCCCGGCGCGCCGTGCGCGGGTTCGCCGCGACCGCCTGCGTGGGGGGGGCGGACGCGGCCTGGATGGCGCGGCTCGGCGAGCGCCCGGTGCACAGCGTGCCGAACGGCGTGGCGCTGCCGGGTGCGGCGGCGCCGGAGCACGGGCGCCCCACCGTGCTGTTCGCGGGCACGCTGGACTACGCGCCCAACCTGGACGCGGTCGCCTATGCCGCGGCCGAGGTCTGGCCCCGCCTCCGCGCCCGCGTGCCCGGCGCGCGCTGGGTGATCGCGGGCCGCCGTCCCGTGGCGGCGATCCGGGCGCTGGACGGGCGGAACGGGATCGAGGTCCGGGCGGATGTCGTGGACATGGCGGCGGAATGGCACGCCGCCTGGGTGGGCCTCGCGCCGATGCGGACCGGGGTGGGGATCAAGAACAAGGTGCTGGAAGCCTGGGCCTGCGCCCGGCCAGTCGTGCTGACGCGGCGCGCGATGAACGGGCTGGTGCTGCCGCCGGGCCATGCGGGGCTGGTGCAGGACCAGCCGGGCGCGATGGCGGAGGCGGCGGCGCTGCTGCTGCGGGACGGCGCCCTGCGGCGGCGGCTGGGACGGAGCGCGCGGGCCGTGGCGCGGGACTTCACGTGGGACGGCGCGGCGGCGCGGCTGGATGCCTTGCTGCGCCGCGCCGCGCCGGGTCAGGAGCGGTAGTACCGCTTGGCCCGCCGCTCCGCCTCCTTCGCCGCGTCCTCGGGCGACGTGTCGCCGGTGCTGGCGGAGGCGACCATATCGACCATCACGTAGTCCGCCATCACGGCGCCCGACTGCTCGGTGATCGCGCCGGGCCAGGCATACCAGCGCGACACCGCCATGGTCTCCTTGTACAGCCGCACCTTGGGGTCGCCGCTCCACACCGCGCTGTTTTCGTACGCCCGCAGCGGCTGGCCCCAATAGCCGGAGCTGCCGGACAGCCAGGGGTCGTATTGCGGGGTCTCCATCATGTAGGTGAGGTACGCCTTGGCCGCGTTGGGGTACTTGGTGTGCCGGAACGCCATGGCGTTGATCGCGAGCGCCCCGTTGGTCACGACGCCGGCGGGGCCGATGGGCATGACGGCGTGGTTCAGGTCCGCGCCCAGGGCGGCGATCTTGGGGTCCGTGCTGTTCTTCGCGGAGTAGTACAGCGACACCCCGTTCTGCGTCAGCCCGATCTCGCCGGCCAGCAGCGCCTTGTTGTTGCCGGTGTCGAGCCAGGAGTTGGTGCCGGGGATGAAGGTCTCATACAGCGCCTTGCCGTATTTCAGCGCCTCGATGGTCGCCTTGCTGTTGATCGTGACCCGGCCCGCCTCGTCCGTCATCGCGCCGCCATGCGCCCAGACCAGCCAGTGGCAGTACGCATTGGCGTCGCCCACCGCGTGGCCCAGCGCGAAGCCCGCCGGGTGGCCCGCCTTCTTCAGCTTGCGGCACAGGTCGAGGAAGCCGTCGATCTTGTCGGGCACGGCGTCGAACCCGGCCTCCTTGACCCAGGATTCCCGGTAGACCATCGGGCTGCCGCTTGCCCCCATCGGGATCGCCAGCCACCGGTCGGTGCCGAACTTCTTGCCGTATTTCTCCGCGAGCGGATACCAGCCGCCGTATTTCTTGCCCAAGTACTCCGCGACGTCCGTGAGGTCGAGCAGCTTGTCCGAATACAGATGCGGGTCGTCGGTCCAGCCCACCACCACGTCCGGCCCGGCCCCGGTGTTGGCCGTCACCGCCGTCTGCGGGCGCAGGTCCTCCCAGCCGGAGAAATCCACCCGGACCTGCACGCCCATGGCGTCCGCGAACCGCTTGGTGTTCTCCCGGAAGATCGCCTCGTCCGGCTCCACGAACTTGGCCGGGCGGAGGATGCGGAGACTGGCGCCCTTCTCGATGGGCAGGCTGGGCGGCGTCGCGTCGGCGGTGGGGATGGCGGCGCGGGCGTCGCGACCCAACAGGCCGGAGGCGGCAAGCGCCCCGGCGCCCAGGCCCAGTCCGCGGCGGGTGATGTCATGCATGGCGTTCAGTCTCCCTGTTCTTGTCTCGGCGTTCTTGTCTCGGCGGGTTGGCCCAGCTAGTCACGCGGCGGTGCCTGCGGCGGAGCGGTCTGCACCGCCGGGGATGGGGCCAGGGCTGAGCGGCTATTCACCCAGTTCGTCAGCGCGACCCCGGCGCCGATGCTCACGGCGATGATTGCGATGATCTGCAAGACGAACTTGCGGCTCTCGTAGCGCATGTCCTTGCGCATCTTCTCGATGTTCACCGTCATCTGATCCACCCTCAGCTCGTGCTCTCGGTCTTCCTGTTCCTGCGTCAGCGGCACTCTATGCCCTCATTCATGGCGCTCATGAAAAAAGGTGCGCCGCGATCCGATCCCTCGACGCCGGGAGCACAGGAACCGCTGCACCCCGTCACGCCACCAGCCGCGCCCCGGTCTCCCGGTCGAACAGGTGCACCAGCGCCGGGTCGGCGGTGACGGCGATGTTCTGGCCCGGGCCGGCCGCCACGCGCTCCCGGAACGCGCCCATGACCGGCAGCGCGCTGGGCTGCGCGCCCAGGCGTCCGTGCACCTGCGTCTCGCTCCCCGTGGGTTCCACGACCTGCACCAGCAAAGGCACGCCGTCGCTTGCCGCCAGTTGCAGATGCTCCGGCCGCACCCCGTACACCGCCGGGCGGCCCAAATGACGGCCGCCGCCGCGCGGACCCGGCGGCAGCGGCCACAGGCTGCCGCCCTCCGCGCGGAAGCCGGCGGCCTCCACCGTGCCGGGCAGGAAGTTCATCGCGGGGCTGCCGATGAACCCGGCCACGAAGCGGTTCGCGGGGTGGTCGTACACATCGAGCGGCGTGCCGATTTGCTCGACGCGGCCCGCGTTCATCACCACGATCTTGTCGGCCATGGTCATCGCCTCGATCTGGTCGTGCGTGACATAGACCGTCGTGGTCCGCAGCCGCTGGTGCAGGTCCTTCAGCTCCGCCCGCGTCTGCACCCGGAGCTTGGCATCGAGGTTCGACAGCGGCTCGTCGAACAGGAACACCTGCGGGTCGCGCACGATGGCACGCCCCATGGCGACGCGCTGCCGCTGCCCGCCCGACAACTGCCGGGGGTAGCGGTCGAGCAGCCCGTCGAGGCCGAGGATCGCGGCGGCGCGCCCCACCCGCTCGGTCACCGCGGCCTGCGGCGCGCGGGCGAGCTTCAGGCTGAACGCCATGTTGTCCCGCACGGTCATGTGGGGATAGAGCGCGTAGTTCTGGAACACCATGGCGATGTCGCGCTGCTTCGGCGCCACCTTGTTCACCACGCGCCCGTTGATCGCGACCTCGCCCCCGTCGATCTCTTCGAGGCCCGCGATCATGCGCAGCAGCGTGCTCTTGCCGCAGCCGGAGGGGCCGACGAGCACGGTGAACTCCCCATCGGCGATGTCGATGCTGACCCCATGCAGGATCGGCGTCGCGCCGAACGCCTTTGTCACGCCGCGGATCGAGACGGTGGCCATGGGCGCGGTTCCTCGCTGTGGCCTCATGGGGCCGTTGCGGGGGAGCGTAGAGGGGATCGGCCGGGTTTGCCAGGGCCGGCGCGTGGTATCGGCGGCGCGTGGTCCAGGCGCGGCGGGCCGGCTCAGCCCGGGGTGAGCCAACGCTGCCGCCCGCGCCCCTCATGCGGCACCGTGCGCCAGCCATCGGGGTGCTTGGCGTAGCAGGCGGCGCTCCGGCATTCCCGCACGTAGCGCCAATCGCTGCTGGACCCGCGCCGCGCCGCCTGGGCCGGCATCGCGGCGACACCGAGCGCCAGCACCGCCAGCAGCACGGCCCGGCGCCGGGCCGCGCCGCCCGGCATGGAGGGCGTGAGCGTGTCATCCATGGCACATCCTCCCTTAAACATCCTGTCGGCATTCCATATCACAACTCATAGTAGTATGACGACTCCAACCCCTCGGCATCCACGGCATATCCATCAACTAGCGCGCTATTAATTTATGTTGTAACGAACGCCATGGGTTTAACCCGCCTGGCCCGGCCGCTCCGCCTGCGTATCCGCACCTACCTGCTCCTGCTGGTGCTGGGGTCGGCGACGCCGTTCGCGTTGCTGTCCGCCATCCTGGCGACCCAGGCGGCCTCGGTGCAGGACAAGCGGTTCGGCCAGGATGTCGTCTCCGTCGCCCGCGCCCTGTCGCTCGCCGTCGACAGCACCATCGCACCCCTGCAATCCGCGCTGGAGGCGCTGAGCCGCTCCCCCGCCCTGGTCCGGGGCGACCTCGTCGCGTTCCACTCGGAACTCGCCGCCGCCGCCGGGCTGCTGAACGGCGTCATCGTGCTCAGCGACGCGGAGGGCCAGAAGATGCTCGACAGCCGCGACCCGCCCGGCGTGCCCGCATCCGGGCGCCGCGCCCCGTCCGCCTACGTCGCGGCGGTCGCCGCCGGCGGCCGGCCCAGCGTGTCCGGCATCTTCCGCGGCCCGGTCAGCGGGAGCATGCTGGCCACCGTCGATGTCCCCGTCCGCGTCCCCGGACCCGGCGGCGCGGAGACGCCGGCGGTGCTGGGCTGCACCATCGACCTCGCGGCGATCGACGCCCTGGTGCAGCGGCAACTGCTGCCGGACACCTGGCGCGGCGCCATCATCGACGGGGACGGGCGCTACGTGCAGCGCACGGTGGACGGCGCGCATGTGCTGGGCCAGCCGTCCACCGCGGCGTGGGTGCAGGCGGCGCGGCGCGCGGGCACGGGCTGGGTCGGCGGCGAGCTGCAGGACGGCGTGCTGGGCTATACCGGCTTCGCCACCTCCCCCGTCACCGGCTGGACCGTGGGCATCGGCGTGCCCGGCTGGGTGGTGTGGGCGCCGCTGCGGAACACGATGCTGTCGCTCGCGATGCTCGGCGCCGGGTTCGCCGTGCTGGGGGTGGGGATGGCGCTGCAACTGGCCCGGCGCGTCGCCCGGCCGGTCGGCGCGCTGGCCCGCCTCGCCGCCCGCCCGGACGACGCCCCGCCCGCCCCGCCCAGCGGCATCGCGGAGCTGGACGAGGTGTCCCACGCGCTGCGCGAGGCCGCCGCCGCCCGCACCGCCGCGGAGGCCGCGCTGCGCGACAGCGAGGCGGAGCTGCGCGCCGCCAACGACCTCAGCCCGCAGGTGCCCTGGACCGCCGACCCGTCCGGCCGCCTGCTCAGCGTCAGCGAGCGCATCGCCGAGCTGATCGGCGCCCCGCTCGCCCGGCGGCCGAAGGACGGCTGGATGGGCGTCGTGCACCCGGTGGACCGCCCGGCGCTGCAGGCCGCCTGGATGCGGAGCGTCACGACGGCGCAGCCGTTCGACCATGAGTTCCGGCTGCGCCTCCGCACCGGCGCCTGGACCTGGTTCCGCGCCCGCGCCACGCCCCGGCTCGACGCGGAGGGCCGGGTGGTGCGCTGGTACGGCTCGACCGAGGACGTGGACGCCCGCCGCGCCGCGGTGGACGGCCTGAAGCGCCTCACCGACGACCTGGAGGCCCGCGTGGAGCGGGAGGCCACCGTGCGGGAGGCGGCGCAGATCCGGCTGAACCAGGCGCAGCGGCTGCAGGCGCTGGGACAGCTCGCCGGCGGCGTCGCGCACGACTTCAACAACATGCTGCAGGTGGTGGGCGGCGCGCTGTCGCTGATCCGCCGGCAGCCCGGCGACCCCGTGCGCGTGGCGCGCCTGGCGACCATGGCGGAGGACGCGACGGAGCGGGGGGCGGCGATCACCGGGCGGCTGCTGTCGCTCACCCGGCAGGGCACGCTGCGCTCCGGCCCGGTCGAGCCGCTGGCGCTGCTGTCGGACATGGCGGCGGCGCTGTCCCACACGCTGGGCGCCACCATCGCGATCCAGGTGCTGGCGGCGCCCGACCTGCCGCCGCTGATGGCCGACCGGCGGCAGTTGGAGGCCGTGCTCATCAACCTCGCCGCCAACGCCCGCGACGCGATGCCCGACGGCGGCCGGCTCACCTTGTCGGCGGCGCTGGAGTTCGACCCGGACGGCCTCAGCACGGCGGTGCCGCCCGGCCGCTACATCCGGCTGGAGGCCACGGACACCGGGACCGGCATGGACGGGGCGACGCTCGCGCGGGCCAGCGAGCCGTTCTTCACCACCAAGGACGTGGGCCGCGGCACCGGCCTGGGCCTCGCCATGGCGCGCGGCTTCGTCGAGCAGTCGGGCGGCAGCCTAGGGATCGAGAGCGCGCCGGGCCGCGGCACGGCGGTGCGGCTCTGGTTCCCCTGCGCGCCGGACCCGGCGGCGTCAGCGCCGCGCCCGCCGCGCCGGCGGGGCCGGGTGCTGCTGGTGGAGGACGACGCGCAGGTGCGCGCGACGCTGGCCGAGCAGTTGCAGGAGCAGGGCTTCCGCGTGCTGGCGGCGGCCGACGGGGCGGCGGGCCTCGCGGCGCTGTCGGGGGAAATTGAGGTGGCGCTGCTGGTGGCGGACCTGACGATGCCGGGGATGGACGGGGTGGCGCTGATCGAGGCGGCGCAGCGGGCGCGGCCGGGGCTGCCGGCGATCCTGATCACCGGCTACGGCGGCGGCAGCCAGGCGCTGCGGGCGGCGCGGGCGCTCGATGGGCCCGTGGTGCTGATGCACAAGCCGGTGTCGGCGGCGCAGCTGGCCGACCGGATCGCGACGCTGGTGGAGCGGCGGGGGGCATGAGGGGGTTTGCAGATCAGGCCGGCTTGGCCAGACAGGAGGACACGATGCGCGTTTCCATGGGGCTTGCGGCGCTGTCCGTCTCCGCGCTCGCCATCATCATCATCGTCGTCCCCGGCCCGGCGCGGGCGGCGGCCGTCACCTACAGCCAGGTCTTCCCGGCCGGCAACAGCCGGGACCCCGCGCAGCCGCCCCAGACCGATGAGCCGACCGACTGGAACGGCACGGCGCAGGGCGTGACGCTGCCGCGGTTCAACGCGGCGCTCGGCCGGCTGACCGGCGTCGGCCTGTCGCTCTATGGCGGGATCGACGGGTCGGGATTGCTGTACAACCCCGGCCCCGGCCCCATCGACATCAACGGCTTCGATGCGACCGAGGACATCACCCTGCTGGCGCCGGGCACCCCGGTGCCGTGGGACGGCAGCGCCGGGGAGCTGCTCACCGTCAGCCCGGTGCTGTTCCACCTCGCCTCGCAGCTCACGCTGCAAGCGGGCCAGACCTATTCGTTCGGCCCGACGGTTGGCGACGCCAGCGGCTCGGCGTCGCTGCCGATGAGCGACCTCCCGGCCTATGTCGGCCTGGGCAACCTGGACTTCCCGCTGTTCGCCGTCACGAGCACCGTGGAGGACACCAACGGCGGCGACCTCACGTTCACCCCGGCGGTCGCGGCGCGGGCGGCGGCGTCGATCACCTATACCTACGACCCCACCGTGACCGACGTGCCGGAGCCATCGACGGCGGCGCTGCTGGGCGCGGGCCTGCTGAGCCTCACGCTGCTGCGCCGGCGGTAGGCGGCGTCCCCTGGGTTGCAACCGGCGCGGCCGGGGCGAGTTCTGGAACCATGGAACAGCAGTGGTTTTGGCGGCGGGCCGGGATGCGGGCGGGGCTGGCGTTCGGCGCCGCGACCGGCGGCAGCCTGGTGGCGGACGGGCGGCGCATGGACCCGCAAATGTCGGCCCTCGTGCGCTTCGTGCGGAGGATGCCGCCGAAGCCGCAGACCATCGAGCGCACCCGGGCGGACTACGCGACGCTCCTGGCGCTGACGGGCCTGCGCGGCGATCCCGGCGCCACGGCCGCGCCGCTCGCGATCCCCGGCCTGCCGCCGGCGCGTGAGCACCGGCCGGCGCGGGGCACGCCCCGCGGCACACTGCTGTTCTTCCACGGCGGCGGCTTCATCATGGGCAACCCCCTGGCGCGCGACGGCCTGTGCCGGCGGATCGCGGCGCGCACCGGGCTGCGCGTGGTCTCCGCCGGCTACCGCCTGGCGCCGGAGCACCCGTTCCCCGCCGCGCATGACGACGCGGCGGCGGCGCTGGAGTGGGTGCGGGGCCAGAAGGCGCCCGGCCCGCTGCTGGTGGGCGGCGACAGCGCCGGGGCGAACCTGGCGGCGGCGCTGGCGCGGGCGGGCGGGGTGGCGGGGCAGGTGCTGCTGTATCCCGTGGTCGACATGGCGGAGGCGGAGCATCCGGGCGGCCGCTACCCGAGCTTGCACACCTTCGCGGAGGGCTACCTGCTGACGGCGGCGGCGATGCGGGCGTGCGCGGAGGCGCTGATCCCGCCGGGCGCCGACCCCGCGGACCCACGCCTGTCGCCGATCCGGGCGGACGTGTCGCAGGCGGCCCCGGCGCTGGTGGCGGTGGCCGGGTTCGACCCGCTGCGGGACCAGGGCACGGCGTATGCGGCGGCGCTGCGGGCGGCGGGCGTGCGGGCGGAGGTGCTGGAGGAGGACGGACTGATCCACGGCTATGCGGACTTCGCCGGCATGGTGCCGGAGGCGCGGCGGGCGGTGGACCGGCTGGCGGGGGGGATTGCGGGGTTGGCGGGGTGGTAGAGGGGCCGGGCGTGCCGCAGCCGGAAAAGGCTGGCAACGCGGCGGCCGAGGTGGGCGGCTACGACAACCGCCTGGCGGCCATCGACACGCGGCTGGCGGTTTTGACTTGGATGGCCGGCACGAACATCGTCCTCACGGCGGGCGTGCTGTTCCGTCTGCTGGTTCATTAGATGTTGGCTCTTGTCGGGTTCCGGGGTGGTGATCCCGGTGGTGCCGCTGGCGGGTATTTGGTGTGGTGGCTGAAGCGCGCGAGGAGCCTTTGCCATTATGCCTGCATCCGACTTGGTAAACTTTTTCGGCCTGCTGGACGACGCCAAGTGCTTCGCGCTTGTGCGCCAGCATCGCTGGCCCGAGGGTGTGCGCTGTCCCGGATGTGACAGCTCTTTGGTCATCCGGGACGGGTGCGACGACACGCAGCCGCATCGCCAGCGCTACCGGTGCAAGGCTTGTGCGTCCCGCTTCGATGATTTGACCGGAGCGGTGCTGGCCGGGCACCACCAGCGCTGCGGGTGTGGGTGCTGTGCCTTTACTTCATGGGGTTGAACCTCTCGAACCGGCAGATTGCGGGTGAGCTGGGTCTGGCTGGAGAAGGACAAGCCGCCCATCCTTGACCTGATCCAACGCGGTGGACAGGTGGTCTTTCGCATGCTGGCCAATGTGCAGCAAAGGACGATCAAGCCGATCATCGCCGCCGCTGTCACCCCGGGCACTCTCGTCCATACGGACGAGTATGCCATCTACGCTCGCCTGCCAGCTCGGGGCTACTGGCACAAAACGGTCTGCCATGGGCGCGGCGAGTATGCCCGCGACGAGGACGGCGACGGCTTCTGCGAAGTCCACGTCAACACCATGGAGGGTTTCTGGTCGCTGCTGCGCTCCTGGTTGCGACCGCACCAGGGCATCTCGCAGGACAAGCTGCCGCTCTACCTCGGCTTCTTCCAGTTCGTGCATAACGCGCGCCGGCGCGGCAAAGCCCTACTCGGCGCCCTTATGGCAACCTTAGGTAGCATGACCACGGCCCACCACCCCGGAACCCGACAAGAGCCAAACGAATTGTGCCACCTTATGCCAAACGGGCAACAGCAAATCCGGGGGGGCAGGGGGTGCCGTGCCAAGTAATGCCAAACTCGACAGGAGGTAAGGCCAAGGAAGTCCAGCCCCCCCGCGTCAGACCGTCTGGCTGATCGCCACCTGGTACGCCGGGACGGTGAAGCTTGCCAGTTGCTGCAGCACTCCGTCCGGTGTCTTCACGGTGCTGACGACGCGGTAGTCGCAGATCAGGGACTGCGGCGTGATCGTCAGCACGGCGTAGCCCCAGGTGCTGCCGTTCCAGAACACCATGTGCGGGTTGTAGGCGAGGATGGCCGGCGCCAGTCCGTCCAGCGGCAGGCCGAGCTGAGCGGCCCGCATCGCGCCGGCGGGCAGGTTGGGCAGCGGCGTGGCGGTCGGCGTGTCGACGGCCGCATCCAGGTAGTTGCCCGAGCTCACAGCCCCCACCATCAGTTCCACCCCCATCGGCGGCTCGGCCGGGTCGTTGAAATCCGTCCGCAGGTAGGACGTGAGGTAGAGATGGGCGTCGCCGGACAGCACCACGAAGTTCTGCACGCCCGCGTCCCTGATCTGCGTCAGGATGTCGGCGCGCTCGGCCGGGTAGCCGTCCCACTGGTCGAGATCGAAGAACTCGATGACGTCCGCGGGCGCGGTCGGGGTCGGCAGGCGATACTGGCAGAGCATCACCTCGTTGGCCCAGAGCTTCCACGTCGCCCTGGACCGCGTCATCTGATCGAGGAACCACCGCTTCTGCGGCTCGCCGAGCATGGTCCGCGCCGGGTTCGTCCGCTCCGTGCAGCCGATGGTCTGGTAGCGCTCGCCGATCTCCACGTCGCCGCAGGGCGGGCCGTCGCGGTACAGGCGCTCGTCCGTCACGACGATGTCGGCCAGGGTGCCGAACCTGAATGTGCGGTACAGCCGGACCGACTTCGACCAGTCCGCATCCGGGTTGAACGGCACCGCGGCCAACCCGTGCTCCGCCCAGGCTTGGTTCGCCGCCTGGCGCAACTCGGGCTGCGGGCTGGTGGCCGACAGGCCCGGCGGGTTGGTGTCCTCGTGGAAGTCCTGGTGGCAATCGTTGAAGAACTCGTGGTCGTCCCAGAGCTGGATATAGGCGAAGCGCTCGTGCGTCGCCTGGATATCCCGGTCGCTCCGATACACCTGATACAGATGGCGGTAATCGGCGAGGCTGGCCGGGTAGTCCGCGCCCGAGGGGTAGGGCGGCACGACGCGCACCGGCCCCTTGTCCGGCCCTCCAGTGCCGTCGCCCTTGTACTCGTAGATGTAGTCGCCCAGGAACACGATGACGTCCACGTCTTCCTGGGCGAGGTAACGGTAGGCCGTGTAGTAGCCGTTGCTGAAGTCCTGGCACACGACGTAGCCGACGCGAAGCTGCGCCAGCGTGTCGCCCGGGCGCGGCATCGTCTTGAAACGCCCGGTGCGGCTGGCGACCGTCTGGTGGATGAAGCGGTAGTAGTAGGTGCTGAACGGCCGCAGCGCCGGGTGCTGGATGGGCAGCTTCACCGTGTGGTCGCCCGATGCCAGGGCAACGGCCAGGCCCTGCAGCACGACGCTGCCCTCGATGAAGTCCGGGTCGGTCGCGATCTGCCATTCCACGATCAAGCGTCCCCGCCCGGCCATGTCCGGATCGAGGCGGGTCCACAGCACGACGCCGTACGGGTTCGGGTCACCCGCCGCGACGCTCTGCGGAAAGAGCTTGGCCTGATGCTGCGCGCTGGCCGCCAGATCGACGCGGAAGCCGGCGCCCAGGCCGGCCGCGTCGGCATGCCCGATGAACGGGATTTGGTCGCGGTAGGCCGGAACCAGTCCAGCCGCGCCCTCGGCCACGGCCGCCGCGGCGACCCAGCCGACTGCGCCCTTGAGGCTTCTCAGAAAACCGCGCCGCTCCATCGTGGCATCCTCCATCATACGCGCTTGAAGGACCCTAAGTCAGGGCGGCCAGGAGTAGCCATGGATGTTTTGTGACGTTTGGCCTGCGGACCGGCAGGATGCCGATCTTACTTGGCAATGCTTTGCGGCCATTCACGCTGCCGCAGAACTGTCGCATGCGGCGGGACGGAAGTTCTGTGGATGGCCGTCATGCACGATGCCGCCCGCTTTGCCGTTTCGAGGCACCGAGGCCGCCGGGTCAGTCGGAGGCCAGCGTGGCCGTCGTCATCTTGACGGCGCCGCTTTCGATGTCGAGGACCCGGACGAGCGGGTAGCCGACCGCGATCTGCTCGCTTTGGCGCCAGGCGTCCACGATCTCGTCCCGCAGCTCCGCGACGCCTGCTGCGAGCTGCTGCGTCACGATCGCGACCTCCGCAGGCTGCGCGGTCTGGTAGTTGTCGTTGCCCGACGCCTGCGCCGCCGCGTAGGTCGGCGCCACCTGGCTCAGCGTCTCCGCGAGGTAGAGCGGCACGCGCTGCTCGATGGTGCCGACGCCGCGGTCGGTGTAGGGTCGGACCTGGCCATAGACCGAGCCGAAATCGATGAAGTCGTGGACGAAGGTGCCCTCGAACGGCGCATGGATGGGCGCGGTCGTGTAGCCGTTCGGGTTGGGGACGTTGCCCCAGCCGTTGAAGTGGATCGAGACGTGCATCGGCTGGCTCGCGTCGGCGACGAAGTGGCTCCAGGTGCCGATGTCGCGGATGGTGAGCGTCTGGCGCAGTTGCAGTTGGTAGCGGAAATACTCCCGGTCCGCGTCGGCCGTCGCCGTCGCCAGCCCGGCCGACAGGGCGCGCCAGATGCCGAAGTCCTTCCGCACCTGCTGGAAGCCGTCGATGATCGTGTAGGGCAGGTAGCCCGCCGAGTACTGGTCCTGTCCGGCCGGGCTTGTCGCCGCGCGCTGGGCCGTGTCGAACGCCTCGCGCGTCCGCGGCAGCGCGGTCAGCGGGACGGCGCCGCCGGCCACGAAGCCGTTGTCGTCGATGTCGATGTAGTGGCCGGGGTCGCGCTCGGCGTCGTGCACGGTGGGCGCGGTCTGCAGGGCGCCCGACGTGCTGGTCCCCGTGATGATGCCGGTCGTCTTGGAGACGTCGGGCTCTGGGCCGAGCTGGCCGATCTCCACAGCGGTTTGCGCCGTGCGCAGGAACTTCGGCAGGTCCTTGGGCAAGGTCAGGATCGCGAGCTCGCTGATGCCGACATGGCCGGTGTGGCCCCAGGCCCAGGCCGGGCTGGCGGAAGCGATGGCGAGAAGCGCCCCGGCCCCTGCCATGGCGTGGAAGGGCGCGATACGGGGGGCAACGCGGGTTCGGACGGCATCGTGCATGGTCGTGTCCTCGTGCAAGGAAGGTCGGCGTCAGGGTGTCGGACCCACTGGGACGCCAGGTTCGGACGAGGTCCGGCTGCACCACGCGCCTCACCTGTTCATAGGCAAGGGCTCCCGGCTGTGTCGCGTGACAATTCCATTGCTGGCGCAACGCCTGTCGCCCGAATTGTGCATCGGCTTGCCCAGCAATGGGGTGGCAGGGGCGGCCCGCGCTCTGCCCGCGATGGCGAAGCCGTTGGTGGCACGTATCCTGCACGGTCCCCCGGCCACATGGCGCGCCATGCATCGTGCAAAGGATGTCGGCCCCGGACAGGGACGCACCAGCGCGCGCCGGCATGGTGCGCGAAAGGAGTTCAACCGCATGACCAGCATACCCCGCCGGCCGTTCCTCATGGGCCTCGGCGCCGCGGCATTGGCCGCCGGGCCGCATCCCGGGCGGGCGCAGACGCCGCCCAACGCCCTGGTGATCGGCCACCTGGCGGAGTTGCAGACGCTCGACCCGGCGCAGGCGATCACCGTCAGCGACTTCCGCATCCTGTCGAACATGTACGACGGGCTGACCCGCTTCCGCGACGCCTCGCTGGAGATCGAGCCGGGCCTTGCGACCTCGTGGTCGATCAGCCCGGACGGCAAGACCTACACCTTCAAGCTGCGCGAGGGCGTGCTGTTCCACGACGGCAGCCGCTTCGATGCGGAGGCGGTGAAGTTCAACTTCGACCGCGTGCTGGACAAGGGCCATCCCTACTACCACACCGGCCCGTTCCCGTTCATCTTCACGCTCGGCCCCATCGAGCGCACGGAGGCGCCGGACCCGGCGACCGTGGTGCTCCACCTGCGCGAACCCTACGCGCCGATGCTGACCATGCTGGCGGCCGGCGTCGGCAGCGTCGCCGGCATCTCGCCCGCGGCCGTCAAGAAATACGACAAGGAGTTCAGCCGCCACGGCGGAGGAACCGGGCCGTTCGCCTTCCAATTGTGGGAAAGCAACCAGCGCGTGGTGCTGGCGGCGAACAAGGCATACTGGCGCGGCGCCCCCAAGCTCGACGGCCTGGTGTTCCGTCCCATCATCGAGGAAACGTCGCGGGTCAGCGGCATGCTGTCCGGCGAGACCGACCTCACGATCGAGGTGCCGGCGGACAACGTGCCCGAGCTGAAGCAGGACAAGCGGTTCCAGTACTACGAGCAGCAGGGGCCGCACCTCTGGTACCTCATGCTCAACACCCAGCAGAAGCCGTTCGACGACAAGCGGGTGCGGCAGGCGGTGAACTACGCCATCAACCGGCAGGGCATCGTCGATGACCTGCTGAAGGGCACCGCGACGGTGGCCGCCAGCGTCACCCCGCCCGCCTTCGGCTGGGCCTACGACAAGAGCGTGGCCGCCTATGCCTACGATCCCGGCAAGGCAAAGGCGCTGCTGGCGGAGGCCGGCTACGCGAACGGGATCGACGTCACCTTCTACGTCACGCAGAACGGCTCCGGCATGCTGTCCCCGGTGCTGATGGCGGGCGCCATGCAGGCGGACCTCGCGGCGGTGGGCGTGCGCGCCAAGATCGAGAGCTACGAGTGGAACACCTATCTCGGCCGGCTGAACGGCGGGATGAAGACCGCGGACATCGCCGAGATGTCGTTCATGACCACCGACCCCGACATGCACCCCTCCCTGGCGCTCCGCACCGGCGCCGCGGTCAACTCGGGCTCGTACTCTAACCCGGAGGTGGACCGGCTGATCGACGCCGCGCGCGCGGAGACGGACGCGGGCAAGCGCGCCGGGCTGTACGAACAACTCGAACGCCTGGTGCACGAGGACGCGCCCTGGGTGTTCGTCTGCCATTGGAAGCAGAACGCGGTGGCGAGCGTCCGGGTGAAGGACTACTTCCTGATGCCGTCCTTCGGCACCCGCTTCGACCGGACCTACAAGGCATGAGCCGGGCGGCCCCTCCGTGACCCGCTTCATCCTCACGCGCCTGGCGCTGCTGGCCCCGGTGCTGCTGGGCGTCACGGTGATCGTGTTCGTGGTGATGTGGCTGGTGCCGGGCGATCCCGCGACCTCGATCCTCGGCACCTTCGCGACGCCCGAGAACCTCGCCAAGGTGCGGTCGGAACTGGGGCTCTCGGAGCCGATGCCGGTGCGCTACCTGATCTGGCTCCGGGGCGTGCTGCACGGCGACCTCGGCCAGTCCTACATCCTGCACCGCCCGGTGCTGGACGAACTGCTCGACCGGCTGTTCCCGACGCTGCTGCTGGCCGGCGTCTCGCTCGCGCTGTGCAGCGTCGTCGGCGTCCTGCTCGGCATCGTCGCCGCCATGCGGCAGAATGCCTGGCCGGACCGGGTGATCACCCTGGTGGTGCTGCTCGGCGTCTCCACCCCCTCCTTCTGGCTCGGCATGCTGCTCATCCTGTGGTTCGCCGTGCGCTTCGCCTGGCTGCCGGCGGGCGGCATGCAGGAGATGTTCGGACCCGGCGGTGCCATCGAGATCGCCCGGCACCTGATCCTGCCGGCCTTGGCGCTCTCGGCGGTGCCGGCGGCGGTGCTGGTCCGGCTGACCCGCACGGCGATGCTGGAGGTGATGCGGCAGGACTACGTGCGCACGGCGCGGGCCAAGGGGCTGCGGGAAGGCCAGGTCATCCTGCGCCACGCGTTCCTCAACGCGCTGGTCAACGTGGTGCCGATCATCGGCATCGAGGCCGGCTACGTGCTCGGCGGGGCGGTGTATATCGAGAGCGTGTTCCAATGGCCGGGGATCGGCCGGATGCTGGTGAACGCCATCTCCACCCGCGACATCATCCTGGTGCAGGGCGGCGTGCTGATCGTCGCCGCCGCCTACGTGCTGATCAACCTGCTGACCGACGTGGCCCAGGGCCTGCTCGATCCGCGGATCCGCGGCGCATGAGCGGGACGCAGGAGGCCATCCTCGCGCCGGGGGCCGCGTCGCGCCCGGCCGCCCGCGCCGGCCTGTGGCGCCGCTTCGCCCGCAGCGGCCCGGCGGTCGCCGGCGCCCTGCTGCTCCTGCTGGTGGTCGCCTGCGTGCTTGCCGCGCCGGTGCTGCCGCTGTCGGACCCGAACCGCACCGACATCCTGCACCGCATGGCGCGCCCGCTGGCCCCGGGGCACCTGCTCGGCACGGACGAGCTTGGCCGCGACCTGCTGAGCCGGGTGATCTGGGGCACCCGGCTCAGCCTGCTGGTCGGCGTGGTCGCGGCGGCGGTGTCGTCCTTCATCGGCTCGACCCTCGGCGTCGTGGCGGCGTACTACGGCCGCACCGTGGACACGCTGGTGATGCGCGGCGTCGATATGCTGATGGCGTTCCCTTATCTGCTGCTGGCGCTGGCCATCGTGGCCGCGCTGGGGCCGAGCCTCGGCCACGCCATGCTCGCCATCATCATCGTCAACGTGCCGTTCTTCGCCCGCGCCGTGCGCGGCGCGACCGTCAGCCTGCGCCAGGCGGACTTCATCGCCGCCGCCCGGCTGATGGGCCAGTCCAACCTCCGCATCATCGCCACCGAGCTGCTGCCGAACGTGCTGCCGGTGGTGGTCGTCACGGCGAGCACCTCGGTCGGCTGGATGATCCTGGAAACGGCGGGGCTGAGCTTCCTGGGATTGGGCGCGCAGCCGCCCGTGGCCGACCTTGGGGGGATGCTGGGCAACGCGCGCAACCTGATCAACGTGGCGCCGCACGTCGCGGCGGTGCCGGGGCTGGCGATCCTGCTGATTGCGGTCGGGGTGAACCTCGTGGGCGACGGGGTGCGCGACGCGCTCGACCCGCGGCTGCGGGCGGGCGGGCTGGCGCGCATCCGCGCCGTCACCGACGTGGCGCCGGACCGCCCGGTACCATCCGAGTCGCCGGCCGTGCCGCCGTCCGACGCGCTGCTGTCGGTGCGGGCGCTGCGGACGGAGTTCCACGCCGGCGGCGAGGTCTGGCGGGCGGTGAACGACGTGAGCTTCGAGGTGCGGGCCGGAGAGGCGGTCGGGCTGGTGGGCGAGTCCGGGTCGGGCAAGACGGTCACGGCGCTGTCCCTCGCCGGCCTCGTTGCCTCGCCGCCGGGCCGCATCGCCGGGGGCAGCGTCCGGTTCAAGGGCCAGGAGCTGATCGGCGCCTCGTTGGCCGACTTGCAGGCGATCCGCGGCGACCGCATCGCCTACGTGTTCCAGGATCCGCTGACCACGCTCAACCCGCTGCTGTCCATCGGGGCCCAGGTGTCGGAAACGCTGCGCCGGCACCAGGGGCTTGGCCCGCGCGAGGCGATGGCGCGCACGGTGGCGCTGCTGGAGCAGGTGGGCATTGCCGATGCCGCGCGCCGCGCCCGGTCCTTCCCGCACGAATTGTCCGGCGGGCAGCGGCAGCGCGTGGGCGCCGCCATCGCGCTCGCGAACAGCCCGGACCTGATCGTGGCGGACGAGCCGACGACCGCGCTCGACGTCACCACCCAGGCACGGGTGCTGGCGCTGATGAACGAGCTGCGGCATCGGCTGGGCGCCGCCCTCGTGTTCATCAGCCACGACATGGGCGTGATCGCCGAACTCTGCGACCGGGTGCATGTCATGTATGCCGGGAGTATCGTCGAGAGCGGGCCGGTCGCCGAGGTGCTGTCGCGCCCGGCGCATCCCTACACCATCCGCCTGCTCGCCTGCGTGCCGCGCCCGGGGCAGGCGCGCCGCGCCGTGGAGCCGATCCCGGGCCTGCCGCCGCCCACCAACGCGCTGCCGCCGGGTTGCCCCTTCGCGCCGCGCTGCGACCTCGCCATCGCCGCATGCAGTGCTGGTCCGGTCCCGATGATCGAGGTCGGAGGGGAGCACGCGGCGCGCTGCATCCGTCTCCGGGCCGCGTCGCAGGAGGCCGCGGCGTGACCGGCGCCGCGGCGCTGGAGCTGGTGGACGTCGTGCGCGAGTACGGCGGCGGGCGCAGCCTGCTGGGCCGGCGTCGCCCGGCGCACCGTGCGGTGGATGGCGTGTCGCTGACGGTGCAGCAGGGCGCCACGCTCGGCATCGTCGGCGAGTCCGGCTGTGGCAAGTCGACGCTGGCGCGGATGATCGTGGGCCTCCTGCCGCCGACCGACGGGCGCATCCTCGTCGATGGCCGCCCGGTCGAGGACTACGAACGCCTGGCGCTGCACCGCAAGGTGCAGATGGTGTTCCAGGACCCGCTGGGTTCGCTCAACCCGCGCAAGACGGTGCGGCAGATCCTGGAGGTGCCGCTGCGCAGCCTGCGCGGCATGGTGGCGCCCGCGCGGCGCGACCGCGTGCAGGAGCTGATGCGCCTGGTCAGCCTGCGCGCCGAGTTCGCGGACCGCTATCCGCACGAGTTCTCCGGCGGCCAATGCCAGCGCATCGGCATCGCCCGCGCGCTGGCCGCGGAACCGGAGATCATCGTGCTGGACGAGCCGGTGTCGGCGCTCGACGTCTCCGTGCAGGCTCAGGTCCTGAAGCTGCTGCAGGACCTGCAGGCCCGGCTTGGCGTGGCCTATCTGTTCATCTCGCACGACCTGGCGGTGGTGGAGGCGATCGCCGGCACGGTCGCGGTGATGCACGCCGGGCGCATCGTCGAGCGAGGCGAGGCGGCGCAGGTCTTCCTCGCGCCGCAGCACGCCTATACCCGCGAGTTGATCAGCGCGGTCCCCGGGCTGTCATCGGGCGCCGGCCTGGCCGTAGGGTCCGCACGGTCATGAGCTGGCCAGCCGGTGACGCCAGCCTGTGACCAAGGCGATGATCCCGGTCCTCGCGGGCTGCTCGATCCATCGCCGCGACAGGGCGGCGACGCCGATGATGAGGCAGAAGACCAGGCCCATGGCGGCCGGCGTGGTGATGGTCCCGCCCAGGCTCTTCAGGGTGTCGATCAGGAAGTGGTGCCACAAATAGAGCGAGTAGGAGAGTTCGCCGAGCCAAACGACGGGGGCCGCCCCGAGGACGGCGCGCAACGGGCCGGCGGCCAGGGCGATGCACAGCACGAGCGGGCCGAACAGGCCGGCGACGAGAAGGTCCGGCGCACCGGCCATCGCCAGCCCGCCAATGGAGGCGATGACGAGGATGCCGCAGGCGTCGAACGCGAGATGCGGCCCTACGTCGGCAAAGCCCCGGCACAGCGCGGCGCCGATCGTGAAGCCGCAGGCGGCGCGCACGACGCCCAGGCTGAACGTCACGTCGAGCGAGTTCCGGTTCAGCCAAGCCAGCACCCCCAGCCCGCCCAGGCCAAGTGCCGCGATGGCCAGCGCAGCCCAGCGCCGGTCTGACCGCAACAGGAGCCAGGCCAGGCCCGGGAAGGCGAGGTAGGCGAACCATTCGCAACTGATCGACCATGACGGCTCGTTGCAGGTGATGTGGTCGATGACGCCCCATGCCTGCACCATCAGCAGGTTCCCCGCCACGTCGCCCGGCCCACGGCAGGCGGGGGTGCCGACGTACAGCAGCATCGTCGCCACATGCAGCGGCCAGACCCGGGCGAAGCGCCGGACCATGAAATGCGCGTAGGCGCCGAGGGAGGGGCGGCGGAACGCCTGCAGGTAGGCGCTCGCGATCACGTAGCCGCTGAGCGCAAAGAACAGGTCGACCCCGAGGTAGCCGACGCGGAACATCGTCGCCAGCACGATCCCAGGCCCGTGCGGGTCCCAGCCGCCGGCGTAGAACCAGTAGTTCATGTGGAACACCGCGACCACGCAGGCCGCGACCCCACGGACCCCGGTCAGGGCGGGAAGCAGGTCCTGGCGGCGCGGCGCCGCCGGCTGCGCCTCGCGTGCAACCTTCGCCGCCGCGCCGTCGTTCCGGATGTCTTCCGACCCATCCCTGGGGATCAAACCGCCATGACGCTCGCCGCGCTCAGCCAAGCTTCTGACCAATCCCCTGAATCCCTGCTCGTGTTCCTGCATGGCCGCGGCGAGATCGGCGGCGACATCAATCGGCAGGTCCGCAAATATGGACCATGGGCGAACGTCCTGCACAACCCGAAAGATGCTTACGGACCTGATGCGATTGCCGAAATCCGCCGGTATCACGTGCTCGGCCTCCATCTGCCGGTGGAGGACTGGGACGGCGAGGCTTTGAGCGAGGCGGTGGACCGCCACCTCGCCGCGCACCCGGCCATTGATCCGAAGCGGCTGTACCTGACGGGCCTCAGCCTTGGCGGACGCGGGGTGCTGCGGCTCGCTTTGCACCGCCTGCGCACGGGCCGCCCGGTGTCCGCCGTCGCGTCCTTCTGCCCGGTCGGCGGCGCCGCGACCTATTCGGACGCGGAGATCGAGTTGTTGCGGACGGTGCCGATCCACCTGTTCCACTGTCCGGAGGACCCGGTGGTTCCGTTCGAGGGCAGCGCGCTGCTGCACCAACGGCTCGGCAGCGACGTGTCGCGCCTGCGGATCGTCCATAGGTCCGAGCTGGCCGATGAGGCCGCCGCGCATGACTGTTGGACACAGTTCTATGGCGCGCCGGGCCTGTATCGTTGGCTGGCGGCCCCGGGGGGTGACCCGGCGGCGTGGCCGCACCTGAACCCGGCGCATGCCGGTGTTTAGGCGGCGGGCCCCGCGCGGCGGCGATCCCGCGTCGTTCGGAACCGTTGTGGCCGCCAATCGCTAAGACCGCACCATTTCGGAGGTCGAGCCATGCCCATCCTGTCCGCCGCATCCCCTGTCGAGATCGAGGCGTCCGCCGACAGCCTCGCCTTGTCCGCCCCGGCACGCGCGGCGGCGCTGGCGCTGTTCCACGACCTCACCAGCCGGGAGGAGTTGGCGGCCCTCTCGCTCCCCGCGGCGGCGGGGCAGAGCCATGACGGCACCGAGTGGCCGGCCCACCGCTTCCTGTTCGGCACGGCGGCCGAGCTGGCCCCCATGCTCGACTCGCTCCGCCAGCGGCCCGACGTGGCGGAGATCGGCTCGGGGGATGCGCCGGAGGGTCCGGTGCCGCGGACCCTGTTGCTGGCCGGGGGCCAGGACGGTTTCTCCGGCGTGCTGCTGGCCTGCTCCGACCCTGGGCGGCTGGCCGAGGTGATGGCCGAGTTGGACCTGTCCAAAGCGGCCTGACCGGCGTTCCAATGCCGCTGCGGCGCCGGGCGTCCCGGTTGCACGACATGCCGTTTCCCTGCATTGCGAGGTCGCAGTCCCGCCGCAGGGCAGGATGCGACATTTTTGTCCGTTGCCAAAGAGGCTCCGATGACTGGATCGTCCAACCTTGCGCCCCACGCCTCGTCCGAGCCGTCGCGCCGGCAGTTCCTGTATCGGCTCGGCGCCATGGGCGGGGCCGGCGCGGTCATGGCGGGGCTGGAGGTCTTCGGCATGCCCATGGCGTCGGCCCAGACTGCGCCGCCGGCGCTGACGGGATCGGGGACCGGCAAGCGGGTCGTCATCCTGGGGGCCGGCGTGGGCGGCATGACGGCCGCCTATGAGTTGTCCAAGCTCGGCTATGACTGCCGGGTCATCGAGGCGCGGAGCTTCGCCGGCGGACGGTGCCAGACGGCGCGTGCCGGGTTCTCGCTCACTGAACTGGGCGGCGAGGCGCAGCACTGCGCGTTCGACGACGGCCAATACATCAACCACGGCCCGTGGCGCATCCCGTTCAACCACCAATCGACCCTGCACTACACGAAGGAGTTCGGGGTCCCGCTGGAGGTCATGGTCAACGACAACGACGCCTCGTACGTGATGTTCGAGGGCGGCTCCGGCCCGCTCGCGGGCAAGGCGGTGCGCAAGGCGCATGTGGCGGCCGACATGCGCGGCCACACGGCGGAGCTGCTGGCGAAGGCGGTGCGCGGCGGCCAGCTCGACATGCCGCTGAGCGCCGAGGACCGGGAGATGTTCGTGTCCTATCTGGTGCGGGAGGGCTACCTGTCGTCGAAGGACCTGTCCTATTCCGGCGCCGACGGCCGCGGCTACGACCTGTGGCCCGGCGCGCTGACCGATCCGGGGCCGGGCAAACTGAGCGCGCCGCTGCCGATGGCCGACGTGCTGCATTCCAAGGCGTGGCGCACGCTGCGCTCGGTCGCAGGCTTCACGCAGCAGCGCACCATGTTCCAGCCGGTGGGCGGCATGGACCGCATCGCCGCGGGTTTCACGGGCAAGGTCGGGCACATGATCCAGTACGGCACCGTGGTCGAGCGGATCGGCCAGGATGACGGGGGCGTGGAGGTCGCCTGGGTCGATGCCGCGGGGCAGCGCGGCACGACGAAGGCCGACTACTGCGTCTGCACCATCCCGCTCTCGGTGCTGCGGCATATCGAGGCGGCGCTGCCGGACGGGATGAAGCAGGCCATGGCTGCGGTCGCCTACCAGCCGGTGGGCAAGATCGGGTTGCAGATGAAGCGGCGCTTCTGGGAGGAGGACCACTACATCTACGGCGGCCACGTCTATACTGACAACGAGGACATCGGCAGCATCTCGCTCCCGTCCTGGAACTGGCAGGGCGCCAAGGGCACGGTGCTGGGCTACTACCAGTTCGACGCGGCGGCGATCAAGGTGAGCGCCATGACGCCCGCCGAGCGGACCGAGTTCGCCACCGCGTTCGGCCAGAAGGTGTTCCCGCAATACCGGGAGAACGTGGAGGCGGCGTTCTCGGTGGCCTGGCACCGGGTGCAGTACAGCATGGGCGGCTGGGCCGAGTGGGACGACGAGGGCCGGCGCACCGCATACCCGGCGCTGTGCCAGCCGGCCGGACGCATCTATCTGGCGGGCGAGCACCTCAGCTATCTCACGGGCTGGCAGGCCGGCGCCATCGAGTCGGCCTGGCTGCAGATCGCCAAGCTGCATCGCCAAGCCAGTGCGTGACGTGCTGGTGCGCCTCGGCATCGGAGGCGTCCTGGCCGGCCTCGTGCTGGCCGGCCCCGCCCAGGCGACCGATCCGGCGGGGGAGGGGCTGTTCGTCGCCAACTGCTCGGCGTGCCACCAGCGCAACGGGCAGGGCATCCCGCAGGCGTTCCCCGCCTTGGCTGGCGACGCGCTGGTGCAGGACGATCCCCGGCGGATCGCGACGGTGCTCTTGAACGGCCGCGGCGGGATGCCGGCGTTCAAGACGCAGCTGTCCGACGAGCAGATCGCCGCCGTCGCGTCCTACGTCCGCGGCGCCTGGGGCAACCACGCCGATCCGGTGCCGGCCAGCCTGGTGACCGCGGCGCGCACCGAGGCCGCGGCGTCCACGGCCGACCGCACCCTGCAAGCCCATTGAACGGAGACCATCGTGCCCCGCCACCCGGCCGCGAGCCTTGCGGCGCTCCTGCTGCTCACGTCATCCGTCGTCATGGCCGCGCGGGCGGAGGACGTCATCCGCCACCCGTTGCCGTCCGATTTCCCGATCCTGTCCTCTGTCGAAATCCCGCCCGGCAAGACCGTCGTCTTCCTCAGCGGGGCGGGCGCCCCGGTCAGCGATCCCGCCGCCCCCGCCCGCAGCCTGTCGGCCTACGGCGACACCCGGGCGCAGACGGTCGGGACGCTGACCGGCATCGCCGGCACGCTCAAGGGCCTGGGACTGACGCCGGGCGACGTGGTCCGGATGACCGTGTTCCTGGTGGGCGACCCGGCGAAAGGGGGCGGGATGGATTTCGACGGCTTCATGCAGGGCTACCGCCAGTTCTTCGGCGGACCGGACCAGCCCCGACTTCCCACCCGGTCCGTGGTGCAGGTCGCGGGCCTGGCGAACCCCGGCTGGCTGGTGGAGATTGAGGTCACGGCGGTCCGGCCCTGAGCCAGGGACCGCGGCCCCGGCCGGCAGGGTGCTGCGCCGCAATGACGAGATGGCATGGACAAACACCGTTGGCATGAACCGCCCTCAATCAGAGATACGCCGATGACCCCTCCAAAGCCACTGACGCAGCGCGAACGGATCGCGCGGCTGATCCGCACCACCCGGCTGCAATCCACCGGGCGATCCAAGTCCGGACGGTCTGGGATCACCAAGATCAAGATCCTGTTCAGCCCCTTCGCCCCGGCGGACGACCACGACCTCGCCCTGGCCGACCTGGTGATCAAGGATTTGATGAACGCCAGGAACTCGGCCGAATGACGCCGGCCGAGCCGCTTTGGCCGGAGCTTAGGGCGGCGTGCGGGCGATGCGCCAGACGGTGCCGTTCGCGTCCTCGCTGACCAGCAGCGAGCCGTCCTGGGTGGTCGTCACGCCGACCGGGCGGCCCCAGACCCTGTCCTGCCCGGTGACGAACCCCGTGGCGAAGTCCTCGTACTCGCCGGTCGGCTTGCCCTCCTGCAACCGGACGCGCACCACCTTGTAGCCGGTCGCCGCGGATCGGTTCCAGGAGCCGTGCAGCGCCACGAACAGGTCGCCCCGGTACTCCGCCCAGGTGCCGTCCGCCGGGTACACCGTGAGGCTCAGCGGCGCGGAGTGCGGCTGGATCAGCACGTCGGGCACGGTGACCCGGCCCGCGAGTTCGGGATGCTTGCCGGGGTGGCGCGGGTCCGGGTGGCCGCCGATGTAGAACCAGGGCCAGCCGTAGAACGCCGCCGGCTGCACCCGCGTCACGTAGTCGGGCGGCAAGTTGTCGCCCAGGCCGTCGCGCTCGTTCACCGCGCACCACAGCGTGCCGTCCGGCTGCACGGCCAGGCCCACGCAGTTGCGGATGCCGGTCGCGAAGGGCCGGCCGCCATGGCCCTCCGGATCGTACTCCCGCACCTCTGCCCGGCCCTCCTCGCCCTCGTCGGACACGTTCGACGCCGAGCCGACGGAGACGAACATGCGGCGCCCGTCCGGGCTGAACGCCACGTCGCGTGTCGAGTGCCCGCCGGTGGGGATGCCGTCCACCACGACCTGCGCCGGCCCGGCGGCACGCAGCGCGCCGGGCACGTAGGGGTAGCGCACGACGCGGGAGGTCTCCGCCACATAGACGAAGCGCGGCGCGGGTCCGGGCGGCCAGAAGGCGATGCCGAACGGAGCTTCGAGGCCGTCCGCGAACACCGACATTTCCTTGCCGCGCAGCACGCGGACCCGCCCGCCCCCGGTTTCCGCCAGGAACACGTCGCCGTTGGGCGCGGTCCGCAGGGTGCGCGGCCCTTCCAGGCCGGACAGCAGCAGCGTCGCCTCGAAGCCGGCGGGGACGCGCGGCGCGGCGCCGGGCGGCCGGGGCACGACGCCGGGCGAGTGCGCGGCCGAGCGCGTCTCGAACGGCTTCGGCAGCGTGGCCGACTCGATGCGATGCCGTTCCCCGGGCAGGTCCGCCGCCGCGTCGCCCGCCGCGCCGCACACGATGAGGGCGAGCAGCAAGACACTGGTGCGCATCGGTTTCTCCAGGAGGATTGTCGCACCCTGCACCTGGGAGCGACGGGCGCAGAAAGCTAGTCCTGGACTTGGCGCCGCCCCCTGCCGCATGAGAGGCACGGCCTTCGCCGGAGGCTTTGCCTCAGCCATGGAGTCCAACCATGCCCGCACTCGACCACCCGTCCGCCGCCACCCTGCCCACGGCGCCGGACGCGCTCACGCCGATTGCGACCTTCATCTGGGAGCAGAAATACCGGCTGCGCCAGGCGGACGGCACGCCGGTCGACCGGGAGATCGTGGACACCTGGCGCCGGGTGGCGAACGCGCTGGCGCAGCCGGAGGCCGACCCGGCGCTGTGGGCCGAGCGGTTCATGGACGCGATGACCGATTTCCGCTTCATCCCCGCCGGCCGCATCATCGCGGGCGCCGGCAGCGGGCGCCGGGTCACGCTGTTCAACTGCTTCGTCATGGGGGGCATCGAGGACGACCTCGGCGACATCTTCGCCAACCTGCGGGAAGCGGCGCTCACGATGCAGCAGGGCGGCGGCATCGGCTACGACTTCTCGACGCTGCGGCCCAAGGGCGCGCTGGTGCGCGGGGTGGGCGCCGACGCCTCCGGCCCCTTGTCGTTCATGGACGTGTGGGACGCGATGTGCCGCACGATCATGTCGGCAGGGTCGCGCCGCGGCGCCATGATGGCGACGCTCCGTTGCGACCACCCGGACATCGAGGCGTTCATCGACGCGAAGCGCGAGCCGGGCCGACTGCGGAGCTTCAACCTGTCGGTGCTGATCACCGACCCATTCATGGCGGCGGTGGAGGCGGATCTCGACTGGGACCTGAGCTTCGGCGGCCAGGTGTTCCGCACGGTCAAGGCGCGGGCGCTGTGGGACCGCATCATGCGGGCGACCTTCGCCTACGCCGAGCCGGGCGTGCTGTTCATCGACCGCATCAACGCCCGCAACAACCTGGCCTATTGCGAGACGATCCAATCGACCAACCCGTGCTCGGAGCAGCCGCTGCCGCCGTATGGGGCGTGCCTGCTGGGGTCGGTGAACCTGAGCCGCCTGGTGCTCGACCCGTTCACGGGTTCGGCGCGGCTGGACGAGGCGGCGCTCGACGAGCTGGTGGCGACCGCGGTGCGGATGCTGGACAATACCATTGACGTATCCGGCTTCCCGTTGCCTGAGCAGCGCCAGGAGGCCCGTGCCAAGCGGCGGATCGGCCTCGGCGTCACCGGCCTCGCGGACGCGCTCATCATGTGCCGGGCGACCTACGGCTCGGACGAGGCGGTGGCGCTCGCGGACCGCTGGACCGCGCGGATCAACCGGGCGGCGTACCTGGCCTCGGCGGCGCTCGCGGCGGAGAAGGGGGCGTTCCCGCTGTATGACCGCGACGCCTATTTGGCCGGGGAGACGGTGCGCGGCCTGGACGCCGACGTGCGGGCGGCCATTGCCGAGCACGGCATCCGCAACGCGCTGCTGACCTCCATCGCGCCCACCGGCACCATCTCGCTCTGGGCGGACAACGTGTCGAGCGGGATCGAGCCGATCTTCGCGCTGGCCTACACGCGCCGGGTGAAGAACCCCGACGGCAGCCTGCGGGAGGAAGAGGTGTCGGACCACGCCGTGCGCCGCTACCGCGCGCTGTTCGGGGAGGGGGCGGACCTGCCGGAGTACTTCGTGACGGCGCAGACCCTGGCGCCGCGCGACCACGTGCGGATGCAGGCGGCGGTGCAGCGCCATGTCGATAGCGCGATCTCGAAGACGGTGAACTGCCCGGAGGACATCGACTTCGAGGCGTTCAAGGACATCTACCTCGACGCCTACGCGAGCGGCTGCAAGGGCTGCACGACCTACCGCCCGAACGCCATCACCGGGTCGGTGCTGGAGGTGACGCCGCCTGCTGCCCCGGCGCCCGCCGCGCCTGAGCCAGCCGTATCGGTCCAAGGCATGTCGCCGGAGCCGCTGCACCGGGAGGAGAAGCTGACCGGCGCCACCTACAAGCTGCGCTGGGCCGACAGCGAGCATGCGCTGTATGTCACGATCAACGACACTCTGCAGGACGGGCACCGCCGGCCGTTCGAGATCTTCATTAACTCGAAGAACATGGACCACTACGCCTGGGTGGTCGCGCTGACCCGGATGATCAGCGCCGTGTTCCGCCGGGGCGGCGACGTGGCGTTCGTGGCGGACGAGCTGAAGGCGGTGTTCGACCCGCGCGGCGGGCAGTGGCAGAACGGCCGCTACGTGCCCTCGCTGATCGCGGCCATTGGCGGCATCCTGGAGCGGCACATGGCCGGGACCGGCGTCCTGCCGGCCGCCATGGCGGCATCGCCGGACGCGCCGCTTGCCGCCGCCGACCGTCCCCTGGGCGCGTTCTGCCCGAAATGCAGCCAGCCCGGCCTCGTGCGGGAGGCCGGGTGCCTGAGCTGTCACCATTGCGGCTGGTCGAAATGCGAGTGAGCGCCAGACGACGAACCCAGCGCATTGTCATGGCCCGGCGCATTGACCTTCGGCCCGGCAACCGCGTTCATGCCGGCGCAACCCGATAGGAGCGACCGCATGGCCGTTCACCATGAAGCGAGCGTGCCCCAGGCCGCGCGCCAGCAGACCCAGCAGGAGTACGAGCAGACCGTCTCGCAAGGCGGGATCAGCTACCTTGAGGCTGGGCGGCCGACCGCGGCGCCGCTGGTGTTCCTGCACGGGATCGGCGGGGCGGCGCGCATGTTCCGCCGGCAGCTCGATCATTTCGGCGGGGATTACCGGGCGTTGGCCTGGGACATGCCGGGCTACGGCAACTCGACCCCGCTGCCGCTCGTGTCGATGGACGCGCTGGCGGCGGCGTTGGCCGGGTTCATCGAGGAGCTCGGCCTCGACCGTCCGGTGCTGGTCGGCCACAGCCTCGGCGGCATGGTGGTGCAGCGCCTGCTGACCCGGGCGCCGCATCTTGCCCGCGCCGTCGTGCTCGCGCAGACCAGCGCCGCCTTCGGCAGCCGCGACCCGGCCTGGCAGGCGGAGTTCCTGTCGGCGCGGCTCGGGCCGCTCGACGCGGGCCATGGCATGGCGGCGCTGGCGGAGACGCTGGTCGCGGACCTGGCCGGCCCGGGCGCCGATCCGGAGGGCATGGCCCTCGCCCGCGACTGCATGGCCCATACGCCGGACAGCACGTATCGCGACGGCATCATGGCGATGCCTGGCTTCGACTGCCGCGACGCGCTGGCGCGGATCGCCGTGCCCGTCCTGGTGGTGTCCGGCACGCTGGACGCCGCGGCGCCGGCGCAGGGCATGGCGCGCATGGCCGCCCGCATCCCCGGCGCGCAATACGTCGCGCTGGAGGGCGCCGGGCACCTCGCCCACCTGGAGCAGCCCGATGCGTTCAACGCGGCCGTGGGGCAGTTCCTCAACGGCTTGGGCGATCCCGCCTCCCGCCGCTGACCCTTCCATGCGGGCTGGAGAGTTCAGCCGAATAGCTGTATGCCCCAAGGAACAGGACACTCACCCAGGGCGAGCGGAGAGGCCGAATGAATATCCATGAGTACCAGGCGAAGGAACTGCTGCGCGGCTACGGCGTGGCGGTCCTTCAGGGCTTCGTCGCCTGGACGCCCGAGGAGGCCGCGCTGGCGACCGAGAAGCTGCCCGGCCCGGTGTATGTCGTGAAGTCGCAGATCCATGCGGGCGGGCGCGGCGCCGGGCACTTCGCGCATGACCCGGCCGGCAAGGGCGGCGTGCGGCTCGCCAAGTCGGCCGCGGAGGCGCTGGAGGCCGCGTCGGCGATGATCGGCCATGTCCTCGTCACCAAGCAGACCGGTCCCGCCGGCCGCCGGGTCAGCCGGGTGTACGTGGAGGCCGGCTGCGACATCAAGCGCGAGCTGTACCTGTCGCTGCTGGTGGACCGGGAAACGTCGCGCATCACCATCGTCGCCTCGACCGAGGGCGGCATGGAGATCGAGCAGGTGGCGGAGACGCAGCCCGAGCGGATCATGCGCGTCGCCGTGGACCCGGCCTCCGGCATCTTCCCGCACCATGCCCGCACGCTCGCCTTCGGCCTGGGGCTGGAGGGCAAGCAGGTCGCCTCCTTCATCAACTTCGTGCTGGCGATGTATCGCGCCTTCACCGACCTCGACTGCGCCGTCGTCGAGGTCAACCCGTTGGTGGTGACGGGGACCGGGGACATCGTCGCGCTCGATGCCAAGGTCAGCTTCGACGACAACGCGCTGTATCGTCAGCCGGATTTGGAGAAGCTGCGGGACGAGGCGGAGGAGGACCCGAAGGAGCTGGAAGCCGCCAAGCACAGCCTGAACTACATCGCGCTCGACGGCACCATCGGCTGCATGGTCAACGGCGCGGGCCTGGCGATGGCGACCATGGACATCATCAAGCTGTATGGCGGCAGCCCTGCGAACTTCCTGGATGTCGGCGGCGGCGCCACCAAGGAGCGGGTGACGGCGGCGTTCAAGATCATCCTGTCCGACCCGCACGTGGAGGGCATCCTGGTCAACATCTTCGGCGGCATCATGCGCTGCGACGTGATCGCGGAGGGAGTGATCGCCGCCGCGCGGGAGGTGAGCCTTGGCGTGCCGCTCGTGGTGCGGCTCGAGGGCACCAACGTCGATCTCGGCAAGGAGATCCTGGCGCAATCCGGCCTGCCCATCGTCAGCGCCGACAACCTGGCCGACGCCGCCGAGAAGGTGGTCCGCGCCGTGAAGGAGGCTGCATAATGGCCGTGCTCGTCGATGCCGACACCCGCGTCATCACCCAGGGCTTCACCGGCGCGCAGGGCACCTTCCATTCGGAGCAGGCCATCGCGTACGGCACCAAGGTGCTGGGCGGGGTGACGCCGGGCAAGGGCGGCAGCCAGCATCTGAACCTGCCGGTGTTCGACACGGTGGCGGAGGCGCGGGAGGCCACGGGCGCCACGGCCTCCGCGATCTACGTGCCGCCGCCGTTCGCCGCCGACGCCATCCTGGAGGCCATCGACGCCGAGATCGCGCTGATTATCTGCATCACCGAGGGCATCCCGGTGCTCGACATGGTGCGGGTGAAGCGGGCGCTGTCCGGCTCGGCATCCCGGCTGATCGGCCCCAACTGCCCCGGCGTCATCACGCCGGAGGCGTGCAAGATCGGCATCATGCCGGGCCACATCCACCGCCGCGGCACCGTCGGCATCGTCAGCCGCAGCGGCACGCTGACCTACGAGGCGGTGAGCCAGACGACGGCGGCCGGGCTGGGACAGAGCACCTGCGTCGGCATCGGCGGCGACCCGGTAAAGGGCACCGACTTCATCGAGGTGCTGGAGATGTTCCTGGCCGACCCCGAGACCCAGAGCATCATCATGATCGGCGAGATCGGCGGGCAGAGCGAGATCGACGCCGCCGAGTTCATCGCCCGCAGCGGCGCCAAGAAGCCCGTGGTCGGCTTCATCGCCGGCGCCACCGCCCCCCCAGGCCGCCGCATGGGCCACGCTGGCGCGGTCATCAGCGGCGGCAAGGACACGGCGGAGGCCAAGTTCGAGGCAATGCGCCAGGCCGGCATCCACGTCGCCGAAAGCCCGGCGTCGCTGGGCAGCACCATGGTCCGCGCCCTGCAGGGCTGACGCCCCGGACGGCTAGGCCGGCACCAAGGCCCGGCGTTCGCGCCGGGCCAAGTCCGCGTCCAGCAACATGTGCGGCAGGGTGAGCGCCGCAAGGCCCTGGATGGTCAGCGCGAGCAGCCGGTCCGGGGCCGCGCCGCCATAGAGCGGCCAGAGCGCCGCGCCGATCAGCAGCGTCAGGGCGGTAATCGGCAGGGCCAGGAGCGCCGCGCTGCGATGGTCGTGCACCCGGGGGGCGCGCGCCGGGTTGCGGATCAGTGCCGCGACATGCGCCGGCGCATGCACGCCCACGAAGTAGATGGCGAACGCCGTCAATGGCGGCAGCGCGGCGAACAGGCCGGCCAGCATGCCCGGCACCGCCAGCAGCCGTGCCTGCCGGCGCAACATCGCTCGGCCAACCCACACGACAGCCAACGCAAGCCACGCCGATGCAGCCGCCCACAGCCATTCCGGCAACTGCGGCAAAGGCGCCGCGGCGACCGTTGCGAACACGGCGGCGGTGGCGCCCGGATGGATCAGCACCGGCATGGCGATGGGCAAGCCGCCCCGCACGATGACCCCAAGCCCGTCACCGGCCTCCGCGTCCTCCGTGCCGAAATGCCAGACCGAGGCCGTGAGGAACGCCAGGAGCGTCAGCCCCGGCACCAAGCGCCACGCCAGGAGCACGAGGGCGGACAGGGCAAGGTAGGGGAGCGAGAACACCAGGAACCAGGCCCGGCCGAACCGCGGGCGCAGGACAGGCCGGGCGACCTCGCCATCCAGCGCGCCATGCGGCACACCGAGCACGATGATGACGGCCAACGCGCAGAGCCACTGGGCGCCGGTCGGCAGGGCGGCGCTGAGCGACAGCGCCGCGCCGGCTCCGACCCGCCCTGCGGCCGCGGCCATGGGATCAGGCGGCCTTGCGCAGCGGCGCCGGACGCCCGGCTTCCGCCAAGTCGCGCTCGGTCGTCTTGGAATCGGACGCCACGGTCATCAGCCCGTAGACGACCTTGGCGACGATATCGAGGACGGCGATGACCAAGGCGCTGGCCGCATCGCCCACGTAGTTCAGCCCGTCGGGCGCCACGGCCAGGATGATCGGGTAGATCAGCCACAGGACCGACAGGATCATGGCGTTGCTGCGGTAGCTCGCCCGCACGTCCTCCCGCTCCAAGGCGTTGGCCTGCATGTTCGAAACCCAGATGACGTAGTACACGCCCAGGAAGGCCGCACAGGAGATGATGAACCACGTCCACTTGATCCAGGCCACCTCCGAGGCGCCGAACAGGAACGCCGTCAGGATCATCAGGAGGTCGGCCAGCACCGCCCCGGCAATCGCGCCGGCGCGCTTCTCCCCGCCATGCATGGCCATCATGCACAGCGTCACCAGGAGCAGCGGCGTGGTGAAGGTCCAGTCGATGTAGCGGGCGTAGTGGAACAGCCGCCCCGCGCCGGTTCCGGCCGCCGCCGCGTCTGCGCCCAGGACGACCGTGCCCTGGCCGTTCGCCATCGCGAAGTACGAGCAGGCGGCAATCAGCGGCACGATGCCATGCAGCACCGTATGCAGCTCCTCGGATGGGGTGCGCCGCTTGCCGGTCAGGAGGATCATTAAGCCGCCGCCCGTCATGATGAGCGTCGTCAGCCAGAATATCGTGTGCGAATCCATGTCACCGTGCCCATCAGAGTGAGTGCGGACACAAAGCTCCAGACAAGCGGACGGGTTCTTGCAGTTGCGAACACGTGAACGCGGCTACGGCCGGTGCAGGAGTGCCCGGGGCCGCGTGAAGCTGCGCCGACCGTCCTTCAGGCCCCAGAGCGGCTGCGCGACGGTCGCGATGGCGTCGGCCGGGTTCGCCGCGTCGATGGCCACCAGGTTGGCGGCATGGCCCACGGCGATGCCGTAGCCCGGCAGGCGCAGCAGCCGAGCCGCCGATCCCGTGATCATGTCGAGGCACCCTGCCAGCTCCGCCGGCCGCGCCACGTGGCAGACGTTCGCATAGAGGTTGGCGATCCGGATCAGCGAGCCGTCACCGTAGGGCGTGAACGGGTTCAGCACGTTGTTGGTCGCGAGCGAGCAGGTGACGCCCGCGCGGCGCAGCGGCTCGGCCGGCACCACGCCGCGCGGCACGGCGTGGCCGTGGCTGCGGCCCATCAGGTACAGGTCGGTGGCCGGCAGGATCGTGACCGCCACCCCGGCGCGCGCCAGTTGCGCCGCGATGGCGTCGTATCGCGCCCGCGGCACCAGCGAGAGCTGCGTCGCATGCCCCACGGCGACCCGGCCGCCCCAGCCGTGCTCCTCGGTCTTGCGGCACACGTACTCGATCTGCATGCCGTCCGTGGTCTCGGCGAGGTCGAGGTGCATGTCGATATCGACGTCGAACTCCCGGGCGAGCGCGAAGATGCGGTCGATCTGCCCGCGCGGGTCGCTGTCGGTGTAAGGCACGGCGCCCAGCACCTTCGCCCCCTGCCGCAGCGCCTGGACCAGCAGGGCCTCGGTGCCCGGATTGTTCAGCAGGCCCTCCTGCGGGAAGGCGCAAAGCTCCATATCTACCGCCCAAGCATAGTCCCGCGCCAGTTGACGCACGCCGTCGAAGCCGGTCATGCCGATGCCGGGGTCCAGCTCGACATGGGTGCGGATGTGCATCGTGCCGTGGGCGATGCAGCGTTCGAGCGTCTGGCGCCCGCGGTTGTACACATCCTCGGCGGTGAAGCTCCGCTTGGCGGCGGCGGTCTCCCGCACGGCTTCGGCCAGCGTGCCCTCCTCGACGCGGCAGCGGTCCAGGATGCAGGTCTTGTCGAGATGGATGTGCGTCTCGATCAGGCCCGGCACGACCAAACTGTGCCCGGCATCGATTTCCGGGCCGTCGCCGGGCAGCGTCGGCTCGATGGCCGCGATCCGTCCCGCCGCGATGCCGATGTCGCACCGGCGCAGCGCCGTGCCGTCGAGGATGTAGGCGCGGCGCACGATCAGGTCAAGCAACGGAGCCGCCCCCGGATGCCGCATTCAGGGCGCGCGCCGCTTGCCGAACAGTTCGAGGCGCATTGAGATGAGGTCGAACCCGAGCTGCTCCGCAATCGAGCGGATCAGCTTCTCATGCTCGGCGTTCTTGAACTCCAGGACGTGGCCGGTTTCCACGTCGATCAGATGGTGGTGCTGGCCGTGCTCGGTCGGCTCGTAGCGCGAGCGCCCGTTGCCGAAGTCGCGGCGGTGCAGGATGCCCTTCTCCTCGAACAGCCGAACCGTGCGGTAGACGGTGGCGATCGAGATGTGGGAATCGAGCTGCACGGCGCGGCGGTACAGCTCCTCGACATCCGGGTGGTCCTCGGCCTCCGACAGCACGCGGGCGATGACCCGGCGCTGCCCGGTCATCTTCAGCCCGTGCTCCACGCACAGCCGCTCGATACTCTGTCCCGCCGGCTGGAACTGCGGGACGATCACCTTTGCCGGACGCGCGGCGGCTTTCGGCTTCAAGCCACCCTGCCGTGCCAGATCGCTCAATCGAACACTCCGATCTCCGGCGCCCGGCTGTTCCAGGCGCCGTGCCTTCTTTGCGCCCGGGCGGCTGGTGGCGTCAAACATGATATGACGCGCCGTGCCACGGCGCGGCGCCCGGCCGCCTTGCTTCGTGCGGGGCGGCGGCATCAGCCGGCCGCCGCGGCGCTTGGAATAAAATCCGCCAAAAGGGGTTAACAGCCAAGCCCGATGGATTGATGGTGTCGGCGACCGTATCGACGGAGCCTGCGTGACGACTCGGCCGCTTCGCACCCATCAGGCCCATGTGGCCGCCATCGTCCAGGCCATCGCCGCCGGGGAGGCCGCGGACGTCGCCGACATCCTGGCGGCCGTCACCCCCGGCGGCGGCAAGAGCCTGCTGCCGGTGATCGCCGGCGCCGCCCTGATCGGCGCGGGCGTCGTGGACCGCATCTGCTGGGTGGTGCCGCGGGACAGCCTGCGCCTGCAGGCCGAGGAGGCGTTCGCCGATCCCGTGTGGCGCACCGCGCTCAACCACGCCCTGTCGGTCCGCGCCGCCGGCAACGACCCGGACCCGTGCCGCGGCCTGTCCGGCTACGTCACGACCTACCAGGGCGTCGCCGCCGCCCCGGACCTGCACTTGGCCGAGTTCCGCCGGCATCGCTATTTGCTGATCGTGGACGAGGTGCACCATCTGCCGGCGTTGTCCGACATGACGCCGGAACCCTCGGCGCCGGGCGCCGACGCCAGTGCCGGTGCCGACGAGGCGTCCGGCTGGAGCCGCGCGTTGCAGCCTTTGCTGGAGACGGCGCGGCTGCGCCTCCTGCTGTCCGGCACGCTGGAGCGGGCGGACGGGCGCGGCATCCTGTGGCTGCCGTATCGCGCCGGGCAGCGGGCGGCGACGCGGGAGGTGGACATGGCGGCGCCGGGCTGGGCCGTGGTCGGCTACAGCCGCGCCCAGGCTTTGGCCGAGCGTGCCGTGCTGCCGGTGACGTTCGGCGCGCTGGACGGCGAGGCGCGCTGGCTCGACCCGGAGATCAAGCAGCCCGACGGGTCGCCGGGGGAGGTCGGGCCGCACCGCCTGTTCGGCCATTGGCCCACCGAGACGACGCGCCCGGCGCTGTTCACGGCGCTCCGCACCGGCTTCGCCGACGAGTTGCTGCGCCAGGCGTTCGACGCGACGCGCCGGCTGCGGGCGGGCCGCCGGGCGGAGCGTGGGGAGGGCAGGGGCCTCGGCAAGCTGCTGGTGGTCGCCCCGGATCAGGCCGCGGCCCGGCGCTACCAGGAGGTCGTGCGCGGCTGGGTGCCCCGCACGCAGCAGGACACCGTGCGGCTCGCCACCAGCGACGAGCGCGACGCGCGGGAAACGCTGGCGAGCTTCCGGCTCCGGGTCGAGCCGACGATCCTGGTCACCGTGGCGATGGCCTATGAGGGGCTGGATGCGCCGGAGGTCGCCGTCGTCGCGGCGCTGACCCATATCCGCAGCCGGCCATGGCTGGAGCAGATGGTCGCCCGCGCCACGCGCGTCGATCCGCACGCCGGGCCGTATGCCGAGCAGCGCGCCTTGGTGTTCCATCCGGACGACCCGCTGTTCGCCCGGTTCCGCCATCGGATCGAGACCGAGCAGGGCACGCTCGCCCGGACGCCGAAGCCGAAGCGCCAGGGCCACCTGCCGCTTTGGCTGCAAGGCCGCCTGGACGCGATGGAGCCGGCGGGCGGCATCGTGCCGCTCAGCAGCAACGCGCTGGCCCTGCGCTACGCCGTGCTCAAGCCCGGCCCCGACTTCACCGCCAGCGTGCCGGACGCGCAAAGCGAGATGCTGGAACCGCCGAGCGTGGCCGAGCGCCGCCTGCGCCGCCGGGTGGGCGAGATGGTGGCGGCGCAGGCGGTGGAGGACGAGGGCGCCTTGCAGGGCGGGCGCGGCCAGGGCGGCTACCACCGCTACAACGCGGTGCTGAAGCGCGTGCTGGGCAAGAGCCGGGCGGCGATGACGTTGCAGGAGTTGGAGGCCGCCGTCGGCTGGCTGGAGCGCAACCGCCTGCATGACAGCCTGCATCTGCTGGACGGCGACGCGCGCTATGCCTGGACGGCGCGGCAGCGCGGCGAATGGGTCCCGCCGACCGGCCGGTCCGCCGCGCGGCGCGGATAAACCTCCTTGGATCGTGATGCAGTGCAGCAAATTCTGACAAAGCCGGGCTTGCATTCCGTCCTGGCATCGCCGATGTAGGGCGTGCGGCACGGTGGCTTGCCATAGTGCTGCAGGACGTTTCCTCCCTAAACTTGGCGGTGCCTTCGGGCGCCGCCTTTTTTTTCGGAACCACATTGCACAACTTGCGACTGACCCAACGGCTGGCGGCCTGTGCTGTCATGCTGGGATTGATGCCCGCCATGGCCGCCGCCGCGCCGCCGCCCTGTCCACCCGCCTTCGGCGTCGTGGCCCGAAGCGTCGGGCCGGCCGCCATCTACCTGGGCGCCGATCCCGCCGACCCCGAGCTCTGCCGCATGAAGCGCGGCAACGACGTCGCGGAGTTCTACTTCGGCATTTGGAACAAGGCATGGCCCGGCGCCGAGGCGGCGCGCCGGGCATTCAGGACGATCTATGCCGGCCCGCCGGGAACGTCGGTCACGTTCGACGTTTCGGCCGGTCCGGGCCTGCAATGGCATGACACGCTGCGCAACGGCGGCATGGAGACGCTGCGGGTTCTCGGCCAGTCGTTCCCCACGATGCGGGTCATCCATGAACGGGAGGGCTTCGACGGCAACAGCTACCATTCGATCATCACGCAATGGAAAGACCTGGCGACGGGAATGGCCATCTACCAGAACTACCAGCATATCAGCGGGCACCCGGAACCCGGGACATCCTGGGACCCGGTGTCGGTCACCGGCGGGAAGTGACGTTCGCGGATGGCCGGCCGGGCCCGCGCCTCAGTGGGCCGCGATGAAGCGGGCGATGCGGGGCAGGATCTCGCCCCGCCACTTACGGCCGTTGAAGATGCCGTAATGGCCGACGCCGGGCTGTAGATACTGCTCCCGGCGCTCCGACGGGATGCTGCGGCAGATGGTCTGCGCCGCGATCGTCTGGCCGGGGGCGGAGATGTCGTCCAGCTCGCCCTCCACGGTCATCAGGGCCGTGTGCTCGATGGCCGACGGCGTGACGGGCTCGCCTCGGACCGTCATGCGGCCGTCCGCGAGGTCGTGCTTCTGGAAAAACGTCTCCACGGTTTGCAGGTAGTAGCTGGCCGGCACGTCCATGACGGCGAGGTACTCGTCGTAGAAATGCCGGTGCGCCGCGGCGCTGTCCTCGTCGCCGCGCACCAGATGGTCGAACATCTTGCGATGCGCCGCGATGTGGCGGTCCGGGTTCATCGAGATGAACGCGGCAAGCTGCAGGAATCCCGGATAGACCCGGCGGAACCCGCCGGGGTGCCACGGCGGCACGGTCGTGGTCACGTGCCGCTCGAACCACTGGATCGAATGCTCCTGCGCCAGCTTGGTCACGACGGTCGGCGCCGCGCGGGTATCGACGGGCCCCCCCATCAGCGTCATGCTGCGCGGCTGCGCCGGGTCGTTGCGGGCGGCCATGAGCGAGACGGCCGCGACCACCGCCGGCGCTGGCTGGCACACGGCGACGACGTGCGTGTTGGGGCCGAGATGCTGCAGGAGGCCGATCACAGTCTCGATGTAGCTGCTGAGGTCGAAGTCGCCGTGCAGCAACGGCACGATCTTGGCGTCGCGCCAGTCGGTCACGAACACCTCCAGCCCGGCATCCACCATGTCCTGCACCGTGCCGCGCAGCAGAGTCGCGTGGTGGCCGCTCATCGGCGCGACCAGGAGGACGCGCCGGCCCACCGCGCCGGGCGCCTGGAAGCGCAGCAGCCGGATGAAGGGCTGATCCAGCTCGACCGTCTCCGGCAGCGGCTCCGTGGCGCCGCGGCTGAGCTTGATGTTCCATTCCGGCTTGCCGCGGGGCCGCAGCACGTCGTTCGCCACGTCGGCCCACGCCACGACGGCACGGGTGCCCCAGGTCAGCGCATCCGGTCCCGGAACCGCGCGCAGCAAGGTGCTCGCGGCTTGGGCCCAGGCGCGGGCCGGCAACAGGGAGGCGGCGGCGGCGTCGTGCAAAGCATAGATCATCGGCGTCGTGTCTCACTTTTCATGCGGCGACGCTAGCTTTCTCGCCGGCTGGATATCGGAAGCGGAAGAAGCAGGTCATCTTGGCGCGGCGCGGCGGGCTTCCTCCGCGGCGTCGCGGCGCCGCCGCGCAGGCGGAGGAGTTCGTCCAGCATCCGGTCCATCGTCTGCCAGATCGGCTCCTCCCCGATGCGTTCCTTCATGATGAGCCGGTGCGCGGCCAGCGTCACGTTCAGCGTGCCGCGCGTCGTCTCCGGCCGGGGGGAGCGCATCTGCACCAGCGCCTTCTCCACCTCGTCCAGCGGCAGCGCCATGGCGTCGGCGATGGCATCCGGCTCCGCGCCGGCCCGGCGCATGCGCCGCGCCTCGCTGACCTGCTTGGCCGACAGCGCGATTGCGGGGCGCAGCAGTTGGGTGCGCCGGGACATCTCCCCTGACCCGCTGCCGGGCGCCTTGCCCTTAAACGCCATCGAAAGAGCGGTCCATGCAGGCCATCATCCGCCTCGCAAGCTGATCCCGCCGTCATTCGGCGGGCGTGCCTTGATAACATAGAAAACCCGGCTGTTCATCAGGAACACAGCAGCGTGCGTCCTCTCGGATTTATTCCCCTTTTGAAGCATGGCAGGATGGCCCCGCTTGCAGGTCGGGATTACGCGCCCGGGATGAAGATCGGGTAAACCCGGTGCGGCCAGGCACGGCGGGCGGCATTGCGCCGGACTGCGCCTGGCACTAGTTTTGTCGTCCCGGGGAGACACTCGAATGCCAAGCAACGAACTGGAAACGATTGCGGCCTCCATTCAGGACGCCCTCCACCGTGCCTACGCGCTGGGCCGAAGCGACGCGCTGCGCCGGGTCGTGGAGATGGTCCAGGAGGATGAGCTCGGGTCGAAGACGATCCCGTTGCTGAGCCATAGCGAGCCGTCCGCCGCCGAGGCGCCGCATTTGGATCAGCCCGCCGAAGCCCAGCCCATCCAGTTGCCCCATGTGGACGGCGAACTGCCGCATGCGGACAGCGGGGCCGAGGCCGCCGCCCCGGGCGACACCGCGCACAACGACAACGCCGAGCATGCCGGCGCGTCCCGGCCGGAGGAGCAGGCCGCAGCCCCGCCCACGTCCATGAAGGACTTCCTGCTGGACTACCTCTACCCGCTCGGCGCCAAGAAGTAGCGGCGCCATGTCGGTGGAAGCGAACCACGCCCGGGCCTTGCTGGAGGAGGCGCAGCTTGCGCTGGACCGCGTGCACCGGGCGGCGCTTGCGGCCAATGCCGGGGAGCTTCGGCGCGGCCTCACCCTGGCCATCGCGGCGTTGCAGGAGGCCGGGTCGGCCGGGCTTGGCCCGGAGGCGGACCAGGCCATCGGGGCCGCGCAGGCCGCCCTCGCATCGGCGCAGACAGACCTCGATGGCGGGGCGCTGGTGGAGATGGAAAAGCTGATCGAGGCGGCCCGCAGCGACCTGGCGAAGCTCTGACGCGCCGGATGCCGGCCTATGGCGGTTCTGCCGCGTAGATCGTCAGGTCGAGCTGGCGTCCGGTCGAGTAGTTGATCCCGGCAACTTGCGCCAAGGCCCGGGGTGCGACGCCCAATGCCTGCATCTGGGCATGGAACGCCGCCTGTTCCCGCCCGCCAATGAGGGCAAGGCCGCAGGACCGATGGGCCGCGAGGTGGTCGGCGGCGGCGGCGGCATCGACCAGCCGGGTGCTCCGGCCGACCTCGAACACCAGACTTGGCTCGCTGTAGGAGGCGGAGGCCAGCACGCTGTCCGGACAGGGCCGCACGGCGGCGACCGCGGCGGCGATCCGGGGGCTGAGCCAGATCACGGTCAGGTTGGGCAGCACGAGCGCATAGGCGCTGGTGAACAGCACCAGCGCCGCGGCGCCCGACCAGGCGATGGCCCGGCGCGGCCGGGATCGCCACGCCGCCCGCGCGCCCAGCACGAGCAGCGCCGCTCCGCCCAGGCCCGCCAGGATCGGCGGCGCGTCGATCCGGCGTTGCAGCACCCAAAGCAGGACCGGCCCCGCCAAGGCGAGCGCCAAGCCGATCAGCAGCCAGGCCGCGCCATAGACCCGCCCGACCCAGCGCCAGGTCCGGCCGAACCGCCAGGCCCCAGGCGCCAGCGCGGCGGCGGCGGTCAGGCAGGCGATGGCGGGATAGGTCGGCAGCACGTAATGCGGCAGCTTGGTCGCCACGGCCTCGAACAGCAGCCAGGTCGGCACGATCCAGGCCAGCAGGAAGCGCACCTCCGGCGTGCGCCGCCGCGCCCAGGCGAAGGGGATTGCCAGCACGGCGAACAGCGAGCCGGGCCAGAAGCTCGCCAGGAACGCCGCGAGGTAGTAGCCCGGCGGGAAGCCGTGCGCCTGCTGTCCCTGGGCGACCTTGCCGAGGAAGTTGTCGCCGACCGAGCGCGCGAAGAAGTCGCCCCCGCTGGCCAGGCCGATCGCCACGCACCACGGCAGCACGATGGCCAGCATCAAGGGGACGCCCCAGCGCGCTTGCAGGCCGCGCAGCCAGGCGGCCCGGCGCTCCGTGACCAGGAGGCCCAGGATCGTGCCCCAGCTGACCAGCAGGACCAGCGGCCCCTTCAGCATCAAACCGAGGCCCAGCGCGGCCCAGTGCGCCACCGCCCAGCGCCGCCGGGTCGCGACGCCCGCGGCCGCATCGAGATGGATGCGCAGCAGGCTGGCCTGTGCCAGGAGGATGGCGGCCAGCAGGGTGGCGTCGATCTTCGCCATGCGCGCCTCCGCCCCCATCAGCAGCGACGCCGCCAGCAGCAGCCCGGCGAGCGTGCCAACGCTTGCTCCGAACAGCGTGCCGCCGATCCATGCCGTCAGCAGCGTGGCGGCGACGGCGCCCAGCAAGGAGGGGATGCGGTAGGCCCAGGGCTCGCGGGCGGCCGGGTCGCTGAGTGCCGCGACGGACAGGGCCTCGAGCCAGTAGATGCCGGCGGGCTGCAGGTAGCGCGGCTGGTCCTGGAAGCGCACGTCGATGAAGTCGCGGGTCTCCAGCATCTGCGAGGTGGCCTGCATGTAGCGGGACTCGTCGCGGTCGATGGCCGGCAGGCGGGCGCGGCCCGGCAGGAACAGGATCAGCGCGGCCAGCGCCAGCAGCGCGTAATGCCGCAGCCGAAGCGGGGTGCCCCCGGTCAGGATTCGATGACCTTGTGCGGCAGCGTCGTGCGGCGGCGCAGCCAGATGACGCCGAGCATGTCGCCGATCCCCACCAAGGCGCGCCCGAAGTTGGTGTACTTCGACTGCCCCCGCAGGCGCGCACGGTGCGTCACCGCCTTGCACAGCAGCGGGTGGCCGTATGCCTGGAACAACGCCGGCAGGAAGCGGTGCATGCCCTCGAACGCCGGCAGCCGCAGGAAGTCGTCGCGCCGGAACGCCTTGAGGCCGCAGCCGGTGTCCGGGCAATGGTCGGCCAGCACAGCCTGCCGCAAGCCGTTGGCGAAACGGGTGGCGAGGCGCCGGGACAGCGTGTCGTGGCGGCGCAGCCGGATGCCGGCGACCAGGGGCGCCGTGCCCGTCGGTCCGGCAGGGGGGGCGGCGAGGCCGAGCGCCAGCATCTCCGGGATGTCGGCCGGGTCGTTCTGTCCGTCGCCGTCCATCGTCGCGATCCACTCGGCGCGCGCGGCGGCGATGCCGGTCCGCAAGGCCGCCGTCTTGCCGCAGCGCCGGTCATGCCGCAGCAGGCGCAGGCCCGGCCGGGTCCGCGACAGCGCCGTGATCCGCTCGGCGGTGACGTCCGTGCTGCCGTCGTCCACGAACAGCACCTCGAACGGCTGCAGCCTGTCCAGCGCCGCCGTCAGCTCATCGAGCACGGACGCGACGTTCTCCGCCTCGTTGAACACCGCGATCACCACGGACAGGCGCGGCTGGGCCGGCGACCGCGGGTCGGGGTGGAGGGGCGCGGCTTCCATTCGGGTCATTCCTGGCACGGTTCCGCGCGGACCCGGCGGCGCCGGATGGCGCGACCGAACCCGCGTGGCCGCCTGCATGGCCCAGGATCGGGGCCATCGCAATGGCGGCGGCTCAAAGAGGCGGCGGCGCCCTGGCGACATCCGCCCGCGGGTCCGGCAGGTCGAGCCGCCTTTTTGCCGGTCGCCCCGATTCGCAGGCGATCTTCACCTTTCGGCAATGTTTGGGGTCCAGAGTGCCATGGGCCACAGGAGGTGGCGGTGCAAAAGCAGGGGCGGCTGCCGGGATCAGGCAGCGGCAATGAAAGGTAAAACATCGTGTCGCTTAACTCGGTCAACACGAACATCGGCGCGCAGGTCGCATTGTCTTCTCTCAACAACACCAACACGCAGCTTCAGGCGTCGCAGAAGCGCATCTCCACGGGCTTGCGCGTGGCGGACGCGACGGATGACGGCGGCGCCTACGCGGTGGCGCAGCGGGTGCGCTCCGACGTCGGTGCGCTGACCAGCGCGAACGAGCAGCTGGGCAACGCCAAGGGCCTGGTCGGCACGGCGCTGAGCGCGCTGGGCAAGATTTCCGACAGCGTGAACACGGCCAAGACGCTGCTGGTGAAGATCGGCGACAGCAGCATCGCCCAGGACCAGCGCGACCAATACGTCGCGTCCTACAAGTCGCTGGTCATGCAGGTCGCCGACTACGTCGATAACTCGACCTACAACGGGCAAAGCATCCTGGGGCGGGCATCCGGCGCCGTGGCGGGCACGGCCAAGACCGTGATCAGCAGCGAGGACGGCAGCACGACGACGATCTCGAATGCCAACACCAGCGGCCTGGCCAGCACGCTCGCCTTGCTGATCGGCGCGACGTTCAGCCGGAGTGCTGCGGGGGTGGACACGTTCACCGCCGGGGCGGCGGGCGCCGACCAGACGGCGGCCTCGACGGCGCTGAGCGCGACCACGGGCGCGACGGCGTTCAGCACGGCGCTGAAGGGCGTGGCCAACCAGCTGAACCAGACCGGCGCGGACTCGAACCGGCTGGATGCGACGATCTCCTTCAACAGCGCGAAGATCGACAGCCTGAACGCCGGCCTGGGCGCCCTGGTGGACACCGACCTGTCGAAGGAGTCGGCCAAGTTGCAGGCGCTGCAGATCAAGCAGCAGCTCGGCACGCAGGCGCTGTCGCTCGCCAACCAGGCGCCGCAGAGCCTGGTCAGCCTGTTCAAGGGTTAACGCGGCTCCGGAGCCGCGCAGGTCCTTGGGCGCTGCGCGGCTCCGGCAAACCGCTTGGGTGGTGAGACGTTGATCCCCGCGGAGGTCACCGCCCAGAATGCACGCAATATTGGTCATGCCTGCCGACACTGCCCCGCCGACGGCGACCGCATTCGGGATGGCGCTCCTGTCCGGGACCGCAAGGGACGAGGCGGCCATGCAGGGGCCCGCGCCCTAGGCCATGCCGGATCACAACGCTCTGGCCGGGTCAGAGGCGCGGCGCCTGCCCGGACTCCTCGACGGCCGCCCGTTCACCGCTTTGCTGCAGGATGACGACGAGCAGCGGGACGCCGCGCTGTCCCGGCTGCTGTCCGACCTTGCCCGGCCCGACGTGCGCGTGGTCCGCATGGGCAACTCCATGCGCTCCCGCCTCGTGTTGGAGCATCTCCTGATCCAGGTGACGGGGCCGGACGGCAGGGCGTCCCAGGACGACAGCGCCCGCCAGATCGCCCGCACCATTGCCGAGCGGCAAGGCCGGGAGGCGTTCGTCGTCCTGCTGATCACCCAGGCGGAAACGCTGCATTCCAAGACGCTGCGCCTGTTGCAGGCCATGCGTCCCTATTTTGCGGAAAACGGCGCGCCGACGCTGCAAGTGGTGTTCGTGGGACGCCCGATGTTCCAGACCTTGCTGGAAGAGCGCGGCATGGCGCCGTTGCGGGAGGCATTGGGGCTTCCGCGTCGGGAGGTCGTGAGTCCGGCCACGCCCAGCCCTGCGCCGGTGCGTGACCTGGGCGCGCCACGCCGGCTCCCGATGGCCCCAGGCGTGAGCGAGCCGGTCCCGCTTGCGGACCCGGCACCCATGCCGGACGCAGCCGACGCCGCGCCCACCCCAGCGGCACGGCGCAGCCGCATCCTGGTTGTGGGGTTGGCGGCGTTCGCAGCCATGGTCCTGGCGGCCACCCTGGGCCTGCACGCGGCGTTCCACCGAGAGGTCACGGTGCCAGCCGTTCCGAGCGCGCCGCAATCAGCCGGGCCATCGCCGCCCGTTGCGGCGCCCCCTGTCTCCCTTGCGCCCGGCCCCGCAGTCCCGGCCCCGCAAGCATCCGTGCCGGTTCCCGTCCCGACGCCGCCCGCGGAGGTCGTGGCATCCGGCCGGGACCGCAGCCGCGATGCGCCCCCCGCCGCACGGAGCAGCCCGGACCCCGCTGAGTCGTCCAGCCGCTTCCCCAGCGGGGACGGCCCGCCTCCGCCGGCCGCCGCGCCGCCGGATGCCCGCATCATCATCCACGTGCCGACCGGCTCTGAAGGGGCGGAGGCCATGTCGGTCTACCTGCTGGCCAGCCTCGGTTCGCGCCTGGGCACCGTCGAGTCCCGGCGCGTGACGGGCACGCCCGACCGGCCGAGCATCCGCTACTACCACCCCGGCGACGAGCCTGTCGCACGCCAGGTCGCGGCACGGATGGCCGGCGCCGGGCTGACTTGGATGCTGCAGGACTTCTCCACGTTTCAGCCGCGGCCATCCCGCGGGACGATTGAGGTCTGGTTGCCCCGGCCGTAGCCGAGGGGCCAGGAGGCGGAAGCCGGAGCGGACGCCGCCTATCTGCCGAGGCCCGGACCGGCTAGCGTGGCCTGGTTCGCATAAGGGCCTGAGATGACTGTTTCGCCGGACGCACCTGACGCAGCGCGGCCCGCGCCCGTGATGACCACGTGGCTCGCGGTCCTCCTGTCCACCGCCTGCGGGCTGATCGCCGCCAACCTTTACTACGCCCAGCCGCTGACCGGCCTGATCGGCCCGGCGCTCGGCCTGTCGCCCGCGGCGGCGGGCCTCATCGTGACGCTGACCCAGCTTGGCTACGGCCTGGGGCTGTTGCTGATCGTGCCGCTCGGCGACCTTCTTGAGAACCGCGGCCTGATCCTTCTGCTCGGCGTCTGCAACATCGCCGCCCTGCTCGGGGCGGCGCTGGCCGGGTCGCCCATGCTGTTCCTGGGGGCGTCGCTGTGCATCGGCCTCAGCTCCGTCTCGGTCCAAATCCTGGTGCCCTACGCCTCCCATTTGGCGCCGGAGGCCACGCGCGGGCGGGTGGTCGGCAACATCATGAGCGGCCTGATGCTCGGCATCATGCTGGCGCGCCCCGTCGCCAGCCTCATCGCCCATCAGGCATCCTGGCGCGCCGTGTTCGTGCTGTCCGCGTCGATCCTGCTGCTGGTGAGCCTCGTCCTGGCCTGGGCGCTGCCGAAGCGGAAGCCGGCGTCGGGCATTGGCTACGGGCGCCTGCTGCTGTCCATGGCGCACCTGGCCCGGACCAACCGGGTCCTGCAACGGCGGGCGCTATACCACTCGGCCCTGTTCGCCGCCTTCAGCCTGTTCTGGACCACGGTCCCGCTGCTGCTCGCCGGGCCGGACTACCGCCTTTCGCAGGTGGGGATCGCGTGGTTCGCCTTTGCCGGCATCGCGGGCGCCGTCGCGGCCCCCATCGCCGGAAGGCTGGCGGACCGGGGCTGGAGCCGGGCCGCGACGGGCCTGGCGATGCTGCTGGTCGCGGCGTCGTTCCTCCTCACCCATCTCGGCCGGCCCGGGTCAACGCTGGCCCTGGGCGTCCTGGTCGCCGCCGGGGTGCTGCTCGACTTCGGCGTGACGACCCATCTGGTGCTCGGGCAGCGTGCCCTGTTCGTGCTCGGCGCGGAGTATCGCAACCGGCTCAACGGCCTGTTCATGGCGACGTTCTTCACGGGGGGCGCTGTGGGTTCGGCCGTGGGCGTCTGGGCCTACGCCCATGACGGCTGGCGGCTCGCGTCCTGGATCGGCTTCGCCCTGCCGGCCATGGCGCTGGCCGGCTACGCCACCGAGTTCTGGGCGTCGCGCCGCGGCGCGTTGGAGACGCGATCGGCGCGGGCCGCAGCCAAGTAGCCGGCCGGGATCGGACTCCATTCTCTGACAAGGCTTCCCCCGCTTGCGCCAGCATGGTTGTCTTCATTGCCCAGGGACATTCAAACCTTGTTGCAAAAAGGCCGCCCACCTTGGAACTCCGTCCGTTTTCCCAAGCCGACATCCCGCCTTTGCTCACCTGGTTCCAAACCCCGGCCGAGCTGGTCCAATGGGGCGGGCCCGGCCGCAGGTTTCCCTTGGATGAGGCGCAGATGCTGGCGATCCTCGCCGAAACCGACAACGCGTTCCCGGCGCGGCGCATCTGGGCCGGGGACCGGCATGGCACCCTGGGCGCCATCGCCAGCGTGCTGGATTGGCGTTACGGCACGGCCCTGCTCACCATGGTCGGCGTCGCCCCGGGCGCACGCGGCCAGGGCCTGGCCGCGCCCTTCATCCGCCAGGTGCTGAGCGCCGTCTTCCAGGACCCGGCCATCGAGCGGCTGGAACTCAACGTCTACACCTTCAACGCCGCCGCCCTCCGCCTCTACGACGCCCTGGGCTTCGTGCGCGAGGGCGTCCGGCGTTCGTTGGCCCGGGTGGGGGAGGAGCGGTGGGACGCCGCCCACTATTCCATGCTCCGCGCCGAACACCGGGGGGCGCCATGACGGACGGCCGCATCCTGGTCTGGGGCGCTGGCGCCATCGGCGGCACGGTGGGCGCGTACCTGGCGCGCGCCGGGCACGCGGTGACGTTCGTCGATGTCGTGCCGGAGCATGTCGCGGCGATCCGCGGCCCCGGCCTGCGCATCCGCGGCCCGGTCGAGGACTTCACCCTCCAGGCGCCCGCCCTGCTGCCCGCCGAGGTCACGGGCGCATGGCCGCGCATCTTCCTCTGCGTCAAGGCGCACCACACCGAGGACGCCTGCCGCGCCCTGCTGCCGCACCTCGCGGCCGACGGGTATGTGCTCTCCTTGCAGAACGGCCTGTGCGAGACGCTGATCGCCGGCGTCGTCGGACCCGGCCGCACCATGGGCGCCTTCGTCAACTTCGGCGCGGACTGGATGGGGCCGGGCGACATCCTGTTCGGCAACCGCGGCGCGGTGGTGCTGGGCGAGATCGACGGCACCATGACGCAACGCCTCGCGACGCTGCACGCGCTAATGCGGGCGTTCGAGCCGGAGGCGATCATGACGCCCGACATTTGGTCATACCTTTGGGGCAAGCTCGGCTACGGCGCGATGCTGTTCGCTCAAGGATTGGGCCACCTGGGGATCGCCGACTGCCTGGCCCGGCCGGAGTTGCTGCCAGCCTGGCGCGCCCTCGGGGGCGAGGCGGTGGCGGTCGCCTTGGCGGAGGGCGTGCAGCCCCGCGGCTTCAACGGCTTCGACCCCGACGCCTTCCGCCCCGGCGCCACGGCCGAGGCGGCGCGGGCCAGCGTCGCCGCCATGGTCGCGTTCAACCGACCCAGCGCCAAGACCCACTCCGGCGTCTGGCGCGACCTCGCGGTCCGCAAGCGGCGCACCGAGGTCGATGTGCAGATCGCGCCCATCGTGGAGGTCGGCGCCCGGCACGGCCTGGCCTGCCCGGCCATCGGCAGGCTGGTCACGCTGATCCATGAGGTCGAGCAGGGGCGCCGGGCGCTGTCGGACGACAACCTCCTGGAGTTGCTGCCATGAACCTAAGCTTCGACGGCCAGGTGGTCGCGGTGAGCGGCGCCGGGCACGGGTTGGGCCGGGCCATCGCCGAGAGCTTTGTTCATCTTGGCGCCCGGGTGTTCGGCTGCGCCCCGGCCGCGGCGCAGGTCGCGGGCACGGAGATGGCGGTGGTGGACCTCGCGGACCGCGCCGCCGGGGCCGCCTGGATCGCGGCGGTCGAACGGACGGCCGGCGCTCCCATCGACGTGCTGGTGAACAACGCCGGCGGCGTCGCGGGCCAGGTGTTCCAACCCATCGAGGCCGTCACGGACGCCGCCTGGGACGAGATCATGGCGGTGAACCTGGGCGCCGCCTTCGCGCTCAGCCGGGCGGCGGCGCCGGGCATGAAACGGGCCGGGCGCGGCCGGATCGTCACCATCTCCTCGGGCGCCGGGCTGCAAGCGTCGCTGACCGGCATCCAAGCCTATGCCAGCGCCAAGCACGCCGTCATCGGCCTGACCCGGCAGTTGGCGCACGAGCTGGGTCCGCACGGCATCACCGTGAACAGCGTGGCCCCCGGCCTGATCCCCAGCAACCCCGCGAGCGCCGCGCAGTGGGAAAGCTACGGCGCCGCCCGGCAGGAGGCGATGCTGGGCGCCATCGCGTTGCGCCGCCTGGGCACGCCGCAGGACATCGCGAACGCCGTGCTGTTCTTCGCCAGCCCCCTGGCCGATTTCGTCAACGGGCAGGTCCTGCAGGTGGACGGCGGCAAGTAGCGGTCAGCGCAGCCGCTCGAACGCCGTCTCCCGGAACGTCAGGATCGTCGCACCGGACACCAAGGCGGCGGCGATCAGGTAGAAGGTGGGCGCAATCGGCGTCCCCGTCTGCTGGATCAGCCAGGTCGCGATGAACGGCGCGAAGCCGCCGAAGATCGCGACGGCCAGCGCGTAGCTGACGGACATCAGCGTGGTGCGCGCCCGCGTGGGGAACAGCTCCGACAACGCCGCCGGGCCGGCGCCGGAGAAGGTGGCGATCACGAGGTTGAAGCCGACCTGCACCAGCGCCACGCCCCACACCGACAGCCCCGACAGGATCAGCCGGAACCCGGGATAGGCCAGGACAGCGAAGGCCGCGCAGCAGAACAGCAGCATCGGCCTGCGCCCGACCCGGTCCGAAGCCGCCCCCATCAGCGGGATCGCCGCCATCAGCGCCAGCAGGCCCACGGTGTTGGACCACAGCGACTGCGTGGCCGAGAGGCCCGCGTATTTCTGCGTGAAGGTCGGCAGGTAGGTCAGCATCACGTAATACACCACGGTCCACAGCACGGTGAAGCCGAACGCCTTGAGCATCAGGCCGAACGGCGTGCCGAGGTCCGCCAGCCCCGCGCCATGCCCGGCCCGCTCCGCCCGGAAGCGCGGCGTCTCGGCGATGCCGCGCCGCAGCCACAGCCCCATCGGCAGCAGCACCGCGCCCAGCAGGAACGGCAGCCGCCAGGCCCAGGCGTCGATCTCGGCCGTGGAGAACACGCTGTTGAGCACCGCGGCCACCGCCGAACTCATCAGCACGCCGCCCACGACGGACGCCTGGCTGTAGCTGCCGTAGTAGCCGCGCCGTCCCTCCGGCGCCCACTCGACGATGAAAGAGGTCGCGTTGCCCCACTCGCCCCCGGCGGACAAGCCCTGCAGCACCCGGCACAGCACCAGGAGGACCGGCGCCAGCACGCCGATGCTGCCGTAATCCGGGATGAGGCCGATCCCCACCGTGCCGACCGCCATCAGCAGGATCGTGAGCACCAGGGCCGACTTGCGCCCGCGCACGTCGCCCATCCGCCCCAGCACGATGCCGCCCAGGGGACGCGCCAGGAACCCCACGCCGAAGGCCGCGAAGGTGGCGAGGAGCGAGGCGACCTCATCCGTGCCGGGGAAGAACTTGCGGGCGATCACCCCGGCCAGGAAGCCGTACACGCCGAAGTCGTAGTACTCCAGCACGTTGCCGATCCCCGCCGCGGTGATCGCCCGGCGCGGCGACATCGCGGCGTTGCCCTCGGCGTTGATTGCCGCTTCGCCCATGCTGGCCCCCATCGCCGTTTCGTGACACTAAAAAGCGGCGCTCGGCCTCGCACAAGCCCTTCCGGGCCCGCGGCAGTACAGCGCAAGCTCGGCATCAGGCAATGCGAGGCTGGACATGAGCGGACCCAAGCACCCCGACGGCGAACCCTGGCAGTGGGGCGAGGACACCTGGCGCCGCATCGTCGGCCGCGCCCGCGCCGGACGCAGCCTGGCGCCCAAGTCCTGGCCCGGCGGCGCGCGCTGCGCCGTCGCCATCTCGTTCGACGCCGACCACGACACCATCCCGCTGCGCGACGCCGACGAGAGCCCTATGCGCATCAGCCAGGGCCAGTACGGCCATCGCCAGGCCATGCCGCGCATTCGCCGCCTGCTCGCCCGCGAGGCGATCCCCGCGAGCTTCTTCTACCCCGCCGTCTCCGCCCTGCTGTATCCGGACGAGGTGCGCGGCGTGGCGGCGGAGGGGCACGAGATCGGCATCCATTCGTGGATCCACGAGGCCAACACGACCTTGCCGCCGGGCGTCGAGCGGGACCTGACCTTCCGCGCGGCGGACACGCTGGAACGCATCTCGGGCACCCGCCCGGTCGGCATGCGGACCGCGAGCTGGGACTTCTCGGTCGACACCCTGCCGATCATCCGCGAGCTGGGCCTGCTGTACGACAGCTCCCTCATGGCCGACGACGACCCCTACGAGCTGATGGCGGACGGCGAGCCGACCGGGGTGGTCGAGTTGCCGCCCGAATGGATCCGGGACGACGCGGTGTACTACAACTTCGTCCGGTTCAGCGCGCTCCGCCCCTACACGCCGCCCTCCTCCGTCCTGGAGATCTTCACCGCCGAGTTCGACGCCGCCTGGGAGGAGCGGGGGCTGTTCCTGCTGACGCTGCATCCCCACGTCTCCGGTCACCGCTCGCGCTTGCCGGTGCTGGAGAAGCTGATCGCCCATGCCAAGGCGCGCGGCGGCTGCTGGTTCGCGACCCATGCCGACATTGCGCGGTGGTGCAAGGACGCCTGACGGGCGCCCATCAGGAGACGACAGCCATGCGCATGAACAAGCTCGGCCGGACCGGCCTTTTCGTCTCGGAACTCTGCCTGGGGACCATGACCTTCGGCGGCGGGGAGGGCATGTGGCGGCAGATCGGCGCGCTCGACCAGTCCGACGCGGAGCGCCTCGTCGGCCGGGCCATCGACGCCGGCATCAATTTCATCGACACCGCCGACGTCTATGCCGAGGGTCTGTCCGAGCAGATCACCGGCCAGGCGCTGCGCAACCTGCACGTCCCGCGCGAAAACGTCGTCGTCGCGACCAAGTGCTACGGCCCGACCGGCCCCGGCCCGAACGCCCGCGGCAACTCGCGCCTGCACGTCATCGACGCCTGCAAGGCGAGCCTCAAGCGCCTGCAGCTCGACCATATCGACCTCTACCAGATCCACGGCTTCGACCCGGCCACGCCCATCGAGGAGACCGTGGGCGCGCTCGACACCCTCGTGAAGCACGGCCATGTCCGCTACGTCGGCGTGTCCAACTGGGCGGCCTGGCAGGTCATGAAGGCGCTGGGCATCGCCGAGCGCCAGGGCCTCGCGCGGTTCGAGAGCCTGCAAGCCTACTACACCCTGGCCGGGCGCGACCTGGAGCGCGAGATCGTGCCCATGCTGCGGAGCGAGACGGTCGGCCTCATGGTCTGGAGCCCGCTGGCCGGCGGGCTGCTCAGCGGCAAGTATGGCCGCGACCAGGAGGCGGTCGAGGGCCGGCGCGCCACCTTCGACTTCCCGCCCGTGGACCGCACTCGCGCCTTCGACTGCATCGACGCCATGCGGCCCTTGGCGGAGCGGCGGGGCGTCTCGGTCGCGCAGATCGCGCTGGCCTGGCTGCTGCACCAGAAGGCCGTCAGCAGCGTCATCATCGGCGCCAAGCGCCTGGAGCAGCTCGACGACAACATCGCCGCCTCCGATGTCGAACTGACCGGGGAGGAGCTTGACGCCCTCGATCAGGCCAGCGCGCTGCCCAAGGAGTATCCCGGCTGGATGTTCGAACGGCAGTCCGTCCGCGCGGAGCAGTTGGCCGGGGCGGGGCGCGTTACCCTGCGCTGAGGCTACGGCCCGACGAGCTGCCCGCCGTCCACCACGATGCTCTGCCCGGTGATCCAGGCGGCGCCCGGGGAGGCGAGGAACAGCACGACGCTCGCGATCTCCTCCGGCCGGCCCAAACGGCCGAACGGGATTTGCGCCAGCGTGCTGGCATAGAGCGCCGGGTCCTCGGCGCGCCGCTTCTCCCAGGTGCCGCCGGGGAACTCGATGGAGCCGGGGGCGACGCAGTTCACCCGGATGCCGCGGCGACCCAACATCTTCGCCTGGCTCGCGGTGTAGTGCATCACCGCCGCCTTGGCCGCACCATACGGGGCCGAGCGGGACGAGGCGCGCAGCGCCGAGATGGAGGCGATGTTGACGATGCTCGACCCCGGCCCGAGCAGCGGGATCGCGGCCTGGCTGCCGCGCACCACCGCCATCACGTCCACCGTGAGCGACGCTTCCCAGCCGGCCTCGTCGTCGCTCTGCCCGAAGCCGGAGGCATTGTTCACCAGCACGTCGAGGCCGCCCAGCGCCGCCGCCGCCAGGGGCACGTAGCGCGCCACCGCCTCGGCGTCGGCCAGATCGACGCGGGCGCTGTGCGCGGCGGCGCCCAGGGCCTCGATGTCCTTGCGCGTCGCGTCGAGCGGCCCCTCCGTGCGGGCGCAGATCGAGACCGCGGCGCCGGCGGCGGCGAAGCCGAGCGCAATCGACCGCCCGATGCCGCGGCTCCCGCCCATGACGATGACGCGCTTGCCCGAGAACTCCATGCTCCCCCCGCTCATACCGCGCGCCAGCCGGGCTGGGACGGGTCGGACAGCGCGTAGCCCACCGGCCCCATGCCGCAGATCGCGATGATGGCCGGCTCGTTGTGCCCGCGGATCACGCCGTCATAGTGCGGCGTGCCCGCGACCCGGCGCACGAAGCTGCCGGCCGGCACCGGCACGCAGGCGGCGGGATCGAAATCCGCGCCGCTGTTGCACCACCAGGTGCCCGACACGACCACGCAGAGCCGGTCGGTGACGTAGGTGTGCGGCGCGCTCATGTAGCCGGGCCACCAGCGCACCAGCGTGTAGTACAGGCCCGGCTTGGTCGTGTCCCCGGCCAGCGGGCACATATCGACGCTGCGCTCGGGGTAGCCGGGGTTGGGCACCCAGGCTTGCTCCGGAGGCGGGCGGATGATGGTCTGCGCCGGGTCGAGCGGGCTGGCGGCGGCGGCCTGCGTCAGCGCCAAAGGCAGTGCGGCCAGCAGTGGCGCCAGCAGCAGGTCGCGGCGGCTGTTCGGCTCCATCACCGCACCGCCAGCAACATGCCGCATCGGCCCGCAAACGCCGTCAGTTGGTGCCGCATCGTCCCGTCCCCCAGGGTTCGCGTCGGCCGGGTTGCTCCCGGCGCGCCGTCGCAGCCTAACGGCCTGCCGCGCTGCCAGGCAAGGGCGCGAGGCGGACTTCGGCCGGCGTGGCATGATGCTTGCTGCGCCCGTCCCGCCCGTTTCGAGCGGGACCGACACAAGGACGGGATGGATCGATGTGCCAAGGCGACGACGCGACTTGTCCCGAGTTCGAGGCGCATCGCGCCGCCCTGCGGGACGACCTGAGCCCTGAGCGGCGCGCCTTCCTGCGCAGCGGCTTCGTCGCGACCGGCGGCGCCGCGGCGGCCCTGGCCGGGGGCGCGTCCCTGGTCACGCCCGCGCTTGCGCAAAGCACCGCCGCGCGGCAGCCGGGCGAGCCGTCCTACCACTATCTGCCGGTGAACGCGGACAACGTGCATTGGGGCTATTTCAGCCGCGACCTCAAGCCGCGGCTGGAGATCGCGTCGGGCGACTTCGTGACCATCGAGACGCTGACCCACCAGGCGAGCGACGACATGGAGCGCATGGTCACCGGCGACCCGGGCGCCGAGAGCGTCTATGCCTGGACGCGGACGAACAAGGCGGTGAACCGGCGCGGCGCCGGGGCGATGGACGCCGCCGCGGGCGCGGGCGGGGGTGCTGGGGTGCACATCTGCACCGGCCCGGTCGCCATACGCGGCGCCATGCCCGGCGACGTGCTGGAGGTCCGCATCCTCGACACCAAGCTGCGCCCCTGCGCCAACCCGGCCTACAAGGGCCGCGCCTTCGGCACCAACCTCGCGGCCTGGTGGGGCTTCCAATATAAGGACCTGCTGACCGAGCCGAAGCCGCGGGAGGTGGTGACGATCTACGAACTCGATGCGGTGAGCGACCGGAGCTGGGCGCAGGCGGTGTACAACTTCACCTACACGCCGCAGACCGACCCGTCCGGCGTGCGGCACGCGATCTACGACTACCCCGGCGTGCCCATCGACCACGCGACGGTGCGGGAGAACCACGGCGTCTTGAAGAACATCCGGGTGCCGGTGCGCCCGCATTTCGGCACCATGACGGTGGCGCCGCGGGAGGCTGGCCTCGTGAACAGCATCCCGCCTGCCTATTTCGGCGGCAACATCGACAACTGGCGCATCGGCAAGGGCGCCACGATGTACTACCCCGTGGCCGTCGAGGGCGCGCTGTTCTCGGTCGGCGACCCGCATGCGAGCCAGGGCGACAGCGAGCTGTGCGGCACCGCCATCGAGTGCTCGATGACCGGCACCTTCCAGTTCATCCTGCATCGCAAACCGGACCTGGCCGGCACGCCGCTGGAGGGCCTCGACTTCCCGATGATCGAGACCGCCAGCGAGTGGCTGATGTGCGGGTTCAGCTATCCCGACTACCTGCAGCAGCTCGGCCCCACCGCGCAGGACGACATCGCCGCCAAGTCGTCGCTCGACCTCGCGATGCGCGACGCCTTCCGCAAGGCGCGGCAGTTCCTGATGACCACCAAGGGCCTGACGGAGGACGAGGCGATCTCGTTGATCTCGGTGGGGGTGGATTTCGGGGTGACGCAGGTGGTGGACGCGAATTGGGGCGTGCACGCGATCATCAAGAAGGCGATGTTCGGGGCGTAGCGCCTGGCGCGGGATGGCATGGTTCATGCGTGAATGGCGCGTGAGTGGGACGCGAGCGCAGGATCGGCGGAGGGGCGGGATGGAGGCGGGCGGAACCCAGATATCCGGGCTGGAGCCGGCCGGCCCCGCGGTCGTGCTGCCGGCACGGCCCGAGCCGATCCGCATCGAGCCGGGCAAGACCGCGCTCGTGGTCGTCGACATGCAGAACGCCTACGCCTCGCCCGGCGGCTACCTCGACATCGCCGGGTTCGACATCGCGGGCGCGGCGGCGGCCACCGGGCGGGTCGTGGCCGCGGTGGAGGCGGCCCGCGCCGCCGGCATCCAGGTGATCTTCCTGCAGAACGGCTGGGACGCCGATTACGTGGAGGCGGGCGGCCCCGGCTCCCCCAACTGGCACAAGTCCAACGCGCTGAAGACCATGCGCGCCCGGCCGGAGCTGGCGGGGACGCTGCTGGCCAAGGGCGGTTGGGACTACGCCCTCGTCGATGCCTTGGCGCCGCAGCCCGGCGACATCGTCATCCCGAAGACCCGCTACAGCGTGTTCTTCAACACCAACATCGACAGCGTCCTGCGCGCCCGCGGCATCCGCAACCTGGTGTTCGCCGGCGTCGCGACGAACGTGTGCGTCGAATCGTCGCTGCGCGACGCCTTCCACCTCGAATACTTCGGCGTCGTGCTGGCGGACGCCACGCACCAGGCCGGGCCGGGGTTCGCGCAGGAGGCGGCGCTCTACAACATCGAAAAGTTTTTCGGCTGGGTGTCCACCGTGGCCGATTTCTGCGGCGCCATCCTGCAAGCGCCCCCAACCGATCACCCCTAGGAATCCCATGCCGATGAAGCCGATCATCCCCGCGGGCAGCGGCACGCCGCTTGCCCCGTACTCGCCGGGCGCGCTTGCCGGCGGCGTGCTTTATGTCTCCGGCACCCTGCCGTTCGACCGGGACAACAACGTCGTGCACGTCGGCGACCCCGCCGCGCAGACCCGGCACGTGCTGACCACGATCCAGTCGGTAGTCGAGGCCGCCGGCGGCACCATGGCCGACGTGACGTTCAACGCGATCTTCCTCACCGATTGGGCACACTACGCCGCGATCAACGCCGTGTATGCCGAGTTCTTCCCGGGCGACAAGCCGGCGCGCTACTGCGTCCAGTGCGGCCTGGTGAAGCCGGACGCGCTGGTGGAGATCGCCACCACGGCGCATGTCGGCACGCCGGCCTGACGGCACGATGCATTACGAGGTCCACGGGGAGGGGCTGGGCGGCGGCACGGTGCTGCTGTCGTCGGGCCTCGGCGGCGCCGGGTCGTTCTGGGCGCCGCAGCTTGAGGCGCTCTGCCAGCGGTACCGCGTCGTGACCTACGACCAGCGCGGCACCGGGCGGAGCGCCGGGCCGTTGCCCGATCCCTACTCGATCAGCGCCATGGCGGACGACGTGGCTGAAATCCTCGATGAACTCGGCATCGCGCGCTGCCATTTCGTCGGCCATGCGCTCGGCGGCCTGGTCGGCCTGGACCTCGCGCTGCGCCGCCCGGACCGCATCGGCAGCCTCGTCCTCGTCAACGCCTGGGCACGGAGCGATGCCCACACCCTGCGCTGCTTCGACGTGCGCCGCGACCTGCTGCGCATCGGTCCCGAGGCTTACGTCCGGGCGCAGCCGCTGTTCCTCTACCCCGCCCCCTGGATGTCGCGCAACGCGCAGCGCCTCGCGCGCGAGCATGAGCACGCGGTCGCGCACTTCCAGGGCACGGACACGCTGCTGCGGCGCATCGCGGCGCTGCTCGCCTTCGACGTCGCGGACCGGCTGGGCGAGGTCGCCTGCCCGACGCTGGTGGCCGCCGCCCGCGACGACCTGCTGGTGCCCTGGACGGCGTCGGAGACCCTGGCCGCCGGCATTGCCGGGGCGCGCCTGTGGGTCACGGCCGAGGGTGGCCACGGCTTCACCGTCACCGAACCCGAGGCGTTCAACACGGCGCTATGCGGCTTCCTGGCCGAGCAGCGCGCGTGATGGCGATGGGCCGGACGCCGACGTGGCAACAGCAACGCATTTCGTTAGCCTGAACATAACAAGGGGACCGCCATGGCGCAGCATCACGAAATCCCGGCAACGCCGGAGAACATGGTCCTCGGCTACCTGGACGCGACCAGCCCGCCGGTGCTGGAGGTCGAATCCGGCGACACCGTCAAGCTGTACTCCTTCCCGGCCGGCGGCATGGCGAGCCTGCCGGAGATGTCGCGCGTTCCCGCCGATTACCTGGCGGCGCTGAAGACCCTGCCGGAGGGGCCAGGCCCGCACTTCCTCACCGGGCCGGTCCACGTGCGCGGCGCGCAGCCCGGCGACACGCTGCAAATCGACATCCTGGACGTCGAGCCCACGATGGACTGGGGCTTCGTCGCCATCCTGCCGCTGCTCGGCACGCTGCCCGACGAGTTCACGGATTACGAGACCATCCATCCCCCCATCGACCGGGTCCGCGGCGTCTGCACGCTGCCCTGGGGCACGGAACTGCCGCTCGACCCGTTCTTCGGCGTCATCGGCGTGGCGCCGCCCAAGGCGTGGGGCCGCTGCGGCTCGCCGGTGCCGCGGGCGTTCGGCGGCAACATGGACAACAAGGAGCTGAAACCTGGCACGACGCTGTTCCTCCCGGTGTTCAACGAGGGCGCGCTGTTCATGGCGGGCGACGGCCACGGCGTGCAGGGCGACGGCGAGGTGTGCATCACGGCCCTGGAAACCGGCCTGTCCGGCACCTTCCGCCTCACCGTGCGCAGGGACTTCAAGGTGGAGTTCCCGTTCGCGGAGACGCCCACGCACCTGATGTCCATCGGTCTCGACGAGGATCTCGACGACGCCGCCAAGCAGGCGGTGCGGGAGATGGTCATGCATGTCTGCCGGCGCACCAACCTGTCGCGCAACCAAGCCTACATGCTGTGCTCGCTGATCGGCGACCTGCGGGTGACGCAGACCGTGGACGGCAACAAGGGCGTGCACATGATGCTCGCCAAGTCATACCTTTGATCTACAGGAACCCCGGAATGCATAAAGCTGCTTTTGTCGCCGTCACCCTGTCGCTGCTGGCGGCGCCCGCATTGGCTCAGGCGCCGATCCGCATCGGCGTGCCCATCGGGCTGAGCGGGGCCAACAGCGTCGTGGCGCCCTCCGTCGTGCAGGCGGCGGAGCTTGCGGTGGCGGAGATCAACGCGAAGGGCGGCGTGATGGGCCGTCCCCTGGCGCTCGACGTGGCCGATGACGGCAGCGGCGCGGCAGGCGCGCAGCGGGCGTTCGACAGCCTGGTGTTCCAGAAGAAGGTCGATGTGCTGATCTCGATGGAGACGAGCGCCGCGCGCAACGCCGGGCTGCCCATCGTGACCCGGGGCAAGACGCCGTTCATCTACACCTCGTCGTACGAGGGGCATTCCTGCAACCGCTACATGTACGTGGACGCCTGGGTGCCGGAGCAGCAGGAGGCGCCGGTGATCGACTTCTTCCTCAAGGACAAGGGCGCCAAGACGTTCTTCCTGATCGGCAGCGACTACGCCTTCGGCCGCGGCATGCTGTCGTACGCGAAGCAGTACATCGAGGCGCATGGCGGCAAGGTGGTGGGCGACGAGTACCAGCCGATGGACGCCGGCGACTGGACCGCGATCATCAGCAAGGTGCGGGCGGCCAACCCCGACGCGCTGATCCTGTCCACCGCGGGCGGCGTGCCGAACGTGACGCTCACCAAGCAGTACCGCGCGGCGGGCATCACCGCGCTCGTCGGCAACCTGGGCGTGGACGAGGGCACGGCGAAGACCATGGGCGAGGACGCGACCGGGATTTACGTCTCAAGCTCGTATTTCACCAGCGTCGACAGCCCGGCCAACACGACCTTCCTGGCCGCCATGCGCGCCAAGTTCGGCGGCGCCCTGCTCACGCCGAACGACCTGTCGGTGCCGCAGTACGAGGCGATCTACCTCTACAAGGCCGCCGTGGAGCGGGCAAAGGGCACGGCGGTGGACGGCGTGATCAAGGCGCTGCCCGAGGTGTCGTTCGACGGGCCGCGCGGCCGCATCCAGATGAACACGCAGCGCCACGCGCCGCTGACCATGTACCTCGGCCAGGTCGAGGCGGATGGCAGCGTCAAGATCCTGCAGACCGCGAAAGACGTGGACCCCGGCGAGCAGTGCCCGAACCTGAAGTAGGCTTCGCATGGGCCTGCTGCTCGACATCGTGACCACGGCGGCGATCCTGTACGTCGTGGCGCTCGGCCTGCTGATCGTGTTCGGCGTCATGGGCATCATCTCGTTTGCCCACGGCGCCATGCTGACGGTCGGCGGCTACGCGGCGCTGCTGGTCACCCAGGCCGGCTGGAACCCGTGGGCCAGCCTGCCGGCGGCGGCGCTGGCCGGGCTGCTGGCCGGTGCTGCGATGGAGCGGACGGTGCTGCGCCCGCTGTACCGGCGTCCGCTCGACGCGATCCTCGCGACCTGGGGGCTCGGCATCGTCATCGGGCAGGTCATCACCCTGGCGTTCGGGCGGCAGGTGCAGTTCGCGCAAAGCCCGCTCTCCGGCGCCGCCACCGTGCTGGGCGCGACCTACTCGCAGTACCGGCTGCTGCTGGTCGTGGTGGCCGTGCTGCTGGCGGGCGTCATCGCGCTGGTGCTGCACGGCACCCGGCTCGGCCTCGTCACCCGCGCGGTCATCGCGAACGAGACCCTGGCGCAGTCGCTCGGGGTGAACAGCGCGCGGGTGCGCTTCGCGAGCTTCAGCCTGGGGTCGGCGCTCGCCTCCCTGGCCGGCGCGCTGGTGGTGCCGTTGTCGAGCGTGGACCCGAACATGGGGGTGCCGTGGCTGGTGGGCGCGTTCATGCTGGTGCTGCTGTCCGGCTCCTCGCTTGTCGCCATGGCGGCGGCGGCGCTGGTGCTGGGCGCGGCGCAGGTGCTGGTCTCGACCTACCTCAACGCCGTGCTGGGCGGCATGACCATCGCGGTGCTGGCCGCCGTCATCCTGCGCGTGCGCCCGGCGGGCTTCGCCCGTGCGTGACGCGGACGGCGTGCCGCCGGCGCCGGGGCGACGCTGGCTGCCGGCCGTCCTGATGTTGGCCGGGGCGGCTGCGGTGCTGGCGGCGCCCTGGGTGCTCGACACCTACAGCGTCAACGTTCTCACCCGCTCCCTGCTGCTGGCCGTGGCGGCGGTCACGGTGGACCTGCTCTGGGGCTACACCGGCATCTTGAGCTTCGCGCAGGCCGCGTTCCTCGCCATCGGCGCCTACGCGCTGGCGCTCGTCTCCACCACCCTGGGGTTCAGCGCCGGGACGGGGCTGCTGGGCTTGCTGCTCGGCCTCGGCGCGGCCGGACTGGCGGCGCTGCTGGTCGGCTGGCTTGCCTTCTCCTACGGCGCGTCGCCGCTCTATGTGTCCACCATCACCCTCGTCTTCCCCATCGTGTTCGTGCAGCTCATCTTCGCCGGCGGCAACCTTACGGGGTCGAGCAGCGGGCTGTCGGGTTTCGACGTGCCGGAACTGGACACCGAAAGCTGGTTCCGCATCGCCGGTCTGCTGCTGGTCGCGGTGGCGGCGGGGGCGGCGACGCTGGTGCGCAGCGACTTCGGCCGGCTGCTGGTCGCGATGCGGGAGAACGAGGTGCGCTGCCAGTACCTCGGCATCCCCACGGCGCGCTTGAAGGTGCTGCTGTTCGTCGCCTGTGCGCTGGTCTGCGCCGCCGCCGGCTGGGTCTATGCCGGCGCCACCGCCGTCGTGGCGCCGGAACTGGGCAACTTCGTGTCGGGGACCGAGCTGGTGATCGACACCGCGCTCGGCGGCCGGGCGACCATCGCCGGGCCGATCCTGGGTGCCGTGGCGATCGACGCCATCAGCAACTACCTGAACGGCGCGCTGCCGTTCCTCTGGGCGCTGATCGTCGGCCTGGTGTTCGTGGTGGTGATCGTGGCGCTGCCCGGCGGCCTGCTGTCACTGCTCCGCCTGGGCCGTGTGCGTCGGGCCGGGCCTGTGCCGCGCCTGATCGAGGCGCCGGCGGCCGTGCCGCGCCGGGACGGCCTGGTGCTGCGGGTGGAGGCGCTGGACAAGCGGTTCGGCAGCCTACAGGTGCTGCGCGGCGTCGCGTTCGCCGCCCATGCCGGCGACCTGGTCAGCCTGATCGGGCCGAACGGCGCCGGCAAGACGACGCTGATGCGCTGCATCGCCGATGGGCGGGAGCGCAGCGCCGGGCTGGTCGAGGTCGGCGGCCACAGCATCCGCCACATGCCGCCGCACCGCTGTACTGCCCTTGGGGTTGGACGCAAGTTCCAGACCGCCTCCGTGTTCGAGACGATGACGGTCGCCGAATGCCTGCGCGTCGCCCGCAGCCGCATCGAGCGGCCCTCCTTGGTCCGCCGCACGCCCGCCATCGCCCTGCCCGAAGCGGCGCTGGAGGTGGTGCGCGCGACCGGCCTCTCGGACCGCCTGGGCGTCGAGACCCGGCATTTGTCCCACGGCGAGAAGCAGTCGCTTGAACTCGCGATGGTGCTGGCGCTGGAACCCACGCTGCTGCTGCTGGACGAACCCACGGCGGGTCTGACCAAGCCAGAACGGCAGCGCATCGGCACGCTGCTGGCCGACCTCGCCCACCGCCACCGCCTCTGCATCGTGCTGGTCGAGCACGACCTCGATTTCGTGCGCAGCATCTCGTCGCGTGTCATCGTGCTGCACCAGGGCCGCGTCGTGCTGGACGGCGCGGTGGAGGAGGCCGTGCAGTCGGAGACCGTGCGCACCATCTACGCCGGAGCCGCCCATGCTTGATGCGCCGGCGCTTGACCTGCTGGACCTCGCCGACGTGACCGCCGGGTATGGTGCGACGATGGTGCTGCGCCATGTGTCGTTGAGCGTCGGCGCCGGCGAGATCGTGGCGTTGCTCGGCCGCAACGGCGTGGGCAAGACGACGCTGCTGCGCACGGCCGCGGGCTTCGTCCAGCCGCGGTCCGGCGGCGTGCGGCTCGATGGTCAGACGCTGGCCGGGCTGGCGCCCTACCGCATCGCCCGGCGCGCGCTGTGCTACGTCGCGCAGGAGCAGGCCCTGTTCGCCGACCTGACGGTGGGCGAGAACCTGCGCCTCGGCGTGACCCACGACCGGCTGTTCCGCGAGCGCCTGCCTTTGGTGGAGCCGCACTTCCCCGTGCTGCTGCAACGGCTGGGCCAGAAGGCCGGCACCCTGTCCGGGGGCGAGCAGAAGATGCTGCTGATCTCCCGCGCCATCATCGCCCGGCCCCGGCTCATGCTGGTGGACGAGATCTCGGAGGGGTTGCAGCCCTCGGTGGTGGACCGCCTGGCGGGCGTGCTGGCGGCGGAACGGCAGATGCATGGCACGGCGATTCTGCTGGTGGAGCAGAACGTCGCCTTCGCGCTGGCCGTCGCCGACCGCTTCGCCGTGCTGACCTCGGGCGAGGTGGTGGAGCGCGGCGGGACCCGGGACGCCGACGCCGCGGCGCGGATCGAGCGGCACATGACGGTATGACCCGAAACCACGGAGTTCTCCCAAGATGAGCAGTGCGACCATCGACCCCGTTGAATTGACCGTGGAGCAGGCGCAGGCCGCCTTCGCCAGCGGCGCCACCACGTCGGAGGCGTTGACCCAGGCGTTCCTCGACCGCATCGCCGAGCATGACCCGCACTACAACGCCATCATCTTTCTTAACCCGGACGCCCTGGCCGACGCGCGGGCCATCGACCGGCGCCGGGCCGAGGGCGAGGCTCTGGGGCCGCTCGCGGGTGTGCCGGTGGTGGTGAAGGACCCGATGGACATGGTGGGCTTCCCCACCACCGCCGGCTGGTCGCTGCTGTACAGCAAGACCGGGGGCGTGGACCTGATGCCCGGCACCGACAGCCCCGTGGTGGCGCGGATGCGGGCGGCGGGCTGCGTCATCCTGGGCAAGACCAACGTCCCCGTGCTCAGCCACACCGGCAGCCACGCGAACGACAGTTGGGCCGGGCCGACCTACAACGCCGCCGGGCGCGAGTTCCTGCCGGGCGGCAGCAGCGCCGGCACCGCGACCGCGGTCGCCGCCAGCATGGCCGTGCTGGGCCTCGCAGAGGAGACCGGCGGCTCCATCCAGAACCCGGCCTCTGCCCAGGCGCTGGTGGGCATCAAGCCGAGCTTCGCCTTGGTGCCGAACGCGGGCGTCATGCCGCTGTCGGGCCTGCGCGACGTGGTGGGGCCGATTGCCCGCTGCGTGCGGGACGCGGCGCTCGTGCTCGACGTGCTGGCCGGCTACACGGCGGAGGACCCGAAGACCATCGCGGGCGTCGGCCACCGGCCCAAGGGCGGCTATGCCTCGCGGCTGCACAAGGAGGCGCTGCGCGGCAAGCGGATCGGGCTGTACGGCCCGGGCTGGCGCAACCAGCCGCTCTCGACAGAGGCGGCGGCGCTGTATGGCCGGGCCAAGGGGGAGTTGGAGGCGCAGGGCGCCGTGCTGGTCGAGGACCCGTTCCTCGGCTCCGGCTTCGCCGACCTGCGCACGCCCACCCCGCCGCTTGGGGAGTTCGATGCCCGCGGCCTCGAATCCGTGCCCTACGACATGCAGCAGTACCTGGAGCGGCTGGGGCCAGACGCGGCGCTCCGCACGTTCGCCGCGTTCGCCGCCGCCACCGCGAAGGAGGACGCCTTCGCCCCGTCGGGCGTGCTGAGCTTCTCGCCCAGCCTGCCGCAATTCGCCGCCTGCCTCGCCGACCCGGCACGCCCGCCCGACCTCTCGGACTTCATCGCGGTGAAGGAGGCATACCTCGAACTCTTCGACGCCGTGTTCGCGAGGGAGCGGCTGGACGCGCTGGCCTTTCCGCAGATGCGCACGGCGCTGCCGCCGCTGCACGGCACGGAGACGATCCATGAGACCACGGTGGGCGAGATCAACATCGCGGGGTTGCCGGGCGTGACGGTGCCGGCGGGGTACTACGGGTCCGGGGCGCCGTTCGGCCTGATCTTCGTGGGCCGCATGTGGAGCGAGGCGGATTTGCTCGCCTACGCCTATGCCTATGAGTGCGCGACGGGGCACCGCCGGGCGCCAACGCTCCACGCGGGTTGAGGATCGCCTATGCCGAACGCCGTGATCTTCGACGTTGACGGGACGCTGATCGACTCCGTCGATCTTCATGCCCACGCCTGGCAGGACGCCTTTCGCGAGTTCGGGCACGAGGTCGCCTTTGACAAGCTCCGCGGCCAGATCGGCAAGGGGGGCGACCAGTTACTGCCGGTGTTCCTGTCCAAGGAGGAGGTCGCCGCCAAAGGCGAGGCGCTGAACACGCGGCGCAGCGGGATCTTCAAGGAACGCTATTTGTCGCGGATCAAGCCGTTCCCGATAGTGCGCGAGCTGCTGCAGCGAATACAGGGGGATGGGATGCAGATCGCCCTGGCCTCCTCCGCCAACAAAAGCGAGTTGGACGCCTACAAGAAGGCCGCGGGCATCGAGGACCTGCTGCAAGCGGAAACCTCAACAGACGACGCGGAGAAGAGCAAGCCCGAACCTGACATCTTCGAGGCGGCCCTGCAGCGGCTGGGCGACATGGACCCGAAGCAGGTCGTCGTCATCGGCGACACGCCCTACGACGCGGAGGCGGCTGCCAAAGCGGGGCTGCGCGCCATCGGCGTGCTCTGCGGCGGCTGGTCCGAGGACGCGCTGCGCCGGGCGGGCTGCATCGCGGTCTATCGCGACCCGGCGGATCTCCTGGCGCAGTACGACGCCTCGCCGCTCGCCCACCCCATGCTCTAAGGCCCGTCAGGCCGCGAACTGCGCCTCGTCCAGCGCCATCACCCCCGGCGCGCCGTGCAGTACCGTGTGCGCCAGCCCCTGGGCCTGCGCCAGCACGTGGTCGGCGTAGAACCGGGCGGTGCCGATCTTCGCCAAGTAGAAGTCCCGGTCGGCGTTGGCGCCGAGCCTGCGCTCCGCGATCCACGCAGCCCGCGCCGTCTGCCAGCCGCCGGCGACGATGCCGAACAGCTTGAGCAACGGCACGGCGCCGGCGCCGGTCGCCTGGGGGTCGTGCGCGTGGGTCTCGGCCACCCAATCGACGCATGACGCCAGCAGGCCGATGCCTGCCTCCAGCGACGTGCGGACCGCGCCCAGCTCGCCATCCTCCGGCAAACGCGCTGCGTCCGCGCGCATCTCAACGAGCGCCGCACGCGCCGCGGCGCCGCCGTCGCGGGCGATCTTGCGGCCGACCAGGTCGTTGGCCTGGATGCCGGTGGTGCCCTCGTAGATCGTGGTGATGCGGGCGTCGCGCAGGTGCTGCGCCGCGCCGGTGTCCTCGACGAAGCCCATGCCGCCATGCACCTGCACGCCGGTGGACGCGACCTCGATGGCGTTCTCCGTGCACCAGCCCTTGACCACGGGGATCAGCAGGTCGGCGCGGGCCTGCGCCGCCGCGCGCACCGCCGGGTCAGGATGGCGGGCGGCGGTGTCGAGCGCGAAGGCCGTGACATAGGCCAGCGCCCGCATCGCCTCCGTCTGCGCCTTCATGCCCATCAGCATGCGGCGCACGTCGGGGTGGCGGATGATCGGGACCTTGGCCCCGTTGCGCACCCCGGCCTCGGCGCCCTGCACCCGGTCGCGCGCATGGGCCAGCGCCTGCTGCCAGGCGCGCTCGCCGATGCCCAGGCCCTCCAGCCCGACCTGGAAGCGCGCCGCGTTCATCATGACGAACATGTACTCAAGGCCGCGGTTGGGCTCGCCGACCAGCTCGCCGATGGCGCCGGTCTCGTCGCCATAGGCCAGCACCGCCGTCGGGCTGGCGTGGATGCCGAGCTTGCGTTCGATGGAGACGCAGCGCACGTCGTTGCGCGCGCCGAGCGACCCGTCCGCACCGACCAGCATCTTCGGCACCACGAACAGCGAGATGCCCCGCACGCCCTCCGGCGCATCCGGCAGGCGCGCGAGCACGAGGTGCACGATGTTCTCCGCCATGTCGTGCTCGCCATAGGTGATGTAGATCTTCTGGCCGTAGATGCGGTACTGCCCGCCGTCCGGCACCGCACGGGTCCGCACCGCCGACAGGTCCGACCCGGCCTGCGGCTCCGTCAGGTTCATCGTGCCGGTCCAGGCGCCCTCGACCAGCTTGTGCAGATAGCGGTCCTTCTGCGCCGGCGTGCCGCAGAGATGCAGCGCCTCGATGGCGCCGCGGGTGAGCAACGGGCATAGGCCGAACGCCATGTTCGCCGCGTGCCACATCTCCTCGACGGCGGCCGAGACGACGGCGGGCAGGCCCTGGCCGCCATAGCCGGGGTCGCAGGACAGCGCGTTCCAGCCACCCTCGACGTAGCGGGCGTAGGCGTCGGCGAAGCCCGGCGGCATCCGGACCGCGCCGTCCCGCCACTGCGCGCCCTGCTGGTCGCCGGGCTGGTTGAGCGGGGCCAGCACGTCGCGGGCGAACTTCGCCGCCTCCTCCAGCACGGCATCGACCAGTTCGGGCTCGATGCCCTCGCAGCCCGGCAGGGCGGCGATATGGTCCAGACCGATCAGCTCGGTCAGGACGAACCGCATGTCGCGCAATGGGGCGTTGTAGGCCATGGCCTGGTGTCCTCTTGGCAGGAGTTCCGATCCCTGGCCGATCATGTGCGCGGCCGGGCACGAATTACAAACTCCCGGGCCGAGCGTGCGGGCGCCAGACCCGGGGGGGCGCGGCAAGGTTCATGGCGTGGCGGAGACCACGCGGCGAGACTGTGGATCGGGTCAGCCCGCCTGCGTCAAACTGGCGCTTTGGGCCCAACAGTCACGACATTCTATGAATAGAAGTGTTCACGGCCTGAACACAAGTGTTCACTCGGAAGGAAATCGTTAACCAATAAAGGTCTAGTTCCCCGCCACCCATCGTTTTGTTTCGATTTCATAGTCATTATGCCGTCAAGACATTTTGGGATGTGCGGCAATGGCGAACGCGAAGTGGGCGGCGGCGGGCAATGGCTCTTGGGACGTCGGGGCGAACTGGTCCTCCGGGCTGGTGCCCGGCGGCATCGGCGCCCTGGGTGACAGCGCGACGCTCGACGCGCCGGGCAACTACACCGTTGCGGTTGACGCGGCGGCGGGCACGTCCGTCGATACGGTGAACGTGAACGCGGTCGGCGCGACGCTCGGTGTTTCGACCGGGGGCCTCACGGTCAAGACGGCGCTCAACCTGAACAGCGGCCGGCTGCTGCTGCAGGGCGTGCTCAAGGGCGGCACCCTGGCGATGAATGGCGGGGTGGTCATGCGCAACGACGACGCGGCCCTGGACGGCGTGCGCGTGCTGGGCACCCTGGACCTTTCGACCCCCTATAATTACGGCGCGCTGACGCTGCTGAACTACGGGCAGCTGACGCTTCTGAACAACACGAGCTTCGTGGCCCAGGACGGCACGTCGCCGGGCCTGATCCGGGTCGGCGGGTCGGCGCTGACCTTCGGCAACTCGGCGCAGTTCGACAACGCCGCGATCGACTTCCTCGCGGGCTACCGCACGGCGAGCTACCTGAACCTCGGAACCGACCTGGACGGCGTGGGCGAGACCGTGACCTTTGGCCAGCACGCCGTGCTCGACGTGGCGGCGAACACCTCGGTCACGCTGGGCGGCAACGGCACGCTGGTCAATGGCGGTGCGATCAACGTGGCGGGCACGCTGACCGTGGACCTCCAGGCGAACCTGGCCCAGGCCGCCCATCCCGGCACCGTGACGCTGCAATCCGGCGCCACGCTGGCCTTCGCGGCGCAGACGGCGTTCGACGGCACGGTCGCCTTCAAGGGGGCGGGCGCCCAGCTTCAGTTCCAGGGCTTCGGCGTCGCGAGTGCCACGCTGGAGGATTTCCAGGCCGGCGACAGCATCGACCTGCAGGGCCTGACCTATGGCGGCGACGTCGCCCTCAGCTTCCTGGGCGGCGCCCTCCAAGTCAGCCAGGGCGGCGTGCTGATGGGCCGCTTCCAGCTCACCGGCGGGCCGGCCTCCTACGGCGCCGACCAGTTCAGCCTCGTTGCCGACGACCTCGGCGGCACCGTGCTGCGGACCACGCATGTGCTGAATGCGGAGCCGGACTTCGACGCCGCCTATTACCTGGCCCACAACCCCGACGTCGCCGCCGCCGGCGTGAACCCGTTGCAGCACTACCTGACGTTTGGGTGGAAGGAAGGCCGCGACCCCAATGCGTTCTTCAGCACGAACGGGTATCTCGCGCAGAATCTGGATGTGGCCGCGGCGCGCCTCAACCCCTTGGAGCATTTCGAGAACTACGGCTGGCGGGAAGGGCGCGATCCCGGGCCGAACTTCAGCATCAGCAAGTACCTGGCGGCCAATCCCGACGTGAAGGCGGCGGGGGTCGATGCGTTGCAGCAGTTCCTCACCGTCGGCCAGGCCCAGGGCCGCGTCGCCTTTGCGGTCGCGGCGCCCACGCCGGCCGCGCCCGTCGCGGACCCGCTGGTGGACGCGGCCTGGTACCTGGCCCAGCACCCGGACGTCGCCGCATCGGGGGAGGACGCCAGCGCCAACTACCACCGGGTCGGTTGGAAGCTCGGCTACAACCCGGACCAGTTGTTCGACACGACCTATTACCTTAAGGCCAACGCGGACGTCGCTGCCGCCGGCGTTGATCCGCTGGCGCATTTCGAGACCTATGGCGTTCATGAGGGCCGCCAGCCGTCGCTCGCGTTCAGCGACGACAAGTATCTGGCGAACAACCCCGACGTGGCCGCGGCCAAGATGAACCCGCTGGTGCATTACCTGGCCTACGGCCGGGCCGAGGGGCGCATGACGTTCATCAGCGAGCCGCAGGCGACGGGCGCGCCCGACCCGCTGGTGAACCGCGCGTACTACTACGGGCAGTACGCGACCATCGTGCCGGCCGCGGCCGACGCGACCGCCAGCTACGACCAGACGGGATGGCGCAATGGCCTGAACCCCGATGCGTATTTCGACACCAACTACTACCTCGCCCACAACGCCGACGTGCGCGCTGCCGGGGTCAATCCGCTGGCGCATTACGAGACCTTCGGCTGGAAAGAGGGGCGCGATCCCTCGGCTGCGTTCTCCACCCACAAGTACTTGGCGGCCTACGCGGACGTGCAAGCGAGCGGGACCGATCCGCTGGTCAGCTTCGTCACGACCGGCCAGGCGCAGGGCCGGACCGCCTTCGCCGTGTGACGCCCTGATCCACCGCCGCCCCGGCCCGGCGCCAAGCGCTGTGCCGGGGCGGCGGCCAGGGACGATTGACGCTTGCATCCGGTCTCGGAGGGTCGCCGTGGTCTACCATTTTCATACCGTTCTCGTCCTGGGCCACGTCCTGGCGCTGGCGTTGGGCCTGGGCAGCGCCTTGCTTGCCGATTGGATCGTCATCAGGAAGCTGGCGTTCGGGACCGTCAGCCAGCAGGCGGCCGGGCAGCTGATCGACCTGTCGCATGCCGTTACCGCGGGGCTTGTGCTGATCTGGATCACCGGCGCGCTTCTGGTGGCCGACAATGCGTTGGCCGCTCCGGCGTCGATCATGAACCAGAAGCTCTGGGCCAAGCTGGCCGTCGTCACCGTCCTGACACTCAACGCGGTGCTGCTGCATCGGATCGTGATGCCGATGGTGCGGCGCCGGGTCGGGCAGCCGTTGTTTGAGGCGGCCTTTGACTGGCGCCCGATGGCCTCGACGTTGCTGGGCGCAGTCTCGGCGGTGTCCTGGATGTGTGCCGCCTATCTGGGCATCGCACGGGAGCTGAATGGTCGAGAAAACCTTCTGCCTATTCTTGGTAGCTATCTGCTTGCACTGTTGCTGACCTGGGCATTCGCCATGGTCCTGATGTATTCGATGCAACATCGCCGGATAATCTCAGAGCACTTCCGGTTTGGCCGGGCGCCTGTCCAAAGCTCTTGATGATCGGGGCATCCGGCTGGGCAGGAAATTGGAGCTGACTGGTATCGGGCGAGAGGGTCTGCACGTCATCCGCCCGTTTAGAGCGATGCCCCTGGGGCGTGCGCCAACCAGCGGTGGAGGTTATGCTCCACCGGCAGTCAGAGGGGCGGCCGTCGGCGCCCCGCCTCCCATGCGTGGACCTCAGCTGGGCCGCTACGGCAGATTGTTTTGGCACTGGCGCATGGCACGAAGCGCGGCGACGGGGCCTATCCAAGCCCGGCCCGCACAACCCACTCCTGGACGGCCACGCCGCAGGAGCGGTTCGCCCTGATGGAGGCACCAAAAGATCGTTGGCCTGATCGCGCGCGCTGCTGCGTCGCGTGCGGAGCTGTTGCCCTGGAGTGGGCGGGCCAGCCGCGTGCATGGGTCTTGGGGCGAGAAAGCCATCCATGCCGCTCCGCTCATCAAGCAGACCCTTCAAGACGGCGCCGGATGCGCCGCCTCGGAAAACTTCGAAAGCAGGAAGCGCCGCCCGTTCCGTGCCGGCCGTCGAGATCAGGCAGGTTTGGGCGGGCGTCGCGGCCTGTCACCCGGGCCGATGCATCCCGCCGGCCCATAAGAGTGGACGCCGGGCTTGCAACTTAACTAGGCGTGCGCGGGCCGACTTCGCAACGCGCACCCAGCGCGGCACATCCTTCTCCCACGATTTCGACCAGTGATGCACGGCCAAAGTCTCCTGAGTGATGCAGGAGGGATGGAAGTCCTCGTTGAAGCCGTAGGGATAGAACGTCTCGGTCGGACACAGGAACACGTCCCGAACCATCGCGCCGCCGGGTGAATAGGCGCGCAGCCCGTTTTTCACGAGAAGCTTGGTGACGAGTTTTGGCCCAAACGTTGTCGGCCGTTCGAGAGCGCCCGGCAACGAACGGACGTTGAGGATGGCCGCGAGTGCCTGGGCGATGAACCAATGGCCTGGAACCGCGCCGAACGCACCATTCGCCACCCAGTCCGGCGTGGGCTCCTTTGTTTGGAATCCAAAGAAGCACTCATGCTGAAGCAGAACATCCAACGGCCGGAATAGCTGGAAATCGGTGTCGAGGTAAATCCCGCCATGCTTCAGGACGGCATGGAGACGGACGATGTCCGCGACCTTCGCCCATTTCTTCTGCGTATAGGCGTCCCGTATGGCCCTTATCGAGAAATCTATATTGCTTTCATTCCATAGCGTGAATGCATAGCCGGGGTTGTGCGCTTGCCAACTCTCGACGTAGGCCCGTTGTTCCTGCGGCAAGGAGCCGCCAACCCAGACGTAGTGGATGTGTTTAGGAATCATGACCTGAACCGTTTCACACTTTATGTTACAGACATGCAACGTAAGTCATCTCATGACCGGTGTAAACTCTTATTTTTTACGCTTCAATAATGCGTGCTGCGGGATGGCCGGCCTCGTCGGCTGCGGTCCCTCCGCCATGGCGGCGGCCGAACGGTGCGGCATGCCTCTGATGGCGCCCGGCGTTCGTTACTAATTAATTACGAAAAGGTGAATTCCCTTTCGTTATAAAACGTTTAAATAACGATAATTAGACGAACCGGGCGAAACGCTCCCAAAAAGATACGGGCGCGACGCTGCGGATCGCTGTAATCGTTAGGATAGCAGCAATTATGAAACGTAATGATCGGGTTGTCTGGAACAAGCATTTCGCAGCCGGTTGCCTGGCCATGTGCCTGGCGGCCCATTCCAACCAGGCCGCGGCGCAGGCCAAGGGCGCTTGGACGGGAGTGATCCCGCTGCCGAACGTGCCCGTTGCTGCCTCCTTGCTGCCCAACGGTAAGATCTTGACTTGGTCCTCGAACAACGAGTTCAGCTTTGAGGGCGATATCGGCACGGCCGCCAGCAAAACCCAAACCGCGCTGTTCGATCCCGTCACGCAGAAATCCACCATGCGCATCGTGACAAACACGTTATCCGACATGTTCTGCCCCGGCATCACGGTGCTCGCCGACGGCCGGGTCCTGGTGAACGGCGGCAGCAGCAGCCCCAGCGCGAACATCTACGACCCGAAGACGGATGCATGGTCGGCCGCCGCCCCGATGAACGTCGGCCGCGGCTACAACGCCGACGTGATGCTGTCGGACGGCTCCGTGCTGACGCTCGGCGGGTCATGGAGCGGGGTGCCCCGGGACCGGATCGGCGAGGTCTGGTCGGCGGAGTCCGGCTGGGGCACGCGGCCGGGCATCTCCGCGGCCCCGATCACCGGGGTCGATCCGGAGGATACGGCCCTGGGCCGGGTCAATCGCGGGGACAACCACATGTGGCTGTTCGCGGTCAGCGACGGGCTGGTTTTCCATGCCGGACCCAGCGCGCAGATGAGCTGGATCACGACCTCTGGCAACGGGGCGATGGCGTCTGCCGGGAAGCGCGGCGACGACGCCTACAGCATGAACGGCCAGGCGGTCATGTATGACGTGGGCAAGATCCTGAAAACCGGCGGCGCCCCCGCCTATCAGGCCGCGGCGGCCACCGCGAACACCTATGTCATCGACATCAACAAGGCCGTCGCGGATTTGAACAACCCGGTCGTGGTCCGCAAGACCGCGCCGATGGCCTACCCCCGCGTCTTCGCAAGCGGCGTGGCGTTGCCGGGCGGCCAGGTGCTCATCGTGGGCGGGCAGACCTATGCCACCCTGTTCAGCGACGACCGGGCCGTGCTGGTGCCGGAGCTGTGGAACCCCGTAAGCGAGACCTTCACCCCGGTCGCGCCCATGCAGACGCCGCGCGTCTATCACAGCACGGCGCTGCTGCTGCCCGACGCGCGCGTGTTCGTGGCGGGAGGGGGGCTGTGCGGCGTCGGCTGCACCGCCAACCACGAGAACGCCGAGCTCTTCTCGCCGCCCTACTTGTTCAACCAGGACGGCTCGCCGGCGGTGCGGCCCGTCATCAAGACGGTCCCGGCGACGGCGATGCTCGGGTCAACCGTCTCGGTGACCGCCGACACCGCCAAGCTCAGGTTCGAGGCGATGCGGATCTCCGCCACCACCCACGCCGTGAACAACGACCAGCGGCGCGTCCCGCTGGCGACCACGGCGGGCGCGAACAACACCTACCGGCTCAAGGTCCCGAGCGACCCGGGCGTGGTCCCGCCCGGCTACTACATGGTGTTCGGGATCAACCCCCAGGGCACGCCGAGCGTCGCCAAAATCGTCAAGCTCGGCTGGTGACCGCGTGCCATGCCACAGCTCCACCCACGCCCGGCGCACGGCCGGGCGGCTTGGCTGCTCCTCGGCGCGATGACGGGCGTGCTGGCCCTGTCATGCTTCCTGCAGGCGGAGGCGGCTGGCGCCTCCTCGCTTGCGGTCGGCTCGGCCGCGACGGGGCGCAGCATGTTCTTCGGCGACGGCGCATTGCGGGGCGCCATCGTGGGCCATCCCGAGGGGCTTCCCCCGCGGCTGGCCGCCTGCGCCAACTGCCACTTGGGCGGAGCCGGCCTTGGGGCCGCCTCCTTCGGGCCGCGGCTGGACGGGCCTCATATGACGGAGATGCGGGGCCGCCGGGGCGGGCCGCCCTCCGCGTTCTCGCCCACCAGCTTCTGCCGGATGCTCCGCACCGGCGTTGACCCGGCCTCCATCCTCATCACCCGGCAGATGCCGCGCTACACCCTTGACGACAACCAGTGCCTCGGATTGTGGCGCTATTTGATGGAGACGAGCGATGACGGCAGCAACTAGTCTTGGCGGGACCCGCCGGTTCGGCGCGGCGCCGCTGCTCCGCCGCTCGGTCATCGCCGGGCTGGCAGCCGGCCTCGCCCTCCGCGCCGTGCCGGCGTCGGCGCATGGCAGCATCGGCCCGGTCAAGCCGCCGGTCGGGGTGCCCGACATCGAGATCGTCACAAGCGACGGGTTCCGCGGTCCGCTGCGCGAGCGGCTGTTCGGCCGCGTCACCGCGATCCAACTGATGTTCACCCAATGCAAGTCGATCTGCCCCATCGAGGCCGCGACCTTCGCCCGCACGCAGGAGGCGTTGGCGGGCATGTCCTCCGACGGCATCCAGCTTCTGTCGCTCAGCATCGACCCGCTGACCGACACGCCGGAGGTGCTGAACGCTTGGCTCGACGGGCTGGGCGCCCGGGCCGGATGGACCGCCGCCTCGCCCGCACCGGCCGACATGGCGCGCGCGCGGGAGTTCTTCGACGGGGTGTCGGATTTTGGCGAGGACCATTCCACCGCGATGAGCCTGGTGAACCGCGCCGGGCTGCTTGTCTGGCGAACCCCGGAATTGCCGGCGCCGGAGGAGGTCGTGCGGCTGCTCGGCCATTTGCGGGGCGAGCGCCAGGATGCCGCGTGGACGCCGGCCTCGGCGCCGGGCCGGTGACCGGCCCGGCCAGGCCGCCGCGCCGGCCGGGCGGCGCGGCTCATGCGGCGGGCGCATGGGTCGTCCGGACGACGGCGCCGGCCTCGCCGCGCAGGACTTCGTAGGCGGTGGCGCCGTCGCCGTCGCGCCAGAACCGCAGGTCAAAGCTGTGCCGCCCCACGCGCAACCCGAACAGCGTGAGGTCGGGCAGCCACGGCGGCAGCGCCGGGTCAAGGAGCAGGCGGTCCCGCGGCGCATCCGGCTCCAGCCCCAGCATAGCGCGCAGCGTCATGAACACTGCCCCAGCCGCCCAAGCCTGCGGCACGTTGGCGCCGACGTACTGGACCGGGAAGCCGAGCGGCGTGCGGGCCAGCCCGGCATACAGCTCCGGCATCTGGTTCATGGTGAAGTGGCTGGCGGCCTCGCTCAGGTCGCGCGCGATCCGGCCGGCCTCGGCGGCGAAGCCATAGCGGCGGAAGCCGAGTGCGATGATGGCGTTGTCGTGCGGCCACACCGAGCCGTTCTGGTAGGAATACGGGTTGAAGGACTTGTGCTCCGCCGAGAGCGTCCGGATGCCCCAGCCCGACCACATGTCGGGCGCCGTCAGCCGCTGGATCACGCGGGCGGCGCGGTCCGGGCGGACGATGCCGGACCACAGGCAATGACCGACGTTGGAGGCGACGGTCAGCACGGGGCGCTTCTCCCCGTCCAGGCAATAGGCGTAGAAGCCGCCCGCCTCGTCCCAGAACGTGTCGTTGAACTGGGCAAAGAGGCGCGCCGCCTTGGCGCGCAGCCCGGCGGCGCGGGCGGGCTGGTCCAGCGCGTCGAACAGCTCCGCCATGCGCGTCCAGGCGTCGTACACGTAGCCCTGCAGCTCGCACAGCGCCTTGGGACCGCGCACCAGCGTGCCGTCCATGTAGGGCACGCTGTCGCCGCAGTCCTTCCAGCCGATGTTCTCGTAGCCCAGCGGCGACCGGGTCTGGTATTCCTGGAACCCGTCCCCGTCGCGGTCGCCCCACTCGTCGATCCAGCGCAGGCAGCCCTCGGCGACCGGCAGCAGCCGGCGCACCTGGTCGAGATCCCCGGTCCAGCGCCAAGCCTCGTGCAAGGTGATGAGATACAGCGGCGTCGCGTCCGCCGTGCCGTAGTACGGCGTGTGCGGGATGAGCTTGAAATGGGCCAGCTCGCCGAACCGCATCTCGTGCAGGATCCGGCCCGGCTCCGCGTCGCGGTAGTCGTCGCGCTCGGTCGCCTGCTGCCGCCCCAACGCCTCCAGGGTCGGCCCGGCGGCCTCCGGGTGGATCACCATGGTCTGCAGCGAGGCGATCAGGCTGTCGCGGCCGAACAGGGCGGTGAACCACGGCAGCCCGGCCGCCGGGACGAACGACATGCCGTCCGCGCCGTCCTACGGCAGCCGGAGCGCGTCCATGTCGTCCACCCCTTGGCGGAAGCTGCGGTAGAACTCCTCGTTGGACGTGCGGAGGCGCATCACGCCGTCTTTCCATTGCGGGGCCTGCGCCGCCTCGTCATGCCCGCATCGGTCCGGGGCCGCGTAGGTGGCCGCGCCGTCGCCGAGGTCGTACAGCAGGCAGCAATGCCAATGCTCGCCGGGCTGGAGGGCCACGACGAAGCTGAGGCGGCCGTTGGCGTAGGCCATCGCCCCTCCGTGCGGATGGACGGTGACCGAGCGGCGGAAATCGCCGTTGGTGTAGGTCGTCTCCAGCCGCTGCCCGGCGGCGGACCACGCGGTCGCCACGCTGCCGCGCCGGACGCATGTGCCGGACTTCACCTCGAACACGTCGGCGAAGTCGCAGCGCAGGCCGATCTCGAGGTTGAAGCGGGCCGGGGCTGCGCCATGGTTGGTGATGTCGATGTCCTCGTGCAGCCCGCCCTGGATGGAGCGGCCCAGCACCAGGCCGAGCGTGCGTGCGGCAATCGGCCCGGATACCGTGGCCAGGGCGCGGTTGACCAAGTGGATCGACAGGGTGTCGTGCCGGACGGCGCCGCCGCTCAGCAGCTCCCACGGCACGCCGTCGGCCGTGAGCGACCAACTGCTGATGAGCCGCGTGTCGTTGAAATACAGCCCCTTCTCGCTGGGGAACGCGATCCCGCCGTCCGGCTCGCAGACGAGCACGGTTCGTCCCTGGTGAATGGCGATCTGCGCCGGCCCGACCTGAACCTTGAACGACATCGATCCTGCTCCGCGGCCCGCACGCCGGTGCGCCCGGCACCGGGATAGACCGAGGCGCCGCCGCATCGCAATTCCATGGTGGCCCGTCCGGATGGGCCGCGGCCGGCGCCCGCCCGTGACGGCGCGGGGCGGGGACCCCTGCTTCCGCCGGGGCGGTGGCGCGGCGTTGCGTTACGCCGCCTGGAACGGCCAGCGCGAGTTCGCGCCCTCCGCGCAGGCCGCGATCAGCAGCTTGGCCATGACCTGGTTGGGACCGGGCCGCGATGCCGTCCGCTCGATCTCGGGCCAATCGAAGCGCGCCGTGCCGGCGGCTGCGTCCCAGTGCGCGGCCGGCTTCGATGGCGTCGCAGCGTCCTCGGCCGGGAGAGGGGCGGCCGGCTCGGCTTCGGGGGCGGCGTGTTCGGCGGGCGCCTCGGTCATTTCCGCCGGCTCGGACGGCACTTCGGCCGCGGCCATGCCGGGTGCGTTGCTGTCTTCCGCTTCGGCCGGCTTTGGCATGGCCTTGGCGGCCCGGGGCGGACGGCCCCGGCGCACCAGGGCGGGCGCCGTCTCCGGCGGGGTGGGTTCGGTGGCGCGGGCCGCCTTCGGCTTGCGAGGCATTTATGATCCTTGTGTCCGGAAAAGCCTCAATACGCGAGACGCGCCGTCATGGAAACAGGCGCTGGTGCCGCACTGCGCCGGGCCGCCATCGCGCTGCCGGCTGCCCGCGGCCATCGGCCTGGACGAGGTTGCCTGATCCTGGCCGTCCTCCCATGTGAATGACGTGTTGGGCCCCGGTTGCCGCGTCGCGGCCTCGGCGTGGGCCGTCTGCTGCAAGGATCGAACGCCATGCCCATCCACATCCCGTTCGACAACACCTATGTCCGCCTGCCGGACCGCTTCTATGCCCATGTCGGCCCGACGCCCGTCGCCGCGCCCCGCCTGGTGCGGGTCAACACGGTGCTTGCGGCGCAGCTCGGGATTGATCCCGGCAGCCTGGGCGGCCCCGAGGCGGCGAACGTCTTCGCCGGCAACGCGGTGCCGGAGGGCGCGGAGCCGATTGCCCTCGCTTATGCCGGGCACCAGTTCGGCGGCTTCTCGCCGCAGCTTGGGGACGGCCGGGCCATCCTGCTCGGCGAGGTCGTCGGACGGGACGGCCGGCGGCGGGACATCCAGCTCAAGGGCGCCGGGCCAACGCCGTTCTCCCGCCGGGGCGACGGCCGCGCCGCGCTGGGACCCGTGCTGCGCGAGTACATCGTCAGCGAGGCCATGGCCGCCCTGGGCATCCCGACCGCCCGGACGCTGGCCGCGGCCGCCACCGGGGAGAGGGTCGTCCGCGAAACCATGCTGCCTGGCGCGGTGCTGACCCGCGTCGCCGCCAGCCACATCCGCATCGGCACGTTCCAGTTCTTCGCCGCCCGCAGCGACGTCGAGGCGGTGCGGACCCTGGCCGACTACGTGATCGCCCGGCACGACCCGGACGCGGCCGGCGCCGGGAACCCGTATCGCGCCCTGCTGGACGGCGTGATCGCCCGGCAGGCGGACCTCGTCGCGCAATGGGTGCTGGTCGGCTTCGTCCACGGCGTGATGAACACCGACAACACCGCCGTCTCCGGCGAGACCATCGACTACGGCCCGTGCGCCTTCCTGGACGCCTACAACCCGGCCGCGGTGTTCAGCTCCATCGACCAGGGCGCCCGCTACGCCTATGCGAGCCAGCCGCGGATCATGCATTGGAACCTGGCCCGCCTCGCCGAGGCCCTGCTGCCGCTGCTGGGGGACACCCAGGATGCCGGCCTGGCCTCTGCCAAGGAGGCTCTGGCCGTGTTTGGCCCGCGGTTCGAGGCGGCCTATTTCGGGGGGCTGCGGCGGAAGATCGGCCTCACGACGGAGCAGGAGGGCGACACCGCCCTGGTCCAGGACCTGCTGGACCGCATGGCGGAGAACGCGGCCGACTTCACGCTGACGTTCCGGCGCCTGGGCGCGGCGGCGGCCGGGCCGGAGGGCGACGAGGCCGTGCGGACGCTGTTCGCCGATGGCGGCGCCTATGACGGGTGGGCCGCCCGGTGGCGGGCGCGGCTGGACGTGGACCCCACGCCGCCGCACGCACGCGGCGCCGCCATGCGGCGGCTGAACCCGGCGGTCATCCCGCGCAACCACCTCGTCGAAGCGGCGCTCGCCGCCGCGTTGGAGGACGACTTCCGCCCGTTCGAGGCCATGCTGGACGCGACGGCGCGCCCCTTCGAGGATCGGCCGGGTTTCGAGCGGTATGCCCTGCCGCCCGAACAGGCCGATCCGTCCTACCGGACGTTCTGCGGGACCTGAAGGGGCCGCACCGGACGCCGTGCCGCCTCCCAGCAGAAAGCAGCCGAATGGCCGATGACAGCCGCACGCATCCACCGGGCCGCCGCACCGCGGTGGTGTTCGCCGGCGGGGTCGCCCTGGGCGCTTTCGAGGGCGGCGCGTATGCCGCGCTGCACGACGGCGGAGGTCCCCGTCCCGACTGGGTCCTGGGAAGCTCGATCGGCGCCGTGACCGCCGCCATCATCGCGGGCAACGCGCCGGAGCACCGCGTCGCCAGCCTCCGGCGTTTCTGGCAGACGGTGACGACGGACCCGACGCCGGTCGCCTCGTTCTGGTTCGGCATCCCGGACGCCGGCGCCTGGCGGCAGGCGCACAACCAGGCGAGCGTGCTGGAAACGCTGCTCTTTGGCCGTCCCGGCCTCTTTCGCCCGCGCCTTTCCATGGGACCGCGGGTCGGGGTGGGCGATGTGTCCGCCCTGTACGACCTGGCGCCGTTGCGCGCGCACCTCACGGAGCTGATCGACTTCGACCGCATCAACCGGGGCTGCGTGCGCCTCAGCCTCATTGCCACCGATGTCGTCAGCGGCGGGCGCGTGGTGTTCGACACGGGCCGGGGCATGCGGGTGGGGCCGGAGCATGTCGTGGCGTCCTGCGCCCTGCTCCCCATGTTCGCCCCGGTCGAGATCGGGGGACGGTTGCTGGGCGATGGCGGGCTGGCGTCCAACGCGCCGCTCGACCTGGTGTTGGACGACCCGGCCTCCGACGGTTCGCTCTGCTTCGTCATCGACCTGTTCGCGCCGGAAGGCAGCCGTCCGCACACGCTGGCCGCCAGCCTGTCGCGCGCCACCGACCTGGCGTTCGGCAACCAGTCGCGCCGGCTTTGGGAAGGGCAGGAGCGGTCGCAACGGCTGCGCGCCGTGATCTCCCGCCTCGGCGCGCACCTGCCGCCCGGGCTGCACGACGATCCCGACATCGCGGCGCTGCTTGCCGAGGGCCGTCCGCGGCGGGTGGAGATGCATGAGCTCAGCTACCGCGCGGGCCTCGACGAGGCCGGCGTCGGCAAGGTGCTCGATTTCTCCCGCGCGACGCTCGCCGACCGCTGGCGTGCCGGGGAGGAGGCAATGCAGGCCGTGCTGCGAACCCTTGGGCCGGACCAAGGACCAACGGCCGGCGTCGCGGTCCGCGAGCATTCAGGCGTTTCTTGAGCCGCTGGGCTGGATAGCTGCCGGGGCGTGGGCGGGAACCCGGGGCGGACTGGCCTTGTCCGCCCCGGCGGCCGTTAGCGGATGGTGCCGTTGGCCTGGTTCGGCAGAAAGCCGCCGCCGGTGCTGCGGCCGGTGTACACGATGTTCAGCACCTCCGCCGCCGTGCGGCGGAACGCGAGCGAGTCGCTGTCGGCCGGGGAGGTGTTGACGGACAGGTTGCCGAGCGACAAAGGCTGCTCCTTGCCGTTGCCCACGGACGCACGGACGGCGGAGATGGCGTTGGCCGCGGCCTGCTGACCCAGCCCACCGAGCACGGTGCGGACGGTGCCGGCGTGGTAGGCTTCAATCGCCAGGATGCTGGCGGCGGCGTCCAGGTAGTCCTTGTTCTGCAGCAGCCGGGCCGCGCCGGCATAGGCGGTGACGCCCACGTCCTCGAAGATGAACGCGCCGAGCAGGAAGCTCACCTCGTCGGCGAACGGGTTGAACTGCGTGTTGGCGTTCGGCACGAGCTTCGCCGCGAGCGCCAGGGCGTTGAAGCTGTTCAGCAGGTCGATGTTCGGCTGCGCCACCGCGGCCTTGCCGAGCACGCGCCGCAGGAAGCGGACGTGGTTGACCTCGTCGATGGTGATCTTCTGCGCGTAGGCGGCGATGGACGCGGTCTTGAACGGCACGGCCGAGCCGCCCAGCACGAAGCCCGCGTTGCCGACGCCGTTGGGGTCGTTGATGTCGCTGGGGTCCAGGCCGCGGCCCAGGAAGGCGCGGATGTAGTACTGGGCCTCGACATATTCGAGGTTCAGCGCGAAGTTCAGGATGTCGATGTCGGTGATGCCCTGCGCCTCCGCGGGCAAGCTGGTGAGCGCGACGCCCGCGGTGGCCGCCGCGCCCACGGCCATGATGGTGGCGGCGCTGGCGCCGAATTGGCCGATCAGCGCGCGGCGGTTGACGCCGTCCTGCGTCGGCGTGTTCGAGGCAACTGAACTGTCCATATGAAAGTGACTCCCACGTTACGCGCGGCGATTCGCATGCCGCCTGCGCTATACCGGCAACGTCCTCTCACGGATGCAGGAAGGCAAGACATTACGATAATAACATTATAACAGGCACCGCCGCGGGCGAATTGTGTCGTCACCGCAACACAAGGTTTCAGGATTGTGACCGCCGTCAGACCCGGCGTCAGAACACGATGGTCGTCCGCAGGCCCAGCACCGCGGCATCGCCCACGGCCCGGGACGGCGCCTGCTGGCTGGGCACGCTGCCGCCGGGGTTGAACACGTACTGGAAGTCGGGCTGCACCGTCAGCCACGGGGCGACCACCGCCTGGTACGTGACTTCCAGCACCGTCTCGCTGCGGCGGATCGGGAAGAGGCTGCCGGAGAAGCGGATGGTGTCGGAGTCGAGCTTGCTCGCAGTGTCGCTGATGCGGGCATAGCCGAAGCCCACGCCGAGCGTGTCGTTCACGCGGCCGGGGACAATCCCCTTGTAGGTCGCGCCGGCATTGAGGAAGACGTTCACCGCGCTGCGGTCGCCCGGCGCGCCCATGGCGCGGGCGAACAGGCCGATGCCCTGATCCTTGGTGCCGGGTTCGCGGTAGATCAATTGGTCGGCCACGGCGTAGATGCTCCAGTTGTTGCGCCGGAACCGCGGCTCCCCGCTGCTGTCGGGGTCGGCCAGCGACAGGCCGTCATTGCCGAACCGCTGGTCGGCGAAGCTGTTGGAGTTGTACCAGCCGCCGATCTTGTAGATGCCGGGCAGCCCCGTCGCGTCCTCGCCGCCGTTGATCGCGTATTGCACCTCGCCGATGGCGAACACGCCCTTGTTCACGCGGAACGAGGTGCCGGAGCGGTTGTCCGAGGGATCGCCGTTATACACGCCGGCCAGGATGGAAATCTGCTCGGTGGGCAGCAGCTTCACCCGCACGCCGGGGGTGGCCAGGGGGTAGGCCGGCCCGCCGGACGGGAGATCAAGCGCCGGAAGGGTCGGCCAGCCGAAGCCCGCGTTGAGGAACAGCGCGCCATACTGGCTGGTGATGAACTCCTGGTCGGCCGCCTGCTGCCCGATGCGGACCGTCGCCTTGCCGCCGGCGAGGGACTGCTCGTACCACAGCTCGAACAGGCGGGTGGTGCGCGGGGCCTCGATGCCGCTGATGACGTTCAGGTTGCCGAGGTTGTTGCCGCTCAGGCCGCTGCCGTGGATCTGGTAGGCGCTCACGTTGATCTTGCCGCCGGGGAAGCTGATGAGCTTCTCGGTATCGACGGCCAGGCTCATCAGCAGGGCGCCCTCGAAGATGGCCCCTTGCCTGACGCCCCCCGTGACGTTGCCGAAGACCTCCGCCTGCTCCTGCAGGCCGAAGGTGATGCCCTTGTCCTCCAACTGGGTGCGCAGCCCGCCAAGGTCGCCGAGCAGTTTGTCGCGCTCCAGCAGCCCGTTGCCCTTGTCCGCCGCGGCCGGTTCCGTCGGCCCGGCGGGTGCCGGCTGGGGGGACGCGCCGTCCGTCGGCCCCTGTGCCGGCTGCTGCCGCACCTCCGGCGCGCCCGGCAGGGACCGCTCCGATGGCGAGGCCGGCTGCGCCGCCGCCGACGCGGCCCCGGCACATGACAGCAGCAGGAGCCGCAGGGTGGCGCCCACGCGCCCGTCGCTCTGGACGGTGATGCGAGGGGGGGCGCGCAGGGGGCCGCAATCGTGGGGGGCGGGCAGGGCGTGGCGTCGGAACACAGCAAACTTCCTTATGGCTGGCCGGTGAAGCGGGACGGAGGATGGGGAACCGGGGCCACCGGCCCGGCGCGCCGGCATCAGTGCAGTGTCGAGGACGGGGAACGCGGACTGGCGCCGGCGTCGGAGGCGAACGCGAAACGGCGCACCTCCGCCTCGGGCGCCGGCAGGAAGCGGCCCGCCCGGGCCAGGCTGACGCCAAGCTTCTCGGCGCTGTGCAGCGCGGCGCGGGCGCCTTCCGGGGTGAGCATGCCGCGCAGCAGCAGCAGCGCCTCGAACGGGCGGCGCTCCTGCGCCAGGCCGAGCGTTTCGAGCAGCGTCCGCTCATCGTCGCTGACGTGGCGCCAGCAGACGCAGCCGACCGCCAGGCGCCGGGTGGCCCCATGCCGCAACGCGAACATCATGCCTTCGAAGTACGGCGCGGCGTCCGGAGCATCCAGCCGGGTCATCATGTCCTGGACGCGCGACCCGGCCTCCGGGGACGGCTGCAACGCTTCGACCCAGGCGCGCATGCACCACAGCAACGCTTGTTGTTCGACCGATAGGGCGAAGCGTTCGTCGTTCGGAAGAGGCATGGGAGTCTCCTGCTCGGCAATGCGTCACTCTAGTTGATAATAAGAACCGTTCGCAATAGCAGGACGCAGGATTTCGCCGGAGTTTCCGTTCAGTGCATCGAGGCGCCCGTGTTGCCCCTGCCGGGCCGGCGCCCGCCGCGGCGGGCCGGGCGCCGTGCCTCAGCCGGCCAGGAGCGCGCGGCCGAGGAAGTCGTCTGGGTTCAGGACGCCGGGCAGGGCGAAGAAGTACCCGCCGCCGAACGGCTTGATGTATTCCTCCAGCGGCTCCCCGTTCAGCCGTTCCTGCACGGCCAGGAACCCCTCCGCCAGGTCCGCCTGGAAGCAGTTGAACAGCAGGCCCATGTCGAGCTGCCCGGCCTTGGTCAGCCCGCGCGAGTAGTTGAACGCCCGGCGCAGGATGAGGCTCGACTTCGTCTCCTCCGTGCGGGGGTTCGCCAGGCGGATGTGCGCGTCCCGAGGAATCCGCGCGCCGGCCGGGTCGGCGGCGTAGTCGGGATCGTCATGCTCGCGGCTCATGCCAAGGGGCGCGCCCTCCGCCTTGTCGCGGCCGAAGATGGTCTGCTGCTCCTGCAACGGCGTGCGGTCCCAGCGTTCGACCAGCATGCGGATCAGGCGCACGGCCTGGTAGCTGCCGCCCACGGCCCAGGCCGGCTCGTCGGAGCCGGGCTGCACCCAGACGTTCCGGTCCATGAGCGCCTCGTCCCGGGGGTCGAGGTTCGCCGTGCCGTCCTTGAAGCCCATCATGTTGCGGACGGTGTCCCGGCCCTGCTTCTTCACGGTCTGCGGCGGCAGGAAGCCCTCCATCTTCCAGCGCAGCGACATCTCCTCGGGCATCGTCTTCAGGATGTCCCGGAGCGCATGGATGTTGGTCTCGGCCGTGTTGGCATTGAATTGCAGCAGCAGGTCGCCGTGGCAGAACTCGGCGTCCAGCGCGTCGTTCGGGAACCCCTCCATCGCGACGAGGCGGCGCGGCGCGGCGTCCTGCAGGCCGAAGCGGTCGTCGAACATCGAGCGGCCGAGCGCCACCGTCATCGTCAGGTTGTCCGGGGACACCTGCGGCCCGAGCATGCCGGAGTCGAGCGGCGGCAGCTTGGGGTCGAGCGGCGGCACCGCGCCGCCCTGCGTCAGGAAGGCGCAGCGTTCGGTCAGCAGGCGGAAGGACTGCTCAAGCTCGGCCCGGTTCTCCGCCAGCACGTCGAAGGCGGCGACCAGGGCCGCGGCCGGCTGCGGCGTGGTGATGCCCGACTGGTGGCGGGCGTAGAAGGGCTGGCGCTCCTGCGTGCTGTCCGCCTCCTCCGCGACGGCCGGGCGGTCGTCCGGCATCGTCGCGGCCCGGGCGGCCATGGCGCTGCCGGCCGCCCCCAGCCCGAGCAGCAGGCCGCGCCGGCCCGGTCCGCCAAAGCCCCTCATGCGCCGCCCCCGGTCCGCGTTTAGTCCACCCCCAGCGTGCCGCGCAGCTTCGAGAGGTCCTCGGCCAGCGCGGTGATGGACCGCTTCAGGGCGTTCTTGTCCGGCCCGGTGAGCGTGTCGTAGGACTTGAAGCCGTCGCCCGCCTTGTACTTCGCGAGCGTCGCATCGACCTTGGTGAAGTTCCCGTCGATCCGGCCGACCAGCTTGGCGTCCTGCGCGGCCAGCAACGGCTTCAACAGGCCGTAAATCTGCTGCGCGCCGTCGATGTTGGCCTGGAAGTCCCACAGGTCGGCGTGGCTGTACCGGTCCTCCTCGCCGCTGATCTTCTTCGAGGCGACCTCCTCGATCAGCTCGGCCGGGCCGCCCACCACGTTCTTGACCGGGAGTTCGAGTTCGTCCAGGCGCTTGCGCAGCTCAACCGTGTCGCCGGCCAGCTTCTCGGCGATGGCGCCCAGGCCGTTCGTGGTCTTGTCCGCGAACAACCCCTTCTCCAGGCGGTGGAACCCGGTCCAGGTCGGGTCCTGCTCCTTCTTCTCGAAATCATCGACGCGGGCGTCGATCGACCCGTCGAGGTCGTTGAACAGCTCCGCAATCGGCTCGATGCGCTCGTAGTGCACGCGGGCCGGGGCATAGAGGCGGCGCGCCTCGTCGAGCTGGCCGGCCTTGACCGCGGCGGTGAAGGCGGCGGTGGCCGCCACCAGCGCGTCCACCTCGGACAGCACATAGACGCGGTAGGCGGCGATGGGCTTGGCGAGGTCCGGCGGCACCGCGTTCGCCTCATGCGTGCCGGCGGCGACCGTCAGCGTGCCCTTGGGGTTGCTCAGCAGCCCGCAGGTCATCTGGTAGTCCCCGGCGGCGAGCGTGGCGGTGAGCGTCTGGGCGAAGCCCGGCAGGATGTTCTCGCGCTCCGCCACGACCGTGACGCCCTGCAGGATCTCCCATTCCAGGGCCCGGTGGCTGTCGTTCTTGATGCGGAACGCCGTCTTGCCCGCCGGCACGGTCAAGCGGGCGGGCACGCAGCCCTTGTCGGTGACGGTCACCCCGACCGGGGCGACGGGCTTGTCGGCCGCCGACGCGGAGGTCACGTCGAGGCCGAGCAGCGCCGCCGCCGCCATGACGGACAGCCGACGGGACAAGGTGAGGGATGGGGTCATGCGGGGTCTCTGCTCTGGAGAGGGGACGATGGGATGGCGGCGCGCGCCGGCTGCCGCCGGCCGGCGGTGAACAGCGCGAGGGTGACGACGAGGTAGGCCAGGTACACCACGACCTCGCCCACCGTGGGCGTGTCGTTGTAGCCGAGCAGGCCCGACAGCAGCGTGCCGGCCACGCTGTCGTTCGGCAGCACTGCGCTGAGGTCGAAGGCCGGGTCTTGCAGCCCGTTCCACAGCCCCGCCTCGTGGAAGGCCCGAACGGCGGAGGCCAGCAGCCCCGCCGACACGAACACGATGAACAGGCCGGTCCAGCGGAAGAACGCGCGCAGGTTGAGCCGGACGCCGCCGCGGTAGATGCCGTAGCCCACCGCGACCGCGCCCAGGAGGCCGAGGATCGCCCCGGCCGGCACGCTCGGCCCGGCGCTCTGCTCAAAGGTCGCCAGGAGGAAGAACACCGATTCCAGCCCCTCGCGCCCGACGGCGAGGACCACCATGGCCAGCAGCGCCAGGCTGGAGCCGCCGGGTTGCAGCGCCGCGTCGATGGAGTCGTGCAGCTGTGCCTTGATGGACCGCGCGGCCTTGCGCATCCAGAACACCATGGAGGTGAGGATGCCGGCGGCGGCCAGGGCGACGATGCCCTCGAAAAGCTCCTGCTGCTTTTGCGGGAACTCCTCGCTGGCGAGGTCCAGCCCGACGCCGAGCGCCAGGCAGAGCGCGCTCGCCAGGATCACGCCCGACCAGACGAGCGGCAGCATCCGCGCCCGCCCGGTCTGGCTGAGGTAGGATGCGACGATGCCGACGATCAGCGCGGCCTCGATCCCTTCGCGGAGCATGATCAGGAACGCAATCAGCATGGCATCACCCAAGGAGTTGAGAATGATTATCATACTCAGAGCCGGGCGGGCAAGTCCTCCGGCGCCGCACGCCCATGCATCCTGTGGCCCATGCAGCCCGGCGGTCCCCCCACATCCGCTCGACGCGGCGGAGACTTATTTGCATCGGCGCGGTGGACGTGACTGCGAATAGTTCTTACTTGCAGCCCATCGAACGGGTGGCCAGGAGAACGCGGTTTCATGTATAGAAGTTTCAAGACGGTCATCGCCGGCCTCGCGGCGGTCGCCGCCCTGCTCGGCGCCCCGGCCGCGGCGTCGGCCCAAGGCGCGGCGGAGCCGGCCGGCGGCCCCATCGTCGTCTACAACGCGCAGCATGCCAGCCTGACCAAGGCATGGGCCGATGCCTTCACCAAGGAGACCGGGGTCCAGGTCACGCTGCGCAACGGCAGCGACACCGAGCTGGGCAACCAGATCGTGCAGGAGGGCGCGGCCTCGCCGGCCGACGTGTTCCTGACGGAGAACTCCCCGGCCATGGCGCTCGTGGATCATGCCGGGCTGTTCGCCAAGCTGCCGGCCGACGTCACGGAGGAGGTGCCCGAGGCGTTCCGGCCATCCAGCGGACATTGGATCGCCATCGCCGCCCGCAGCACCGTGTTCGCCTACAACAAGCGCAAGCTGACCACCGCGCAGTTGCCGGCCTCGATCATGGACCTGGCCGGTCCGGCCTGGAAGGGCCGCTGGGGCGCCTCGCCCACCGGCGCCGATTTCCAGGCCATCGTCAGCGCCATGCTCGAACTGAAGGGGGAGGCGGCGACGCTGGGGTGGCTGAAGGCGATGAAGGCGAACGCCACGGCCTATCGCGGCAACGGTACCGCACTCAAGGCCGTCAACGCCGGTCAGACCGAGGGCGCCGTGATCTACCATTACTACTTCTTCGGCGACCAGGCGAAGACGGGCGAGAACAGCAACGAGTCCGCCCTGCACTACTTCCGCAACCAGGACCCCGGCGCCTTCGTCAGCATCTCCGGCGCCGGCGTCCTCGCCACCAGCAGGCACGCGCCCGAGGCGCTGATGTTCCTGAAATGGATCGCGGGCAAGGCGGGCCAGGACATCCTGCGGACCGGCGACTCCTTCGAATACGCGGTGGGGACCGGCGCCGCGTCCAACCCGGCGCTGGTGCCGCTGGAAGAGCTGCAGGCGCCGAAGATCGACCCGGCGAAGCTCAACAGCCAGAAGGTCACCGACTTGATGACCGCGGCGGGGCTGCTCTGACCGCGTGACCTGGGCCAAGCCAGGGCAGGGGGCGGCGCCCGGGATCGCCGGCGCGGCGCTCCTCGTCTCCGCGACCGCCCTGCTGCCGCTCGGCTTCGTCGGATGGGTCGCGGTGCAGACGGGGTGGGCGACCCTCTCCGCGCTGGTGTTCCGCCCGCGGGTCGGCGAATTGCTGGTGAACACGGTGCTGCTCGTCGCGGCGACGGTGCCGCTCTGCGCCATCCTCGCGGTCGCGCTGGCGTGGCTGACCGAGCGGACCGACCTGCCGGGCGCCCGGCTCTGGGCGTGGTTGGCCGTGGCGCCGCTGGCCGTCCCGGCGTTCGTCCACAGCTACGCCTGGATCACCGTCGCCCCGGGGCTGCACGGCCTGCCGGCGGGCGTGCTGATCTCGGTGATCGCCTACTTCGCCTTCCTCTATTTGCCCGTCGTCGCGGCGCTGCGGCGGCTGGACCCGGGGCTTGAGGACATCGGGGCGTCGCTGGGCCTGCCGCCGTGGCAGGTGTTCCTGCGCGTGGTGCTGCCGCAACTCCGGCTCGCTTTGTGCGGCGGCTCCCTGCTGATCGGGCTGCATCTGCTGGCCGAGTACGGCCTGTACGGCATGATCCGGTTCGACACCTTCACGACCGCCATCGTGGACCAGTTCCAGTCCGCTTACAGCGGGCCGGCCGCGAACATGCTGGCGGGCGTGCTCGTGGTCTGCTGCCTGGGCCTGCTGGCACTGGAGGCCGGCATCCGCGGCGGCGCGCGCTACGCCAGGGTCGGCGCCGGCGCGGCGCGGCGGCCGGCGCGCCGCCGCCTGGGCCGCGCGGCGCTGCCGTGCCTGCTGCTGCCGGCCGTGGTCGCCGCGCTGTCGCTCGGCGTGCCGCTGCTGACCCTGGGCCGCTGGCTGATCGCGGGCGGGGCGGGGGTCTGGCGGATGGGCGAGATCGGCGCGGCGTTGGGTCAGACGCTGCTGCTGGCCGGGCTGGGCGGCGTGCTGACCATCCTGGCGTCGGTGCCTATGGCTTGGCTGTCGATCCGCGCGCCCGGCCGGCTGCAACGGGCGCTGGAGGCCGGGAACTACGTGGTGGGATCGCTGCCCGGGGTCGTCGTGGCGCTGGCGCTGGTCACCGTCACGGTGCGCGTGGCGCGGCCACTCTACCAATCGGTCCTCACCATCCTGATCGCCTACGCCCTGCTGTTCCTGCCGCGCGCGATCCTCAGCCTCCGCGCCAGCATCGCCCAGGCGCCGGTCGAGCTGGAGCAGGCGGCCGGCAGCCTCGGCCGCCCGCCGCTCCGGGCGCTGTGGGCGACGACGGTCCGCCTCGCGGCGCCGGGGGCGGCGGCCGGGCTGGCGCTGGTCTCGCTCGGCATCACCAACGAGCTGACGGCGACGATGATGCTGGCCCCCAACGGCACCCAGACGCTCGCGACCCTGTTCTGGTCCTACAGCACCGAGATCGACTACGCCGCCGCGGCACCCTATGCGGTGCTCATGGTGCTGTTCTCGCTCCCCTTGACCTGGCTGCTCCACACGCAGTCGAAGCGCGCCGCCGGCCGATGAGCTTCCTGGCGCTGCGGTCGGTGAGCAAGCGGTACGGGCCGGCCACGGCGCTGGACGGCGTCGATCTCAGCGTGCCGCTCGGCAGCCGCACCGCCATCGTCGGGCCGTCCGGCTCTGGCAAGACGACCTTGCTGCGGATCATCGCCGGGTTCGAGGCGCCCGACGCCGGGTGCGTGACGCTCGCGGGCGACGTGCTGGCCCATGGCGCCGCCGCGATGCCGGCGCACCGCCGGGGCGTGGGCGTCGTCGCCCAGGACGGCGCGCTGTTCCCGCATCTGAGCATTGCCGAGAACATCGGCTTCGGCCTCCCCCGGCGGGCGCCCGGCCGGGCCGGGCGGATCATGGAGCTGATGGACCTCGTGGGGCTCGGCGCGGCCATGCTCGCCCGGCGGCCGGACGAGCTGTCGGGCGGGCAGCAGCAGCGCGTCGCCCTGGCCCGCGCGCTGGCCCGGCAACCCCGGCTGATGCTGCTCGACGAGCCGTTCTCGGCGCTCGACACCGCGCTGCGGGTCAGCACGCGCAAGGCGGTGGCGGCGCTGCTGGCCGCCGCCGGGATCACGACCATCTTGGTGACGCATGACCAGGCGGAGGCGCTGTCCTTTGCCGACCAGGTCGCGGTCATGCGCGGCGGCCGCCTGCTCCAGGTCGGCACGCCGCAGGAGCTGTATTGCCGCCCGGCGGACCCGGCCATCGCGGAGTTCCTGGGCGACGCCATCATCCTGCCGGCCCGGCTCGCCGGCGGCCAAGCGGCCTGTGCGTTGGGCCGCGCCGCCGTCGGTGCGCACGCGGACGGCCCGGCCACGATCATGCTGCGCCCGGAGCAGGTCTCGCTGCACCCCGTGGCACCCGCCGAGGCGGCGGCCGGGCCGGACGGCGGCAGCTTCGCCGAGATCCTGGACATCGACTTCGGCGGCGCCGTGTGCCTGTGCACCGTCCGCCTGCTGACCGGGCCGGCCCCGGACAGCCGGATGCTGGTCCGGGTTCCCAGCAGCGACGCCTTGTCCGCGGGCGCCGTCGTCCGGCTGGCGCTGGAGGGGCAGGCCCATGTGTTCCCGGACCGCCCCGGCTGCTGAAGAAGCCGGTGGATCACGCGCCCGGTTTGCGATAACCCCGCTATCCCATGGCATTATTTCACGGTCTGTCCGCATTCCCGATCACCCCGGCCGACGAGCACGGCCGGGTCGATGCCGGCGCGTTGCGGCCGCTGCTCAGGCGATTGGTGGATGCGGGGGTCGGGTCCATCGGCCTCCTGGGCAGCACCGGGTCCTACCAGTACCTGACGCGCGAGGAGCGGCGCCGGGCTGTCGAGGCCGCGGTGGAGGAGATGCAGGGGCAAGTGCCGGTCCTGGTCGGCATCGGCGCGTTGCGGACCGACGAGGCGGTGCGCCTCGGGCAGGATGCCAAGGGCGCCGGGGCCGATGCCGTCCTGCTGGCGCCGGTTTCCTACACGCCGCTCACGGATGAGGAGGTGTTCACGCACTTCGCGGCCGTCGCGGAGGCGGTCGGCCTGCCGCTGTGTATCTACAACAATCCCGGCACGACCCATTTCACGTTCAGCAGCGACCTGATCGCCCGCCTGAGCCGGGTTCCGCACATCGCCGCGGTGAAGAACCCGGCCCCGGACGCCAGCGTTCTGCCCGGCAGCCTCCGCGCGCTGCGTGACGCGGCGGCCCCCGGCTTCTCCATCGGCTACGCCGTGGATTGGCACGCGACGGAGGCGATGCTGGCCGGAGGGGACGCCTGGTACAGCGTCGTTGCCGGGCTGTTCCCGGCGCCCTGCGTGCAGATCGTCGCCGCCGTGGAGGCCGGGCACGCGGACCGTGCCCGGGCGCTGAACGCGCGGCTGCGGCCGCTCTGGGACCTGTTCACCGAGTTCAGCAGCCTGCGCGTCATGTACGCGGCGGCGAACCTCCTGGGCCTGTGCCGGGCCGCGCCGCCCCGCCCGATCCTGCCGCTCCCCGAGGACGCGCAGCGCCGCATCGGCCGGGTCCTGGCCGTGCTGGACCTGGCCTGAGCGCGCGGGCCGTGCACGCCGTCGGCACGGCCGAGCCGCTCGCCTGCCAGCGCCATGTGTTCGAGCTGCCGGACGACGTCAGCTACCTCGATGCCGCCGCCTGGGCGCCGCTGCCTTGCGCGGTGCGCGCCGCGGGGGAGGCCGGCATCCTGGCGAAAAGCCGGCCCTGGGCGCATCCCCGCGACGCGGACGCCGCCTGGGCGGAGCGGGCGCGGGCGGCGGCGGCCGGGCTGATCGGCGCGGCGGCGGACGACATCGCCATCGTCGGCTCCGTGAGCCACGCCATCGCCACCGCGGCGCGCAACCTTCCGCTGGCGCCGGGCGGGCGCATCCTGCGCGTCGCCGACGAGTTCCCCTCGCAATGCCACGCCTGGGACCGGCTGGCCGCCGAGCGCGGCCTGACCGTAGACATCGTGCCGCGGCCGCGCGATGCGGACTGGACCGCGGCGCTGCTGGACGCGATTGCCCGGCCGGGGGCGGCGCCGCTGGCCGTGGCGACGCTCACGCCGCTGCATTGGTCCGACGGTTTAGTGATCGACCTCGAACGCCTCGCCCCGGCGGTGCGCGCCGCCGGCGCCGCGCTGGTGGTGGACGCGACGCAGGCGGTGGGCGCGGCGCCGCTCGACGTGTCCCGGCTGCGGCCCGACTTCCTGGCGTTTCCCACCTACAAATGGACGCTCGGCCCCTACGGCCTCGCTTTCCTGTATGCCGCGCCGCACCGGCAGGACGGCTCGCCCCTGGAGGAGAACGCCGGCAACCAGCCTCCCGCCACCGGGGCGCGGCGCTACGACAAGGGCGAGTGCCGCGACGGGGTGGCGCTGCCGATGGCCGCGACCGGGATGGAGATGGTGGCCGGCTGGGGCGTGCCGGCCGTGGCGGCGCGGCTGCGGCTGCTGACCGACCTGCTGGCGGAGGGCGCGGCGTCCATGGGCCTTTCCGTCCCGCCGCGCGCGCTGCGCTGCCCGCACATCCTCGGCCTGCGCGTGCCCGGCGGTCTGCCGGAGGACCTGATCGAGCGGCTGCGCGAGTCCCGGGTCTTCGCCAGCGACCGGCTGGGCGGGCTGCGGCTCAGCCCGCATGTCTGGGCCAACGAGGCCGACGTGGCGCGCTGCCTCGCCGCGTTGCGGGCCGCCTTGCCTTAGGGAGACCCTGGGCATGGCGGGCGAGGCATGGCGACGCCAAGTAACGGGAGGCTCAAGCGCAGGGGCCGTTGATGGAGGTGCGACCGTGATGAGGAACCCGCCATGACCGCCATGCCCGATGACGGCCTGCTGGACGGCCTGGAGGCGATCTGCCGGCAGCGCGGCGGGCGGATGACGCGCCAGCGCCGGGCCGTGCTGGGCAAGCTGGTGGAGGGCAGACGCCCGCTCTCTGCCTACGAGCTGCGCGACCTGCTGCGGCCGGAGGATGCGTCCGTCACCCCCGCCAGCGTCTATCGCTGCCTCGACTTCCTGGTGGAGCACGGCCTGGTGCACCGGCTGGAGACCACCCGGTCCTTCATCGCCTGCGACCATCCGGAGCATCCCCACGCCGTCCAGTTCCTGATCTGCCGCCAGTGCGGCGCCGTCGTTGAGGCGGAGGACAAGCGGACGGAAGTGGCGACGGAACGGCTGGGCCACCGGCTCGGCTTCGCGCTCGATCAGCGCACGGTCGAGCTGACGGGCATCTGCGGCACATGCAAGACGGGGGAGGGCGCCGTCCCGTGCCTCTGAGCATCGGGACGGCGCGACCTACGAGGTGGGCTGTATGAAGGGGTGGCCGGGCTGATCAGCGGGCCAGCCGGCTGGAACGCCGTCTGTCCCGCTTCTCGCCCTTCTCCACGTCGGCGCATTTCACTTGGTTGATGGTCACGGTCATGGTGTCTCTCCTGGCTCGGCTTTGATGTCGTCATCGTGCTCATGCGGCTCGGTGAGGTGTTCGCCCACGCTCAACGGCCCATCCAGGCAGTTCGCCACGATGCCGAGCCGGTTGGGTTCGCCCAGCAGGCGGAACATCTCGGCAAGCTCGCTGGTTTGATCCGTTGTCAGCATGCACCAACCTATGAACACGTGTTCATGCATTGAGTTATGACACTGGGGTCAAGACTTTGATCGAGGGCACCGGCCGGCGGGATGCTGCTTGATACAACATGTCATGTTGTGCGATGGACCCCGGCCATCTGGAAGCGCCCCCATGTCCCACGCCGCCTGGTTCGACCGCCGATCCCGCACGGGCCGCCTCGCTGGGGGGTGGCCCGCTTGCGCCGTCGCCCTCGCACCCATGCTGTTGGCGTCCTGGGCCGCCCGGGCGCACGACGCGCGGCCCGGCGCGGCGCTGCCGCAGGACCTTTCGCCCTATGGCATGATCGCCAGCGCGGACTGGGTGGTGAAGGCCGTCATCGCCGGGCTGGCCTTCGCGTCCGTGCTGACCTGGACGGTGGCGTTGGCAAAAGGGGTGGAGCTATTCATCGCGGGCCGCCGCACCCGGGCCGGGCTCGCCGCGCTCGGGGCGGCTGGCAGCCTGGAGGAGGCGGGACGGCGGCTCGCCCCGGCCCAAGGCGCGTGCGGCGCCCTGGTCCACGCCGCTCGGCAGGAGGTTGCGGCGTCGGCGGACGCGATGGACAAGGAGGGCGTGAAGGAGCGCACGGCCTGGCGGCTGGAGCGGCTGGTCGCGGGCGCCGGGCGCATGATGGGGCGCGGCACCGGCGTGCTGGCCACCATCGGTGCCACGGCACCCTTCGTCGGGCTGTTCGGCACGGTGTGGGGCATCATGAACGCCTTCATC